>JAHQWL010000052.1 GCA_029856155.1 Promethearchaeia archaeon
CATTAAATTGTAAAATAAATCAAGAGTTTTGGTTCTTTAGAAAACAATATTTCTATGTAGACTTAGCTAAAGGTTTTCAAATTAGCCAGTATAATAAAGCGGGAGGGAAAGCTTTTGCAGATAAAGGGAACCTTGCAATTAAATTAAATTCGCATAAAAAGGAAATAATGCTGAATCGAATTCATTTAGAAGAAGATCCCGCAAGACTTGTTCATAAAGGAAGTATCGCAACGTCTCCATATACATTGGTAGATTATAATCGATCAGGGGTTTCATTAATTGAGATTGTTACTGAGCCAGTATTAAGTTCACCAGAAGAAGCACGTGAATTTTTAAAAAAGCTTAAATCGATTGTTCAGTATTCGGGAATATCAAATCTCGATCTTGAAGGTTCAGTTAGAGTTGACGCAAATATATCACTGAAAGGATATGAACGGAGTGAAGTAAAGAACATTAATAGTTTTAAAGAAGTAGAAAGAGCGTTAAGGCATGAAATTATCAGACAGAAAAATCTTATAAAAAGAGGAAAAACCTTAATACAAGAAACAAGGCATTGGGATGATAAAAGAAGAATCACAATTTCACTAAGAACAAAAGAATTTGAGGCCGATTATAGGTATTTTCCAGAGCAGGATTTAGTTCCAATAGAAATTGATGATATTTTCATTCAAAAAGTTAAGGATGAATTGCCAGAAATGCCTAGTGAGAGATCAAGAAGACTTCAGAGGGATTATAATTTATCAGAATTTGATTCAGATAATTTAGTTCTAGATAAAGATATTGCTGATTTTTATGAAGACGGAGTAAATTCAGACGCTTCATTTGGACCTAATGAATACAAGCAGTACTGCAATTGGTTGATGAATGATATATTAAGATGGTTAAATGAACAAAATAAAATAATAAAAGATTCAAAACTTCACCCTCACCAAATTGTCGATTTAATCAGGTATGTAAATGATGGTAAAATCACATCCAAAATTGCTAAAACATTTATAGATGATATGATGGAGGGTTTTTCAATCTCTGAGATACTTGAAAAGAAAGGGAAAAAAAGAATTTCTGATGTAAAATTCCTTGAGAAGTGTAGTATGGAAGTTATTGGAGAGAATGACAAGATTGTGAATGATTGTCGTGGAAATCCTAAAGCAATAGAAGCTTTAATCGGAAGAATTATGGCTAAAACAAGGGGCCAAGCAGATCCGCATATAGCCAGGAAAATACTAATTGACATTCTTAAAGAACAAGATATTATTGATTAAAAAAAAATTATTGATTAATATAAAGCAGTCTATACTTTTATAAATCCACTCCACTTTAAACCGTTTATCATCATAACAATAAGTGCTTCAAATAGCTTCTCATTCCAAATTTTAGAATTAGGTGTGAAGGTTCTAAAATATTTTGTTGTTATAGACTCAATTGATGGATCTTCGTTATACCATTCAATTAGTGAATTCTTGACCTTAAAATATAGATCTTCCATCTCATCTAATACTTGTTTACAATGATTATCTTTCCATAGTCCAAAATGAGTTAAAGAGATAGAGTTTAACTCATCCTTCATATTTCGTAATTTATCAAATGTTTTCAGAAGTTCTTCTTCATGAAAATCGGGTGGCATAAGAGGCACAAAAAAAGCATCTTGGTCTAATCTCATTAAAACTGCGTCCCCTACAAATATATTTTTATTTACTTTGTCAATGATCCCAATAGAATCCATGGTGTGCCCGAAAAAATTAACAATTTCTAATTCCAATCCATTTATATCAATAATATCACCTTCTTTTAAAGGAGTAATCTCTCCTTCAAAGGCATATGTTGTATCAGCAAATCCTTCAAATCCATTTACCATTTTTTCTGGATGTTTTAAATTTTCTACAGCATTTTTTGCGGCTAAAACTTCAACTTCACTCTCTTTCATTGAATTAATTAATTTAGATAAACCTTGGGCATGATCCCAATGAGAATGAGTTAAAATGATTTTATCAATAGGATATAGCCCTAAATCTTTAATCTTTTTTATGATTTTACGGGATTTTATTGTTTCTCCTACATCAATCATCAAACGCATTCCACCATGTTCAATAATATAAATTGAAAGAAATTTCTGCATTCCCATAGTCATTCCATCTATAAGATAATAATTGTCATTAATTTTGCCTTCAGAATTTATAATTACTATACTGGTCACCTTCAAATTTTATTATAAAATAATTGTTTTGATTATAATTTAAATCTTAGGGAATGAATTTAGAAATGAAACTAATCCCACTAAAATATAGTTTGTTAAAAAAAGAATAAAAAATTATATCAATGCTTCTAGAGCTGAACTCGCAGCATCTAATTTTAAGTTTATTATACCTAATTTTGCTTCACGCGTTGTAATGATAGACAAAATATTTCCTTTGATTTCGCTAAAAAGGATTTTTCCTTTTTCAGATTCTATAATAGCACTGAAAAATTGACCTTGCTCCAGTTCTTTAGTTGCTCTCTGGCTAGCTTTCAAAATTAATGTAACCATAGCGGCAACAGCTTCTGGATCAACCCAACCAGGTAGAGCACTTCCTTTTATTAATCCAAATTTCTCAATTAGGGCTGCACCGTGAACCCCTTTTATCGCCTTTAAACTATCGAGAATTTCAGTTATTCTTTCACTCATTTAACTCAATTTAGTTTTGTGTTATTGAGAATATTAATTCTTTAATTATTATGTAAGTTTTAATTATATTTAAGTATAGGAATCTTGCTTAAAAAAGCTAATTTTTCCTAATTTATTATCATAAAAATAAAAAACAGCAAAAGTAATCTAATGAATAATATAATATTCCGACATTATCGGAAAGGTGATGAAAAGCAGTTAGCTAATTTATTTAACTTAGCTTTCCAACAGAATGGTAGTGGGTTTGTAAGAACTCCAAATAATTGGTACTGGAGATATGTTAAATCTCCAGGATTTGAACCCGAGATGTGTCAAATTGCTGAAGATCTCGATAAAGAAAAGATTGTAGGTGTTGTAATTGTTAATTTAATAGAGACGGTACCTATTGGTAAGAATATGTATTTAATGGGTGATATTAATGATGTTTCAACTCTTCCAGATTACACAAATAGAGGAATCGCAACAAAATTAATGGAAATGTCAATTGAATATATGAAACAGAAAAAATGCGATTTTTCAATACTTTCAGCAGGATTGAGGGGTTTTGCAAGAAAGAAGATTTATCAAAAATTAGGGTATTTTGATGTTGATCTTGGAGCTCTTTTTATACAATTTCCAAATATAATACAGCTTATTAAGAATGTGTATGCACTTGCTCTCTTTTTTCCGGTTTTTTTTGCTCTTTCATATATACCTCGATTATTAAATAGAATAAAACTAAAATTTTATCCCTTTTTTAAAGATTTTTCATATGAAATTAACCATAATAAGAAACACCTTGAATACATGAAAGCAATAAATAAGATCAATCCAAAATATTATGAAGGATATCCAGGATATAATAAAAGAAAATTTTTATGGGCAAGAATAAAAATTCCAGCTGCACAGCAAAAACCAACTTACATATTTATTAGAAAAAATGGAAAGATAATAGGAGAGTCTATATTCACCCAACAGAATATTTATTCTTTTAAATTTGGTATAAAGATAAGAATAGGGCTATTCCATGAAATATTTCTAAAAAAAAGTATGTATGATAATTCTAAAAATCTAATCCTTGGATATATTTATCTATTAGACAAAATTATGAAAGCTGCAACGAGGAGATCGTTAGCTGTTTTAATGTATTTATCACCTTTAAAAGATAAAGATTTAAATAGAGCGTTTAAGGGGATGAATTTCTTAAAAATCAAGGCTAATGTAACAATGATTAAAGAGCTCAAGCTAAATCTTAAATTTCCTAACTTGAAAAAACCTCTTTTTTGCCCAACTTACGTGTCTTTTGGAGTGCCATGAATTAGGAGCCCTAAGGTATAAAAAGATATAAACATAAATATTTTAGTTTTAATATTTATTGTAACTAAATTCGTCTAAACTATTATCCATATAGGAGTGGATTTTATGGGAAAAGAAGTAGATAAAGCCAAGAATATATTTAGAGACGCATTCGATGCGCTTAGTGATTTCTTCGAAGAAAAGCGTTCTGATACTGTTATGGAAGAAGAAGAAAAAGCAAAAAAGGGGAAAGTAGCTTTAGCCAAATTCTCTAAAGGTTTAATCGGCAAAACTGACAGTATTAATTTTAGAATATTAATTGGACAGAAAAAGGAACTAGGCGATTTTATTTATGAAGCTGTTTATTTAAGTGATAAAAAAGAACCCAAAATTTATGTTTATGAAGTAAATAAAGGAAAGCCATGTAATACGATTTTAACTAGCTTCAAAGAGGATGATTGGAATGGATATAAAAGAGTTCAAAAGTATAAATCATTGACAAAATTCTTAGAATCTGCTTATAAGGACGGTATTTATATAGAAGGAAAGAAAGAAAAGAAAGAAGACGCATTGAATATATTAATAAAAGGTCTTGAACGATCATTAGAAGCCGTTGAAGATGATGAGAAATTAAAAGGACGAGAAGCTGGTCCAATTGCCAAAAAAATCGCGAAAGTAATTGCTGTCGCGGCAGTAACTACCATTGTATCAGCTGTCTTAACTCCCGCTGTAGGTATCATAGCCCAAGAAATTGCAGGTGGAGGTAGTATTACTAGTGATGTATTAGGTTCTGCTGCTCAAGCTGCTGGAGAAGGGCTAAAAAGCTTGGCTGATCCTGTTGATTTAGCAAAAAAAGTTGTAAAAAAAGCCATTACAAAAGGGAAAAATATACCAGGTGCGAACAAATAACTAAAATAATAGCAACTTTCTTATATTATTGTTTTTTTAAATTTTTAACTCTTTAAAAAAAATTTGATCATTTTATTTCCTTAAAACTTAACTTGGTGAATAATATTTCTCTCAATTCTGATTATGCCAAAGAAAATAACTTAAAATTTGGGATAGTTGTTTTTGTATCTCTTACTTTTTTTATATATAGTACAATCCGTTTAATTTATTATTTTTTTGGCATTCTTGGATTTTTACTTGGGCTCTATGCTTTTGTTGATTATCAATTTTTAATTGGAGCAATAGGTGGTGTAATTTATACCACAAAATATCGAAAAGAAGAACAATCGATTACAAAAATTAATGTTATCACGGTAGTTATTGGTGGATTGATTTCAGCACTTTCTACTACTCTTGTCGATGCAATTCTATACATAAAAACAATTACTGTTGAATTCTTCTTCTATTATTTCTTGGAGAGATCTATATATGGATTAGTTATTGGACTTGTTGTTGCGATGATAATTGGTGCTCGTTTTATGCATAAAGAATTGAAAGAAGAAGAGAAAAAAGAGAAGAAAGAAGAACCTTATGGCGATGAATTTTTTGAAGATTTAATTGACAAATAAATTATTAAAATTACTGTTATAATAATTATTTTATTTCTTATATGATTTAGAGTCAGTTACACTTTTTTTTGAATAAAACAATAGAACTCAATAATTGGACTCTAAAAGAAATTAATTCAGTGCTATTCTCTTAATAACTAAGAATAAAATTAATTCTGAGGTTAAAAAATGAGCAAAACAATCTTATTTCCATATAATGTGTTTGTTGAATCAAGAAAAGAAAAATTAGTTAATATGCTTATAAGTGAGATAATATTTTTAAAAACACGAGTTAAAAGAGCAAATAATAAAGATGATATCTCATATCTTAATGCTGCTCTAAATAAATTAGATTATCTTTTAAATAAGTTAAAGACTAATAGTGCTGATATGTCTGAAGAAGTTTTTGATAAAATAATCATAATAATTTATCATATTTTCAAAGAAATTGCAGATAAGTTAGAGTAACTCTCTTAACATTATATTATGATTAAAAAAAAATAAAGAAAAAAATAGGATTAAAATTAAATTACATCTTAACCAAATCGCCAAGAAGAGCATATAAATTTTCTTTTTTTGGTGCGCCCTTCATTAATTCTCTTATCTTTTCGGCAATTAATTGGGGCGTAAAGGGTTTATGATCATTTTTAATTTGGTTAACAGTATGCCATCCTTGGAATAGCATAACACGATCAGCTACGACTCTAAATACCTCTCCATTAATCTTTTTAGCCTTGTCTGATGCTAAAAATACAACCATTGGTGCTACATTAGTCGGATTGAAGACATCAAGTCCAGTTTCATCGAGTTTATTCATTATTTCAACCATTTGCGGAGTAGCATCTGTAGTTAAACGAGTTCGTGCTAATGGAACAATACAATTGACTGTAGCATATTTTTTTAATTCTGCTGAAGCGTTCATAGTGAAAGCAGCGATACCTGCTTTTGCAGCTCCATAATTAGTTTGTCCAACGTTCCCCGTTAAACCTGCATCAGATGCAGTATTAATTACTCTTCCAAAGTTTCCCAAAGCTTCATTAGCTTTTCCTTTTTCTCTAAAGTAGGCAGCAGCATGGCGAGTCATGTTAAATGTACCTTTTAAATGCACTGCTATTACATCATCAAATTCTTGCTCTGACATATTGAAGAGCATTCTATCGCGTAAAATACCCGCATTATTAACAAGAATATCTAATTTTCCAAATTCTGAAATGGCTTGATCAACCATAGCTTTAGCTTTATTGAAATCAGTTACAGAATCATAATTTGCAACCGCTTTAACTCCTAATTTTTTACATTCGTCTGCTACTTGATCGGCAATTTTAGTCTCAGCGCCAGAACCATCAAAAGCAGCACCTAAATCGTTAACAACTATATTACAACCTTCTCTAGCCATAGCCAAAGCTTCTTCAAGACCCAAGCCTCGACCAGCACCAGTGATTATAGCTACTTTACCATCTAACATTCCCATAATTTTTTTCACTCTTTTAAATTATTTGTTTATTTTTAGTTCAAAATTTTATGTGCTAAATAATATGTACTAATAAAAAATTATTTCTAAACTTAAGGATTTTTACAATTATTATTTTTATAAAGTCTTATAAGTGTTTTAACTAATAAGATAATGAATTTAGAGACGCATGTTTTAACGGGTATAATTATTCAGATTTATTGCTTTATGATTTTTATTTTTCCATTTAACATTATTTTTACAATTTTATTTGCATTTTTATCGCATTTTATTATTGATGCCTTTGTTCTTATTACATATCATCCACCTGATCCTCAAAAAGGAGATACATTCTGGCTTTCATGGCAAATAATTACGTATGGTTCTGGAGGTATTTTAATACTCCTTTTTTACCCATTTGTTTTGGGAATACTTTTTGCAAATTTAGTTGATCTTATCGATTGGGTTATTCTAAGGATACTTTATACAAGAATGATTAAAAAAGTGAAAATTGATTGGAAGTATAATCACATTTTTCATAGTATTATAGCCAAAATTAGAAAAAAAACCCTTTTTTGGCTTCCTAATTGGTATTATGAAAAAAAAGCAGTAATATCAGAAATAATAATTGATATTGCTCTATTTTTTGGAATTTTATGCGCTAAATAATATGTACCAATAAAAAATTTTTTCTAAACTTAAGGATTTTTATAAATATTATTTTTATAAAGTATCATAAGGTTTTTGACTGAAAAGATTATGAATTTAATTACTCATGTTTTATTCGGTGTTTTCATTCAAATTTTATGTTTTATATTTTTTACTTTTCCTTTTAACTTTTTACTTACCATAATCATTGCCTTTTTATCACATTTTATAGTCGATGCATTTTCAAAAATTACCTATCATACTCCTGAACCACATTGGGATGATAAGTTCTGGGTTTTTTGGAATATTAGTGTACGCGTTGTTGGTTACATAGCAATAATTCCTTTTTTTCGTTACTATTTAGGAATTATATTTGTTAATTTACCAGATATTTGGGATTGGACAATAGTAAGACGAGTTCAAAGGAGAAGAAATTTAAATGGAAAAATAGATTACCATCATAACAACTTTTTCCATAGGATTGTAGATAAAATCAGAGAGAAAACACTCTATTGGCTCCCAAATTGGATTTATGTAAAAAAAGCTGTTTTAGTGGAAATTATGATAGATATTGTCTTATTTATTGGAGTAATCGTTTTAATGGTTTAAACTCTTTAAAATAAAGCAAATGGGATTTACAAAGACAATCTGATGATCCAAATTTATTAATGTAGCCATCTGATATGTTTAATAATTCATTCGCTATTAAGCACTCTAGATTCTGAAAAGAAGGAATTAAATATAAACAGTAAACAAAAGTATATTTGCTTTTAAGCAAATAATCGATGTGCCAATGTATTTTTTTACTCTCTGAGGGAGATATGTGTCTTCTGACTCTATTGATAAGGGTTGTTGACCCAGAATTCGCCATGGCTGAACCGATATAAAAGTAAAAGCCTTTCTTAAATTTAATACTCCCAAGAGCACCGATATTCAGTTCAATATTTTTTTGTATAAAAACAACTAAGATGTAAGTACCTTTCATTTCTTACAATTCTTCTTATGATCGTGATAACACCCATCACATAGATATTCTCCGCATTTTTTGCATATGTTCCCACACTCTTCGCATATTTGGGTAAAACAATCTGCACATTCGTATAATTCTGATGAAGTATTTTCGCCACAATTTTCACAAATAACTACTTTACTCATTTTGACTCTCCTACTTTTTTTTCTAAATAATTATGTTAAGAAATTGATTATTTTTAAAAACCTGTTTTATTATATGATAAATAAATTCAAATACCTCCTTCCTTTTAGACTAATTTTTTTAAAGCTAAAAGTTTTTTATAATCCTTTAATTCAAGATCTATAATTTAAATAGAGAAAGCTCGTTAATTATGGGTAAATCAAAAGATAAAGAAAGATCTCAATTTGAATTTAAAAGAGATCGGAAATTTTTTGAAAAAGAAGGGAGTTCGCGTGCAATTACTTCAGGCTCTCTCTATATGTTTTTTTCATTAATTAATTCGGGTTGTATCTGGATTTTTATTATTTTAGGAACGAATTGGCCGGGATTAACTTATTTTGGTTTAACAACTGCGATTAATGGGATTTTTAGCTTAATTGGAATTGGAATTACCCGATATTTTATAGCAGAAATTAAAGCAGCCTTTGTTATAAATGAAGAACTTGGTCGGATTAAAGCTACAACATATTCAAAGTTATTATTCATAATTGGTTTAGGTTTAGGATTAGTAATGATAGCGATTCCCTTTATTTTTGGGTTTTTCTTAACAAATAATTTGTTAAGAGAATGTATCTTCGCTTCTGGTTTTTCAACATTTTTAATATATGGTACTTATGTTTTTCAAATAGGATTAGAGATTAAAAACAGATATGATATAATTGCGTTTGCATCAATTTTTAATGGAATTTTTATTTTGCCATTAGGTATTATTTTTATTTCTTATGGTTTAGATCCTTTTTGGTTTGCATTTTATCCATATTTTAATCTAATTACATTAATTCTACTAATTTATTTCTTTAAGCGATTAACTCCGTATTCAGTTATCGAGATTTTTAGAGCAAGTCTAAGATCTCGAAACATGAGGAAAAGAGTTTCACCTGAAGTTAGAGAACTTATTGAAAATTATCAAATTCTGATTTATATGAAAAATTCTATATATTCTATGATAACCAATATTCAGAATTCTAAATTTTTTGAATATATCTTATTCTTTATTGCTGCTGTATATTTGACAATTTTCACAGACACTTCATATCAAAATTTCGGTTTGAGTTTATTAACTGTTCTAATGGCTTATGGAGCAGTAAAATCAGTGATTCTGTATTATTCTGCTCCTTTAAATATTGAAATTGCTGAAGCAACGGTTAAAAAAAGTCATGATACTATCGAGGAGTCAATAAATGCATCTACACGAATTTCAAGTATTTTGGCTTTAGGGTTCTTAACAGCAATGGTCGCTCTATCTGAAGAAATATTACTTTACTTACATCATGATTTTTTTTACGAAGAGGGCGTTTTTAATAGTGATCTGTTTGTTATGGCACAAGTATTATTTATCTTGATTATTATTGGACAATTTCTTTATGGGTACTCGACATTATTTGGGAATGCTTTAATAGGTTCAGGCAACGCTGGTTTAGCCGCAATAGGTTTCTCTATAACGCTTCTAATAATACTTGTAACTTCTCCAATTTTTATTTTCTTTTTTGGAATTTTAGGTATTGGTATTGTTATGCTAATTTCAGCACTATTTCTTTTGCCCTTTATTTTAATTCAACTTAAACGTAAACTCAATATTAAATATAATTTCCGAATCTATAGATTAATCCCTAACTTAGTAATACTGCTTTTAATCTTGTTGCTATTTCCATTTAATAGCATTTTCAGCCTTATTGTTGGAATAATTATTAGTGCGGCTTTATATTTATTTCTAAATCCATTTTTTGGAGTATCTATTCCAGAAGATCTCCAGATGATAAATGATCTGTTTAATACATTGAAATTAAAGTTTCTAGGGACTCTCATAGTAAACGGCATGAAAATTACTTACAATTTTAGCCCTTTAAACAAAGATAAAATTGTTCTTGAAGAAGATAGATTAATTTTAGTAAAAAAATAAGAAAAATTATTTTCTAAATTGATTAAAATCTGCTTTGCGCTTTTCTACAAAAGCATTTTTTCCTTCCATGGCTTCATCAGTGTCATAATACATGGATAAGCCACCAACACCTAATTGAGTTATTCCTGTTACTCCATCAATTTCTGCTAAGAAAGCATACTTCAGCATTTTAAGAGCAGTAGGGCTCTTCTCTAATAATTCCTGGCACCATTGATCTATCTCTTCATCTAATTTCCCATACGGAACAACTGCGTTTACAAGTCCCATCTCTAATGCTTGTTGTGCTGTATATCGACGACATAAATACCATATTTCTTTAGCGCGTTTCACACCTACAGCACGCATTAAATCTCCTGTTCCATAGCCGGGATCAAATGAACCAACACGAGGACCTGCTTGTCCAAATTGTGCGTGTTCTGCGGCAATACTAAGATCACAATTAACATGCCATACATGCCCTCCTCCAATTGCATAACCATTCACACGAGCTATGACAGGTTTAGGTAGCGTGCGGATTAAAAATGTGACCCGTTGCCAACCAACCTCTAGTGGTAATAATAGCTCTCCTTCATAACCCCCCTTCTCTCGAGTTGTTTGATCACCACCAGTACAAAAGGCTTTCTCACCAATTCCTGTAAAAACAATAACCCCAATTTCATTGTCCCAACATTGATCAAATGCATCAATCAATTCATGAACAGCACGTAGATTGCATGCGTTATAACGTTGGGGTCTATTGATGGTTATTCGGGCAATTCTATCCTTTTTCTCAAAAATAATTTCTTTATACTCCATTTTTATATCCCTCTTTTTTTTTAATAATTTAATTTCTAATGATTTATCCTTAAATTGAGCTAAATATATTATTTTTGGTTTTTTAAACTTTTAAAATAGTAAACTGATGAATTTAGTAATTTGATCGTGAAATTCTTGTTTCACGAAATTTAAATCTAAAATTTTGATAATTTTTTAAGTTTTTCCTCTGCAGAAAAGATAAATAAATTGTTTTTTTTGAAGAAATCCTAAAAAATCAATTTTTGTTTAATCTCTTGGACCATTTTCTGTCCTTCATTATTTATCTCAGTTATTAATTCTCTTAAAATTTCATTAATAGCAATTCCACTCAATTCACATGAAATATATAATAACGAGAGTATTTGTTTAGCTAAAACACGGATATTTTTAATGTCACTAACGGGGATTCTAATACCAAGCGCTTTCAAATCCATATGTGTCTCTTTTTCTTGTTGTCGTATTGTAATTAAGATATCATTTTTTCTTCCCTTCCATTCTTCGGTAATTGCCCTTAGAGATAATAAATATCTTTTAGTAGGGCTTCCGATTCCCATAACATCCCTTGCAAATTCAAGAGGTTGAGAGTTTCGCACTGTTTTCAGGCCAAATGTTCTGTTAACCTTATAATTCTTATCTAATGTAGTTTTCATCTTTGAAATTTCGTCTGTTAACTGTTCAATTTTTAGAGATAATTTCTCAAATTTCTTTAGGAAGGTTTCTTCAGTGCTGGGTTTAAAATTACTCATATCAAACACTAATTAGAAATTAAATATTATACTTTTTGAATTAGTGTTTAATAAAACTAATTATTAAACTATTAATCTATGAGAAATTTGTAATTTTTTTTGAATTAGTATAATATATAAAAAAAAAGCGAGTTTAACAAAACTCTTGAGATTTATTTTATTTAATAATTTAAATCTTTTTCTGGTTCATTATTATTTTTTTCCTTAAAACCTTCTTCTTTGGAATTAGCTGGATATTTGTCTTCAATTGTTTTGCTTTCTTCAGTAATTGATTCAGGTTCTTCAATAGTAGATTCGGGGAATATTACTTCCTTTAATTTAACCTTACCCTCTTTTTTTGCTTTTAACTTCCCTTCAGAATATTTCATGATTTCATATAATCCTATTATTATTAGAAGGAGTACGAAAAATCCTAATACCGCAATATTTTTTACTAGATTAATAAGATCATTATCTATATTGTCAGCAAACCATTGAATCCAAGGAATTTGAATACCACTTAAAAGATCATACGGAAAATAATGTATAAATTCATATGTTACCTTAGAGAGAATTAACCAGATAATTACTGTATCTAGCTCGAACCTTTTTAGCCTTTTGCTTAATAATTCTGCTTGTGAACCCATAAGAGTACTTAGAGTATAAAATATAATAAGCAAGTCTGGAATGATCATAGTAAGATAAGCCCAAATTGGACCAAAACCTTCAGTTTTTGTAGGAGTTAGACCAAGATAGATTTTTATAACCAGAAATAGTGTATAGAAAGAAACCAATATTGCGAATATTCCAAACCATCCATTAAAGACTTTATGAAACTTATATGCAACAATTGTAATTGCAAGTCCAATAAGAATAGCACCAACAAGGATATATACTCCATTTAAATACCACGGCATTGGTGCGTCACTAATAACTGAAAAATCGAATAATTTAGGTGCTATAATGAAGAGATATAAGAAAAAGATGGACGCAGCTAAACCTCCAATAAAAATAAGGGTTCTTATAAAAGGCTTTGCTTTTACTGTTTTTAAAGCTTGTTTATCTACTCTTCTCCCTATTAAAAAGCACCCATATAAAATAAACCAAGATGTAAAGAGGAAATAGGTAATAACTGAAATGATAAATAAAAGTATTAGAACAATTGAAATTAATGCCATAATTGGTAAGGAGACAAGTAAAAATAAAATAATCTTCCATGGAGGGTACTCAAAAATGCTTCTCTTAGAAATAAGAGAGAGCAAAAATAAGAACATTAAAAATACTAAAAACGGAAAAAAGATAATGATACCAATTAAAGAAACAACGGGATTGGGATAAGGAACTAAAGCCACTCCTATTAATAGCCAAATTCCGACAGCTAATAACCGCCAATTCTTAGCTAATTTTTTTATATTCTCAATAAAATCCATAAAAAAATAGTCCAATTAAATGTATTTAAAATTTTCTTATTTAATATCAGAATTTTTAATATATTAAAATATAAAGTCAGTTAGGCTTTTTTGTTTATTAAAACTACGATAGGATAACCCAAATTTCTTTTTTATATTATTCGCACTTTCTGGGGCAAAACCTTGAAAGTGATTATTTACAATAATAAAAATTTCATAGATATTTGAGATTTTCACTAAGTTTTGAATCTTCTTATAAAGGTTATTTATTGCTTCTTTTTGATCTCTTCGAATTCGGTTAAAAACCGTGAGTTCTCTATCTCCAATTAACCTTATATAATAAAAAATTTGATTTTGCATATAATATGGGGTAATATCTGGCATATAAGTGGTTCCGAATATTACATTTTTTCCATCGATAAAATTTGAAAGAATATCAGGTTTAAACCAAGAATTATCTCTTAGTTCAACTATGTATTTATTCTCAGATGGAAGTTTCTTGAATAAATAATTGAATTGTTCTAAATGTTTCTCTGAAAATTTAAACCATGGTGGAAATTGAAGAAGAAATCCAAAAATTTTTCCTTGTAATGATTTAATCCTACTAAAAAAGTCAAGAATCCTTTGGTTTATTTCAGAATTATTAAAGTCATGTGTTATTTTTTGCCATAGTTTAACAACAAAACGAAAATGTTCTGGGACGCGGTTATACCAGTTAATTACCATATTTTCAGACGGTAAGTTATAGAATGTTGAATTGATTTCCACAATATTGAAATAATTGGAAAAAAATTCTAATTGATGGGATTTTTCCAACTTTTTTGGGTAGAATGGACCAGACCAATCTTTGTAATCCCATCCAGCTGTTCCAATTGTAATTTTAACCATTTAATAAAAATTAAACATTATGTTATTTTAATGATTCAATATTTTCTTAAACTGAAATAATTAATTTTTATACATTATAATTTTTACTTTAAATTATAACAAAAATTCAATAAGAAGGTGATGGAAAAATTTCAATCGACTGGATTAAAGCTGAGGAAAGACCAGATAAGAAATTATCCATAGAAGGAAAATTTTTATTAGAACTTAGATCTAAAATTAAAGAATTAGAACTAGAATTGGAGAAAAATCAACAGAAATTAAATAAAACTGTACGTGTATTAAATGAAACTAAAGACAAGTTAGCTGGTCGTGAAAGAAGTTTAACAGAGCTCACAGAAAGAAAATCTACGGCTAGAAAATCTTTAGATGAAATTAAACAAGAAAAATTACAGATAGATATTGAACTTGCTAAAGTGGCATCTGATAAATCAAATATAAATGAGAAACTCACTGAAGCAATAGAAAAAATTACGCATCTGGAAAGTCAATTAAATCTCAACGTTGAAAAATCATCTCGGTTTGAACAAAAAATTTTAGAAAAGGATAAAGAATTTCAAAAAAAAGAAGAAGAGATGTTGAATAGAGCTAATGAACTTTTAAAAAAAGATGAAGAAATCCAACACCTTCATATTCAAATTGAGGATCTAAAGAAGAAATTAAATGATGAAATAAAATTGAATGATAAGCAAATTAAAAAATTTAAAGCGTTTGAAGCTCAAATGTCTGAAGCCATAAACGCTAAAAAAACAATTGAAAAAATTAAGCAATTAATAGAGGTTAAGGGGTTTTTATCTGATAAAGAACTTGAACCGCTACTTAATGAAAAAAAAGATTAATACTCATGTGTTCTATTTAAATTCAATTATTTTAATGTAAAATTTATAAATAATCAATTTTAAAAACATAAATATATAGCAATATAAAAATATAAATATCAAATATAAAATAGTGGTGAAAGAATTTGGCAATAGATTGGGCAAAAGCAGAGGAAAAACCCGATAAAAAATTATCTATTGAGGGTAAAGTGTTATTAGATCTCAGATCTAAAATAAATAATTTAGAAAAACAATTAAGTCAAAAAACAAAAGATTTGGAAAGAACTACAGAAGATTTAAAAACAACTAAGGAAAAATTCACCGAAACTGAGAAAAAATTAACTGCTTTAAATGAGAATTTTTCTACATCACATAAAGATTTTGAGAGAATAAAAGAAGAGAAGCTGTATGCAGATGCCGAACTTAACAAACTAAGATCAGTAAAATCAAATTTAGATACTAAACTAGCTGAATCTAATTCCAAGATTACAGAATTAGAAAATAAATTAAAGGAGTCCACTATAAAAATCGAGAGCTTAGAAGAGGAGAAAAATGATTTTAAGGCCAATTTAGAAAAAGAGAGAGAAAAACTCAAAGATAATCTTCAACAAAGAGAAAATGAAATTGAGAGCCTTAAAAAAGATTTACAAAAATCAAGATCAGATAAGTATGTAGAATCCGAAAGTCTAAAAGAAGAAATAACGGTAAAAGAAGATGAAATTAAAACGTTAAATCAAAAAGTTACTTCACTTGAGGAGACAATTTCAGAAGCTAAATTAGCACCCCAACTCATCGAAAGTATCAAGGATATTATGATTAATAAAGGATTCCTCTCAGATAGAGAGTTTGACGCTTTATTAGAAAATAAAGAAATTTAGAATAACATTTCTTTCTATTATTAGAATGGTTAAATTAATTTGGCAAAACAAAAAAGAGAATACTTTTAAATCAGAAGATCTAAAAAAATATATTCCTACTTTTTTTAAAACTTTCGAATATCATTCATTTAGTGATAAGGAAAAACTAGAAGGATTTAGAAATCCTCAATTCCGGTCGAACAAATTATTTTGGGGAAACAATTTAGAAGTATTATATTATTTATTAAACAATTTTGAAGATAAAATTGATTTAATATATATTGACCCTCCATTCTTTTCTGGAACTAATTATCAGATAAAAATTAAGGAAAATGACAAATTCTATGATTCTATCGCATATTATGATCATTGGGGTAATGATTTAGACTCATACTTGCAAATGTTGTATGAAAGAATATTATTATTTAAGCAAATTATGTCAAAAACGGGTTTACTTTTTATCCACTCCGATTGGCATGCTAATCATTACATACGACTGATTTTAGATGAAGTTTTTGGAGAAAATAAGTTTGTTAATAATATTGTTTGGTATTATTACAATAAGTATTCAGCTGGAAAGAAAAATCTTCCAAGAGCCCATGATACGATTTTGGTATATTCTAATTCTAGTAAGTACACTTTTAATGAATTAAGAATTCCTCGTAAAAGACCTAGAAAACAGTTGATGAGAGTAAATGTAGAGGGCGTATTAAAGAACGTGAAAGATAAGAATGGACATGTTAGATATCGGACAGTAAAAGATAAAAAACTTGATGATGTATGGAAAATACCTTGTTTACAACCAGCCTCAAAGGAATGGACAGGGTTTCCTAATCAAAAACATCATAGTTTACTCGAGAGAATTATTAAATTGGGTTCCAATGAAGGAGATTTAATTGCTGATTTTTTTTGTGGCTCTGGAACAACTTTAGCTGTAGCTGAAAAATTGAAGAGGAGATGGATTGGATGTGATAATTCAGAGTATTCAATATATTTGACCAGAAATAGGATTTTAGATTACCAAAATACGGCACAAAAATTTTATCCATTTGAAATTCTTACAACTATAGATACAAATAAAAATGCTATAATCAAATCTGGATTTTTTCAAAAAGAGATTTCAATAAAAAGAAAGAAATAAATTTTTAGATTTGTATTTATTCTTATTTTACAAGAGAGTGAAGAATAGTTCTCTTTTTCATTATTATTATTAAAATATAGCATAACGTGATGATAAATTGACGATTTTAAAAGCAATTAAAGATGAAAAAATCAGAGATTGGAAAAAATCATCAATTGAACGTCATGATCTATATAACTTTGAATCAAAAATAGATTATACTTTGGAAATAACCGAAAAAAAAAAAACCTCATACCTACTTGCTACATATTTCTTTATTCCGAGTTCTCTACAGATAAATAGGGATTCATATAGTAAAGAGCAATTTTTTTCAGATATAAACAATCGAATAAGGTTTAAAACCCCTAAAATGTCAATAGAGGGAATATTAGATGAGTTAAATGAGCTTTCCCCCATGACCACTATCCTAAAATCAATGAAAGTTATTGAATATGGGAAATTTAGTAGTGATATAATAACAAAAATTCAAAGAGAATTATGCTTACTTGCAGATATAATAAAAGTCTCTTTAAGAGATCAATTTAATTATATTCAGAATAATTATAACGAGTTAAAAAAACCATATCATATACCCGATCTGATAAATAATAACATCGAATCGATAAAAAAATTACAAAGGAAACTGGAATTGATGGGAAATAGATTTTTAATGGCCCAAATTCCTATAAAGCTACGTGAGTCATTTCAATTTGCTGGTGAATATATTAGTTTACAGATTGAAAAGTGGCTTACAAGACTTTTAAAAGCTTTTGAAGATAAAGTTAATCAAGAGATCAAAATAAGTATAATCGAACTAATTGAAAAAGAACAAGAGCATCGTGAACATTTAAAGAGCGCATTAATCATTCTTGAAAATAATAATAATGAAACTTTTTCTTACCAGGAAGGGATTATGAAAAAATACGTTCAAAGTGTTTTATATTTAGAAAAAAAGAAAAAAGATCCAAAATCACAGTCATTAGAAATATTTTATTCTATAGCTGCTGGAGTTGCAATGTTTTTTTCATTATTTTTTGGCTTCTTAATCCTTTCATTCTTGCCCAAGTATTCTATTCCCTTTATTATTGCTACAGTTGTAATTTATATGCTGAAAGATCGAATTAAAGATAATATTCGGGGAGTTTCACAGAAAGCAGTAGGATCAATGTTTCCCGATCAGCGTATTGATTTTGTAGATGGGTTTAATAAAGAAAAGATTGGAAAAAGTAAAGAAATTGTGAATTTTAAAAATAAAGATAAGATTCCTCCGGAAATTTTAAGAATTAGGAGATCGAGCAATATTAGTTCGATAGAAGAAAGAGGTAAACCAGAGGAAGTTATTCTTTATGAGAAAAAAATAACGCTATTTAACAATAAAATAAAGCAATTCCATACTAGAAGAAAAAATATATCTGATGTTATTCGTTTTAATGTTAGAGGTTTTTTAAGATATGCTGACGACCCAATTCAATTTTTATCAAAATGGAATAGTGATAAAAAGAAAATTGAAAATATCCCCGTTTCAAAAGTATATCATCTAAATCTTATTTTAAAGTTAACATCATTTAAAGGAAAGAAAGTAAATAAAATCTATTATAAAAAGTTTAGAGTTATACTTGATCAACAAGGGATTAAAAGAGTTTTGGAGCCTGAATTTCATTTATAATGGAGTGTGAACATTCCATCCTAAATAATTAGAAAGAGCTTCAGTTACTACGTCTCCAATTCGATTCAATGATGCCGCAACATGATGCGCAAATCCCTCTTTACATACTATCTTTAAAATATCTTGCAAGTTAGGGATTTCTATTACTCCATAGCCTCCAAATGTATCTAAAGGATCATCTGTATAGTTACCCTCTACGACTAACGCTTTAATTTCTCCAAAAAGATCATCGGTTTCTACTCGTAAAAGTGTACACGGTTTAGGTTTAATACGCCCCTGAATTGCTCCAAAACTTACTTCTCCACCTTTTTGATCAGCAATTATGGGATGAATAGTCATTTTTGTATCTTTAAAGAAGGATTTCGGAAGGTTACTACAGTGAAATAAAACCATTTTATTTGGATCATCACCATAATTATTGTTCCAATCCAGTATAGCTGACGGACTTTCAGAGGCAAGTTGTAATATTAACATTCCTATTAAGCCTGAAATATCAACTTCACAAGCAGCGGGAACAAGTCCTTCACTAAACATACTCATTACTGCACATGGTACAATTCCAAAGTTGTCTTGTATACTAGGCCAACATTGAAATGCAAATCCGTCTAATTCATTTCCTATAACCCAATTTTCAATTACAACCGCCAATTTTGCTAGTTTATTAAGGCTATCTTCAGGAATTACTTTGGTAGCGGTATAATTCTTTATAAAATTAGCTTTTTCTTTTACTTTTGTATCACTATCGTTTAATTGATTAATATATCCAAAAATTTCAGATAGATCAATTGGCTCTATGCTAATACCATTATTTTCCAATATTTTTTCACTATATCTGACAGTTTCAAATGCATTTGGTCTTGTGCCAATTTGCCCTAATCTCGTGTTTCTTAATTTTTTCACAATTCTGCAGATTTTTTCAAATCTATTCAAATCTTCTTTAAAAAGATCTGATTTAATAGGGCAAGTATGATATTTAGTTAGTGTAAAGGGAATACCATACTGATATAATACACTTGTAACTGATATTTTTCCACAAAATGCATCTCTTCGATGTAACCTATCCATCTTATCAAGTTCATCTGAGGAAGCGTGAATTAAAATAGGAACATTGAGATTTGATAATTTTATTGTATTCGCTATGGCTTTCTCGTCACCAAAATTGCAAAGACATATGATTATCCCCAGAAGTTTATCAGAATTCTTTTTAAAAAGTTCTGCACATTTTTTAGCATCTGAGTACGTCTCAACTGCGCCTAGTGGTGTATCTTCCTCTTCTAAAATAATATATTCATATCCTAATTTATTCATTACGTCTATAATATCTTTTCTACCCTCTTTGACTAAATGGTTTGGAAATACATCTCTATTTCCAAGAATAATCCCAAAAAGTGATTTCAATTCCTTTTGCAATATAAATGACATTATTTAAAACTTTTTAAGGTAATATTTGACTAAATAAGTAAATTTTCTTCTTGATTTAATTTTTTCCTAAAAAATAAAAAAGATTATGATTTATTATAAGAATGATTGGAAATCCTCTTCATACGGTCTGTATCTTGCTTAATATTACCTATTTTTTTTTTGTAAAATTGAAATTTTTTTAGAAGTTTAAAAGGTATAGTTTTTTGAATTAGAAAAAAAATAAAAAAACTTTTACTTTTATTTAGATATAATTTTCAATTTTCTTCCAATCAATATCAAACTTATAGAAAAAGTTCCCAAGAACAGAAACAAGTTATATCCGGGAATTACTTCTGAAGGTATTACTTTTTTAAGTGTTATTTGTTGATATCCAATGTTTCCTGCTATATCTCTTGCGTAAAAAATAATGCCCACATCCCCTGTTGTTACCAAAACCCATTGATCTTGATCGATTGTACCAGTTAATCCCGTAAAAGTCATTTTTGTTGTTCCACCATCTAAAATGTACCAAGTATCATTGAGATATTCCTCTATAATGGATACAGTGAAATTTGGAGCAACCTTTCCAAAAGTATCCCCGGTAAAATTTACTGTTATAACAGGATCATCCACATCCTTTATGATGTATAAACTTTTAGATATCATTTCTCCCGCAGAATTATTTGCATAGAATGTTAAGGAGTAGTTTCCAGTAGATAAAACACTCCATTGAGTTTGATTAATTGTACCACTAAATCCTGTAAATGATGTATTAATTCCGCTATTTAGCAAATACCATGTTGCATTTCGATACGGTTTTTCTGGATAAATTTGAAAATCTGGGGCAGTGGCACCATATCCTGCATTATTTACTGGTTTTGCTATTGTTAGATTTTCTGCCAAGGCTGCTGGAATGATATAATTTTCTATTAAATAATTAGGTGTATCTGACGCTAAGTTCAATAGTTCTGAAGTAAGAACTACTACGATATCGAGTTCTGGGATAATCGCTATTAGCTGTCCTAAAGCTCCTACTGCTGAATAATAATCTTCATGCAGCCAGAACAAGTATCCATATTCAGAACCCTCTCCTACACCTATAGGAATAGAATGTGTCGTAGTTGCATTTTGGATCCATTCTGCTGAAACTACCTGCGTGCCATTCCAATTTCCATTATTTAAACACAACTCTCCAATGCGAGCCAACGCTCTCGGAGTCGCAAAAATTCCAAAACCTCCATGGGAAATAGTTGTCAAGGATCCCGAACCCCACTCCCAGGTATCCTCTATCCATTCCATATCATTTTCATCTATTCCAATCGGTTCAAATAAATATTGCTGAGCATAATCTGCTAATTTTACACCTGTCTTGTTTTGTAATATTGCCGCCAGAAGTTCCGTGTTTCCCGTCGAATATTCGAATGTCGTGCTAGGTTCATGTACTAATGATTTATTAAGAATATAATCGAGACTATACCCTGTTTCAGGCCATATTTCAAAAGCATCAACAACTTCACTCCAATTAAGCCCTGATCTCATTGTGAGTAGATCCTCAATAGATATATTCTTCTTCGTTTCGTTGAGATAACTTGGTTTCCACTTATCTGGGAAGATGTCAAAGAATTTTTGTGAAACATTATTCAAATCTCCTCTCTCAATGGCAATGCCAACTAGCAAAGATGTGACCGATTTAGTCATACTCCAAATGTGATGTCTACTTTCATGAATTTGGTCCAAGATGAAATCGTCAGCCGGATTATAATAAAAATTATCTCCCGTACGCTGACATAAATATAAATATTCATCGTGTATTATGTATCCATCTCGGGAAATCAATATGCTTTGAATATATTGCCCGTCGCCAAAAATGTAATTATACATTTCCTCTATGGTACCTGAGTCCAAACCTCTTGCTTCGAGAGTTTCAACTATCCAAGAATTGTCATCTTCTGCAAAATAATATTCTTCGTCAGCCAACACTATTTTTTGAGGTAGAAAACTAATGGTTATGATTGCAATAATAACTAAGTTTCCAATTTTAATTAAATTCCGTTTTTTTGTCAATTAAATTCACTCAAATTTGCTGTTTTTGATAATAACATTTTTCAAGAAAAAATTAGTTTTCAATATTGAGTTACTATTCTTTGCTTTTTAAAATTTATCAATTAAAATGAATTAAATTAAAGTTTCAAAAAGTTTTCTTTTTGAAATAAATTTATAGCATTCTAATTTTTGTTACTTAATTCAAGAATTTAAAATAAAATTAAAATTTGATAAATACTCAATGAATCTAAAATATAGATTTATCGGCAGAATTAAAGAATTATTAGAGCAAAAAATAGTTAGATATGCCCTAATTCTCCATAGTTTTTATTTCATACTTTCGATTATTTTATTTTTCATGGTATATCAAAAACAAAATGATTTCATTATTTTTTATCGTGTAGGAAAGATATTTCTTAATGATATTGAAAATCTTTACAATCAAACATATTACTTATGGGATTTTAGATATTTTCCATTATCTGCTCTATTTTTTATTCCATTTTCCTTCTTCAATTTTCAATTTGCATTTGTAATTTTTAATATTTTTAATTTATTTCTTAACTTTTTAATATGTATTCTTCTCTATAAAATAATTTTTTTAGTCAAGAATGAAGATCATGAAAGAAATGATAGAAGAGTTATTTTATATATATGTATTTATTTAATGGGTTTACCTCATGTGCTGAATTATATTTATGGGCAAATTAATTTATATATTACTTTTTTTATCTTACTGTCTCTTTACATTTTTCTTAAATTCTCAGATTTTAAGTGGCAATTATTAGGTGGTATTATTCTAGGATTAAGCATCATCATAAAACCCACTGCATTTTTCTTAATACCATTTTTAATCATGATGAATTTTGATTTAGAGGTTAAAAAGATAAAATTTGATTTTTTGAGGAGTTTAATTCGGTTAATAGGTGTTTTTACTCCTATTTTGTTGAATATCATACTCTTTTTATTATATCCATCTCTATGGGCAGGTTTTTTGGATACGAACTTTACAGGAAGCAATCCAATAGCGCTAAATTTTTCTTTCAGTATCACTAAGCTTATTACTAATTTCTGCTATTTTTATAATATTCCTTTTAATCAACTTTTCATTTTAATTGGAGTTATGGTGATTTTGGGAGGTTCAGGTTTTATGATATTCATACTACGAAGATTTGAAGAAAATTCTATTATATATGGTTATTTTTTTGGGATTATCATAATGTTACTCACATATTTTGACTCTTGGGACCATCATCTGCTCAATTTGACACCGATTTTAATTATCATTATTTTTAATCTACCTCGACACTCTAAAACTACAGAACCTATTAAATTGAGTTTATTTTTCTTTATTTTCTTTGATCTCGCTTTTGTGGGTATTTGGTATCTTACTTATCCATTATTTCCTTATAATTTTGAATCTACTTTCTTTCTTATTTTATCTTTCTATACGATTGGTAAATATTGTATAACAAAACAAGGAAAGAAAGAATATGAGGTCAAAAAAATTGAGATAGATTCTTAATTACACTGTAGTTAGTAGACAATGAATTTAAACATGTATTGTGCAAGAATAAATAATAGGTTTAGAGAATTATGGGAATACAAAATATTTCGAATTGCCATAATATGGCATTTAATTTACTTCTTACTATCGATAGTTTTAACACTGAATTTCTTCAGATATCAAACTGATTTTCGAGTTTATTTTATGGCAGGCGAAGTTTTTCTTCATAATATCAACGATCTTTACACATTTGACTTTACTTGCCCATTTAGATATTTACCAATTTCAGCAGCTTTATTCGTACCTTTTTTTTTGATGGGTTTTGATTTGGGATTTATAATTTTTAATATATTTAATCTGATATTGAATATTTTCATCTGCTTAGTTCTTTATAAAATCATTATTCTTATTAGAAAAGAAGATCATGAGAAAGATAATAAAAAAGTTATATTCTACATATGTATTTTCTTAATGGGATTGCCTCAACTTTATAATTATATTTTAGGGCAAATTAATTTATATGTTACTTTTTTACTTTTAGTCTCTCTTTATATATTTTTAATACATAAATCCCTCAAATGGGATTTATTTTCTAGTTTTATTTTAGGAATAAGCATAATTATAAAACCTTCATTATTTTTATTAATTCCATTCTTACTTGTTTTTCAAATCGATTTTAAAAAAAGTAAGATTAATTTTGATTTTTTCAGAAGTTTAATAAGGATAACCGGAGTCTTAGCTCCTACTTTTTTTAATATTATCTTCTTTTTCTTGTATCCGCCTTTATTGGAAGGTTTTTTAGATACCAATCTTACAGGAGATAATCCTATTGCTCAAAGTTTTTCTTTTAGTATATCTCAATTAATTATAAATTTCTATTATTTTTACAACATACCATTTAATCAAATTTTTATTTTAGTAGGAGTTATAGGTATCATAGGAGGTTTTGGATTTTTAATTTTCATATTCAGGAGATTTGAAGATAATTCTATAATATTTAGCTACGTAATAGGAATTCTTATCATGCTACTCGCATATTTTGATTCTTGGGATCACCATTTACTCAACCTTATACCCATTTTGATTATAATTATATTTAATTTGCCAAAACACTCAAAAAATAAGAGTAGCATAATTTACAGTTTATTTTTCTTTAGTTTTTTTAGTCTTATGTTTTCAGGTATTTGGATGATTACCTTTCAAGTATTTCCATATAATTTTATACCTACACTCTTTTTGTTTATTGTGTTCTATGGAATAAGTAAATATTGGTTGCTTAAAGAAAAACAAATAGACATGGAGAGTTAAAAAATTGAGGTTTAAATTTATTTTGTTAAATTTCATGTTTCTTTTCTTATTTTTAAGCAGTTTTGCATCAAATGTGAATGCTTCAGAATATCAAACTGGAGTAAAGAGTGGTCAGGAGTTAGTATGGAAATGTAATGCATGCAATAAAATAGAGATGGCTAATATTTTTGGCCCAGAATGGGATGATTCAGGTATTTTTAAAAATTTAAGCAAAGGAACAAGGATGAAATGGAATATAAGTGCTGTAGAATTTAATGAAACACATATAATAATCAATTTTGATACTTGGGAGTGGACAAGTGAAAATAAATGGGATATAAAAGATAATGATTTTCAAATGACTTACTTATCCAATCCAAATGACTCTCAAGAAGTAAATTTTTCAAATGATTTACCTTTCGTACCATTTTGGTTTCCTATTCCTGTGGGAGATTATATGGGAGAATTAAGTCTAAATGAATGGTATGATGTTGACAATAGAGTTTTGCCTACTTTAAATGTAGATATTAAAGAAAATGAAATTTCACCCGGAGTTCCTTCAAAGGATATTAAAATCATCGTAATCTATAATGATCAAGGAATTCTAAATTCTTATAAATTCTATATTAAGGGAAATATAGTTATTTTAGATATTGCTTTTGATTTTTTACCTGTTTACGTAATACCTACATTAATTGGATTATTATGCGTTTTCACTCTCAGTATACTATTATTTGTGTTTAAAAAAAGAAAACCTGTTAACAGAATATGATTTAAATATGGAAATCGAGAAATTTTTTAATAATATAAAAGAGCAGTTCAAGAAGCTCTGGAAGTTTAAAATATTTAGATATGCAGTTATTCTGCACGGCATATATTTCATAGTTTCTCTAATTCTAACTTTAACTGTTTTTAGAAACCAAAATGATTTCTTAGTGTATTACAAAGTTGGAGATGTGTTTATCAATGATATTAATAACCTTTACACTGCAGATTATAATTGGCCTTTCAGATATTTTCCAATTTCCGCACTCTTCTTTGTTCCTTATTATCTATTAGGTTTCAATTTAGGATTTATTGTTTTTAATATCATTAATCTAATTCTCAACATCTTAATTTGTATACTTCTATATAAAATAATTCTTATAGTAAAAGGAGTAAATCACGAATCAGAAGATAATCGAGTTATATTTTATCTTTGTTTGTATCTTATGAGCTTACCACAAGTTTTTAATTACATTTTAGGCCAAATTAACTTATACATTACCTTATTATTATTAATTTCACTTTATTTTTTTCTTAAACATACTACTTTAAAATGGAATTTTTTTGCTAGCCTTATTTTAGGAATCAGTGTTATTATTAAACCAATAACTTTATTCTTAATCCCATTTATTATAGTTATTAATTTTAATTTGGGTAAAAAAAAATTTGAAATTCAATATCTCAAATCAATAATTCGTTTAGTTGGCTTCTTGATACCAGTATCGTTAAATATTTTCATTTTTTTAATAAATCCCGAATTATTAAACGGATTTTTGAATGTAAATCTTACTGGGGAAGATACTATTCTTATAAATCATTCATTTAGTATAACCAAACTTGTCCAAAACTTCCTTATAGCTATAGGTTTTTCACAATCACAATTATTAACCTTGCAATTACCTATATTTATAACTACACTTATCATTTTCGGGGGATTAGGATTTATTTTCTATTTAATTAGAAGATTTGATAATTATTCTTTAATATATGGATATACATTTGGTATTCTAATTATGCTTCTCGGATATTTCGATTCTTGGGACCACCATCTGTTAATTTTAACACCACTTTTGATAATTATTATATTTAATGTACCCCGAAACTCGAGTTTAACAAAAAAATTTGTGAAACCTACTTTTTTCTTTTTGAGTTTTTTTGATTTAGTATTTATGGGAATATGGTTCCTTTCACAGGAATTCTTTCCCTTTAATTTTGCAAGTACTATCTTTCTATTACTATTATTTTATGCCATGAGTAAATATTGTCTAATAAAAGATCTACAATTCAATAACAATAAATTCTAAATATGATCATTAAAAATATATAAACAGATAAGAAAATCCCATTAATAGAGGACACATTAGAATTAAAAGCTATTATGTTAGAATTTTACCCACCTCCATTATTATTAATATTTGCTCCAGCGTTCCTTTTAGGAATCCTGCACACGCTAATTCCTTGTGAAGACAAAGCAATATTCTTTTTTTGGTCATTTGGAATATCTAAAACACCACAAAAGAGTGTGTTTATCTTAATACTTTATGGATTGGGATTGATGTCTTCGAATTTATTAATTGCCACAGGTACAATAATGATTAGTTTTATTCCCCGGATCTTAATCCCAGGGATTATTCCCGATTCTTTTACCGTTAATTTCTTCGGAGCTGTAAGTTCTATGTTTGCGGGATTTATACTATTGTTTTTCATAACCAGAAAAGATTATTTCCCCCATTCAAAACACAAGGATGAAATTTTTCAATTTAACTGGGAAAAGAAGAAAACACCATATCTTTTTGGGATTGTTGCAGGATTTGCTCCTTGTATCTTTGAAGTTTTCATATATTCTCAATGCTTAACATATTCATTAGGTGGCGGGTTTGGTTTTCTTGATGGTATTTTTACTGTATTTTATTTTTCATTAGGGACGTTTATCGGTTTATTTCCCCTAGCACTTGCAAAACATGGAACATCTCAAATTATCAAATCTGATAAATCTAAAAAGAATTTGATATTAATAGTGATGATCCTAATAATAATCGCGTTTAATACCGTAGTAATGATATTGTCTTTTTTAAAAATTCGTGTGTTCCCAGCAGTATCTTTTTAAAGAAATTTTAGAATGGTTAAGAGAATGCAATAAAAAATTTAAAAACCTATAGAAAATTCCATTGAAATTAAAACAATAAAATTGGTCCCCCAATAAAATATTAAGTTAGTATTTTTTCTAATATAATATAGACTCTAAAATTATAATTGTATTTCATACTATGAAATGTTTATTCTGTGAAAACCAAAAAATCGATTTTACATGTGAAAAATGCAAATCAAGTTTCTGTATTAATCATATAGCTACAACTGAAACACATGAGTGTAAAAAACATAATTTATTTTACTCAAAAGTTAAAGCAGTTGAAAGAAATTTTAAATGTACAGTTGTAGAAAATAGTGAGTGTCCCATATGTAAACACCTGTTAAGATTAGAAAGATTGTCATCTGGACAGTATTATTTAGAGTGTACTAATCCCAATTGCCCTGAGTCATGGAATTCATACTTAAAAACACCCGGATTATTTTTTCCTTCAAAAGAAAAGCTTGCTCGCGAAGCGATAAGATATAACCTTATCAAAGGAAATAGATTAACATTATGTAGTAAAAGATTGCGATCTATAATAGGAAAGGAAGTTTGTCCTAATTGTTTTTTAAACTTATTAAAACGAGCTCCACTTAGTAATTTTTCCACAATAATGAATTCTTTCAATATTTCTGCTGAGCAAATGATCAAATTTATTAATAAATATATGGATGAAGAACGAATTTATGGCATTATTGATCAAAAAAATCAGATGTTTTACTATATATCTTCAGAAATGCGTGAGAAAATACTTGCGAAATTCCATGATGAAGGTATAATTAACGTGGCTGATTTAGGAATAATGCTTGATATGAGTTCTGAAATTGCCACAAAGGTGATTTACAAGTTAATTAACCAATTTCAGATAAAAGGTTCATTCACATTAAATAAAGAGATCTATTACACTCAAAAATACATAATGGACAATCTTATCAAAGAAATTAATAAGAATGGTAGAGTATCCTTAAAAGACCTTGCTAATAATTTTAATATTCCAAAAGAACTTATTAAATCATTTTGTGTCAATTTAATGAGAGCAAAAGCAGTAAATGGATTTTTCGCAGATCGAGGATATGAAATTATTACTGCAAATCAAATTTATACTGATATTAAAGATTATTCTAAAGAAACAGGGTTATTTGAACTTTCTAAACTTGCTTCAAAATTAAAAATAGCTGTAGAGTTAGCAAGAAAAAGTCTTCACGAGTTAATTAAAACTGGTAAAATCAAGGGGATATTTACTCAAAGAAGAGAATTCATGACTAACAAGCATTTAGAAAAAAAAATAAAGGAAATCGCTAGAGCTTATAGAACTATGCCTTTAAGAGAGCTTTCAAATAGATTAGGAGTTACAGAAGCAAGTATAGAAGAGAATTTAGCACAGATTATTTCACGCGGTGACATTGATGGTTATATTGACATGGCAAAAAGAACATTTGTAGCTTATTCTGTCCCAATTGAATCAAAATCTCAAGATATACCAAAAACACCTAAAGTACCTACTGATGGAGGAAATGTTGAAGTAGTTCGTGAATATGATTTTATCGGAGGGCAATTACATATGAAAGTAGTTGTACGGAATAAAAGTACTATGGCGATCAATTCAGTAAAAGTCATTTTAGATGTTCCTTCTAGCTATAAAACTAAAGATCCTCTCATTAATATCCCATTTATTGAAGCAAAGAATTCTAGAGGTGTTGATTTCTATTTAGAACCAAAAGAATGTGGAATCTCGAATATTGGTGGTGATGTTATCTACAAAACAGCCTCAGGGGATAAAAATACTGTACACATTCGAAAAAAAGAGGTCCAAATAAAATGTCCATTAGTTGTGTCGTGTTTAGCAACGATCGAGGATATTCAAATAGCCATCGCAGATCTTCCGAATGACGCTCGAGCTTTTTTAATTGCTGATATAGATCCACGTTTAGCTTTTCGAGCAGGTGTCAGGACAATAAAACGTTTTGAAGTAAGTACTGTAACCTCTCATGAAGGTAATGATACTAAAGGAAAATATGAGGCAGAGAGTTGGCATTGTTCCGAAGCGAAGGTAGGGGGGGGTAGAATTATTACAAGAGTCTACGTATCTGAGGCTAATCAGTCATTAGAGGTTAGAGTTTGGTGTAACCATCCAGGACAGCTAACAGGCTTTCTTGCAAAGATAATTGAGTTATTGTTTGAAGAAATCAATATAATAAGGAAGATCAAATCGGATGAAAGAGAAAAAACTATTGATGTAATGGCGATAACTCAAAATTTAGCAGAAATCTCTGATTATTGTATGTTAAGATGGAAAGCTCAAAACATTAGAACTAAGCTCCATGATACTTTTGTCCGCGTAAGAAAGATTTTAGGAGAAAATGAAGCTATTTTAGGGAGAATGGAATACTGGCTTACGGAATTGAACAAATTTGGTAAAGACGATAAAATAACTGATGAATTAGCAGATAAGTTAGTAAATGATATCGAAAATTTTAGGAATGTTATCGCAAGATCGATTAAATTGTAAGCCTATTTTTTATCAAAAAAGATTTATTAAGTTATATATCTATATTTTATATTAAAAAACTGTATTGAAGAGAAGAGAAAAACTCATGTCCCCAATAATGTCTGTGTCGCTCAATGAGAATCTTAAAAAATTTATTAATAAACTTGTTAATAAAAATCAATATGAAAATAAATCTAAATTAATTAGAGATGCTTTATTACGTTTAATGTCATCAGAAGAGATCTCCGCCAGTCTTGATGGATCAAGTGAGCTAATACCGTTAACAAAAAACATAATTGGAAATATGATTATTGTTGCTCCTAATGATTATTATGTTCAGAAGAAATTGAATAGAATTGAAAGTGAATATAAAGAGCAAATTGTAAGTAAAAACCAAAATTTTATCAATCCACATTTTATAACTTTCATGGTGTTTGATGGAAGTCTTCATGATTTCCAAAAACTTGTTGTTGAAATAAACAGTATTGAAGAAATAAAGAATTTCAGGTATTTAATTATAAATTAAGTACTAGTTATCTTTACGAGATAACAAAATTTATTCTATGAAAACATTGTATTAGATTATTCGACTTTAGTGAAAGTATTATGGGAAAAAATAAATATGGAAAAGGATTCCAGAAGGGAACACAATCAAAGGGAGGCGGTTCAAAACAAGGAGGGGATCCTGTTCATGGGGGAAAGATTAAAGCAAGCCACATTTTAGTGGAGAAGTTTAGTAAAGCGCAAGAACTTTATGAAGATTTAAAAGCAGGAGAAATATTTGAACAATTAGCAAGGAAATATTCCACATGTCCAAGTAAGAAAAAGGGCGGCAATTTAGGTGAATTCGCTAAAGGTGATATGGTAGCTGAATTTTGGAATGCGAGTGCTCAACTAAAAATTGGTGAAATTTCGCAACCTGTAAAATCTAAGTTTGGATATCATATTATTAAACGTACAGGATAAGATAATTATAAAAAGAAAATAGCGGATAGCGGATTCGAACCGCTGTCTCGGGATTCAGAGTCCCAAATGCTTGACCTCTACACTAATCCGCTAAATTTATTATATTCCAAGGGATTAGACTTCATTTACTAAAATCTATTGTAATTAATTTTTTAATATTTAAAATTTCTAAAAAACTTTACCTTAGATTTGATATCTGGCTTTATTTTATTATAATTCTTAACTAAAAGGGATTTTTAATTAATAAAAAAATTAGGATAAATTTTTATTTACTCAGTACTATATAATAACTTGGACCACACCATAACATCTGGAGGACTTAAAAAGAGATCAGTTTAAAAACCTAATTTTTAATAACCCCGTGTGACTGAAAAAAAAACCCCGTATAAACTGAAAATACTTTTTTACTATATTCCTCCACGGTGTGATCCACCTTTTTTAAATTAAATATTGATATCATATTGATATAATATATTTATAAAAGTAAATCTATTGCATAGAAAAAAGTAAATTATTTATTAGTTTGAAAGAGTTCATATATATCATTGAAATATTTGTCAGACATTCCCGCGATATAATCCCTCGCTATTAGAGTTAACTGTTTACTCTTTTTGAGAGTTTTAAAATAAGTACTGTAATTATGATTATCTATATATTCAATGTGATCTTTAAAAATAGGAGAACTATAATTATCTGTCTCTAAATCTTTTAAACATTTTTCAAAAATCAGTTCGAATTTTGCTTTTAACTTGTCTAAGAATGTTTTATCTGAAGAATTCTTCTTAAGTAAATCTCTTCTAACATAAATCATTTCATAATTAAATGCCTTTAATTCCTTTAAGGCTTCAAAGATTTCACTGCTATAGCCAATCTCATCGGTATCTAAGCTATAATTTAATAAATCAGTAATTAGGGTGTTAATTATCTTAGGATTTGTATCCCCTAGAACTTTCTTACAATTTTCCGGAATATCTTCTCTCTTAATAAATTTCAATAGTATCGCATCTTCAATATCTCTACCAATATAGCTGATAGTATCAGCAAATCTAGTGACAATAGCTTCATACGACATCGGTATTCTCTTAATTTTATTCTCATTAAAACAATCTTCATATTCTCTAAAATGATCTTCCCACGTTTTTCCGTTTCTTTTGATTGGTCTCAAATTTTGTTCATTTACTTCTCCATCATGGCAAAGTATTCCATCAAGAACTTGTAAGCTCAAATTAAGTCCTTTCGCCGGTTTCTCTGGAAATCTTCTTTCAAGGTAAGAAAGCCATCTTATCCCTTGACCATTATGACTAAAACTTCCCATATTATAATTACTGCTGATATTATTAAGTATTTCTTCACCTAAATGCCCAAATGGAGAATGACCAATATCGTGCCCTAAAGCAATTGCTTCAATTAGATCCGTATTAAGTCTTAACACTCGCCCAATTTGGCGAGCCATTCTTGAAACTATATGAACATGAAGCGAACGATGAGTGATATTAGCATTATTTACATTGAAAAAAACCTGAGATTTATCAATATAGCGGGCATACGCTTTTGAATGAACAATACGATCTACATCTCTAAAAAAGGGAGGTCGTATATCTACACTTGTCTCTTTATAGAATCTAATTGATTCTGAATCAAATATACCGTGAATTCCGACATTAACATCTCTTTTCATCCGTGTTTGTAACAAATCTATCATTTTATTGTCCATTGTTTTAAAACCCAATATTCAATGTTAATATCTTCTATGCTATTGATATAAGATTAGATAGGCTATTATAAAGATTTTGCTTATATTATGAATTAGAAGTTAAAATTTTAATTTAATTTTAGGAGTTCTACCTTTAGAAATTAGAAATATATATAAAAATTCAACCAAATTTTATATCAATTGCAGAATAGGGGCATTTTTCTTTACATTTCAGGCAGTAATTGCATTCTCCTTTACCAGTAAAAAATTCAAATGGTTCATCTAATATTCTTATTTGTTTTGGGCATACCTTTTCGCATATTCCACATTCAGTTCGTCCAACACATCTTACAGGGCTTCGAGATAACTTTAAAAACGAATATTCACTAATTGCAGAAGAGACTGCGGCAAATGGGCAAATATATCTACAATAAACTCGAGGATACCATATCGATGCAATTATAATGATCAAATAGAAGATTGAGATGAAAAAAACTAAAAGATTGGAAAAAATCGGCCCTAAACTACTAGTTTGAAAAATTTCACGAATCATATTTGGAAAGAAGACAAAAATATATTCCGCTAAAGAAAAATAAGAGAGGGGTTTATCTCCTAAATCACCTAGATTCGCTCTATAATCAATATAAAATGATACACTTGTAGTTGCTGTAATTCCTAGAGGGATAAGTATAATAACTAAAAAAATCACTAATGCATACTTAATCTTCAATAATGATTTATGTGTGCTTGGTTTTATAGTCTTCTTTTTTGTTGGAATTGCAGCACAGGCATCTTGAATTGTCCCAATAGGGCATATCCATCCGCAAAAAAATCTACTTGTCAATATTATTATTACAATTAAAATTCCTATTAGAAAAATTGGAATTATTCCTTCTGTTATAGAAAAGAAAATATATTCTAACATTCCTGCACCATTTGAAAGCGGATTTCTGGGAGAATTCAAAATTGGAAGTACCTTTAGTAGCCCCTCTAATCCAATCAAATTAATAGAAAAGATTAATTCCAAGATAACATAATTAATAAGGATAAATGCGAAAATCTGAACTATTCTTCTAAATATAGTTATCAAATGATTTCTTAACTTAAAGTTTTTTAAATCCAAAAAATACCACTGAGCACTCTTTTTCTTAAAAAGATTAATTAATACTGTTTAAAAAAATTAATTTTTCTCAGAAAAAACAAAAAAAAGAAATTGCAGTTCAGTGAAATATACTCATTAATTTGGATTTCATATATAATCCAATATTGGATATTATTTCTCGAAGAATAAAAGGGATTTTAGATATTTAAATCATATCTCCTAGTAAGTTTACTATTTTGTTGAACTATTACTTAAGAAAGAGAGTTTCCAGATTTTTAGGACTTTTTGTTGACTTTCTAAGCTTTTTATGTATCATAGTTGAAAGACTTATACATTTACTTTCTTCTCCGTGATTCACTATAACTGTTTTTGGGCGTGGTTGGATTCTCCTCAAGAATTGGGAAATTTGGCTTCGGGACGAATGACCCGAAAAACCTTCTAATGTGAATACCTTTAAATTCAATTTTACTAGCTGTGTTCTCCCTTTCGCATCTACATATTGGAATTCTCGGAATCCACGTTGAACACGGGAACCCAATGTACCATAAACTTGATAAGATACGAAGATCAGCGAATTATTAGCATCATTTGCTAGAGATCGTAAATACTGAACAGAAGGACCACCAATGAGCATACCACTAGTAGCTAATATAATGCAAGGTCCTCCTTTAATAATGTCTAATCTTTCTTCTTGAGCAGAAACGGTCTCGAAATAATCACTTAAAAATGGATTCTTCCCTTGATGTAAGATCTTTTCTCTTAGATCACTACTCAAGAAATCGGGATTAGCAGTATGGATAGCAGTAGCTTCACTAATCAGTCCATCAATAAAAATAGGTACTTTATCGATAAAACCTTTTGAAATATATTCTTCTAAGACTATTAATAATTCTTGAGCTCTCCCAACTGCTAAAACGGGAATTAAAACTTTTCCTCCTCTTTTCAGAGTTGCATTTAAAATCTGTTTAAGTTCTCTTTCAGATTCTTGCCTACTAGGAATACGATCTTGTGGTCCTCCATATGTAGATTCAATTAATAGACTTTCTACTCTTGGAAATTTAACAGCAGCTTTTTCTAATAGCCGGGTTTTTTGATATTTAAAATCGCCTGTATACACAAAATTATAATCTCCCTTTCCAAAGTGAAGGTGAACCATTGATGATCCTAAAATATGACCCGAATTATGAAGTGTTAACTTAATATCTGGTGCAATATCGGTTACCTTTCCCCAAGAAAGAGGAATTGTATGAAGTACAGTTGATTTGACATCTCTTTTTGAATATGGTGATGGGATTCCTTCTTTTTCGCAAATTTGAATAAAATCTAATTGTAGCATTGTTGATAGATTACGTGTGGGTAATGTGCAATAAACTGGACCACGGTATCCATATTTATATAGAAATGGTACAAGTCCACAATGATCTAAATGTGCATGTGAAATTATTACAGCATCGAGATCTCTTACTGAAAATTCAGGTACGTCGAAGTATGGAAATTTATCATTTGGATTCCCTACATTTAATCCACAATCTAATAATACATTACTATCCCTAGTTTGTATTAATATACACGATCTTCCTACTTCCCTAAAACCACCTAAGGCATGCATCCTAATATTCAAATCTCTAAAGAGAGCAGGTCTGTGAATTCTTTTCCCAATTTCTAATAAAATATCTTTTTGAGTTTGGCGTTCTTTTGTAAGCATTCCCCTAATTAATTGTATAGTTCTTGAAGTTAATGGAGGAGTTCGTATAGTTTTAGGTTGCCAAAAGGTATTGGTTCTTATCTCCTTTAGATTAGCGCCTTTTTTGCCAATAACAAGCCCTGGTTTCCCAGATTCTATTATTACTTCGCCTCTTGTATGATCAAATTCAATAGCGGAAATCTCAGCATCTTCATTAATTAAATTTCTAATGTAAGCCTCGGTTTCGGCGGGATCCTTACGTTTTTCTACATTCCATCGAAAAACAACACGTTTTCGCATGGTTTTTGCTAAATCTTTTAATACTGTTGAACTTTCAGTAGCTTCTACATCTGAATTTTCTGAATATACAGCAATTTCAGGACCTTCAAATTCAATCTTTTTGACATTAATATCTGGTGGTAGATTTTGGATAATTTCCTCTTTAATTCGCTCCAATTCACTTTCAAAACTCATAAATCTTCATTATTGTAGTTAATTAATTTTTCTATTTGATAATTTAATTTTACAGTTAAATTGTGAAATTTAGATTCTATCTTCTTGGTTTTATAATTTGTCTCTCCTATTAATATGGCTCTATATTCGCGTATTTATTAATAACACTTGAAATTTCATATATACGTAAATACCGTTTTTTAATTTGTAAATGCTAATTTTTAATAAATAGTATTACATTCTCTTACAATATAGTTTACTTACAGAAGAGAATAATTTTTAGAATGAAATATTACTAAATTTCTAAGATAAATATGAATTAATAAAATAAAAACATTTTCATTATAGTTTATCTAAAAAATTATTATATTTTCTTTTTCTAACTCTTTCCCCTTTGATAATTCTTCATTAATAAGTTATATTTTTTTGATAGAAAATTATAGATTATATTATGGGAAAACTAAAAATAGGAGCAATTGCATCTGGTTCGGGCTCGAATTTTGAAGCAATAGTTAACGCATGTGAAACGGGGATTTTAAAAGATAAAGCAACTGTAAAAGTATTAATTTGTAATAAAGTTGGAGCTTATTGTATGGAAAGAGCTAAAAATCATAATATACCTTATGTTTTAATTGAATCAGACAAGCATAGAGGAACAAGAGAGGAATTTGACCAGAAAATGATAGAGGTGCTAAAAAAATACGGAGGTGAACTTATTGTGCTTGTTGGTTACATGCGTTATATCAGTGAAATGTTCTTAGACCATTTTAAAGGGAATATTATGAATATTCACCCGGCTCTTCTTCCGAGTTTTAAAGGTATGCATGCCCATGAAGACACATTAGCCTATGGCGTTAAGGTCTCGGGAGTAACTGTTCATTTTGTGGATATTCATGAAGATCATGGACCCATAATCATCCAAAAATGTGTGCCTGTTTATGATACAGATACTAAAGAGACTTTAGGCCCTCGAGTTTTAAAATGGGAACATAAGGTTTTTCCAAAAGCCATAGAACTTTTCTGTGATGGGAGATTGCATATTGATGGAAGAATAGTACGTATTGATGGTGAAGTTAAATTATAAATTCCTCTTACTAATAATAGGGAAATGATTTTTTAATGTGCTATCTGACCCAACTGAAATTGATAATATTATTATCAATTAAATGAAGAAGATCTTGAGTAGCGAGAAAAATCATTTCCCGCTTATTTTCATTAAACATAAATCCTAAGATTTTAATCAAAGTATTTATAATCTTAAATAATATCGTAGAAATGTTAATCATTGAAAAATGCCGCATCGAAAGGAAATATCCGAAATACTGAATTTAATGGAGAAAACTGAGAATATTAGAAATTTTGGCCTTGTAGGTCATATAGATCACGGAAAGACTACGCTTTCTGATTCTTTATTAAGTGAAGCGGGATTTTTATCACCGGATTTAGCAGGTGAAGCACGAGCTTTAGACTTTCTTGAAGAGGAACAAAGAAGAGGCATTACTATGAAATCTGCAAACATTTCTTTATATTATGAGAAATCTCTTGAAGGACATGATCCATTTCTTATTAATTTAGTTGATACACCAGGTCATTTGGATTTTAGCGGAAAAGTAACTCGTGCCTTAAGGCTAGTTGATGGTGTTGTTGTAGTAGTAGATGCCGTTGAGGAAGTAATTACACAATCTGAAACGGTAATTAAGCAAGCTCTCCAAGAAGGAGTTAAACCAGTATTATTCATTAATAAAATAGATCGTTTAATAAGAGAATTGAAGCTTTCTGATGAAGAGATTAAAAAGAAATATATAAGGATAATTAAATCATTTAACATCCTAATAGAAAGATATGCCGAACATCCATTCAATAAACGATGGAAGGTATCTCCACTAGCGGGAAATGTGGCATTTGGTTCAGCACTTCATAAATGGGGGTTTAATTTAAATATTTTAGAAAAAAGTGCTATAAAATTTAAAGATATTAGGGAAAGATATAATAAAGACACGTATACAAAAGAAACTTATGCTGACTTACCTATGTATCTTCCAATTCATAGAGCAATATTGGAAATGGTTGTCGATCATTTACCAAATCCAAAAGAAGCGCAAAAATATAGAATTGAAAAGATATGGGATGGGGATATTAATTCTGAATTGGGAAAAGCTATGGTTAACTGTGATCCTAATGGTCCTTTTATAGTATGTTTAAGTAAAGTACAAGTAGATAAACATGGTTTAATCTCAACAGGAAGGATCTTTTCGGGGAGCTGTACAAATAAAAAGGAGATCTTTCTTTTAAATGAAAATAGTTATGATAGAATTCAAAGAATTGCTATCTTTATGGGACAGAGAAGGGAACAAGTTGAAAAAATACCTGTTGGGAATATAGTAGCGATAGAAGGGCTCAAAAGGATAAAAAGTGGGGAGACAATAATAGATAGTAATAGTATTGATGGAATGGTACCATTCGAAAGTGTGAAATATATCACAACGCCCGTTGTGACTGTCTCCATTGAACCAGAATATCTAAGAGACCTTGAGAAAATGAAAGAATTAATTGAGAAGGTATTAATTGAAGATCCAAATTTAAGATTCGAAATTAATGAAGAAAATGGAGAATTCTTATTATCTGGGATGGGTCCATTACATCTTGAAGTTACAGCTAATGAAATTGGGAAAAGAGGAGTAAATATATCCACTTCAGAACCTAGAGCCGTTTTTAAAGAATCTTGTCGTAAACATTCTTCTTTAATTTCAGTAAACTCTCCCAATGGTCAAGGATCTCTTAAATTGAAAATTGAAAGATTAGATGATAAAACTATACGATTTTTTCGAAATATTGATTACAAAACAATAAAACCTTTTAGCAAATTAATAGAAATCTTGAATGAAAAAACCTCTCTAGGTAAAGAAGAAGTCGAAAATTTCTTGATGTGTGATTATGATCAAAACATATTAATTTACAAGGGAGATTTTGAACTAACTGACTTTTATAAAGATATAATTTTTGAAATTGTTGAAAAAATTCATCTAAACGGTCCACTAAGTTCTGAAAAACTTACAGAAATTAAGATAGTTGTTGAGTCTTTAGATATTGAAAAGATCTCTCAAGAAAATATATTTAATGAATTATCAGTAATGTTCTATGAAGCAATAAAAGCAGGATTAATTGAAGCAGAATTAATTCTATTGGAACCAATTTATCATACAATCATCCAACTCCCTCCGGATTACATTAAAAATACGATTACTTTACTTTCAAAATATTCTGCAAAGATTAAAAGTATAGACCAAGATAAAGAATACCAAGCAGTTATTGAGATCTTAATGCCGGTAAGGCATTCAATCAAATTTGCTGAAGAAGTTCGATCAACTACATCTGGTAGAGCTTTTTGGCAGAATGAATTTTTTGCATTTATGGAGGTTCCAAAACACGAATATCAAAGACTTATTAAAGACATTAATTTTTTTAAAGGAATTTCCTGGTAAAAATTTGATCTTTTCCTTCATATTCTTGCTTCTGAGACATTTTTTACGTACCTCTCTTTTTTAAATTATAAAATATTGGTTAATGTTATTTTCAAATTCGTTAAATGGAGTAACATCTCCATTAAACTCTTTTATATAATCTCGGAACTGATAAAGAAATTCATCTGCAATGAGACACATATACCTTTGAAGTAGAGAATTCATGTTTTCTACTAAAAAGGCAAAAATAACCTTACTTTTTGATATAACGTGGAACTGCTGATTCCCAAAATTTATTTCTTTTAATTTCGCACCTGTTTCTTTTCCAATTATAGTATTTGAAAACGATAGCAGAGCTGAAATAAATCCCCCAATATGGACTTCGTGATCTGCTATATTTGAACGATTTTTATTAATTTTTGAAATAAAGGGACTTCCTGTGGAACCTAAGATAAAAATCGCAATAATCCCATCAGTTTTTGGGATTTCAATTTCGGATTCGAAGATCTTAGTTATTTCTAAGATTGATGCATTTGCAAGAATTTTCTTATTAATTTTTTTTGATAAAAAATACAGCTCTGGGAATTTAACTGAACGTTCTTTTTCTTCCATATATATTATTACAGAAATATTATTTTCCTTTTTCTTAAAATACTGAATAAAAATTGTAAAATTATCTAAAGAGATAATTGAATTTCCTTGTTTTTTAGTAATAATTTCATTTTTATATAATTCAAGAATGTTTTGTATTAGGGGCATTCCTATTCCTTTTTGAAAGATTATATTAAATTTTCCTCCAGCATCAATTTCTGAGATTGTTAATAAACCATAACCCAGCATTTGCAGTTTTTCTGAATTATTATTACTGTTTTGAGCCTTATTCATAGGTATCATATTTTCTTCATACGGGTTTTTTATAGATTCTGTGTTTATGAATAATGACCATGATTTTTCGATAATATTACAATTCTCTAATATAAAATAGTTAACACCAAACCAAATTTTTGTTGTAAAATATTAGTCGTTCTTTTAGTTTTTTAGTATTTTTCTTAATTATGAACTAAAAGATTTATATCGGAAAATATATATAAAGTTATTGTTATAAAAAAATGTTATCCAAATGTAAAACACATTTTTTTTTTACATTTAATAAAATCAAATTGAGATTTGTCATCAGGGATATATACGCCTTTTTTTTAAATATAACCCTGTATTTTGAATAAGTATATAGATGTTGACTATGACAATGATTTAAATATCTCAAAAAAAATTACATAATTAATAGATCTTTGAATGTCAAATTTCATTTAAAAATATATGATTACATACAAATAATAGATTTGAACACAAAAACATTATTACAAATACTGAAGATAAGACATTATCATGACTATTCAAGATAGAATAAAACCAGGAGGCGATGAGTTTTTAGAAGAAATTCTAATTAGGTGTCCAAAATATTCGAACAATAAAAAGATAAAGATTCTCATAAAAGTAATTAACAGAGTAAACAATTGACTACAATCTCAATTCCCTCAAATTAATGTTGCGACCATAGTTTTCAAGCTTTCGTTGACAAAAACTTCATTGTTAGAGGTTATCAGACTGTTGATTTTGAATTCACTCACATGGAGTTTTATGAAAGTAGTGATAACAAAGATGATACAAAAGACTTTACACTTTTACCAATCTTCCAAAAAATAATCCAATGTTAAGAGATTGTATAGAAGATAAAGAAGTAATCGGTTCAGCTATTTTCACCCTAATATGGAAAGTTATATATTCCTCATTACTTCAAACAACATTATTTAATATAATTCGAGAATTTGAAGTTAGAAATGAAAAAAATTTAATTGTTTTGAAGAAGATGTACCTTGAGCTTGAAAATAGTGAAAAATTTATTTCCAAATTCATGGAAATTAATGGAATGAAATTTAACCTAGTTTTGATGTTTTCTTTTCGCGTCAAATTTGGTATGGGTAATCTTTATCTGCGCGATGTATTAAGAAAAATAGAGAGATTAATTTAATTTATATGTTAATCAATCTTTTATTTATCATTTTTAGTTAAACTGATTAAAGAAATTAACAAAAATGTGGTAATTCTTCAATAAATTAAGAAACATCCATTATTTAAACAATATTTATTTTTTTTACCCACAAAACCAAATATAAATGATTTATTGATAAAAATTAGAGTATAAATGGAACAACTTTTTATTTAAAACTCTAAAATTTAATATCAAAAAACAACTATCATTTACAATTTTGCCACAAAAATTATTTTAAATTATTTACCAACCTATTTTTGTATGTAAATATCAATTTTTAAATATAAAACCGAAAGCATTTATAAATTAAAATATACTTTTAATTTAAATAAATAAATTTTAATTTAATTGAGAGATCAGATATGTTTACAAAAGAAGATGATATTGATAAAAAAATGGTACTATGTAAAAATATTTTAGATGATACGTATGAGATCTTGGAGTTATTGAAACCATTGATTCCACTCTTACTGAAAATGGAAGAAGCTAAAAAATATAGAGAGAACGGGACTTTTGAAAGAGTTGCATCTTTATTTGGTGAAATCTCTGATTTATGTAAAGAAATTGAATGTAGTTCTTCAGCTTCAAGTATAAATTTTGAAAATTTAGGGAATTAAATTATCAATTGAGTCAATTTATCATTTTTCAAAAATTAATTTACTGTAAAGAGAGATTTAAAGCGATTTAACTTTTTATTGATTTAATAAGTCTATTAAAGTGCGCCCGCCGGGAATTGAACCCGGGACACTGACTTGGGAAGCCAGTATATTGCGTCTGCACATTACGCCTATACGACGAGCGCAAAATTTTATAAACGTTCTACTAATTAAGTTTTACCACAGAAATATATATAAAAATAATTTGGGTTAATAATTAAAACTTTATGTTACACAAGCTATAACTTTATTTCGTACCAGTATATAGTACAAATAGACAATATACTTAGAAATATAACTGCATATTTTTGTTTCTATTATATAGTTTGTATTTAAAGATGGCAAATTTTTAGAGATCTATAATAATTTTAGCTTAAAGGAAAATTGATCGACAGGGCTTGAAAAGTATACAAATTTATGAAAAATCAATAACCTAATAATGAAAATATTGAGGAACTTAGTGTGCCGGAGGAATCTAAACGTAATGAGAAACAATTGAGTAAATCTGAAGAAACTTATAAATTAATTTTGGATAATGCCAATGATTTAATTACAATTATTAATGAAAATTTAATATATGAATACATCAATGAGAAAGCTTATTTTGATTTATTAGGGTATAATAAAGAAGATATAATTGGAAAAACTCCACTCACTCCATTACATCCAGATGATGTGAAGAAAGCGACTAAAGTACTGAGAGATGGATTTAAATATGGTGAAGGAAGGGATGAAATGAGGTTAAGACATAAAGATGGTCATTACGTCTGGTTTGAACATAAAGGGAAATCGTTTATTGATACTAATGGAAAGAGGAAATCAATAATAATTTCAAGAGATATTACAGAACGAAAGAAAGCAGAACAAAAATCTAGGGAATCAGAAGAAAAATATCGCTTAATTTCTGAAAATGCTAATGATTTAATTTTTATTCTCGATCAAAATTTAAAAATTAAATATGTGAACGAAAAACCATTATTAAATCTGACAGGTTATTCAGTTGATGAAATTATTGGAAAAAGGGCATTGAATTATATACATTTAGATGATGTTGAAATGGCTTTAAAAATATTTACGGAAGCATTTAATAAAGAGGGTCATGGAACCATAGATGCAAGGGTAAAGCATAAAAAGGGACACTTTATACATGTAGAAATAAATGGAAGTTTATTTCATAACGAAAAGGGTCAGCCACGAGCTCTTTTAATTACTAGAGATATTACAGAACGTAAAAAAGCTGAAAATGTTAAAAACGAAGAATATAAGAAATTAGAAGAATTAAGCGAAATAAAAAGTGAATCATTATTGAGAGCCTCTCATGAACTCAAAACTCCTTTAAGCTCTGTTTATGCCGCATCCCAACTTCTCTTGAAGAATTTCAATCAACAATTAGGAGAGGACGGACTAAAACTCATTGAAATCATATATAGAGGTAGTCAAAAATTAAGACATTTAATTGCAAATATGCTGGATGTATCAAGGCTAAAATCAAACGAATTGAATTTGAATTTGAATGAAGAAAATCTTGTTGAAATCATAAATAACTGTATTAACGATTTAAAACTCTGGGCTGATAAGAGAAATCTTATTTTAAAAGCTGATTTACCTGAAAAGTCTATTTTAAGGGTTGATAAAATTAAAGTCGAACAGGTACTAATTAATCTATTATCTAATGCAATAAAATATACACCCCCAAATGGAAAAATTCTAATAAATTTAAATGTTAGTGAAAATTACATAGAAATTTCGATTAAAGATACTGGTATTGGTTTAACTAAGAAAGAAAAGGAATTATTATTTCAAAAATTTGGGAAGAGTATAAGAGTATATAACGGTTCAGATATTGAAACTGGAGGTTCAGGTTTAGGTTTATATATATCAAAAGAAATCGTAGAACTTCACAATGGGAAGATTTTAGTGGAATCTAAAGGAAGAAATATGGGCTCAACTTTTATAGTAAAATTACCTAGATCTATATAATTCCTTTATTTTTCGAAATCCTTATTATTTTTTTCATTTTATTTTTAATATTAAAGATTGCTTCAGCAATTATGTAGCATAAATCCCTTAATTTGAATTATTGATTTCGTTAAAATGGCGAAAGAATGGGAGATAAAGGAGGATTTAATATGATAATAACATCACTAACCAAGAAATAAAATAAAATAGCTTTATAGATTTAATGAGTTCTGAGTTAAACTCAAAACTTAAATCATATATAATTTTTTTTAGTTAACCAATTTCATTTTATGTTCAAAATTTCTTAATATTTGCGAACTCTTAAAGTCTTTCCATCAAAAACAACAAATTTCAAGACTTTTTTTATTGTTTATTTTTGGACAGAATTATTAAATATAAAAATATCATATTTAATCATAGTCTATAAAATTCTTACAAGATAATTAAAATTTTAATTTTTGATTTATATGAAGTTAAAATATCTATTATTCTCAAGTCTGACATTTTTAATTTTAATTACAATTTCATTCCAAAATTCAGTGGCAATTTTTAAAAATGATGGACCTTTACATATTAACGGAGAACCTGATACTACCTATTTAAAGCCTGGAGAAACAATCACAATTAGTTGGTCAATAACAGTTGATGAGTCTCATTCTGCATCTGAGATTTCATGGTCAGTATCGGGACCAGGTGTGAATCAACAAGGAACAGGTCATTCCTTCTCATGTACGGCAAGTGCTCCTAATCAAGAAGGAGAGACTAATCATTATTTAGGTACCGCAAGTTATAAAGATTATGATGTGGGAGATTTATGTGGAGTAACCGCTACAAATGATGAGTCCCTCTTAGATAACATTGAAGTTCCGGGTTTTGAAATATACACGTTTCTAAGCATATTCATGTTTTTAGCAGGAATTGTAATTGTAGTTTATAAGCGCAAATTTACTCAATAAAATATCATATGTTTTGGATATCTTTCTTTTCCAATTAAATATTTAAAGTATTCTTTTTTATTTCTTTTTTGTTTTATTATCAATTTAATATCTACTGAATGAGTTAAATTCAAATTTTATAAATTACCCATCCCGAATTTGACGCGAAATGAATTTGTAAATCATAAAGAAAATTTTAATTAAGTAAAACATGTAGGAAAAATAATATGAATTTAGTTTAAATTCATAATAAAATATAAAATATCATTCTAATGACGAAAGTTGATTCAGTTATCGAAAAGTTGAACAATATTATTCCAGGAAGCTTATTTGGGTTGTTTTCAATTATTTCGGGAATATTAGGGGATATTATTTCACGTATAATGTATCCCGGATATAATTTCATGAGGATGGCTGTAAGCGATTTATGTTTAGGACCAGGGGGATTGTTTTTTAAACTTGGAAACATATTTTCAGGTATTTTCGCTTTAGTTTTTGTCAATTATCTTGGAAGAACTTTCACTGAGGGCAACATTAATCCGAAACTAAGAAAAACTGCGATAATTTGCGCAGATATTTCATGTATAGGTTTTATTTTTTTAGGAATTTTTTGTGGTTCGAATTTGATAATAGCCTATATTCATGGTATTTCTGCTATAACCAGTATGGGATTTGGATTTTGCTACATTACTTTTTATAACATATTCATGATAAAAGACTCTAAATATTCAAATTCGCTAGGTTATTTTGGGTTTAGCGTTTCTTTTATTTTTGGTTTATTAATTACCCTCTTTCTCCTACACATTCTGCCAGTTTTAAGGTTTATAATGGTTGTATTACCCTTGATTGAGTGGGTGAATACCATTGCTTTGATTATCTGGTATCTAATCATCCCATTTTACATGATTCATAAGAAGATTTAATCTTGAAAAAGACACGCTCCTTTATAATATAATATTTTAAGTTAAAAAGAAAATTTTTATAAAGTAAAACATGTAGGGAAAATAATATGGAGAAAGTAAATGAATTCTTTGACAAACTTTTCAATTTTATACCTGGGTATATTTTTGGATTGATTGGATTTACCGCGGGGTTTCTAGGTAATACTTTAGCATTAATTTTTACCCCAGAATATAAAATGTGGAAATATTCTATAAGCGTTTTAGGGGATTTAACGGGTGGAATATATTTAAGAACAGGATTAATAATCTCCGGGTTATTGGCTATCCCATTTTACATTTACTTAGGAAAAACTTTAAAGGATGATAATGTTAATGAAATTCTAAGAAAGGGTGCTATCATCGCTGGGATTTTCTCCTCTATTTGTGTCGCACTTACTGGTACTTTTTCTGGTGTTAATGATTTTATTAAGTTTTTACATGGGAACTTTGCAACATTTAGTTGGTTTGGACATACAGCAGTATTTATACTTTTTAGTTTGGCTATGGTAAAAAATCCTAAGTTCTCTAAAGCTCCTGTATATGTTAGTTATATAATTGCGGGAATTTTAATTGTATATCTGATTCCATTTTTTATAACAAATTTCTGCAATTATTTCAGAGAGATCTGTTATTCATTTGGGCAAATAATATTTACGATTATGCCTGTATTTGAGTGGGTTGTGTACTTTTCTATCTTATCTTGGATTCTTTTTATCTCCAGTTATATTTTATACAATAAGATTTAATTAGTACTATTGTGTATTGTATTCAATGAAATTGTACTTGTGAATATATTATGGAACAGGTTGAGTTTGAAAAAAATATTAAAATTGATAAGAAAGATGCCTTAATTATTGTAGATATGCAATACGATTTCATCCCCGGAGGATCATTACCAGTAAAGGAAGGAGATCTTATTATAGAGGGGATTAATGAAATTACTAAATTATTTAAAAAAAAGACAGCACAGGTGGTGTTAACTCAAGACTGGCATCCACATAATCATTTATCTTTTGCTAGTAGGCATCCTGGGAAATCTCCAGGGGATGAATATAAGTCTAAGGATGGATCTATAGGCCCAGTATTATGGCCGGATCATTGTGTACAAGGCACTAAAGGAGCAAAATTTCATAAAGATTTAAAGGTTGATTTGGCTGATAAAATATTTAAAAAAGGGATGAATCCAAGTGTTGATAGTTATTCTGGATTCCAAGATAATGACAAGAAATCTGAAACAGGTCTAAGAGAATATTTAAATTCAAAAAAAATCAAACAAATTTTTGTATGTGGTTTAGCTTTAGATTATTGTTGCTATTATACAGCTTTGGATGGTTTTAACTTTGGTTATAAAGTTTATTTTTTAGTAGATCTGACTAGAGGAGTTGATTTACCAGAAGGAAATATAAAAACAGCTCTAGAAACTATGAAAAAGACGGGAATTAAATTCGTAAACAATGAGAGTTTTAAGTAATAAAAATAGTTATTTTACATCTATCTTTTCATCCATGTAATGAAAAATAAATTTCATTATAAATCAATATTAATAGTTTGTAGTGTAAACACGGCTAGAAGTTGTATGGCTGAGGGATTTTTAAAAGATTTTTTCTTAAAATGTAACTTAAATATTAAAGTAAAGTCATGTGGTATATCATCTCATGCTAGAGATGGTATGTTGATATCAATGGATGCAAGAATGGCAATGGAAGAGGTAGGAATTAAATTATCAGAAAATTCTTTCTCAATCGATTTGAAGAAGCATCCTGAAATTCTTGAAGATGTTGATTTGATTCTGACATTGACGGGTAAACATAAAGAAGAAATCATTGAATTTTTTAATATAGATAGCAAAGGAATATTAACAATCAAGGAATTTGCGGGAGAAAATGGTGATATTGAAGATCCGTCAATGAAAGAACTTGAGGGATTTCGAGAAGCTCGTAATGAGATTATTGAATATTTAATGAAAGGATTAAATAGATTTAAGTTTTGAAAAATGATTGAATATATAATTATTGCACTATTACAAGGCATTTTTGAATGGCTCCCTATATCATCAAGTGGTCAAACATTTGTTATAGCCATGAATTTATTTGGTATTTCTGCCGAAGAGGCATACAGCCTTGCAATTTGGTTACATTTAGGCACAACTTTAGCTGTACTCTTAAAATTTAGAACTGATTTTATTAAAATTTTTAAAAGTTTTTTACCAAAAACATATACCGTGGAAGAAATCGACATTAAAAAAAGAAATTGGTTAGTTTATGCTACGATAGGAACAGCAATTACAGCTTTACCACTCTATTTTATATTCAGAATAATTATTTCAGGAGCATTTAGCGCTTTCCAAGGAGATTTAATAACACTAGTTATTTCAGGTTTATTAATTATTACTGGTATTATTTTACTTAAAACACGAAAAATCTATGGAAAAAGTACTCTTGAAGATGCTCCCCAAAATGAGATCACTAAAGATAGTTTTTTAGCAGGCCTAGTTCAGGGAGTCTCAATTTTACCGGGAATTTCCCGCTCAGGAGTTACTGTATCATCAATCTTATTAGAAAATTACAATCAAGGCAATGCATTAAGTTTAAGCTTCTTAATGTCCGTACCAGTTGCTATTGCATCAATAATAGTTGATATTATTTTTGGAGAAGGTTTAGTTTTCGGATTAATAGATCCATTTTTAATCATTTTACTGACTATTATAAGTTTTTTGATAGGTTATTTAACTATTGAAATTTTACTCCGTGTAGCTCAGAAAATTAGTTTTGGGTATTTTTGTATTGCTTATGGAGTTATCGCGTATTTAATAATAATTCCCTTTTTAGTAAATCCTTAAGGATTTAAAGCATAGTTTTTAAGATAATTTATTAACTCGTTTTCAATATTCGGAATTCCTCTAAAACTTGGGAAGTCATTTAAATCAATAAGGTAAAATTTATCTTTGTCTATAGGTCTTACTAAATCAAAACCAAAAATCTTAAGATTCAACTCATTAGATAAAATCCTTGATAAATTATAGATTTCTTTTGTAATTTTAAATTCTTCTCGTTCAATCAAGCTGACATCAATATTTTCGGGTTTTTCTCTTAAATATTTATAAATTGGGTTTTCTCTTTTAATACCAAAAACTTTATCTCCAATTACATATATTTTTCGCTCAATTCCATCACATTCTATAAATTCTTGGACATATAAGTCGTAAAATAAAAACTCTTTATACTTTTCACAGAATTTATCAACTTCATTGATTTCTTGAACAAGGAAATTAAATCTATTATATTTATCATGTTGATAATGACTTTTGATAACGATTGGTAATTTTTTTAAAGCCCATTCTTTAAACTTATTTACATCAGATAAAGATTGGTTCCATGAATTAGGAATTAAAAATTTTTCTAAATTTTCTTCATGATTTTTAAACGCTTTTCTTAAAGCATAATCGAGAGCAATCTTATTCTTGCACGTTAAAATAGCATCGATATCATGCAATGTCTGGATTTTATAAATTTTGGCGAAGTGTAATAAATCAATAGAACACTCATTTCTTACTTTTACAATTATTTTATCTGCATTCTTAATGAATTGAGGCATTTCTGAAAGGCAAAAATAGTCTTTTGTTGGATCATGAAGCTTTAAATTAAACTCCTTCATACTTTTTAGTTTATTAATAACTTTTTTTATAACATCATGGTTTTTCACTGCTGAAAAGACTACTACTTTTTTGACCATATTAATCAATAAAAAGGAGATATCTATTCTTAAATTTATTTAGTTTAAGATCTTCTTCTATAAATAATACTTTATCCAAATTCTCATATACCATTTATATTAATTAGAGATTAAAACTTCTCTTCTACTAACTTTATCAAACTTTAAATTTACTTCTATTTTATTAACTTCCTTAATATAATTCCATGAACTTATTAACTTATTATCAACTTGAATTGAAGTTGGTCTTTTTTCTGAATAAATTAATAATTTAATGTCTGTATCTTCTATATTCTCTGCTATAAAATTTAAAGAATTCTTAGTGCCATCAACATGTATTATTAATTTTCCTGAGCAAGTTATAAATTTATCAGGACACCCAATTAAAGCCATTTTATTTACTGTAATAGGGCAAATTACATAATATTTGTAATCATATCTTCTTAGTCGCCCTATTTCGATACAATCGTCAAATTTAATTCGATTTAAATTACCAGAATGATAATCGTATATAATATAATCATTTTTCTCATATCCAAGGTCTTCCAATGTAAAAAAAGTTTCTTTAACTCTTCTTGGCCAGATATTGGAAACTAATATATATCTCCATGTTAAATTATTTATTTTAGTGTAACTATCACAAATATAGTACTTTTTATGTTTCTTAAACATTAAATCATTTGCAGTTAAGGGTTTTTCAGGTTTCAGTAATAACCCATCATCCCTGCATGTTTTGTTTAGAAGCGGCCAATTGACATTTTCTTTTTTATCTCCCGGAGCAACAATTCCTGCATTTAAGATTTGATAAAGACATTTAAAATTAGGATATCTTTCTCCAAATGGTCTTATTTTTACATTTTCCATTGATCTTGAACGAAATATGTCTGGATGTGAGTTAATACCTATAGCATTAAAAAGTATATTTGTTTGAGTAGAGTGAATATATCTATAAGTTAAAGGCCATCTTTGATTATAATCTCCTGAACACCGAGAGATATTAATGTTTGAATGTTTTATACTATATAATAAGATTCCAGGAGTCTGCATACAATAGAAAATATCAACTCCATTTTCCTTGGCAGCAGTAGCCATATTGTTTAACCAATCTTCCTGACTATTAAATTCTTCAGTTAAAATAGGCATACTAGCAATTTGATTTTTCATCCAATCTTGTTCATAAACTAAAATCCCGCTTTCTTTAGCATGTTTCATCAACCATTGCCAGAATTCTTTTTTAAGGGGAATTGCGTGATTTTTATACGTTTCAAACTCAAATTCTTCAATATATGGGGATCTTGCATCCCAACGACGACTATGAGCAGTAATAGGTTTTTGAAATTTATCACGATAAAATGTTTTTAAGCTTGTAGTAAAATTTTTAGGATCAACCTCCCACCGAAACGTATTACCATATAACCCACCTCCCATTAGTCGAACTAATGGTCTAAATATTGTTGTAAAAGTTTTGTTTGTATGTTTTAGGTACCACCAACTATCAAAATTATAATATCTTATTGGAATGTTATACTTATCAAAATATTCCTTGATTTCCACCATTGTATCCTCATAATTCATTCCCTTTTCTGTTCTATAATAGTAATAACCACCATTATTTGTCCAGAAACCCAAATAGGATGTTACAATATTCGCATAAAGACTTTTACGCTTAGAATCGTGATATTTTAATAATATATCACCTAAACGTTCTATAGATTGGTTAATCCCTACTCCAAAAAGTAGAATAAATTTCTGTGAAAAATTTTTTGGTATTTCTTTAATTTTCCCTTGAATACCACAGCTTATTCTATTATTTTTATCCTTTGAGATTACTGTATTTAAAAAACCATCTAATGGCGATAATACAAAACAGTTCAAATCATCATCATAAAAAACTACAGGTGCAGAGGTTGTGCTAATCTTTTTTGAGGGAGGACAAAATATTTTATTTCTATAGGTAAATATTTTAGTATTAGGGCTCATATTCATCAATGAAGGAAAGGAAGTAATAATTTTCGAATACTCATCTGAAAATGTGTTATTTAATCCATCTGGGATTGAAAGCTCAAAAATAATAAAACCTTTTGTGTTATAGTGTTTAATTAAGGCATCTACGATTCTACCTTCATTTTCTAATTGATATTCAATGTCAATAGATATATACTTCCCTAATTTATCAGATCCATCATTTTTATCGACAGAAATTAACTTAAGTGTTTTTGATTGACTTTTGGAAGAAATATAATTGGAGTATTCGTTAAAGTTGTGTCTAATTTTTATAATTCCATTTACTAGTTGTCTATTATCACCAAATGAAATTGAATAAGTGCCTCGATTCTTATCAAAATCCAATTGACCTATGTTATTTTGAATTGGAAGTTGTATTGGCTTGGTTTTTTTCTTGAAATCTTTCGGATTATATATATATGTAGCGTTAAATTTTGGAGAAACAAAGAGATTAAAAAACCAAGGTAAGAGTAAATATACTAATGTGAAAAATAATATTAAGGTAAAAAGAATAAGAAGAATTAAGTTCAAGAGATACATATTAATTTCCAAACAACACTTTATTATTTATAATTTTTCGCCTCCTCATAGCCATTAAAGTAAGAAATTTCTAATTTCACATAAATAGCTATCAAATCTTAATGGTTTTTTAAAATCATTTAAATATAATCATTTTATTATACAAAATATCATGGCGAAAAATTTTATTAATGTTGCTATAGTTGGAGTCGGTGACGTGGCATCCGCTCTTGTACAGGGTGTTGAAAACTACAAGAAAAATCCAGAAAGAACAATAGGGATACTTCCAGAAATTACTCAATATAGTATAAATGATATTAATTTCATTTTAGGAATTGATGTTAATTCAAATAAAGTCGGAAAAGATTTGAGTGAAGCGATTTTTGCAGAACCAAATTGTAATATGAGACTTTTTGAGCCTAGTTATTTAAATGCTCCTGTAATAAAAGGTCCAATAATGGATGGATTAGACAGCAATATTAAAAACATAATACCCGTAGATCTTAATCAAAACCCTGTTGATGTTACTAATGAAATAAAAAATAGAAATACAGATGTTACTATAATCCTGCTTCCAACAGGATCGCATGAAGCTGTAAAATTTTATGCTATGAGTGCGCTTGAAGCAGGATCATGTGTTATAAATGGAATGCCTTCACACGTGGTTAAAGATTCCGAAATTGTTAAAAAAGCTGAAGAAAAAGGTCTCTCATTAATGGGAGACGATGTAAAATCCCAGATTGGAGCTACAATCATCCATAGAGCCTTAGCTAATCTCTTTCCAATGCGAGGTGCTATATTAGATAAAACAATTCAACTAGATTGGGGGGGTTCCAGCGATTTTTGTAATTTATTAACATCTATGCAAGACGGAAGATTAAGATATGAGCAAGGAAAACGACAATCAAAAACTGAGTCTGTAATTGCCAATCTCCAAAATAGAGATACAGTTAATTGCCAAATTTCTGCTGTAGATTATATCCCCTTCCTAAGAAATCAAAAAGAAGCGTATATGAGATTGGAAGGAAGAGTCTTTGGAGGTGCACCCGTTAGAGTCGATATTACTATGTTTGTAGAAGATGGCAATAATTCAGCGGGTGTTATAGTAGATTGCATTAGAATTAGTAAAATTGCGAAGGATAGAAAAATTAAAGGTATTCTGCAATCGGCGTGTTCTTTTTTTGCGAAACATCCTCCAGAACAATTAGATGATTATATTGCCAAAAAGAGACTTATAGAGTTTATAGAAAATAAACGAGAGCGATAAGTAGTTTATATGCTATGAATAAACTACTATCTCAAGTTTTAACCTCTAACTGAAGCACGTGTTTTATAGATTTGTTGTCGTAATAGTAAAGTATTGTATATATAATCTGATATTAGACTCACTGCTTCAGGAATGCTTTTAAAACTTGGAAAATCATTAATATCTATAATATATGGATTTCCTTCATTTGTTAATATGTAATCAATACCAAAAATTGAGAGTCCCATTTTTCTACCCAATCGTAATATTCGTCTCTTTAATTGTTTGTCAATTGGTACACGAATATGAATTAGTTCTAAGGGAGATAGATTTTCTTTTTGTCGCAATCGATTATGGGAAGTTATTGAAACTGTCCATCGACCAATAATGTATATTTTGTAGATAATATCGAATTTGCCTAAATATTCTTGAAAAAATAACTCATTTTCCTTAAATCCTTTCGTTAATTCTTTAAAATCATATGAATTTTTAGCTATACCGATAATTCTATCATCTCTTGGCAAGTTTGGAATATTATGCCTATCCAATTTAATCACTATTTTAGTACCATTAGAACAAGCTTCAAAGGCTTCATTAAAAGAGTAAAAATTACGAGGAAAATATATTTTCTTACATTTTTGTTCAACATTTCTAAAGGTATCTCTTCTACTTTCACATGTCTGAACTGCATCTAAACTATTTAAAAGAGGGATATGAGGCGTTATTTCTCTAACTGTTTTGTAAATTTCTTGATTATCTTTTTCAGATAACAATTTGACAATTATAAATGAAATAGGGTATTTTTTAATTTGTTTCTTAAAATGTTTAACACTAAATATATTAGAATCTTTTTTTAAAAGATTAATTATCGAGATATTATAGTTCTTATTAAAGAACTTTTTGATCTCTTCAAAAATTTCGAGATCGCGATTACAAATAGAGCCTATATAGATTCTACTAAACTTATTTGACACGTATAAAACCCTATTAATTTGATAAATTATGAGTTAATTATGGTATATAAATATATTTATTATTTAGTATTTTAAGGGGTGACTATAGAAAAAAGTCTCGAAGTTTTAAAGATCCCATTTTCTGGACTCTATGCTAAAAGGTTTAAAATTTAATTTTAATTGTATTTATATTATATATTTTTTTTATTTAATATTAAAGAGAAAAACCATTTTCTTTAAAAAAGGCTCTTAAGGTAAATTTGTTGAAAAAAATAGGAATAATTATTGATAAATATCATTTAAAGTATAAAGTGACAGATTTCCTAAAATATCTAAAGTCTAAAGCAGATGTAATAATATATATTGAAGAAAATTTTCTTTTAAATAGTGAGAATATAAACTTCGATGAAGATTTATTCTTTCTTAAGGCGAAAGGAGATTTAGTATTAACTTTTGCTAAATCTCTTGAAGATTGTACTTCGATTCCAGTAATAAACTCTTATAAAGGCACTTGGTTAGCAATTAATAGGTTTTTAAATAGCGTTTATTTAAAAAAGGCAGGTATCCCTATTCCTGATTTTTCTTTAAATCCTAAAGGAATTATTCCACCTTTCAGGGATTATATTATAAAAAATATTATAGATCAAAAAAATTATAAATTTAAACCAGTAGTTCATAAAGAAAATGGACAATTAAGAGTAGCTGATGAGAGAGCCTTAAATGAAGTTGATAAGACTGATCCAAAATATAATTATCTATATTATCAGAAATTTATCAAAAGTAAATGGGAATATAAGATCTACGGGATTGGGGATGAAATATACTTTTTTAAACAATTACCTATACTTGTTAATCCCAATAAGATGGAATCGAGAAGAGAAATTGATGAAATTTCTGAATTAAAAGAATATTGTTATAAAGCAATGGAAGTAATGGATTTAAAATTAACTTCATTAGATTTTTTAAAATCAAAAGAGCAATTCTTTCTAACTGATATAAATTGTACTCCAAATTTTAATTACATTAAAGATGGTCATAAAATTGTGGCTGATTTTTTATTAAAACAAGCAAAAAAATGATGGATTAAAGGAAAATGAATATTGGAATTTTATCAAAAAGGAAAACTATGATGGCAAAAAAGTTAAAAGATTGCTTACAAAATAAAGGATATACGGTTTCTATTTACACATTAGAGAATTTGATTATTAATGAAACTCTTCTAAATAATGATTTATTCATATTAAAATCAAAAAGTCTTATTTTTTTATATGCAGGTTTTTTTTTGGAAGCAAATAACATTCCAGTAATACCAAAACCTCAATTATCATTTTTACAGAAAAATCGAATACAATCACATTTCTTAATGAAAAGGATAGGTTTAATAACTCCAGACATATTTTTAGGTACTGCTGATACATTTAAGAATCAATTAGATTTAAAGGATTTTCCGTTTATTTTAAAGCCAATCATGGGTTCAGGCAGTAAAGGAATCAGAATTATTAGATCATACAAAGATTTAACATCAGAAAATAATTCAATATTATACTTAGAAAGGTATATTGAAGGTATTCATTATAATGTATATTTTATTGATAATGAAATCTGTACTTTAATTAAACCTCCATTATCAGATGAACATGTTGATATGAAAAAAATTGAAACTCCAGATGATATAAGAGATGTAATTAAAAAATGGAAGGATTATTTTAACGGAGATCTATTATTCGGACATTTAGATATTGTTCGAGAAGAAGCTAGCAATAAATTATATGTTGTAGATCCAGGAAGTTTTCCTGAGTTCACCAATTGGAAGTGTAAAATTTCACCCGTCGAAAGTATATGCAATCTAATAATAAATAAGTATGAGAAATTACACAAAAATCAAAATAATATTTAATTTTTTTACATTATTATACATTTAAAATGAGTACGCAAGAACAATTAGAAAAATCCAAGATTTATGGAAAAAAACAAAAAGTACGATTATACAAGATAAAACACTTCATTTTTGATTTTGGGGGCGTTTTGATTGAAAAGACCTTTGTTTTAAAGAATTTACTTGATATGATCGAATCAGATTTAAAGATTTCAATTCCCCGTGACGAAAACTCATATAGTAGAAAAATTAAAAGACATCTAAGCTCTGGAATAATTTCTACTCAGGAATTTTTACAGAAAATTTTTGAAAAATACTATTATCCTTTTCAAAAAAGTGATGGAGCATCATCCCCCAACAAAGTGGATGTAGAATATTATACTGAGCTTTGGTTAGATTTATATTCCCAAGTAACAAATATATCATCAGAAATGGCAGAAATAATAGAACGCTTACATCAAGCAGATTACACGGTAAGTTTAATGTCAAATACCCATGATGTCCATGCAAAATCGAACTATTTAAAAGGATTCTATGATATTTTCGATAATATTTTCCTATCAAATGAAATCGGTTATATTAAACCCGATATGGACAAATATAAATATGTTTTATCAAAATTAGATACAAGTCCAAAAAAATGTGTCTTTATCGATGATAAAATTCAGAATTTAGTTCCAGCTCGAGATCTAGGAATTATAGTAATTAGATTTGAGTCATTTGAGAAATTTAAAAAGCAATTGCGCGAATTAGGAGTAGGTAATATTAGTAAGAATCTTCGCCATAAAATAAAAAAGAAATATACGCAATATAAAAAGACTAAAAAGGAGTATAAAAAAGCTAAAATGGAATACAAAAAAGCAAAAAATGAGTATCTTAAAAAGAAAGGGAAATCCTTAAAACGGAAAATGGAATACCAACAAAAACATGCTAAATATCATAAGAAAAAAGCTGAATATAAGAAAGAGAAGGAGAAAAAAAAACAAGACCTAATAACTAAAATCCGAGTTACATAAAAATTTCTAATAGAATAAATCTATTCTATACTTTCTTCTTTATTTTCTTGTTCTTTATTAAATTCTTCAACCTTTTTCATAACAGACTCTGATGGTGTTGTTGGTATGGGTATTTTTTCATAGATTTCTATGAATTTTATATCATCAATTTCTTCCCCCATATGAGTCTGAAGATCCATTGCAAGACCAAACTTAACATACGTTAAATTCTGAAAAATAAACATTTTAGGAATAGTTATCTCAAGAGTCTTACTCTTAGGAATATAACTTACATGAAAATCTGAAATATTATCTTTTGGAATTCCTTTGTTTATCATAAAATATTCTATCTTTTCATTAAAATCTTCAATTTTATCTATAATTTCTAAATTATAATCTATATTTTGTCCCGCTAAAGGGTGATTATAATCAATAATAACTCTTCCTTGTACAACATTGGTTACTGTGCCCCTCTGTGTTTGCCCTTGAGTTTGCTTAATAAATTCTTTACCAATTTCAGGATTTTTTCCTTCGTTTAATTTTCTGAATTTTGCTATGCCTATTCTTTCAATCTTTTGGGGATCCCGTTTTCCAAAAGCTTTGGTAGGGGGGATCCTAACAGATTTTTTCTCAAAAAAGTTCATATCTTTAATAACTTCAGTAAGACCTTCATTCACGAATCCTGATTTTTTTACGATCACGAATTCTGGAGTATAATATCCCTGTTTAGCCTTATTCTCATCATATATACCTGCTTTTTTTGCATCCTCTTCAGTTGAGACTCTAAAGATTTGACCTTTTTGGGTTCGTGCGGTTATTTTTACAAGAACAAAATCTCCCTCTTGTACTTTTTTCCCATGTAATTTTGCTTTTTTTTCTTCTAATTTTTTAGTTTCTTCTAAGATTTTCTCCTCATCTTCATCTTTTCCGCTTTCAATAGGTTCTTTTCCTTCCTCTTTAGTTTCTTGTTGGATTAATTCTTTTGCATTATCAATCATTTTTTCAGCTGTAGCCTTCCCAATCCCTTTCAATTCAGTTAAATCTTCTAATTTAGAGTTTGCTAATTTTTCAACAGTATCTATTCCCGCTTCTTTTAATGTGTCAGCTTTTTTGCCAAGTCCTTTAATATCTTCTAATTTAAGAGACATTTCAACTCATTTATATTTATTTTTAAAAGTAGAGTCGTAAAAAGTTAAATCTTACAATATTTGATTATTTATAGATTTTTCTAAAATGTAGAATTCCTTATGATACGGGCTCAAATATTATTCCTAACTTTTGAGCATACATTTTTACTTCACGCATTTCATCAGACGTAGGTCTTCTATTTATTTCTTCATAATTAAACGCCTTATATTGAGGTCTATATTGCCCCATGATGTTCATTACAGCCTTGGGGAGTTCTTTAGCAACATAATCTAAAATTGGTTTAGTACAGCATTCAATATGGTTTGGCATGACTAAATGTCTAATACAGATTTCTCCACTGCCCTCATCATGGATTCTTTTATGATTTCTGGTGATTATATCGAAGTAATTATCAATACCAGAATATTTTTTACCACATTCATTATTGCCATATTTAAAGTCAGGTAGCCAGAAATCCATAAAATCTATTATTAATGAAAGAGATTTATCAGTTAAGAAGAAATTTGAATTCCATAGCTGACATATATTAGATTTTTGAAATTTTAAGCTCCCCACAATAGTGTGAATGTTTGGAATGGGATCGCCTCCTACATAATTTATGTTTATTGCACCTTTATCAACAAGTTTTTCAGCAATAGCTGCTAATTGGATAGTATCAACTTTCTGAGAAATATCTTCAATGTTTTTTTTCCCTTTCCATGCTTGAGAAATGTCATAATTTTGACAAAAAACACATCCAAAATTACACCCTTGAAAAAAAATAGTACCACTTGGGATTAATACGGGTTCTTCACCCATATGAAGGAAAGCAGAAGATACATAAGAATCCTTAGAAATCAAACAAAAGCCTTTTTCACCACCTATACGATTTGCTTCACATTGTCTCTCACAGAAAATACACTTGACTAAATATTTAATTGCTATCGTTTCGGCGAGTGTTATGTAGTTAATTTCTTGAACAACATGATTTTTCAAATTATTTGAATCTTTATTAAGGAGTTCATTAAACTCTAGAGATTTTTCTTTCAATAAGCCCTCAAGCTTTTCTACGGGATCGCTTAGATCAAAATCGCAATTTACACTCTTAGCAACCAAATATCTTGCTAACCGTTTCCCATCAATTATCCCTCTATATTTTGAAAAGCGTTTAAGTATTTCTTCATTTTGCCATACAGATACAGAATCCGGCCGAAGAACTCTAAAAACCATAATAAAATGATTAAGGTTAATTAACTAAATCTCAAAAGAGAGCCATTCGATAATATTCGACAGAAATTTAAGATTATCTCCCGCATCTAATCCAAAATCATCTTCTAAAAGCCAATCTGATGAACCAATGGTAACACACCTCCCATTATAGAATTCCGAGACAACACATATGGGTACAGGTCCAAGCGCACCAATATCATCATCAGCATAATATTTAAATTCGGCTTTTTCAGATGTTATAATTAAATCTTCAACCTCCTCTTCTGTAAGGGTAAAAAAGGTGCAATTGGGTAAAACTAATTCAGTAATCCCTTCAGTAATAGGATGATTAAATAAATCTGTGATTAAAACATTCTTTTTTTTAATAAGATAATTTGAGGGTGCTTCTTGAATAACTCCATTCCAAAATCTTCGAACCCCCGTCATTTTATATAAGACTCTAATAGACCCTTGTTTCATTGGAATATCTTGATCCCCCCCCTCTCCACTAGTTAATAGGAGTCCTCCACCTTCCCCGATATATTTTTTAATTGCTTTTAATTCGTCTTGTGTAAATTTATCTTTTTTCCCATCTTTCGTGTGTTGAATATTTCCTATGAATAGTATATCAAAATCTTCAAGCATATCAAATTCAATTGGTCCTTCAGTTTTATCAATATAACTAATTTCAAAATCATCTTCACCAAGAGCGAACTCTGGAAACTCTTCTAATTTTTCTTTATGAGACAAGTCTACGATAATTTCATAAGGTATTTTAATACACCACTATTTTTTTGTTTTCTATTGACTAGTACCAGTTTTATTTAATAATTCCAAGTTCTATTAAGAGACAATCCTTCTAGCTTAAGAATATATAATATATTTTTATAAAGTTATGCTATCACTATTATTAAATATTTTCTTTTAAATTTTTTTAAATCAAAATTATAATAAGTAAAACTTAAATAATAAGAGAAAAAATTAGATAGTTCCAACTTTTTAAATGTAGTTTCATATAGGTATAAATTCTCGCTCGGCAGGTTCAGAAGCTTTAATAACGGCAATGTCTATACCATTACCAGATGCCATATCTCGAATAATTGAAGCTGTAATCGCTTTTTTTATAATTTTCTTACCCTCTTCAACAGTTAAATTATCTTTATACCTGGCTTCTAACACACCATAAGAGAAATTTTGGCCACTACCTATTGCACAGTATTTTTCTGGTAAGATGGATCCATACGCACCTATATCTAAAATAGTTGGTCCTTCCTCTTCTGTAACTCCACCTAATATTAGACCTACTTCATAGGGAAACATTTTATTTTGGTATAAAATATTTGATAACATTTTTCCAGCAGATTTTATTAACATAGGTTTGCCATCATGTCCTAATTGATAAATTGTAGTTTCAGCTCTTAAAATATCTACTAAGTACTGGCAGTCTGCCACAGCCCCAGCAGTGCAAAGCCAAGTGTGCTCCTGTATCCTATAGAGTTTTTCAGCAGTTTTACTAGCAATAAAGTACCCCATCGTCGCTCTTTTATCTGTTCCCATTATAACAGCATCTTTAACTGTTATACCTACGGTGGTTGTGCCAGTCTTAAAGTTTTGAGCTTTCTTTATTTCAGAATTTAGTACATTGACTCCTGCACTTCGTAAGAGTTCTGATTTGGTCGGTTTCAATATTTCTTCTTTTCTCATAATTTCATTAAAGAACTCTCGTTTTTATAATTTTTTTTAATTTTTTATTAATTTTTAATCATTTTAGCATTAAGTTTTTTATTATCAAATCAATTAATTAGTATACAAAATCTATATTTTAAAGATTTAAGATGTATGATGTAATAATTTCTGGAGCAGGGCCAGCTGGTTCAAAATGTGCTGAAGTTTTAGCAAAAAGTGGATTTAAAGTCGCTTTAATTGAAAAAGATACCACTTGGCGTAAGCCATGCGGAGGAGGAGTAAGTTCAAGAGTTTTTAAGTATTACCCTCAATTACGAAAATTAGATTTGATGCCTATTACCGGAATAACAATTTATTCTGGAGATTATCATAAGTTAGAGTATTCCTGGAAGGATATAACAGAGCCTTCATTGACTGTAGATAGATTAGAATTCGATAATTTCATAAGAAATATAGCTATAGACGCTGGGGCTGAACTCTTTGATAAAAATCTCTCTATTGATTTTGTATATAAAAACCATCATAAAATTGGAGTAAAAACTAAAAGTCCGAATGGAACTAAAGAATATTTAGGAAAAATTACAGTTATTGCTGATGGGATGAGTTCAAAATTAGCACCTTTGACTGGATTGAGAAACAAGTGGAAAATTGATGAAATAGGTTTATGTAAGTGCGCAATAATGGAAGGAAAAAATTTACTTGATAAATCAGCAATTTCATTATTTTTTAGAAGATATAAAGGATATGGTTGGATATTTCCGTTAGATGAAAGACGTTTTAATATTGGGTGTGGTACTTGGCTAGAAGCAAATATTAGTTATAATCTAAATCAACTTTATCAAGAATTTATTAATGATCCCAATTTAAAAAAATTCTTTCCAGATAAAAAGTATAAAAAGATTTGGGCAGGAGCTTATCCAATACCCGCTTTAGGAGTCAAGGAAAAAAGTTTATTCAATGATAATATCATGATCATCGGGGATGCTGCTGGTTTTGTATCTCCTATTAGTGGTGAAGGATTACATGCTTGTATAGTCTCTGGACAGGCTGCTGGGGATACAGCAATCAATGCATTAGAAAAGAATGATATTTCTAATCAAACTCTACGAGGTTATAAATCCAATCCAAATATTAAGAAAATAATTAGAAATTATAAAATGAAAGTCTCTATAGTTGATTTCTTTTATGAAAACAATGGAGTAAATCTGAATAATATGTTTCGTCTGGCTGAAACAGACGATCAAATCAGAGATGTTGTAGTTAACATGTTCCTATTTAATCAAGCCCCCACAAGAGATTTTTTATCCAAATTGAAATCAATGAAATAAAAACAATAATTTTAAAATTACTTTTAATAATATTTTTTAAATGGTTGAATTAATAGGGTATATTTTCACCCTTGATGCGATAATTACATGGGCTTTAGCTTCACTCGTCTATAAAAAAGGTTTGGAAAAAACGCAGCCAAAGGCTAATTTATTTTTTAGATTATGTTGTACTACCCTTGGAACCTTTATATTCTCTTTGATATTTGGCAATTATATTATTCTAAGAAATCTAAATAATACAGAATTAATTTCTTATTTAATTGCATGTTTGATTTCAGGAATTAGTGTGACAATTGGAGATTTAATGTATTACATGTCATTAAAAAAAATAGATGCTTCACGTACTTATCCACTCGTGCAAATCTCACTAATATTTGTAATATTCTTTTCTTTTTCCCTTTTTGGTGAAGAAATCACATTTTCAATTATACTGGGTGGTGCTTTAATACTCTCAAGTGTTTTTATTCTAAGTACAAAAGATAAGTCTGAAAAAACGGATTTAAAGAAGAGTATGAGAGAAAGAATTTCGGAAGATTTAATTATAGGCGTTTTGTTAGCAATTGGTACCGCATTTTTCTGGGCGCTTGCTTATGTGTCATTTAACCAAGCTAGAATTTTAACGGGAGATGTTTTCATTTCTAATTTTTTGAGAGTAGGTTTTGGAATGATCATGATAGCGATATTAGGTCTATTTCAACGCGAATACTATGCTGGATTTAAAAAAGAAAACAGGAATAATTTGAAATATTTTATATACATCGGAATAGCTGGGATACTATCTTTAGGTTTCGCAGATGCAATATATATTAAAGCAGCAGAGATTAATGGATTAATATTAACATCCACATTTACAGTAAATACACCTATGGTCCAACAAATTTTTTCAATTTTAATTTTGAAAGAAAAGTTTCGTAAAAGGTTTATAATTGCTGTGATTTTAATTATTATCGGAAATTATATTATTTTATTCTTGTAAAAAGAGAAGTTAATTTCATATTCAAAACAAATTAATCTGTTTTAATATTTTGAATGTTCAGAATGATTAATACCGATAATTAAAAACAAGAGAAACTATTATATAATTTATAAGAAATAGTAATGAGAGAGATAATTAAATTATGGATTTGGATTTGATAAACAAAAATAAAATTCGTGCTGATGACTATATTACTTTTTTGTTAGTTATTTGTTTTCTACTTTTTGCCTGCTTTTCCCCTTTAGAGGCACTTTTATCCGTTATAGTTTATCCATTTGCGTCTTTGACTTGTTTGGGTATTTTAAATATTATCAGCGTTATTAAAAAAAGGAATTATGAAAATTATGGAAAATTTAATAAGATTTTATCGGGAATTATTTATGTAAACTTTTCAGTATTATTCTTATGGTTTATATTAACACAACCTAATGTTACCACTCATAGAATAGTTGCATTAATTGCATTTCCGATGTTGATTGTAGCATTTGCAGGTATTATAAAAGGAAAAATAATTGATATTTACTCATTAAAATACCGAAGAGTGAATATATATATTGGTATAACTACGTTTATAATTAGCATGTTAGTTTTACTAAATATAATGAATAATTTCTTATTTAATATTATTGCACTTTCTTTCACACTTTTAGTTAATATTTTAAGCAGAGCAGCTTTATATTTAAGTGAATTTGGATTATCTATTGTGCATATTAAGAATTTAAAACTTTTCTTATATATTATTTCTGATTATTTAATACATATAGATAGAAATGGGAATCTAATATTAAGTAAGATTGAATAAGTTAAGTTTTTAGAAAGAATTCTTTTTATATGAAGATTTTTAAATCACATTTTCTTAACTAAAAATTGATACATTTTTCAGTAATGAAATCAATTTATAAATTAAGTATTTTAATTCAAATTAGGATAATCAGGAATGGTCCCTTATCATCTCGTAAATAAAGATAAAATTCGTGCTGATACTTATATATTAGGCATTCTCGTTATATTTTATTTGATTTTTGTTTTAACATTTAAGATCGAAGCTATATTCAATATTATTGTTTATCCTCTTGTAGCTCTATCGATTCAGGGGTTTCTGAAGATTATCAGTAGTTTAAATAAGAGAAATAGGGAAAGAGGAAATAAATTTAATCAAATTTTATTAGGGATAATATACATATTTTTCTCATTATGGTTTTTAGGATATTTGATTTCATTCCCTAATATTACTTCAAAAACTCTCATCAATTTAATTGCATTTCCGATGGTGATTGTTGGGATTGCGGGGATTATTAAAAGCATAATCATTAAGATTTATTCATTGAAATATCGAATTATAAATAGTATAATTGGGGGCATAACTATAGGAATATGTATGATGGCTTTTACTTCCCCAATAATTCTTCCTACAAGTATTTTTCTATTTCACATTATTGCTTTTTCAATTGTATTAATAATTAATGTTTTAGGGAGAGCTGCTCTTTATTTAAGTGAATTTGGATTATCGTTAGTATCTATTAGAAATTTTAAAGTCTTTTTCTATATAATATCTGATTATTTACTTCAAGTTGATAGTAATGGAAATCTTATTTTAGACAAAATAAAATATTAAATTTGATAAGTTATTATATAGATGGTAAGTAGAATCTCATGGTTACTGTTCCTAAGTCAATTAATCACTTAAAAACAACCACGTAATGACTATGAGATAATTCTATTTATATATTCAAAAAATATAAATAAAAAATAATAAAAATGATATTAGACCTTAATATTTAATTCCATGTATCATACAAAAAAATTTACGTAATCTGAAAAATGTGTTAACTATGAAGGAGGTTCATTTTAATAAAGAAAAAGGGTCTGAATTAAAGTTATTTACTCCCGGACCAGTATATGTTCCAGAGAGAGTTTTGAAAGAATTAGCAAAACCAAATGATACTCATAGATCGAAACCTTACTCAGAAATGCATCAAAAAGCAACTGAAGGCCTTCAAAAGTTATTATATACTAATAATGAGTGTTTAATTTTTACTTCAAGTGCAACAGGGATAATGGAAGCTTGTGTTAGAAATCTAGTTAGAAATGATGAAAAAGCATTATTTTTTTCAATTGGAGCTTTTGGAGATCGATGGTATGCTATTGGTATATCAAATGGAAAGATCTCTGTTAAAGAAGGTGTTGAATGGGGTAAAGCGATAACTCCCGAGATTGCTCAAGAAGCTTTAAGTAAAGATAAATATTCGGTCGTTTTTATTCAAGCAAATGAGACATCCACTGGTGTTTATAATCCCATTGATAAAGTAGCTCCAATAATCAAAGATTCGGGGGCGCTATTATGTGTAGATGCAACTTCTTCAATGGCAGGAATTAAAGTGGAAGTTGATAAATTGAATATTGATGTTTGCTTAGCTTCTGTTCAAAAATGTTTTGCTTTACCTCCTGGACTTGCTGTTTGTTCGGTATCAGATGCTGCATTCGATAAAACAGAAAATGTAAAAAATAGGGGTTTATACTTCGATTTTATTGAATTAAAAAAGAGAAATGCAAAACATCAAACTCCAACTACTCCTCCTATACCACAAATAAGAGGCTTAACCGCTCAATTAGATTTTATATTGAATGAAGAAGGTTTGGAGAAGAGATTTGAAAGACATGAACAATTAGGAAAACAAACACGTAAGTGGGCAAATGATCTTAATCTTGAGATGTTTCCTGAAAAAGGATATGAATCTAATACGGTTTCTACAATAAAAAATTCATTAAATCTTGATATTCCAGAAGTGGTTTCTATGCTTCTAGACGAGGGATATCGAATTGTTAATGGATATGGAAATTTAGTAAATAAAACATTTCGTATTGGGCATATGGGAGAGATTCAACTTAAAGATCTTGAAGAGATGTTGGAAATTCTTACAGAAATTATAAACAAATTAAAATAAAAACGATTTAATTTATTAAATAAATGATTTTTCATTTTTTTATCATTCTTCTTTTATATAGAATTCTGTATAATTAAACAAAAACTCTTTAAAGATTTGTAAACTAAATGAAGTATTCAATCTAATTAAATTCAATCCGAGTGATTTAAATGAAAATATTAGTTAGCGATAAACTTCAAGATGAAGGGATTAAGATATTTGAAGAAAATGGATTTGAAGTCGTAAAGAAATTTACAATTACTAAGGAAGAACTTAAACATGAAATTGGAGATTATGATGGTATTGTAATTCGTTCAAGAACAAAGTTAACCGCTGATGTATTAGAAAATGCTAAGAATTTAAAAGCAATTGGGAGAGCTGGAGTTGGTTTAGATAATATTGATATAAACAAAGCAGCTGAGATGAATATAAAGGTTTTAAATACTCCTGAAGCTCCTGCTGTTTCCGTAGCAGAATTTGCACTAGGTTTGATGTTAACTTTAGCAAGAAAAATTTCATATGCAGATCGTACAACCCATGAAGCACAATGGAAGAAAAATGAATGTTTAGGATATACCTTAAATGGGAGAAAACTTGGATTAGTAGGTTTTGGAAATATAGCAAAGCATTTAGCAAAAATTGCAATTGCTATGGGGATGGAAGTTGGTGTTTATTCTAGATTTAGTAAAGGTCAAGTAGCTGTTGATGAGGCTAAAGAAATTGGATGTTCAATTTATCCTTCAGTTGAAGGTCTATTAAGAGAAGCACAGGTTGTTTCATTACATCTTCCTTCTTCACCTCAAACTGAAAATATAATCAATGAAGAACGAATTAAATTAATGAGGAAAGATTCTATACTTATTAACACAGCAAGAGGTAATCTAATTGAGGACAAAGCTTTATTGAATGCATTAAAAAACCAAGATATCGCAGGTGCGGCTCTTGATGTATATCGTAATGAACCATTAAAAGATCAAGAATTAATTAAATATAATGAGAATTTAGTGTTAACTCCACATATAGCATCCCAAAGCATTGAAAATCAAACTGCTGCAGCTATTATGGTTGCTGAAAAAATGTCAAATTTCTTAAAAAGTAAATAATTAATTATAATTTTTAATTTTCTCCTAAATCGTGTAAAATTAATCCCGAAAGAACTTTTGGATCAAACCAAGTGGATTTTGGTGGCATTACTCCTCCTTCATCTGCGATTATTTCCAAATCTCTGATGTCCACGGGATATAAATTAACAAATAAATCATTTGCATCATCTGTGACATATTTTTCCATTTCTTTTGGATCTTGTGTACCACCTATAAAGAAGATATTCTCATCGGAACGAGGGTCTTTAATATTTAAAAGAGGATCCAAGACCCTATCTTGGAGAATTGCAACATCTAAGCTATCGTGTTTGTCTTTGAACTTTTTATTTTTAACTAATAGTTTATACCATTTACCTCTCAAGCAAATCGCTATTTCATTTTTTTTCTCTGGATTAAACTCATTATTCACAGATATGATCTCAAAATTACTTTCTAATCTTTTTAAAAAATCTTTCTCTGATATTGGTAATTTTCTAATAACACGATTATATGGTAAAATCCGGATTTGATCGTCCGATGCTACATATGATAGTAGATTCTGCCAAGGAGCTTTTATGTTTTTATCTGCACCAGCTTGCTTAAGCTTTATTTTACGGTATTCTGATGCACTAGCAGCTCTGTGATGTCCGTCCGCAATGTATATCTTTTCATTTCTAAATAAGTCTTCTAACTTTTGAATTATTTTATGATCAGTTTCTTGCCATAGAAGATGGCGATATCCATACTTTTCAAAGTTAAATCTAGGTTCTTTCTTCTTAATTTTTTCAATTAATGCTTTAATCTTTTTATTAGCTTTAAAAAAAGTCCAAACCAAACCTGCAGCGACATTTGATGACACAATATGATTTGTTCGGTCTTTAAGTGGCTTTTCTCGAGTATTTTCATGCTTAACTATGTTTCCATCTTCATAATCCTGAAGAGAAACCCCTAATATTAAACCTTGATGACAGAAATTTGTGGATTCTTGTCGATATACAAATATGCTTGGCGTATCTTCTTTCTTAATAATTTTTTTCTCTTTAAAATTATTATATGATTTAGCAGCATTACGGTAAATTTCATCACCATCTCCATCTGGTAATATAAGATGTACTAATGAATTAGGGTTTTTCTTTAACTCTTGTTCTTCTTCTTTACTAATAATATCATATGGATTAGTACAGAATTCTTCTGGATTAATAGGAATATAAGGCTTTAAGGGTGTTATCAGTACCATAATATTAATTAAAAGCTTCAAGAATATATATTAATTTCCAAATTTCTATACCTTAAAAATAGCCCTCAATAAATAAATTACACTATTTATTTCCAAAATTATTTAATACTAATCTCTCTTAATTATGATAAGTTTTGTTTAAAAAAATTAATAAATATTTTATCTATATAAATATCATAAAAATATCTATTTTAAATTAAATTTTAAAGAGAATAAACTATGCCTAAAGATTTAAGAAAAACCTTAGACAGTATTGAATCCAGTGAAAAAGAGATCGCTGCTATTAAAGCAAAAACTGATAAATTAGCTGCTTTAGCAGACCGCCAAAAACGTATTATAAGTGAACAAGAGGGAATAATTGAAGAACAAAAAGTTAAAATTTCGAAAATGTCGGATATTCCAGAAGATATACTTGAACTTAAAGAATTAATTGGTGCACAACGACAATATATTAATGAAAAAGACCTTGAATTAGAATATGCGAAAGGTGAAGTTGCCCAATCTTTAAAAGAATTAGAATTAATCAAAAAACAAATTATTACAACTCAAAAAAAATTAGAAGAAGCTTATGAAACGATGGGCAATTTAAGAACCGAATTGGCTGAAAAAAACTCAGAATTAATCTTAAAAAAGGAAGCAATGAAAAATCAAGAAACAAAAATAAAAGAATTAGAAGCATTTACTGATAAATTCAAAGAAGAACAAGTTAAAATGATGGAAGAAATGGAACAAAAACATAGAAATGAGACACAAGAATTAAAATCTAAAATTAATACACTTGATTCCTTTTTAATGGACAGCAAGTTAACATCTACAGAAAAGACTTCTGAAGCAAAAGATTTTGCTTCCCGATTCGAAAGTATGAGATCAAAATATGATGAGCTAATTGCCAAGGTAGGAGAATTAGGTGATAAAAATAGAGATGCAAATGAGGAAATTGAGAATTTAACTAAAAAGCTTAATGAATTAAAGACTCTCCAAAAAGATAATATAGATAAAATCAATTACTATGACAAGTTAAAACCCATTATGGAAAAGGAACCTCTTTTTAAAACTTTTTTAATAGTTGAAGAAGTTGGAGGAATTACCTTGGAAGATCTTAAAAATGCCCTTGGTATTCCTATTGTTACTGTAAAAAAGAATATTCAAACACTTGAAGGGATAGGTCTCATCGAAACGGATGATAGAGATAAAATTGTAGTAAAGAAGCAGGAAAAGTTTTAAAATCCTTCCAATTTCAACAATAAAATTTAAGGTTTTAAATTATCCCTTTAAAAATTATTCCATTGATAAAATAAGGAGTTAAAATAAATTACGCTAAATTTTTGCTAACTGATCGTATAAACTTGGTAATACTTCTTTATACTTATCATCTGGAATTTTTTCAAGTATTTCGGCAGCAATTGTTTTTAATATCTCACGATATTTTCCAGGTTTCTCATCTCGCCGAAGTAAAAGTGCAACAACATAATTTTCCACGGAAATAAAGTCTTGTCCGACTCCAGAAAAGAAAGATACTACTTTATTATTTTTAAGAGCAATTGACGCAAATCCAGGTTTCAAAGATTGATATCGATGTGAACTGTAAACTTGTGTTAACAAGTTGTTTGTTATTTTTAGAGTATTCGGATAAAAACCTTCATTAATAGGACCAATCTCATTATCCCAGCGAATTACAAGAATACCTACAGGCATGATTTTATACCCTTTAATTTAAGTTATATAAGATAATTACGTAATTTTATTTGTAGACTTGAATCAATACTATTTATGTTATTATTTTAATATCTTACTTTTATTTATTTCTTTTTATTTTTATGAATATCTTATCTGACCATTAACACAATTCGAATCCCTAACATAAAATAAGCTAAGAAAAAATTTAAATTAAAATTATAACTTTGATTTATTGTTACCCTTAAAAGCTAAGAATTACCGCTTTTAAAATAAATTTTCTTATTTTTGCAATGGAGAGGTTACCGAGCATGGTCAAACGCCATTTTACACCAAAATGGGTCAAGACTATAGGTGCTGGACTTAAGATCCAGTGGCGCAGGCCTTCGGGAGTTCAAATCTCCCCTTCTCCACACTTTTTTCTTTATTCTGGATTAATGTATAAATTCAAATGTGTATTTTGAGGTCCCAAAACATGTAAGGGATTTCTGAAGATGAAGAACTTCCTAACTCAATATTTTTTGAATTCATTTCAATTTCAAAATCATTTTGGTTTAAAATAGAATAATTAAAAACTAAATTGAGTTGAAAGAAAATTATTTCAATACTATCGATACAATAGAAAAAGCGTATTGGTTAGGAGTTCTCTATGCTGAGGCTACTATGGAAACTCGAAATCAGAAACCATATAGACTAGGGATTCAAATTGGAACAGATGATGAGATTCTCATAGATAGATTTATAAAGACATTAGATCTAAATCCAAAAATTAAGCATTATAGGGAAAAAGATAATACTGTTTATGTTAAATTTGTAAATAAAACAATTGTAAAAGATTTAGTAAAATGGGGTGTTGTACCTAGAAAATCTAAAATTATAGAATTACCAAAACTAAGTAAACGTGAGTTGTATTTAGCTTTTCTTCTTGGTTATTATGATGGAGATGGGAAAACTGGTACTACTCGAATTATTACTGGAAGTAAAATCTTTTTAGATCAAATTAAGAAACATTTTGATTTACCATATAAAATTTATGAAAAAAATTCTTCTGGATTTTGGAGGGGCAGATTCATTGTTAGTCATGCATATTCTATGAGTTTAGGAGTAAATTTATATAACGAGATGTTAGCAACTTATCAAAATAGCTTGCCAAGGAAAAGACATAATTTTACAACAGAATCCGAAAGAAAATCAAAAAGTAGAGAGAAGGCTTGGCGTTTAAGTAGAAATAAATCAAAACTTTCAATGGAAGTCCTAAAAGAACTTGTGTGGAAATTACCATTATATAAAATTGGTAATATATTTGGAGTATCAGATAAAGTAATTAAGAAATGGTGTATAAAATGGGGAATTGTTACCCCTCCTCGAGGATATTGGGTAAAAAAACGTGTTGCTCAAAAAAACAGAATTAATAAGAATAAAGAAAAAGGTAAATCAGAAGAAAATTCGGTTGAATCCAAAACAGAAAAAGAAGAACAAGAAGAGAAAATTAAAAATAAAAATAAAAATGCGGAACTCCAAGAGGAACACCATGAAGAATCATATGAAGAAGTAAGTCAAAAGACTCTGGAAGGTGAAAAAGAGGAATCAGAAGAAGAGACCCAAAAAGAAGAAATTATAGAATCTTCTAATAGAAAAGATTTTAATAGTCTTGTTAATGAGTCAAGAGAGCAGCATCCTTTTGATAGTCGATTTAATGAGCTTGAAGAAGATAATGTTTATAACAATCAATTTGTTTGGTTTTCTCCACAAGTTAGAGAGAATATTGAGAAAAATAAGGAAAGGTTATTAGAAAAGGCAAAGGAACAGATAGTAAAAAAAATAGATTCATAAGTTGTACCAGAATCTGAAAAAAAAAAAAAATAATTATTCTTGAGTTTTGACACATTTAAATATTCTATTTTATAGAGATATATATTATAAGACAGAAAAGGATTATATAACAAAGGCTTAAAATCCTAAATAAATTCAATTCAAAATGAGATTAAGGAAAAGCATTTCTCAAGGCCAAGTTGTAAAAACTGTGGAAAGCGAATCTATCTACCACGTGTCGGTTATATAAAGGGTGAACGGCTAAAAATTCCTTCCCATTGTCCAGTATGTGGTGAAAAGTACAGTGATGAAATAAAAAAGCAATTTGTAGCCAGGGAAAGGGTATTGCGTCTAGGACTTTGTGTTATATTAATTACGTACATAACAATTGGATTTATGATATTAATAAATTCCCTATAACCATTCTAATACAATTTCTTTTTACCTCTAGAATAGACTAATTAATTTTAATTAGTAGAATCCATTTGAAATAAAAAAAAAGTTAGAAATTTTAATTAATTTTATCCTTCAATTTCCTTTTTCAATTTCATTACTAAAGGGATTATTTTTGTAGCATCCATAGCTGGAGTTGTTTTCATAACCTTTATATAACCTGGTTTAGCAAGTCTCCAGATCATTGAACCTTTTGCCATCTGTTCCTCATTCTCAGCTTCTTCTATAGTAATTCCCCAATAATCTGATGTGCTAACGTAAAAGCCTATTTGTTTAACTCCTGCAACTGGATAAAGTTTCTTACTCATGAGTGTTTGCGCAATTTCAGCCAATTCTGAGGGATCAAAATCAGGATTTAATTCCCAATACGATAAGAAAAGCATTTTTTAACCACTTTATTATTTATAATTTTGGAATCGCATCTGATTAGACTTTTTTGTCTATATAGTATTATTCATTAATTCTTTCTATATATTTAATATTTTCCAACTTCATGAAATTTATTGAGCAAAATTATAAATAAAAAAGGTACTATTCAATATACATAGAAATCACAGCGATGGGTATTGATTCCAATTTCAGAGTATCTTTCTTTAGCATTATCAATCGAGTATATTGTTATAACTCATAAAGAATCAAAAGAGATTATTTACTATAAAACAGCTGGTGATTTTGATCCCGATTTTCTCGATATTTTTCGAAGCTCAATTCAATATGATATCTTGGATTTACCATTAGAAGAAGGAGCAATCGAACAAGCAACTTTAGAAGGCAAATATTTAATAACACGTGCGGGTAAACTGATTTGGACTACCATAATAACTAACCAAAAACCTATTATTATTGCAAGGGAAGCTTTAACTTCTTTTTGTTCTAGATTTGAAAAGTTATATAATCAAGAGCTTAGGGATTTATATACGGAATTCAATGGAGATATTTCGATTTTTCAACGTAAATCATTATACAAAGTAAGTGCAGATATGATTGTTGATGATGAGTTCAGTTTACGACTTACATTACCATATAAATTGGGATCTACTAAAGGAAAAGAAATATCTTTAAAAAAAAAAGAAATACTCCAAATTGCTAAAGATATTGCTCATAAAAACAAAGGGCGATTATTACTTGGAACTTTATTTACTAAAGCATGCCATGCTTTAAAATTGGATAATGTGGAGATTGCGATGTTAATTTATAATTTAGTTGAAAATGAAATATTTATACGTATTCCTTTAGAAGATTTATAAAAGAAATTTGCTTTACATTTTAAGATTTAGTATTAATTATTTAATGCAGAGGAAATTGAATAAACATTAATAGTAGCAAATCAAATTATTATATATTTATTTTTAAAAAATTAGGGAGATATATATATGAAGTTAACAGAAATTATCGGTCTTACCGAAAACCATGCTAAAAAATTAGAAAAAGAAGGGATCTCTAAAATAGAAGATCTTCTTCAGCTTACAAATAATGAAATTAGGAAGTTGGCTAGAAAGATAGGTGTAACAGTGAAGTTGGTGGATACATGGCAAGAGCATGCGGATTTGATGCGAATTCAAGGTGTTAATTCCGAAATAGCTAATGCATTAAATCTTATAGGTGTAGATTCTGTGAAGGAATTTGCAAATAGAAATGCTAAAAGTACATTTGAAAAATTAAAACAATTTAAAAAAGATAATCCTAAAGCTCTCACAAAAATTCCATCTCAAAAAGAAATTGAAAGTTGGATTAAAGCAGCCAAGGATCTTTCAGGAACCCCTGAGAAACAACCTGCGAAGAAACCGGTGAAGAAACCCGTAAAAAAAGAAGAACCTGCTCCAAGTCCCATTCCTAAAATTGATTATGTACCCATCGAGGAATTTAAAGGAGATTATGGAAAATACGGTCCGGATTATTGGAATAATAAATGGGAAACGGCTCCAATCATATATACTGGTAGAGCATTAAGAGCAGAAGTGTACAAGAAACAAATAGATGTAGATGTTAAAGCTTTTATTAAAAAAAATGATGCGATTCTATGGCATGTTGTAACTCAAGTTGGTTTAAGAAAAGACACTCCTAATGAAACAGCATTAGCTATCCAAAATTTCGTGTGTAATTTTCTGAAGTATAAATATGATGATTTAACTGCTGAAGTGCCAGAATTTTGGCTGTTCCCCTTCGAGAGTATACAATCAGAGATTGGAGATTGTGAAGATGGAGCAATTCTGATTGCGGCTCTATTGATCAATGCAGGTATCCCTAGTTGGCGTGTAAAAGTATCGGCTGCTGAAGTTTTGGCTGATCCTGTTTTTGCCCCATCAGATTCTGAATTAGGAGGTCATGCTTATTGTCTTTATCTCGCTGATAGACCCGAATCCGAAAGGAAATTAGAATGGGTAATACTTGATTGGTGTTATTTGCAAGATCCAGAGATTCCTGTCGAAGAAAAACCACTTGCAGGAGATGGTGGAACAGAGGGTGCTTATAGGGATGTTCTCTTTACATTTAATGATGAGTATAGTTGGGCTCAAACAGCGTTAGAAGTGAAAGAAGGGAGGATAAGTCAGAACCGAACTACTAAAAAGGATGAAATTTTAGCCCCATTAGAGGATATTTTAAAACACCTTGCAGATGAAGAGCTTAAAAAAATATTCAGAAAATATGGTATTGAAATTGAATGATTAACAAGCTTAAGTTATTCTTTTTCTAATTTTTTTTATATTATTTTTCATTAAATAGAGATGTTCCACACTTAGGACAATATGCAACTTCTCGACCAATTTCAGCTCCACACTTATTACATATTATTTTAAATTCTAGAGTTGGTGGTATATTTTGCATAACATTTTTAAGAGTTTGATTTAGAGCATTTTGAATGTCGATAATTTTTTGACTCTGTTCTTCACTAGGAAATGAATGAATAAAGATCGATGAGAGTTCTACTAAAAAATTCTCAACAAACTTTAGCTGATCGTAATAGTTTTTGTTCACCTTAAATTTTAATAGTTCTTCTCCTGCTTCAGTTAAAGAATAAACTTTTCTTAATGGTCCTATGGGGCTTTTTACTTTCTTAGCTTTTAAAAATCCATCTTTTTCTAATTTTCTTAATAGTGGATAAATAGTACCAGATTGCGCTTCCCAAGTACCTGCGAAATGTCTATTCAAATTTTTTATTAAATCATAGCCAGAAAGCTGTTCACTATTGAAAATTGTCTCAATAATAGTAAATTCAAGTGGAGTGAGCTTGTTTTTTTGAAGATTTTCAAGAATTTCCTTTTTAAGTAGAGCACCCAATTCTTCAATATCATCTTCAAGATCTAAAAACTTACCTAACCACATTTTGAAATTATCCTTATTGATTTCTTTCTTGTTTTTTCCTCATTTTTTCTAATTCTTTTTCAATTGCATGTTCTTTTTTTGATCTAAGCTTCCCGCCTTCTTCAGCTTTTCCACTAAAATATTGTATGTAAATTATTAAATGTAAAATAACAGCTGTACCCCAAAATATAGCTGGAAAAATAACCCAGTAAAACATTGGAAATGTTAAAATGTTGATGATAAAAAGGAAAAGCATAACAAAAGTGAAAGAATTTATATGATAAATTACGCCTCGTTTAGCCATTGGATAAACACCCCTTGCGTATAAAATATATGCTAAAACATGCATATTAAATCCTATTAACCATGAAAAAAAAGGATAAACAAACCAAGGGAACTCAGGGGTAAATATGAAATTTACTATGGAAAGCAATAGATTTACTAGAATAAAAACTGTTAAATGGATCTTAACAGAAAATCGGAAATTTACTTTCTGTTCTGCAATTTTTCTTAAACTTTCTTCAGAAAATGCATTATTTTCATTCATATTTCATCATTATATTTGGGAAATCTAAAGTGAATTATTTTAAATTACAAAAATAAATTCTAGTATATATACTTGTTGTATCTACATACCAATCAAGAAACCTTGAAAACATTAAAATTAAGACGATTAAATAGTATTGATTTAAGATTTTCAATGTTAGATATAAATATGACTTCAAGTTTTATCAAGATCTTTAAATTCAGTCATATCATTGAATGTAATACTAATTATACTCGGAATAATAAAATCAATCAAGATGATTAAGAGTAGCAAAAAGTATAAATATTAATTTTTGTATTTTATCTAAATCCTGCCCCATATTAGACTTATAACTTAATCATGTCAACGTTATCAGAATATCTTGAAAAATTAGAGGATTGGGACCACCGGGCATTTTTAAGTATTTATAAAAGTGATTTTAGTAGAAGAACTAAAAAATTCGCAATTGTATATAGTTTTTTTGGGTCCATGTATTTTTGGGGGTTGGTTTGGTTAATATGGTTTTTCTATGGATATGTTACGAAAGATTACTCTCTCTTGGTGCTATTTACTGGCGGTTTCGAACAAAGTATCATTATTCATAGCATCATACGTTATAAAATAATTAGAAGAAATCGCCCTTTCATTACACTTCAAAAAGAAGGTGTAAAGAAACACGATGATTTTATTAGGATTCCATACCTCATGAAAGAATCAGAAAAACAATCATTCCCTTCAGGGCATGTAACCTTTATATTATTTTTTGGTTTTATCTTTGCTTATTATTTTACGCAATATTTTTGGATTATTTTATCTGTTTTTATCATATTAGATATTATAATGGCAATTTCAAGATTAATACTAGGAGTACATTTCCCGATTGATGTAATTTTTGGATTTTTTTTCGCAATATTATATGCTCTTTTGTATCTTGGTATTACTTATACATATTGGGTTACTTTCTATTATTGGCTTGGAGAAATTTTCTCACCAATAATTCATTTCTGGTTATAAGACAGAGTAACTTTTTTTTATATCATAATTTTCTACTACTATAATGACTATAAATGATAGTTCAGAAGATTTTGAAGAAAAAACAGGTTTTATAAGATTAATAAAAAGACTATGGCCCCATTTTCTTATTTATAATTCTTATGCTTTTACTGTTTCTGCATTATTTATCAATATTGTATATATTGCTAATATAATATGGGCCAGTGATGCACCTTTTGCTTTTGAGTTTCATGCTAGCGAGTTAGGGGTTTTAACGGGAACTTCAATTTACATAATGGCTTTTTCAGGCATTTTATTTGGTGCTTTAGCTGATAAATTTTCTCGAACTAAGTTAATGGCACTTGTTGAATTGATATATGGAATTGGTTTACTTTTTAACGGATTTGTCATAGAAGGTAAAGGTCAAACCACATATGTCTTATTTTTAACATTTAGTCTAGTTAGAGGTTTTTCAATTGGGGGTATCTGGCCTCTTATTACTTCCCATGTGAACGACTCAACAGAAGATAGAGAACGATCTCAATTTTTTGGTGCTATACAAGGATTATATCAACTGTTTCAAATTGTTGGAATGATAATTTCAGCACTGTCATTTCAATATAATTACTGGAGACAATATTTCGTAATAATGGGATTTATAGCTTTTTTTTTTGGATTCATTATATTAGTAAGAGGAAAAGAGCCGAAACGGGGTGCAACTCGTAAAGAACTAAAAAATGTTCTTTCAAGTGAAGATGTTGTGTATGAATATAAATTAACTAAAGAAACAATAAAATCAACAATAATTAAACCTACAAATTTAATTGCATTTTTCGAAGGAATCTTTACGACAATATTATTAGCTGTTCCCGATTTTCTGCTTATTGCATATTTACAAAGTCCTCCCCATAATATCTCTCCACTTGCAGTTGCTATTTTTTTAATAATCTTTGGAATGCCAGGGGGTTTACTTGGTTCTTTCGCGTTTGCTAAAGTTTCAGATAGGTTAGGCAAAAAAAATATTAAATACAGAATTTATATGATAGTTTTATCAATCATTACATTATTTGTAGGTTTTATATTTTTCTTTACTCTACCAATTCCAAACATGACGGTTGAACAAGGTAATAATATAATATTTATCTTCTCAATCCCAACTTTTTGGATACTGGGTGTGATAATATTTATAGGACGTTCTTTTGTTGGTCTCTGGAATATAAATCAACCTCCCATTCTTCAAGAGATAAATTTACCTGAAGCTCAAGGGAAGATTAGCTCAGCAAACCAATTTTTAGAAGCGATGGGTAGCGGTACAGGTCCAATAATTGCGGGAGTTGTATTAACAATTTTTAATCAAAATTTCCAAATAACAGTTTTCGTGACGTTACTTTTAGGTATTATGGGCGGTCTCTTATGGTTAATTGCTACTAAATGGATAAATAGTGATGTAAATCGTGTTTCCGCTATTTTAAAACAACGGGAAAAAGAATTAAATAATATATCTAATTCAGATTAATAAATTGAAAAATTTTATAATAATCATAAATCTTTTTTTCCTTGTTTTTTTTTCTTTATTGATACTATGCGTCTAACTTTAAAGAATAGTAAAAAGCAGTTAGTACCTGACCATCATAAATTCACTTCGGACTTCAATTCAGTCATATTTATTGTTATTTGGAATTCACTCGGTTTCTTTTTTATAGAATTCATTATGGCTTACTTAATTAAACAAGTTTTAAATTATCCTGCTACTAATCTCGGTTTATTTTTTTCATTTATTACTCTTGGAGGTTTAATTAGCTCTTCATTCATTGGATATTTAACTGATCGTTTTTCTAAGCGAATTTTAGTCATGATAGGTTCTTTTGGTAGAGGTATATCATATTTTGGGCTCTACATTTCAATAATACTGCATTCTTTAACAGGAATGTATATTAGCGCTTTTCTCTTAGGTCTGGGAGCATATATTTTCTGGAATCCATTGGATTCTATAATTTCTGAGAAATCTTCAAAATATCATCGATCTTCTGCCTTTGGAAAGAGAAGATTTGCTTTAGGCATTGGAATGGTACTTGGAACAATTATTGGATTTACTATCTTTAGTATCGCAAACATACTTACTCCACTTAATGATTTTATAATTTATGGTGCAATACCAGTATATGGAATTGCTAATTTTTACGCGGGAATTCAATTCTCACGAAAAGTGGATGAACATAAAAAATTCATTTATCCAGAAGATTTAAACAATGGTTTAACAGAACAGGATTTGGAGTCTCCTATAAGAACCTCAGAAACTCCAGTAAAGCGATTTTTTCTACTTGGAATTATTCTGGTATTCACTGGACTTTTTTTAAGTTCAATAAATGTTGGATTCTATCGTCCTTATATTCAGCCTTACATCTTAGAAAATGTTAATAGTAATCCTTCTATAGTTTCTTGGTTTTACTTACCTACGGCATTGATAGGAGCTTTACTAGCACCTAAATTAGGTACAATGGCAGATAAAGTCAATCCTTACCTTGGAATTTCAATCGCTAGTTTCTTTGGAGGAATCATAACTTTTTTAATTATATACACTCAAAATTTATGGTTTTTTTCATTTTTACTTATTTTTGATAATACAATAATGTTAACTTCTGGATTTATTTTTATTAATGTTCTTAGTCGAGTTTCTGTCAAACATCGTGGAAAGATCTTCAGTACAATTACTCTTTTTGAGTCAATTGGAATGATTATTGGCCCATTATTAGGAGGAGTTGTGTGGGAGACTATTAGTCCTCAAGCTCCCTTTATGATTTCAATTATTGTTGAGTGGTCTTTAATATCATTTTTTGTTATTGGGATCCATATTATCAATCCTTATTTAGTAGAATCTATAAAAAACCAGAAAAGAAAATAAGGAAAAATAGAAATTGTTATAAATTAGAAAATTATCTAATACCATTCAACAAACTCGTCTAATGTACGTCTCTCTCTTTCTTTTGCATGTACTTTTTCTCGAGCTTCATCAATATGCCCAATAGCAATGATACCCATTAACTCAAACTTGTCTATTGGAAATTTAAAAATCTCATTAACTTCTTCTTTGCGATTTAAAATTTCTCCTATCCAAGCACCACCAATATCCTCTTGTGCATGAATCCCCAACAGAGCATTTTCCATGAATGCCCCAATAGCTTGAATATCCTTTACTCTGTTATAACCTCTTTCAAGATCTAAGAATATCACTAAATTAACATATGCATCTTCAATAATCCCGCCATATTTAGAGAGCTCCGATAGCATTCTTTTAACAGTGGGATGAATAACTATACAAACTCGCCAAGGTTGACTATTATTTCCAGAAGGTGCCCATCGAGCGCCTTCTAGTATATTTAAAATCGTTTCTTTATCAATTTTCTGATAGATGAAGCTCCTAGTGCTTTTTCTCTGTTTAATAAACTCGATAAAATCATTTTTAATAAGATCCATATTTAAAAAATTGGTAAATATACTAATAAAAACTTTTCCCAATCTACAATATTTTCTACATATTATTTGGATATTCTTCTGGATATTTCTTCTATTTATGTTTATTAGAGATTATTAATACACTGAATATAAGAATTTTAGACTCGTTCTAGAAAAAAATATTGAGGTTACTTATATGGGTAAACTTTGGGGAAAAAAGGAAGATAATGAGCTATTAGGCTCTCCACAAGAAACAATGGGTTTTTCCAAGGAATATTCTTCATTGCTTCAAAATTTTATAATAAGGAAATATGATTTCACAAATCTTAACCAAGTTGAAGATATTAAGAACCAATTACTAAAAAGAAAAATATTAATCATTAATGCAAAAGAAGTCCTTGAAAATGTTGATATTTCAGAGCTTAAAAGACAAATAGAGGATCTAAAGTCTTTCCTACGAGAGAATGGTGGTAGTATGGGAAGACTTGGAGATCATTATTTAATAATTACCCCCAATGCGCATGTTAAAATAGCAAATTGAACTGTTATCTCTTTTTTCGTCCACGTTAAAAATTGTATAAAGCTTTTATATTGATTGAGAACTCTTATTTAATCATTAAAGAACCTCTTTTTAATAGCATCTACAACTTCTTGGGTTCGTGTGACTATCGGAACGTGTCCTGCTCCCTTAATTACAATCAGTTCTGCATCAGAGAGAGTTTTTTTTAGAAAATGAGAATTTTCTATTATATGTTCTCCATCTTTATCACCATACACTATAAGCGTTGGAATCTGTATTTTATGTAACGGATAATCCGTTTCTCCTTCTGCAGTTAATTCAAGAATTCTGACAGCTACTTCAGGATTAGGCCGTAGACATATATAGACACCCATTCGTTTCATATGTTCTATATTGGGTTCTGGCATGATAGATTCAATAAACGCTTCTATTGCTCCTTGATGATCAGATTTTATGAAATTGATGAACTGCTTTCTATTTTCATCTATAGGTTTGGCATTGGGTAAGTTTGTGTCAATTAGTATAAGCCCCTTAAATCGTTCAGGTTGTTGAAGTGCAGCTAGCAGAGCTACAGCTCCACCAAAAGATTCTCCTCCTAAATAGCATTTCTCAATTCCTAGTTTATCCATAATGATAAACAAATCATTAACATATGATTGTTTTGAGATAGTCTCAGGAGGAGCAAGACTTTCCCCTGAACCGCGATGATCATAACCAACACATCGCATTTTTGTACTTAATTCTTCAAAAACAAACATCCAAACACGCCAATCAGCAACAAAACCACTGATACCAAGAAAAGTTTCTTCTCCAGAACCAAAAGAAACAGTATTCATTTTAATTCCATTAATATCTATAAACATATTACTTAATCATCAATTTTTTACATAAATTCTTTTATACGGCTAATAAAGAATCTATTTTAAAATTATTTATGGATTTTGATGTCTGCAGAATAATTTATCAAATGTAAATTAAATTTTTAGTTTCAGTAGATTTTAGGGATTAATTTATACTTAACCCGCTCCCGATATTCTTTATAACCCTCAAGCCCTGTAAGAAGCATTTATTCTTCATACTTAATTCTGTCGCCAATTACTTTTAGCATAAATATATTAAAAACATTACTTCTTCTTCCTTTTTTTTAAAATCTCAATAAAACTTTCAATCTGATTGGACACTTGGACTTCATTGAATTTTCTAGGGTCATTCTGGTCAGAGTCTATTATTAGGGAAGGAATATCCTCCTCTTCACTTAATCGTCGTTTTAAATCATAGAATGTAGTAGTATTTGGACGGCAGGATACATTATTATGCATTATTACGCCATCAATTTTCCAATCTTTTACCGTTTGCTTGAACCATTTTACTCTTGTTTCCAGATCAAAAATATACCAGAAGCTTAACATTAATGCACTCATACATTCGATAGGATCCTTTAATAATCTTTCTTTTGTAAATTCTTCAAATGGGTTAGAGAAAAACTTAGAGAATGCAAAAGTATAAGGTTCATAAACAATAATAGCATTGAACTTTTCTAACTTTGCGAAATATTTTAGCTGGTACCAGAACGGTATTCCTTCAAACATAAGTCGAAACTCCTCATTCGGCAAAGCTCCTTCACCTGCATCCACCCTTTCTTTTGCCTCTCGGTACATTCTCTTGTATAGATTAATTGGAGATTTAAGACCAGGCATTGTAAATAACGGAAAGAGTCCCCCAAAAGTGTCTTTTGTACTAATTGGAGAAGGTACAGTCTTTCTTAATTCATAAATTTCCTTCCATACCTTACTTAATTCATAAGAATTAGCAGCTACTTCTTTTGCCTTTTCCATATTGATTTCATTACCTGTATGCTCTTGGATAAACTCAAGAAGCTCCCACATCTGCTCTTCAACATATTTTTTAAAGTAATTTAGTTGTCGTTTACTTACATTACTTACGACATGAGGTACGTCGATAATGTAATGAGGAACTCCACCAAATCTTTCCGCTTGAACTTGGAACCAATGACTATGAGTATCACAAATAACATCACTTGATAACATAAATGTAGGTTTTCTAATACCACCTTTATAAACATCTACATCTTCCATTACTGCACCAACATTTGTTTTAAAGTAGCTACACATATCATATGAAAATCCTTCCTCTTCTGCTAATTCAATGAATTTTTGAGAATACTTCTGAGCTGCTGAAATTGTTGCAGAATTCTCGGGGAGCATCGGTTGAACGTCCATAGCATAGAGTAATTCAACAGGACATCCAGACGTAGCCCATGCTGTTGGTTTTCCATCTCGATAGGCTTGTTCAATTGCTAAATAATGTCTTCCCATAGCATTTTTTAAACCCTGTGTAGCTTTTAACATTTTACTTTTCTTTTCAGGCATTTTTTTCACCTTTAAATCATCTCAGCAAAAGCTTCGAATCTTGTAGAAAGTTGTTTATATTGTTCTCTATTGTATAACATTTCTATAAAAAGATATGGAATTTCCAATTCCTTAAACCTTTTATTCATATATGGATGATCGTAGAGCATAGGTTCACAGAATTTCATTGCTATGTTAATAACGCCATCTACTTTATATTTCTCGGCTAAAAACTTTAAAAATTCAAATCGATCATAGGATGGCATTTTGGTAGAATATAACGGTTTACTTAGGTGATATTCAGCAATCGCCAAGATAGGATCTTTTTCTTCTTCAATAGTATTCCAAAAATATCTAGATCCAATGCATAAATCATCAGCTACAACTTGAAATCCTTTGTCTTCTAAAAATTTTAAAAAATCTGTATCATCGATAATAGACCCTGTAAGTAATATCCTTTTAATTTTTTTATCAGTAAAAGGAGTTTTAGTCTTTAATTCATTCATTTTTTTTTTTAAAATATCCAAAACTTTGTTTTTATCGTCAGTTTGAGATAGTTTGACTAATTCATGAAATTCTGATCCCTTTAAAATCATTTTACTTCTATATTCGGAGATTTTTTTTAATAATCTGCGTATTTGATTAGTTAATTTGATAGCTTCTTTAATTTTTTCAGATTGAATTTTAATTTTAAATTTAGATTCAATTTGGGAAATCAATTCTTTAAGATCATTTAAAAAAAAATTTAAAGCAATTTTGTCTCTCTTTAACGGCACATTTAGATAAAATAAGAAATCAATATCAACAGATTCAACCCAAATATCAAATTCTCGATTTGTACAATCGCAACCATGGCTAGTTACAACTCCATTTATCTCAGGATTGAGCCCTCTTATTGCTTGTTCAAGGATATTTTTTGCCCAAACACAGTGAGTAGGGGGTATATGCTCATTCACTTTATCATGTTCAATTGTAGGGTCTCCTAAAAGTCTCATAGGAGTGAATCCCGCAGCCATAAAAATCTCTTCAGGAGTAACAACATCCGCATCAAAATAAGCGATTTTTATCATATTTACACATCATAATTAATTTATTATCCTAAAATCCTATAATTCTAAATCTTGAAATATTTAAAAAAATATTTATTTAACCCTTCTATTCAATAATTATCAAAGAATAATTTTGAGATGATTTTAAATTCATGTCTCAACCCACCATATCACGTACTCTAAGTAAAGCTATTTTAAAACCAGAGGTTCGTATTAAATTAAAAATCTGGAATACCTACTTAACAGGGAAGCTTGTTAAATTTGATAATTACATGAATCTGATAGTTAAAGATGCCAAAGAAATATATTTTGGTCGAGGAGGGAAGAGAAGTAAAGATTTAGGAGAAGTTTTTATACGAGGTGGGTCGATAATATTCATTGGCCAAGATCGAGAGAAGTTAATTTTTGCTCAAGACAATGAGGAAAAATTACTGCACAGAGAAGAGACTGAAGATATATAAATAAGAGATGATTGAAAATGGGAAAAGGAACACCTAGTAAGGGAAAGAAAAACAAAGCAGCAAGTCATAAGACCTGCCGACGATGCGGTAAGCACTCTTATCATCGCCGAAAGAAATTTTGTGCAAGTTGTGGTTTTGGACATACAGCTAAAATAAGGAAATATTCATGGGCTAACCGAACGCGTCCTTTTGATGGAAAAAAATCTTTTTATAGAGGATAAACCAATCCTAAAATTATAAATATAGTTGCCTAATTTTCTAAATTTAAGTCTTTTAATTTAAATTTCATTTAAATCAAATTTATTCAATATATCTAATTTTATTCTAAAAATGAGTTCAAGAAATGAATTAGTGTCTAAAAATCTCAAGGAAGAACTAGAGAGATTGGAAAGATTTAGTGATATTATTGGCACTGCTATAGTTAATCGTAATGGTTTACTAATTTCTTCAAGATTACCAAGAGATATTGATGAAAGAAGATTTGGAGCACTTGCAGCAACTATGTTTGGGGCAATTGAAACCGCTACTTCAAGTTTAGAATCTAATCAAATAAAAAATTTAACTGTTGAATATCAAGATTATCAATTTGTTGTTGTAGAGGTAGATCCTAATACAATTTTAGTTTCATTATTTGATTTAAATGTAGATTTAGGTTTGATATTCATCGAGATTGAAGAATTTGTAACAAATATTAAAAAGATTAAACAAAAGTGATATGATATTTTAACTGAAAAACAAAAAGCAAGATACTCAAGGCAAATTATATCCCCCTTAATCGGAGAGGAAGGTCAAGAAAAATTATCAAAAATTAGAGTTCTACAAATTGGAGCGGGGGGCTTAGGTTCACCATTTGCTTTATACATTACTGCTGCGGGAATAAACGAGTTAACTATAATTGATAATGATGCTTTAGATATCTCAAATTTGCAAAGGCAAATACTTTACAATGAAACCCAAATTGGAGAGGATAAGGTAAAATTAGCAAAAGAAGTATTATCGAAACTTAATTCTGATGTTAAGATAAGTTCATATAAAGATTATGTCAATGAGGAGTCTATCAAGAAATATTTAAAGGAAGTTAGTTATGATTTCATAGTAGATTGTAGTGACAATTTTAAAACCAAATTTTTAGTTAATAAGATTGCCATAGAAAATAATCTAAGATGTATAATTGCTGGAATAAAGGACTTTTATGGTCAAATTATAACTATTAATCCAAAAGAAACGGCTTGTTATCAATGTGTTTTCTCTAAACCATTAGAAACTTCCCCAGATGAGGGACCTTTACCTGTTATTGGCGTAACTCCCGGAATTCTAGGAACTCTAGAGGCTTTAGAGGTGATAAAAACAGCTTTAGGGCTTCCAAACTTAGAAAATAAAGTTCTAATGGTTAATCTAATGGATTTAAGATTTAATATTATAGATATTGTAAAAAACGAAAAATGTATATGCTCAAAATGAGAAATTAAAGTGAAAAATCATAAATTATAATTGAGTAAACTTAGGATTTTTTTCAAAAAATTCTTTAAATTTTTGCGGAAGGAAAAACTATACTTTATAATGTTTCTCATCTAAGATTAAAAGAAACTGATAGAATATCTGCTATGGCTCGAGAATTGCGTAAGATGGGTGTTAAAGTAATTGAAGAGGATGATAAATTAACAATATTTCATTGTGATAAACTAAATGGAATAAAAATTGATCACAATGACGATCATAGGATCGCTATGGCCTGTAGCATTGCTGCTTTATATGCGGATTCAAGTTCTCATATTCTAAGTAGTGAAATTGTAAATGATTCTTATCCTTCTTTTTTCGAGGATTTAAAAGAATTAGGAGCCCAAATAGATTTTTTAGCATAAATAATATTCTTTATATGGCTTTACATAACATTAACAATATCCTAAGGAATCAATGTAATAGGGATACCGTAAATTAAACTCAAGAAATCTAAATTGCTTTGAGTTGCTAAAATTTTAGTATATGTAGGACCTACAACTTTTTTGTAATAAACTGAGTATGCATTATTGTAATCATCCTTCAGAAAATTTTTATAATCCCCACTAAATGTACGTAACCTTCTGTCATTGAATCTATTGAGACTGAGTGTAAAATCTCTCTGTGATTTCCATTTTTTTAATACTTTTTTTCCTTCAATCTCTCCAAAGTCTTTATACAATACTTCTCTCATATGATCTTCAATAAAGGGATTTACTAATACAAGGGATAAAAATTTAAAGTAAGAAGAAAGAAAAAAAAAAAGAAAGTTAATCATTAAAAATCTTACGCTATATAGCTACATACTCAATAGTTAATTGATTATAATCATCGTTACTAGGTGTAGAATCATAAGTAGAAGAAGCTTCTATTTCTATATAATTTGTACCACCACTAAATACAAACGTATATGAATTGATATAATGCCACGAAGAATCAATAGTGGATGATGTCGCTAAAAAATCAAGATAACTTTCGATTGCACCATCTTTCAAAAGTCTTACCCTATAATAGCTAGAAGGACTAATACTACTCAATAACACAGAGAGGTGAATTCGATACCAACCAGATTTTAATAATGTAATACGAGTATTAGTGTTTGAAACAGAAATATAGTCAGTATTATTCAATTTATTATCTCCAAATTCAAAAAGCCAATCATTCTGTAAATTATAAGGTGCATAATCTAGATTGTCATCAAGCGCATCCCATATACCTACAACTATAGTCTTTGTCAAATTATTAAGCTCGTCTGTTAAATCATCAAGATCTGAATTGGTGGTATTTTGACCATTCCACACTACAAATACAAATCCAATCGCTCCAGCGGCTAAGATTATCCCTATTATCCCTAAAGTTTTTCCGCCACTTCCCATTATTTATCACTCTTAATTTTTTAAAATTTCATTTTTATTAGAATTGTTTTATATTCCTAAATATTTAAAGTTCTATTACTAATTTTTTAGAAAAAAGCTATGTTATAAATTTAAATTTACTTTTTATGATATAACTTTAAATTTTTTTTCAAAAAATTCTCTAAATTTTTTACCATTCTCCACATATTCCCCAGCAGTTTTCTCACCTATCAATTCCTCCTCCTCTGGTAATTTTTTTAAGAGTTTAGCTGGAACTCCCGCCCATAATTCTCTCGAGGGTATTTCATTATTAGTAATTACAGCTCCTGCAGCGATCATTGAACCTTCATGCATCTTAGTATTATGAAGTACATTACTCCCAATGCCAACCAAACATCCATCACCTATTTCAACGGGTCCATGTATCATTGCATGATGCCCAATTATGCATTTTGAGCCAATAGAAACAGATGTTCCCTTTTCTATATGAATTGAAACATTTTCCTGAATACTCGTATTTTTTCCAATCTTAATTGGACCTCGATCCGCACGAATTACTGCCCCGAACCAGATGTTTGTATTTTTTTCAATAGTGACATCACCAATTATGACTGCTGTTGGAGCAATGTAAACGGAATCGTCAATTTTAGGCTTTTTTCCTGTTATTGGACTAGGAATTACAATTGGCATAATCTTTCATTTAGAGTTATTTTTAAATGTGAAGAATTAAGGTAGAAATAATAACATTGCGATAAGGTTTTTTTAATAAAATAAAAAAAACTTTCAGAATTTAATAAAAAAAGAAAAAAATTAGGAACATATATTAATTTCAAATTTCACGCATCATTAACCACTGGGAATATAATTGAGAGACTTGCATCATGAAATATGCATCGTTTATAGAGCCATTTTTTAATTGTGATATAAGAGTTACAAGTTCATTTTTTTTACTCTCATGAAATTGCCGTAATCTATCAGATTCTACTATTTCTTCTAATAATCCCATATATGTGTCCCAATTTATAGTTGTAGGAAGAGTAGTAGTTACCTCAGCATCTTCTACTTTTTTTATCTTATATAAAGAATGATCCATGTGAAATTGCTTTACGTATTCATAAATCTGTTCACAAACTTTTAGAAATTCTTGTGGATTATAGTCAATACCAGGGTCTTGTTTAAGACCTATAGATGTTATATCTATCCATGAAACATCTGTTCCTTTCATAGAAAAGATGGGTATTTCATATTTACGAGAAAGCTCTAATTCATGAGCACAATCGACTGAATTGAATACAGATTTATTAGTGCCTAAGAAGAATATAACATCACTAATAGGAACATTTTTATCCATAAAATCATCAATATTTCCAGCTAAATCTTGCTCACAGAGAAGTACATCATATACTTCAGGTTTAGCTTCTAGATATTCACCTAGTGCAGCTAATTGGTAAGGTTCATAATCAATAACTGCATGAGAAATAAAAATAGCCATACTAGCTCTTTGTTTGAGATAATCTCGTAAGGTGTCTAAATCACGTTTAACTATCAGTTTTTCTTCATCTGATAACGGATTTTCTTCAAACTCAAATGTTTCAAGAGTCTTAAGCGGCCAAAGAACATATGGCAGTGCATCAAATTTATTCTTATTTAAATATAGATATTTAATCTTAGAATTTCCCAGACTTTTTGGTAAACTCTCAAGATTGTTTTCATTTAAATCTATGGATTCTAGTTTTTCGCATCTTCCAATTGATTCTGGTAAAGAAGTAAAACTATTTTTACGTGCACTAATACTCATAAGTGAAGCCATCTTATCAAGACAATCAGGCAATGAAACTAAAACATTTTCATCAACGTTTAAAGTAGTTAAGGAAATTAAATTACAAATAGCAGGAGGTAGACTTATTAATTGATTCTTACTTAAAATTAATTTCTCCAATTTTTTTAAATCTCCAATTTCGGTTGGTAATCTTTCAATTTCATTACCCTCTAAATGTAATTCTTTTAATTTCTCTAACTTTCCAATACTTGAAGGTAATGTTTTCATTTTTCCATTCGATACGACCAAATACAACATATCTTTCAATGAACCAATTGATTCAGGAAGTGCTGTTAAGGGAGTATTTCTAATATCAAGAGAAGATAGTTTCTCTAGATCACCAAAGTTTTCCGGTAAATTAGTTATTTTACAATCTTGAATGCTAAGACGCTCTAATCCCTTCATACGAGCAAAAGAATTTGGTAAACTGCCTATATTATTTCCACTTAAATCTAGTCCAAACACATTATCTAGATTACCTATTGATTCAGGCAAAGTTTCAATTTGATTGTTTCCCAAATCTATAGAATTCAAGTTTTGTAAATTACCAATTGATTCTGGAATTTGTTTAATTTGATTATTCTCAAAACGAAAGATTTTCAATGATGTTAAATTGCCAATGCTTTGTGGTAAGGCTTCAAGTTTATTATCTTTCACAAGAAGGGTTTGTAGAGTTGATAATTTGCCTATTGTATCAGGTAAAATACTCAAACCCATTGAACTAATCTCCAACTTCTCAAGCGATATAAGTTCTCCAATAGAGTTTGGTAATTGAGAAATTCGAGTTACTCCTAGATCAAGAGATGTAAGCGATTTAAGTTGTCCAATATTAGGTGGTATCTCTTCAATGTTATTATGTCTGAGTGAGAAGGTTTTTAAAGAACTCAGATTATACATATTTTCTGGAATTTTAGTAAGTCTATTATCACTTAAATCAAGGTCAGTTAATGCTCTACAAGCTTCGATTTCCACGGGTATTTCCCTTAATTTATTAGTACGAAGATCCAATTTTTCTAAATTTTTAAGATTGGAAATCCAGCTTGGCAGTTCTTTTATTTCATTTACACCCAAATCAAGTTGTTTCAAAGCGGTACAGTTAGCTAAGCTAGAAGGGAGCTCGTAAAGATTATTTTGTTGTGCCGAAAGCCACTCCAAATTTGTTAAATCCCCTATAGAATCTGGTATAGTTTCAATTTTATTACCATAAAAGAGGAGTGCATTCAATTTTTTACAATTTCCGATATTTTCTGGTAAGTTTGTGAGCGTCCCTCGAGTTACTTGAATCCGGGTAACATGGTTGTCTTCAACTCGAAAATTATCAGAATTCCAACTTGAGCCTACTTTTTGTTCCAAATCCTTAAGAACGTCTATCTCTTCTGTAGGAAGGATAAAACCCATATATTCTTTGCTCATTGTTGTCCACCTCCAAGATATTGTTGCATAACCTTCTTTTGTTGCATAAAACCCATGAAAAAGCCAGAAAGTTGAGAAAGAAATAATCCTTCTCCTCCGACCTTAGCGGATTGTAGGCTATTATATATTCCAGTTAAAGATTCCTTGTTCTTTTCAAAAAATTCTTTCATCTCTGGCAAATGAATAATGCGATCAAGTTCAGCTTTAAAAGTTCCAAAACCAGTAGGATCACCTACTTCAGCAGCCGCTTCTTTTAGAAGAATGGAGGTTTTATCTTTAAAGATATTGTGTGAACGTTTTAATTGTTGGATATAACTATATACATTCTCACAAAAACCATCGAAATCAGCTGGTGTAAATTCATGTCCTAACTCACGGCTAAGATCGGCACTGGATAGGTCGCCCCAACTAACATCCAAACCCTTTAAAGGCACTACTTGAATACCCTGATTCTTAGCATTTTTTAAGATTTTAATCATTTCCGGGGAATTAATAGAGCCGGCTGTGGCAAGAAAAAGAACTAAATCAGTAGCATTAAGGTTAGATTCAATTGGAGGAAGAATAGCAAATATTTCACTTTTAGCTTCTAAAAATTCAGATAATTCTGATATACGATGAGCCTCTGCATCTACTTCAGTATGAATTAACATAACTGCTATACTTGCTCGCTGACGACAATATTCTAAAATAGCATTAGTATCTCTTTCGGCAATAGCTTGTTCTTCCTCTGAGAAAGGATTACCAGCAATGTCTAGATCCTTTAAAGATTCCATTATATATATAAAATATGGAATATGTTTGAGTTGATTCTCACCTATACTTAAGTCTCTTAAATTCAATTTAGTTATATGCTCAGGAATTTCGCTTAACTCGTTATCAGCAATCCAAAAAGTATCCAATGATTCTAAATTTGAGATAGAATCAGGTAACGATGTTATTTTATTACCACGTAAAAAAAGTCTGGTTAATAATTTTAACTGGTCAATGCATTCAGGAATTGACCCTATATTATTGTATGAAAGAACCAAATCATCTAATTTTTCCAATTTACAAAGGGAGGGAGGAATATTTGAAATTCTATTACTTCCAAGATCTAAATTAGTTAAATTAGTTAATTCTCCTATTGATTCTGGGATTTCGGTTATACGATTTGTGCTTAAATTAACTTTTTTAAGGGAAGTTAACTCTCCAAAATTAGCAGGAAGGGATCTTAAACCATTACTTTCACATGTAAATTTTCTAAGTTTTTTCAAATTACAAAAGGACTGAGGAAGTTCCATGATTGCATTATATACTGCTTTATCGTCATTGGTTGACCAAGATCCATTTAAATTTAACTCTTCCAACTCTATTAGATTACCAAAACTTTCGGGTAATGAATCAATTTTATTCCATTGAAGATCTAAGAATCTTAATTTGGTTAAATTTCCTATTGTATCAGGTAAAAGATCCAATTCTTTCATTACTAAATTTAGCCCAATTACGTGTTTATTGTCACAAGCGAAACCAAAATGGCTTACATCGACTGGTTTCTCAGAGGTTTCTCGCTTATATTGTTCGATTCTGCCTTCTTGCGACTCTTGTGGAGCTTGTGTTTGATCTCCATACTGAGCGAGAATATTTTGAATATTTTGATGGACTGCTTGAGCATGTTGTTTAGCGGCCTGGATAGCTGATTCTTCAGTCATGCCCAATAAAGGTTTCAAACCTGCTAAAGTTGGATCAGCAACACCCAATTGTTCAATTCCAACATCAAAAGTTTTTTTCAATTGCTCTTGATATTCTGGAGTAATCATTGAATCATAATATTTGATACTTTCCTTTTCCAATTCTTCAAGGGTTATTTGAGTAAACATTAAATCCTGAATTCTTTGAGTTTCTTGTTTATTTATTTTTTGAAGTTTAAAGTTTTCCTGCATAAACAATGCCATTGCTTTTCCTTTTTGTTGCGCTTTCTCCTCGTCCATCTCTAGCATGGATTTTATTTGCTGAACAGATGGATGGTTTTCTCCATACATAGGTATGAGCATATTAAGCTGTGTTTGAAGATTTGCTTTCATTGCTGGGTTGACTTGCGCCATATATTGACTTATATAGGTATTTTCCAACTGTTCCAACGATAATTGTGCCAATTGTTCCTGTGTTGCTGCTTGAGCTTTAAATGCTTGAGCTTGCTGATTTAGAATGGTCTCGACAGACATTTGAGTTGAAGCAGGTTGGTATGCCATCATCTGCTGTGCATATTGCTCTTTACTTTCATCCCTATTTTCACGACAAGGGATTTTCTCTGCTATTAATTTCTCAATTTCCTCAAGGAATTCTGCTTCTGATGCTACTAAAAAAACACCATTATATTCTTTTAATTCTTCAATAATTATCACCTAATAGGAATTATGATTAAAATTTTGATTGTGTATATTGATATGTACAATTAATGAAGCTTAAGAATTTTTATATGTTTGCTTTCATATATTAACAAATCAAATGAAAATTATTTGAAATTAATCTAATAAACAGTGACAAAGATGGAAATAAACTCTTTCAAAAGAGGCAATTCTAGAAAATCTAACTATGAGCAGACATCTAGTGAAGCAAAAATATCTAAAAAAGTAATAGATTCCGTATTATCGCAACATACACTTGAAGTAAGGGATATCGAAATTAGTCCTGATGGTAAATTCTTAATATCTTGCTCTGAATGTGAAGAAAACGAAAATCCATATATAATAGTTTGGAATGTTGATGAGCTTCTAGAAGGAGACACTAAACCTGAAATTATACTCCACGCAGAGAAAAAAGATATTCAAAATACCAAAATTACTAATTGGTTATTATGTGTTGATTCTGCAGTTATAGAATTAGGAAACATTAAATGGTGGGTCATATGTGCTGGAAGCATAATTGGAGATATCTACATTTGGTGTTTCAGGCGTACCCTTGATTCAAGGAAATGGGATTTTGAGAATTATAAATCTATTATCTTGTCTGGAAGTAATGGAACCTTTGGAAATTATCCAAATGCCATTTTTGATATTAAGATTCAAAATAATATAAATCAAAATAACTTACTTGATTTATACTATGTTTTAAATAATATCCATACTACTTGGAAAGAAAAAACTTATGATAACACACTTAATAAGTTGACAATATCGATCGATGAATTAGGAATGATTAGAACAGTAGATAAACCTAAAATTATTGGTACAAATGATGTGTGGATAACAAAAATAATGGTCAATAGAGATCTTAAAGATGAATTAATAATTACAGGCTCTAAAGAAGGAAAAGTTAATTTATGGAATCTTAGCGCTGGAACTGATTCAACATTAATAGGTGAACATGATGGATCAATTACGGATATAAGCATAATTAGAAATGGTAAAATGATTGCGTCTTCTTCTAATGATACGAAAATAACTATTTGGGAAAAAGATAATCAAAACAAATATCATAAGAAAAAAGATCTTATAGGGCATACAGAAGCTGTTTTAACAATTGATATTCAGACTGATGACAATTATTTACTTTCTGCAGGTAAAGACAATACTATTAAAATCTGGGATTTAAATGAATTAACTTGGATAAGAAGTATAGATATGCATTATTATGTAGATAAATATGAAAAAAATTTAAAAACTACTGTAAAAGGAGTTCAGATAAAGGGACTAAATTTTATTAGAAATATTAAAATAACTCCTGATAATCGATATGTATTTATATCAAAATATGACAAAATAATTATTCTACGTAATTTTGGCTCTGTATGGCATTTCATCCAACAGTTAAAATTTATTAAAAATTATGATCCCGAGTTATATCGAAAAATTTATGGAGATAATTTAAGGCAAATTGCTAAATATAGTCCAGAAAATCTAGAGTCCCTCAATAAAATGTATAATATCATAAAAAACCGTTTAATAAAAAACAGGAAACTTGAATTAGCAGGCAAAACAGAACAAAAAATAGACTATAATATGCGTGAATTAAGCCCCCTTTTTATACCTTCATTTATGAAATTTGAGCCCAAATTAAAAGCCCAAAAGGAATTCATTTTAGGTGTACAACAAAATTATGAAGCTTTTTGGCATAGCATAAGAAATTCTATATTTAAACTGCCTGATACCCCTTGGGGTTTCAAGTTATATATCACCACTTCAGAAATGGATGAAAAGATTGAAGATTCAAATTTCGTAGAAATAACTGCTCTGACAGGAGAGATGCCTTACATCATTTTAAAAGATCGAACTCAAGCTCAAATCCGATTTCTAATGGTATTAAATAGAGCTCAAACAAGTTTTATCCCTTTAATAAACAATATTACCATAGATATTGAAGATGATAGAGGAGATAAAGATACTTTAGTATTTTCTGATTTTACATATTCAAAAAATTTCCTTCGAATTTTAACAAATCCTACTCGGTCCTTAGATAAAGTTAAACAAATAAATGAGCCAGAGCACATATATTACGCAGATTGTACATTTCAGATTGATGAAGGTTATAGTGTTGAGGATTTTGCTAATATTTTCATAAGAAAAATTACAATAGAATATACAGCTAATTTAGAACCCGCAGAATCAACAACAAGCGATGAAGAGGATTTCAAAATCATTGAAGCTTTTAAAAGCAATTTTATATATCCACTAACACCGAAGACTAAGATCCAAATCGGAAAAGGTTTAAAATCAAAATTAGGGAAAATTATTGATGAATATTTTGCTAAAATAATCGTTGTAGAATTTTTATTAAGTTTTTGGGGGTTTATTGAAGGCGGTTTACCCTCTATAATCCCCAATTTTGAGATGCCTGATTTGATTTCAATGCTGGTAAATCTAGCATCAATAAGTATTATTGCAATAATTTTCATAATGATGATAGTGCAATCACGTAGTGGAAAGAAAAGAGATATTGATATAGATGAATTGGATGAGAAAATGAGAAAAAGGAGGCGAAAGAAATTTGGAAAATAAAATTTTAAATATTATTATAACCTGTTCGGTTCAAAATGATTTTATCGAACAGTTAGATATTCACCCTGCACCAGAAGATAATTTAAAATTAGGATACGAACAAGTTTCAAATAAATGGATGGAGTATTTTTTAAATCAGAATAGAGAAACAAGTGAAGCAAATGTAAACCAATTTATATCATGGTTAAAACTAAATGCTAGTAATGAAATGATTGGTGGATCTCTATCATATCATCATATCTTAGAATATTTTAGACATAGAGTTCATATCGATTATGATGAGACAAGAAGATTATGGGAAGGAGATAGAGTAAGCCAGTTTATAAAAGATTTAATGAATAAAGCTTCTGAATCAAATTCAAGTGAAACTAGTGGAGTAGAGTATCAATGCATTCATTTAAGGGATTGGCATGACCAAACCGACGAATCACAAAAAGGAGAAATGGATCTTTTTGGACCTCACTGCATAAAAGGTACTTATGGAGCAAAATTTATATCACCATTGAATGAATTAATTCAAGAACATCATGATTTTAACGTGATAATAAATTCAAATAGTCTTAGTTCATTTGACGAGACAGATCTCGAATCTGTAATAGAAACAATTATTAGAAATGCAGGTAGTTCTCATAAAGAAGTAAAAATAGGAGTTTTTGGCGTTATAACTAATGTAAAAGTATTTCTTTTAACGTTTGAACTAATGGTTATCCATAAATTTAAGAATGTTTATGTCTGCGGTGATTTCTGTGCAGGTTTTGACAAGCAAGGGCATGATACGGGTATTAACTCAATGAGAAATATATTAGCAGCAAATATTGTAGATCAAAATAGATTTAGAGAAATCTTTAATATATAACAAGTTATTTTTTTTTCTTTTCTTTATTATTCTCTTTAAGGTTATTTTTTATTACAAAAGAACTTATTTTAATTTAAAATTTTTATACATATTAGAAGATATGAAATTAATTTAATAATAATATGACCGCAAAACAATTACAGGAAGAAATATTAAGCTTAAAGAAAAAAAATGATGTCACAATTTTAGCACATTATTATCAACCAATTGAAATACAAGAAATTGCTGATTTTTTAGGAGATTCTCTTGAATTATCAAGTACCGCAAAAGAAAAGGCAAACTCAGAATATATAATTTTTGCTGGAGTCGATTTTATGGCAGAAACAGCTTCGATACTAAATCCTGATAAGCATATATTAATCCCTAATCCAGAATCTTGTTGTCCTATGGCAGCTTTCCTTACTCCTGAAATGGTATTGGAATTTAAGAAAAAAAATCGGGGGTTACCTGCAGTTGTATATGTAAATTCAACTGCAACTGTAAAAGCGGAATCTGATATCTGTTGTACATCTGCTAATGCAGTTAAAATTGTCGAAAAAATTAGTCATGAATTTGATATTGATTCTGTTTTATTTGGACCTGATGCAAATTTAGCAGATTATACTGAACAATTATCTAAAATACATACAATTAAAATGCCTGAGAATGGACATTGTTATGTTCATTCACAAATTATCAAAGAGGATATAAAAATAATAACGGAAAAATATCCTAAAGCAGAACTTCTCGTTCACCCAGAATGTATTAGGGAAGTAAGAGAGTTAGCAAAACTTGTGGGTTCAACTACTGGTATGTATAATTATGTTAAAGAGAGTAATTCTAATATTAATGAATTCATAATAGGAACGGAAGTAGGACTTTTAGAACGATTAACTCAAGATTTTCCAACGAAGAGGTTTTATCTTGCAAAAGAAAAACTAATTTGCCATAACATGAAAAAACATAATCTTGATTTAATTAAATATCTCTTAGAGAATTTGGATGATAAAACATTTGAGGTTAAAGTACCTCTTAAAATTGCGGAACGTGCTATAAAACCAATTGAAAAAATGTTAGAATTTTCATAATTAATAAAAATTGAGATTTAAGATTTCTTAAATTATATCTTTTGAAAAAATGTCATTTATTATATTTATAGCATGTTATTTTACTTGCATAGTTATTTTTGGTATTGTTATGATCGTGGTTTACATAACAAAATATAAAGATCTTCCTATCGAAATTTGGAAACCCGACGCAGCATGGACTCGGGCATCAATCTACTTTTCTTTCTGTAATATTATTATAATATTATCTGGCACTGCAGAACGGATACTAAACCAACCTTTATTTACTCTAATACAAATTACCAATCCTTATTGGGTTGTATATTGTTGTTTTTGTTTTATCTATGTATTTTTTGCATATTGGATTTTATGGTCTCGAATGACACTCACCTTTAATCGTAAGTATTATATTGGCTCAGAGATTATATTTGGTCTTATTTGGGGTTTCAGTACGGGAGGACTCCTTCTTTCATTTTATCATCTTTGGGGTTTAATAAATATACCTAGTTTGGTTCATTATTTACTTACTTTCGCCTCTATGGGGATATGGCAGTATTTTTTTCAAGATTATTTCTGGGACATTTATGTTAGCCCAGAACATGATACTCCGAAGTCGATTATTATCAAAACTTTAGTCTGTCATATCCCTAATGTAGCAATTACTCTGGGATTTCTAACTTTATGGAATAATTATGCTATCTTTATAGCATTCTACATTTTTGCATTAATTGCATCAACTATTTTTCAAAAATTCCCAGCTCCTTGGGCTAAGGGAATATTCCACGCACCAATGATTAAGCCTGGAATCGGAGGACTTCCACATGGTTCAGGATATTTAGGAGATATAGCGCAACCTAAGGAAAAGATATAGCAAATAACTATAAAGTAATTATTATTTTAATTATAGCTCGTTGCTAAAGTAAGAATATTAAAATTTAACTCTAATTTTGAACTATTTAGAATCGCTTCTTGTAAAATGTTACCTTCTTTTGATAGTGGTAATTTTTTTGACTTAGCAACCCCTTCCATTAGTTTCTCTCTTTCAATATCTAAAAAACCCATTTCTATAGCATTCTTAATTATTAAATTTAATACTAATAATTGAAATTGCTCTTGAATAGCATCCCAAATCAACCCCATCTCTTTTAATTGAAGGGTTATTTCTTCAGCCATAATGTCTAGATCATAAATCATGTCGTAAATACCTTCTTGGAGGTTAATTATTTCGTCTATTAATTTATCCTTGATGAGTCTGAGGGTTGTGGTACCTAATAAATCTTCTTCATGGAAATAAAAATCATTTTTCTCACGTTTAATCAAATAAAAACCAAAATCATCTTTTATTAGTTTTACTCTAGCAAGATAATTAATTGCTTCTTTTGAGACTTTATGGATTATGCAGAATTGATCCAAATCAATTTTGTATCCTGCAAATTTTTGAGTATTCTTCTCATCTAAATGCCAATACTTTCTAGCTAAAGCGCCTTGGCCGAGAATAGAGTTGTAGAAGATATAAAAAAGTGATAAATAAAGATCTCGATCTTGCTGTAATTCAAAAAAATTATCTCCTATTTTGGATATAATTCTTACAATATGAATTATAAATGGATCTTCTACATTAATCACTTTATAAAAATTTATTAAATTTTCAAGCTTTCTGACGTTTTCTTTTAATTCATTAACTATAAATACTTCATCTTTTAGCTTTAAGGGAGTTTCTCCTAGCTTTTCAAACCCTTTTTCTGTTATTACATAACTTCTATATTGTTTATTTGTAGTTTTATCTGTAATTAAGCGTTGTTCAATATTTTTGTTTTTTCTATGAAGATTCAAATATTTAGAGACTGTAGATCTGCTTAAATTTGAATATTTCACTAAATTAGTAAATCTTTGTGGTCCTAGATTTCTAAGAATAAATAATATTCTCCTACTATTATCTTCAATATTACCAGATTTCTTTAATAATTCAATCTTTAATTTTTTAGAGATATTCCAAGTTTCCATAATTGCAAAGTATAAGATAATATATATAAATTTATACTTTTTTTCTGGACTTAGACTAAAAAAGGTTGAAAAAACAAATATATGTAAATTTAGTATATATTAAGGATATTATTAAGTAAAATTTTATAAATTCGAATTTTAATGTTAGAAATTGGAAAATAATTAAAAATTAATTAAAAAATTTTAAGGAAATGACAATAGAAGATCCCAATATATTGAAGAGAATAAAGATCATTGAAGAAAGGTTAGATAAAATTGAGCAAAGAATTTTAAATCTAGAACATAGAATAGGTAGGGGTCTAACACCACCACTACCAAAACCGGGTCCTATACACCCTCCAGGACCTCCTGATCGACCCGGACCTCCTCCAGAACCTTTTCGATTTTAAAAAACCTTCTAAAATTTATATAGAATATAAATTTAGCCATCTCCCCATTATATAAACTGAAGTTCGGAATATTGAACGAAAATCCTTAATTTATCGGTTGGATAATTTATAACTAATTCAAATTAATTTAAAAAATATTAAAAAGTGTGTGATTAAAAATTACGCAATATCGTTTCAGACTTACTGGTGTTCCTCCAGATCAAGCTATAAAACTAATAGAATTAGATCCTAACAATTCTATAGCAGAAATTAAAAAGACTGTACAGCGAGAGTATAAATTAAATCCAATTTTAGCCATACAATTCATTTTTAAAGGGAAAGTGCTACCTGACCAACTAAAATTTGCAAAGATTGGAATTCATCCAAAAAAAGACGTAATTACTGTTATGGCTACGCAAGCTGGTGGATTTTAGTAATCTGAGCTACTTAATAGGATAAGTATTTATCACGGGGTTATTAAGAGAAAATAGCCGGCTTTTTTTCTCTTTTTTTCTTTTTTTATTTTTCTGAAGTATTTTCCTTATCAATTGATGGTGTTAATTCTTCATCAGGTTTAGATTCTGTCTCTTCCGGTTTTTCCTCTTTAATCTTTATATTTTTTGTAACAAGAAAATTTTGGAGCTCTTCAATTCCTACTTTATCTTTATCTAAAAATCTCTTATCTACTAGATATTCACTGAATTCCTTTACTACTAAAGCTACGTCTTCTGGGTAATAACGCTTTCTAATAAGAAAACCTTTACGCTCTAAAGAATGTTCAGAATAATACCAATAAAAAATTACTGTTATTAGTGTTATCATGAAATTATTTATGAGATTAATTTGATTTCGGTTAGCAAAAACTCCTGTGAGACTTCCTGCACCTGTAATCATAATAATTTGTCCTTCAATATATAAGACTGTAAAAGCAAAGAGGAAGAAAGCCATATTGTTAGAATTAAACAGGAAGGAATCATAAACTTTTTCTCCTAAACCCCTCAGGACCATAATTGCGGTAAAAACCAAGAGTATGATATCAATCAGTCCTGAAACAATATCAGGTTCTGTAGAGGCTTGAGTAATATTTAGTAATGCGTTAAAGAAACTAAACGATCTAAACCAGAGTAAAATCCAGATTAGAATATAGAACATGGAACTATATGAATTCGTTGAACTAATTTTTTTACTTCTTATGTATAATGTAATTAAACGCCATGAGGTAATAATTAAGATTATAAGAACAACTATACTACTTGCAATAAGTAAGGTTCTAGGACCTCCAGCGGGAAATTCAAGTAAAAATCCATAAAAAGTGGCTAATTCAATCAAAACAGGTATAATCAAGGCTAAAATTAAAAGAATTATACAGATTAATTCCTTTTTTTTTGAAGATCCATATTTATCTATTATTTTATTATTTACTTTATCAGAAATATCATCGAAACCTTTTCTTAAAAAAAGGATTTGAATAAGGTTCCACCCAAAGTAAATAATTATGAAAAGAGCTGGAAGAATTATATCCCATCCAAGAAATTGAATAGGTAATTCAGTAGACGTACCAATCAGAAAATAGGGAAGTATAATAAAAAAACTAATAAAAAAATTGATTGTAAAACAAATTAGTTTCCATTTATCGAATTTTTTTTCAGGACCAAAAAGATATTTATTTAATTGAGGAATTAATCCCTCAAACATTAATAAGATAAAAGTTATAGCCAAAACTGTTGCTAAAAACAATATTAAATTTCCAAAAATTTCGTTCGGAATAAGACTTAAAAGACTAATTAATAAGGATGCTATAAAGAAAATTATCGTGTATAAGAAATGAGAATTATTAAAGATCATATGAAAGTGCTTATCTAACAGAGCTTGAACTTTATTTCCAAATTGTTTTAAATTCATTAAATTTCACTTTTTTGAATTATTGATATTAATTTTAAATTATGATTTCTTTTCATTTTAGTAATTCTTGCTTTAATTTATTTTTAAGCATTATTATAAAAGGTTCTTTCAATGAGTTATAAATAAAATCAAAAAAGATCTTGAGAGAATCACATCTAATTATAAGATTCGTGTACTTATCTTTCTATAATTAATAAATCTTTAAATTTTTCATATTTTGAAGCTAAAATATTCATAATTTCTTTAGAAAAAGATTTGAAATGTGATATTTCTCCATTAAAATCTTTTAGAATATCTTCATAATTTTTCAAGAAGTTTTCAATTATGGTTTCAGAAAACTTTTCTAACTGTTTTTTATCAATATTTTCATTATCACATTTAAGTACAAGATGATATTGAGATTTATGAGTGTAGAAAAAAAAGATAGAACGATCTAACGTTATGAATTTCAAGCTTTCTTTAAATTCTCGTTTTGTAAACTTGCAGATAATATCAAAGTAGCTTGCGAGGGTTTGTTCATCATCTAATATTTCATTATCTACGAGATTTTGATAAAACAATGCGATTCCTGCCTGATCAATTATCATTAATTCCTGAATCATGTCGAATAACTTTCAAATATAATTTTTAGTTAATGTTAAACTTCAATTTTTCACTGACTTATGAAACGAATTATTTTTATACTTTTTTTGAATAAAAAGAATTCTATATCTCTTATCCTCTAGCATTAATTACACATAACTAGTATTTAAAAACTATGAATTTTAAACCAAAGCTTTCTGATAGAATTATTAATAATGAATTTATTTTATTGCTGAGATAAAAATGGCTTGGGGCGGTTCGTTAAATAAAAAGGGATCTGATCATATTAGGATTTTAAGAGAAGCAGATAAGGTGATTGGTTTCCTAGAAAGGATTAGAAGTGAGTTACAATCTGATGAGCAGGTTCACATCTCCAAAACTATTGAAATAATTACAAGTTATATTTCAAAAATCTCAGAAGGGAAAGAATAAGGCTTTATATTTGCTTCATAATTTCTTTTAAGATATCAATAATACGATTTGCTGCTTTTTGAATTGTATTTGAGAGGTTGAATTCAAAGAACGGAAGATCAATATTTTTATTACGATCCTCAAGTGTAATTTCAGCTTCTTTATACAAATTTAGCTCAGAGAAACCTTCTAGACTCTCTGGTACGATCCCAATCATAAAAACTGTTAATTCTGGTAATTTTCCTAATAATAAATCAATGACAATATGAATTGGTATAGTATGAGTTGAAATTGGAACATATTCTTTAATATTTTCCCTTTCAATTATAGCTACAGTACCAGGGGGTTTGTTTAAAGTACAAGTGTCTAAAAGAATTAGATGGGATGCTTGGAAGTCTATAACCTCATCAATTCTACTCATTGGATCAATTCCAGCATTAATAAATAGAAATTTATCATTTGAATAATTTAAAAGTTCACTGATGATATATGGCCCAAAACCATCATCATTTAATTTTTCTTCTCCTATACCCATAAATACAACTTTCATAGCATCTTTTAAGTTAAATAATAGCTTTTCAAGCATTTCTTTCATATTTACATAAATTTTTGATATTTTAAAACACCTATGTAAAAATTAGCAAATTAAAAAACAAGTAATACATTAATTAATAATTAATTACATTAAAATTACATTCTCGCTAATGATAATCTCTCCAAAATCAAAAAGGATGATCATATTTGGATACAAAAAATAAAGAAGGCACTATTTCTAAAAAAGAATTCCAAGAAATTATAAATAATTTAGATATTGGATATTTTAAAGGTGAATTAAATGGAAAGTTATTAATCCATAATAGTGCCATTAATAAGATCATTGGCATCGATCCATCACTAGATTTGACTGGATCTTATTCATCACAATTTTCCTCTGATCCCGAAGTTTTAGAGAGGTACCATAATGATTTAAAGAAAAATAGGCATGTTAAAGATTTTATTATGAAAATAAGGAACCCTAAAGGGCAATTTCTTTATATTCAATTCAATTCACATCTAATTGAAGATGGTGACCAACTGCTTGTAGAAGGAACTGTAATTGATGTAACAGAAAAATACCTTCTAGAACGTAACTTAATGGATACTGAAAAAAAGTTTAATTTGATTGCTAATAATACTAACGACTTAATTGCTATCTTAAATCAAGATTTTGAGTATATATTTATCAATGAAAATGCTTATTACTCGGTATTAGGATATAAAAAGGAAGAGGTGCTTGGAAAAAGACCGAGAGAGTTCAACCATCCCGACGATCTCAAACGTGTTTCTAATGCAATAAAACAAGGTTTATTAGAGGGAATAGTACAAGAAGAATTCCGTATTAAGCATAAGGATGGACACTATATTTGGGTGGAAACAAAAGGCAAATATTTAATGGAAGACAATAAGCTAAAGGGAGTTATAATGATTTCAAGAGATATCACTAATCGAAAGAATAGTGAGAAGAAAATACAGGAATCTGAAAGAAAATATCGTTCTTTATTTGAATCCAGTACTGATGGGATTTATTCAGCAGATATGGAAGGTAATTTTATCGAATTTAACAAAGCCTTTCTTAAAATGCTGGGCTATTCGAAAGAACAACTCTTGAATTTAAATTTACGCCAGATAACACCATCAAAATGGTATGAAATCGAAGATAACATGCTTTTTACGCACTTAGCTGTTGGTGAAAGTAAAATCTATGAAAAGGAATATGTGCAAAAGAATGGTACGATCCTTCCTGTAAGTGTTAGATTTTGGATTTTACAAGATGAACAAGATGATCCGTATAGAATTTGGGCAATTGTGAGAGATATTACTGAACATAAACAAATTGAACAAGAACTAATAGAAATTAACAAATTAAAATCTGAGTTTTTAAGAAGAGCTTCTCATGAATTAAAAACGCCACTAGTTTCAATCAAAGGTTTTTCTGAATTAATACTATCGTCATATTTAGAAGATTTAAATCCTGATATAATTTCAAAATTAGGAGAAATAAATAGTGGGGTTGAACGATTACAAAATATAATTAATGATCTTTTACAAACTTCCAGATTAGAATCAGCAGACTTAAAGCCTAGACTTATTAGAGAAGATTTATCCTTTCTTATTAATTTTTGTGTCGAAGAACTTCATCCTCTTTCAGCAAAAAGAGAACATTCGATCAATACGGAAATTGAAGATTCTATTATAACAAAATTTGAAAAAGAAGAAATCCATGACGTAATCTCAAATTTATTGTTGAATGCGATAAAATACACTCCTCAGGGAGGTTGGATAGATGTCAGATCTGAGATAAAAGACGATCTTGTGATTATATCGATAGAAGATAACGGAATAGGTTTTACGGAAGAAGAAAAAGGTAAGATATTTAAACAATTTGGAAAAGTTGAACGATATGGACAAGGATTAGATTTAGGAATTGATGGGACTGGTTTAGGTTTATATATTTCAAAAAGAATTGTAGAATCTCATGGTGGGAAAATTTGGATGGAATCTGAAGGCAAAAATAAAGGAAGCACTTTTTATTTCTCACTTCCACTTTTAGATGATTAATTTTAGAATTTCTTACTTTAAGAACTAAAGGTGAATTTATCTTGAATTTTCGATATTTTAATTGTCTAAAATTTAAAATAGAGAAAAAGGCATGGAAAAATTCATTAATTATAATAAATTCATAATTAATGTTTTATGACAGAAGATTTACCCGAGAAAATTCAATTAGAGGGAATAATTGAAGAAGATAAAGTTATAATTACTGATAAAAAGGGAATTGAAGAATTCCATAACATTTCATATATAGGAACTATTGAAAAAGATAATAATGGGCAAGAGATTTTAACACTTAGTCCTATTGAGGTATTACTCTTATCTGAAAGGAATAGAATATTATTATGGGAAAGTAATGATAAGAATAAGTTGTTGTATGACTTTGAAAATATAATAACTTATTTTACTCAATTTGATGATAGATTATGGCATAAATATATAATCTACAGCGATTTAAGAAAAAGGGGATATATTGTCCGTACAGGTTATGGTGATGGAATCGATTTTCGAGTATATAAGAGAGGAGCTGATTTTGAAAAAGATTCTGCAAAGTTCCTAATATTTCCAGTATTTGAAGGAAATCCAATTGAATTGAGAGATCTGGATAAGATGTCCAGAGTTGCTATGAGCTCTCGGAAAGATCTGATAGTTGCCACCGTGGATAGGTTAAGTAAACCCATTTACTACAGCGTCAAAAAGTTCCAAATTTTAAATAAGGAAGACAATAACAATATAAATAATGCCAGATAGATTTGTTTGTGACACATCAATAATTTTGAATGGTCAAATTCTTACCCTAATTGAAGATGGTGAGTTGGGGGAAAAACCAGAAATTTTTATATCAAATATTGTTGTTGCGGAAGTTGAATATAGGACCAATGTTCATAAAGAAATTGGCTTTTTCGGCTTAAGAGTTCTAAAGGAATTAAGAACTCTTCATGATAAAGGCGAAATTATATTACATATTGTAGGTAAACGCCCTTCTAGAGAAGAAATTAAAATGGCTCCAGGGGGGGAATTGGATGCATTGATTAGAGAATATGCAAAAGAGAATAATGCTATTTTAATAACCGCAGATAGAATACAAGGAGATGTCGGAGAATTTGAAGGATTAGAAGTCCTTTTTGCTTGGGAAAAAAAATCAAAGGAAGAACTCTTACCTATATCTTTAAAGATATTAGAATATTTTGATGAGGAAACTATGAGTGTCCATCTCAAACAAAATATACCTCCTTATGCTAAAAAAGGTTCTCCCGGGAGTTGGCGATTACAAAAAATCAGCGATGCACCAATATCAAATAAGTTGATAGAGGATATTGCAATGGAGATTGCTGAAGTGACTAGAGAAGATCAACATTCATTTATTGAGATTGAAAAGGAAGGCGCTGTGGTGGCGCAAATGAGGGAATTTAGAATAGTTATTACCCGCCCTCCTTTCTCGAAGGATGTTGAAATTACTGCAGTACGACCTCTTGTAAGTTTACAATTATCTGATTATTCAATTGATAGTAGATTACAAAAAAGATTGCATAAAGCGGAAGGAATACTTGTATCAGGTCCACCAGGAGCGGGAAAATCAACTTTTTCGGCAGCATTAGCAAATTACTATTTAAAACAAGAGAAAGTAGTAAAAACGTTAGAAAGTGTTAGAGACTTACAAGTGGAGCCGGAAATAACTCAATATACTAAACTAGAAGGCAACCTTGAGAATTCTGCAGATATTCTTTTACTTGTAAGACCCGATTTTACTATATTTGATGAAGTTAGAACAACAAAAGATTTCCAAATTTATTCCGACTTTCGCTTATCAGGAGTAGGGATGGTTGGTGTAGTTCATTCATCTTCAGCAATAGATGCGGTTCAAAGATTTATTGGTCGAATAGAGCTTGGCATGCTTCCATCAATTATAGATACAATAATTTTCATTGAAGGTGGAGATATTTCAACAGTTTTTGTATTAAAAATGACTGTCAAAGTACCTTATGGTTTCAGAGATAAAGATTTAGCTAGACCTGTAGTAGAAGTAAGAAATTTTAAAAACGATCGCTTAGAATTTGAGATTTATAATTTTGGAAATGATGTGGTTGTAAATCCCATAAAAGAGAAATATACTTCAAGAGAAAGAGGAATTCCCTCAAGTCGAATGAAAAAAGATAAAAGAATCGATTTGGATATCGATGTTAAAAAACAAAAAATAATACTTAGAGCTAATCCTGAATATGCAAGCCAAAATATCGAAATTTATGCTAACAATCAACAGATTTTTACAGGCTCTTTAAGCCGTAATAGTGATATATCTCTTTCATTATCAAACAAAGAGGGAAAAAAAATATTTAAAGAATTAAATAATGGGAAAGAAATTTATGCTAAAATAAAATAGTTCTATTTTAATGAAATTAGGATTCAATCATACCTGACTTCTTCAATAATATTAACCCATCTAAAGTCCATATTGGTCTCCACCAAGGTAAATCCTGATAGATTATTTTTAGACCACCATCGTCTTTAAGACCATTAAAAAAATTATCTGCTTCATTTTCTACCACTTCTTTATCCACATTATAGAGAGCATGATACCAATGTCGACCAAATAATGGATAATGTTCTTTATTTTTTTTTAAAATACTCGGTATTTGGTCGATAATATGTTGTAACATCTTTTTTTCCTCTTTGTTTTCTCCTAAATATTTCAAATACATAAAATAAGGATAATCATAAATTTGGATTTCCTCAGGAATTTGAGTTTTTGCATAAAAGGTTCTTACTATAGAAAAGAAGTTTTTATCTTCAAACCCAAATTTCTTTAAAAACGCTGCAGCAGCAAAAATTCTTATATGATCAGAGTTTTTCCACCAAGGTTGATAGGGATAATCTTCAAGGTTTTCTGGGGGGTGATCTATATACCCTTCACTGTTTTGTGAATTAACAACCCATTTAGCTATGTTAGGAACAATATCATTATTAGAAATTTCTAATATATCTAAAATATAAAGAGCAGTTTCAGCACCTATTGCAGTACTAGCTGGACATAGCAGATCTGGTTCAATACCATTACCAAATCCACCATCAGAATTTTGATATGCAACTAATGCTTTAATTACATTCTCTTTCTTATCATTTTCAAAGAAGTATGAAAATAATTTTCTTTCAAGAAGTCTTCCATTTTTAAAAATAAACTCTTTTATCTTTTTAATCTGATTTTCATCAAAAGTTCTCATTAAAAATACCAAATCATATAAATAAAAAATTTAAAACAGACTAATTAATTTTTAATTTTTATTTACAATTTGTTTTACCTTTTCCATTATTGGAGGAAGAACATCCTCAATTAAATTATCAAATCTAATATCTGCTACATCATCATAGGGTGTATCACCCTTATTTAAAAGGATTAATTTAGCACCATATTCTTTCGCATAGCCCGGCATATTTGCTGCGGGTGTAACTACTAATGATGATCCAATAACAAAAAATACATCGGAATTTTGAGAGCGTTGTATAGATTCTTCAAGTTCATCATAGGGTAATGGATCACCGAAATTTACAATACTTGAAATTATTCTTCCCTCACAGAAAGGACATGTTGGCTGACCTTCTCGAACTGGATGTGTTCTATATCCTGAACCCCATATATTTTTGTCCCAACCCGCTTCTTCGAATAACATTTTTTTATTACATGATAAACATTTCATGAAATATAAATTTCCGTGAAGTTCACTAAGCATATCAAAGGGAATTCCAGATTTAGCATGTAATCCATCTACGTTTTGGGAAATTAAATAGTTTAACTTTTCCATTTCCATCAACTCCACAATTGCGTAATGATTAGGATTAGGTTTCACTTGATCCCAAGGAGGGCTCTTTGGAGGAGAAAGTCCTTTATCCCGTCTAGTCCAAACGCCATCTGGGCCTCTATAATCAGGTAATCCGCTCCCAGTAGAAATTCCCGCACCAGTAAAAATTACTAATCGTTCTGATTCAGCTATCCATTTAGCAGCTAAATCAATTTTTTCTTCAAAATCCATAAAAAACATAAAAATTATAGACTTTAAAAAGATTTTTGTAATACTTATTTAATATCGCTTAAATTCACACCTTTAGTTTCCTTTAAAAATACTAGAACTAAGAAAAAGACACCAATGAATAATAAACTAAAGATGAAAAAAGATAGTGCTAATCCTTGAGTGAATGTAATTATGCTACTTAATATAAGTCCGACTGTTATACCAACTGAACTTGTTAATGTTTTTAATCCCACTCCAGTCCCTCTTGATTGAGTAGGTATAATTTCTAATGCCATGATACTAATTAAAATACGAAGTCCCCAATATGATAAATTTGCTAATCCTGCTCCAATCATAACCATTGTTAAAGCACCTTCTGAAAAATTGACTCCAAGAACAATAATAAATATGGAGATAGGAAATAGAATAGAATAGAGATAGCATAAAGGTCTTCTTCCAATTCTATCAGCAGTTACTCCAGTAATAAAATATCCTATTATAGATGAAATTCCCATCACCCAGACAACTGTATCAACATCTTCCTTAGTAAAATTATCTGATAAAAAATCCTCTCCCACTAAAATGAAGAGATTATTCAGACCTATTATCAAACTTATAATAAGAATTACGATAAATTCCTTTCTTCTAGAAGATTTAAAGATTTTCTTTATATTTTCTTTAAACATTTTTGGTTTTTGTGTTAATAAGGAAATATCTTCCTTTATTTCTAGATATTTTGAAGTTTCTTTAAAAGTAAAGAAGATGATTATGCTTAATGGAATCCCTAATAATATTGCGAAATACGTCATACCTCTCCAATTTATAATAATATCATGAAATGCAGGTATTAATAAAGCCCCCACAACTCCTCCAATCAGAACTAAGTTAGTATAAAAAGCTCTTTTATCAGAAGGGCTCTCTTCATTAATATATATTACCCATATATCTGAATTGAAGAAAAAATACAATAAAAACAAAAAACCAGTATACATTATTATATTAGTCGAGAAATTAATTAGTAAGGAAGCTATTCCCATTCCAAAAACCGTGAAAGCTAAGAGGTACTTTCTGCCTACCCTATCAGCTAGATATTGATTTAGAAATACAAAATACATACCCAAAGTTCCTATAGCTACAAAAATTTGAAAAAGTGAGATTGCTGCATTCGAGGATAAATCTGGAAAAAATTCTGCTGAAATATCGGAAACTACAACATTTAGATTATTTGTTGTATACGTATCAAGTATTTCAACAAATATTAAGATAAAAATCATATATTTAAAATAGGAGAAAAACTGTCTGCTTCCTTTTTTATTATCACTCATGTTAATATTTTTCTACTGTAAAATATTAAAATCTTTTTCTTTTGATACTAAAAAAAAGAGTATTTTATATAGATTTTTTTAAAGGATTGATCGATAGAGATTGTATTTAAATAAATTGAGCAGTTAATATAACGCCTTATAAATTTTTGTTTTAATTAAAGTTTAAATAAAACTTATTTGATATTTTAATTGGTATAACAGAGGTTGAGGATTATTTTATCATATACTATTAATTTTGATATGGAAGCTTTAAAGCATACTGAAGAAGATTATGAAAATATTGAATGTACGGTATATCAATCCAAATTTATTGATGAAATATCCACATTTTTATATCTTATTATAAAAATTCCTAAATCTGCTATTAGAGGTATCGTTTGGAATGCATTAAGAGATTGGCAATTAAAGAATAATAAAACTATAGCTAAAATAGCAGAAATGCCAATTGGGATAAGATTAAATGCCGTTAAGGAGATATTTTACTTTGGGAGAACTATTTTAAAAAGAATGTTAAATGATCCCAAAGCTAAAAGTGAGATTATTATTGACATCGCATTTGAAAAAGCGTTTAAATATTACCTTAATTACTTAAATAAAAGTTGTTCTTAAACACTTACAGGCAAAAAATAAATAATAGATAACTTTAATTTGAAAAGTAGCTTTTTTTACTGTTTTTTATATCTAATAAATTTATTAGAATTTCGAAATTTCTTTCAAGGTTATAATACTTTATCATCTCAAAAGGTTCATCAATATTATTCAGAGTTCTTAGGTCGTGAGAATCACATCCAATTGCAACAAGAATTTCATATTCCCTTAATTTTTCAAAAAATCGTTCATATTTAGGAGAATAAAACGAAGGATAATGTGAGTTAAATTCAAAATAGATATTATGCTTTTTGAGAAATAACATTAATGTATCAAGGTTTCCCATAATGAAATAAGAAGGATCGAAATGTGCTAACCCTAAAATTGGAGATTTATCTAAATAGGTTAATTTCCAATAATAAATTAAATTTTCAATAAAAGCAATTGACTCCGGACTTTGAAGATATTCAAATAGAATCAGATCAAATTCATCTGCCTGGAGATAAGTTTTTATAAATTGCTCAGAGCTAGCAAGATCTACTTCAATTCCTTTTAGAAGAGTTAATTGATCATTATGTTCCGATAAATATTCCTGAATATTTGAAATTTCTTCTAAATATGTCGCAATAATTTCAGAGTTCTTCAAAGTAGATACCCACGCTTTCCAAGAGTTAGTAAAATGATCAGTTATAGCAATGTAATCTAATTCTAGTTCAAGCGCTTTTTCTACAATTTGTGTTATTGTTTGTTTTCCATCAGAATAATTTGAATGAATGTGTAGATTTATTTTTGGAAACGGCATTTTCTAAATTGATATCTTTTATAATAAAAGGAACAATAAAATCTTTTAAATACCTAAGTTTTTTGTTTCCTTATTTATATATAAACTAAAAGGGCCACTAAACAATAAAATTATGCCAAGAAATATCAAAAAAACTAGAAATAAATATTCTCCTGTTGCAGTAGTACCAAAACTAATACTCTCTATTGAAATTATCTCAAATGTAAATAATGAGATTAATGCAAAAATGAAAATTGCAGAAATTATTTGGAGTGCGCCTATAATTATATTCGCATAATAAATAGATTTTGCCTTAGTTTTCTTTAGCTCAATGATTCGTCCAATTCCAATATCTATAGCTACTTCATCTTTATTAATCCTTTTTATAAAAAAATATACTAATTCTTTTAGTGGAATCACATCAAAGAAAATAGTCCCAATGATGAATACACATATAATTATCAAAATTCGTAATAAAATAAATGTAAAAATAGAAGGGATTCCAGGTATTGGTGAGGTCAGAACACACAAATTGTTTAATACCCAGATGAATAGTCCAACTAAAATTAGAGCAAAAGATTTTAATCCAGCGAGTGTTAATATAAGGGAATGACGGTCTGCAATTGTGAGTAAATAGTATGCTACTCCAATACTTAAAATAATTAAACCTGAGAAGATAGCTCTCGGTTCTAAGAATAAAGCAAGGATAATACAGATTGACATAACCATGTATGGTAAATAAGGATAAAATGGCGCTTTAAAAGGTCTATCAAGTTCCTTTCTCTTACGTCGTAGATTAACTGCTGCAAAGTTTATAAATGCTAATCCTATGAAATAAATAAATGTAGTAATGTTTGCAGTAAATCCAATATTAGCAAACATTAAAGCTAATATAGTAAATGAAATTGTAATTAAAGTTGTGAGGATTAAAATATAAGTTTGTACATTTGTTTTTTTATTTACTTTTAAAAATTTCTGCGATACATAATGATCTCTAGCAAGAGCATTAAAGATTGCTGTCGCAGAACCTAAAGCCGCATTCATTGCAATAAACGTTGAAATTATAGCGGCAAAACCCATTAGTATATATCCCGGAAAACTCATTATATCACCTAATATTAATGCTAATAAAATAGAGGATTCACCTAACTTTGATTGTTGAATTCCAAGATTAATAAGTACAGTAAAAGTGGTTAGTAGATATACACTTAAAGTTATCGTAATTGCTAGAATATTAACTTTAGGAATATTTCTTGAGGGATTTTTTAAATCTGCATTTAAGAAGGCCAAATTGGAGGTAATGGTTGTAAAAAAAATGAAAGTAGATGCAAAAACAAAAATAATCTTAAAGAAATCTAAATCTGAGTTTAAAAAACTTGGATTATAACTTGGTAAATTAGTATTTGGCGCAATAATTAAACCTACAAAAATAAATATACCAAATATTATCAATTGAAATATTGTCAAAGTAATTAAGGTTCTTAGTGCTATTTTATGGGTTCTGAATACTGCAATTGCAATGAACAATATTGATATAACTGCAATTAAAAGAATAAAGGGCGTATAAAATGGTAAATTAAAAAACTCTTGAATAACAATTGCCAAAGCTTGGGCTGAGAATGAAAAGGATGCTATATTAGCAATCCATAAAAAAAAGCCAATTATAAAAGCAAGAAATCCTCCTAATGCTTCTTTACTGAAATTATAAGCACCACCAGAAATCGGCAAACTAGTTGATAGTTCACTATAATTTAAAGCAGTGAAAAATATCAAAATTCCTCCAAGAGATAGACTAATTAGTACGCCTACGCCTGAACCAGCATCACTTATTGCTGATCCTAATAAGATAAATATTGACCCTCCAATTCCACAACCAATTCCATATAAAACACCTACCCATAATCCTACTGTTCGTGCAGGATGAATTTGTTTTTGCTCTTTTTCGGTCAAATTTATCGCATTTAATTAATTTACAGCTAAAAAATTAATATTTTATTGAAAGAATTAAACATATTACGATTTTTCTAAATGGAATATACCTGAAATAATCGATAATACAGCACCAATTAATAAGAATAAACCCATTAAAAAGATACTTAAATCTCCTAAATCAATGAAATTGTAAAATACGCCCATTGAGATGATTATAAAAAAAACACCCATACCAATTAAGATTCCTCCAAAAAATTTAGAAGCACGATAGATAGCTGATAATACTTCTAATCTATGAATTCGGCTTTCCTTATCTCTAATTTCTTTCTCTTGACTTTCTAATTCTATTTTCAATTTTTGCAAGATTGTTCTAGAATCATTGGTACTGTTTTCAATTGCTTCTTTTGCTTTATTTAATTTCTCATGATCGGTTTCCAGACGTTTTAATTTTTCTGTTAATGCTTCTAAGCGCTTTTCTCGTTCAATATATTCTGTATTTGATGTTTCAATGTCTTTTTTTAATTCAGCTACCCGTTTTTCATTTGCTTCGATTAAATTTTCCTTTGAAATGATTTGTTCAATCAAAGAATTGGCTGAGCCATTAAGTTCCTGTATACGAGATTCAATCTCTATCATTTGTTGTTGTTTATCAGCTAACTGTATTTTATATTTAGCAAGAAGTTCCTCATATGTTTCTCTTTGTTTTTCCATTTCAGGAAAACCCTCTTTGTATTCTTCTAGCCTTGATTCAATTTCTTTAATTCTTCTTTCTTTTTTATCAATTTGTTCAGTAAGCAGATTTTTTTCTTCTTCTTTTGCTTCAATTTCTGAATTTGAATGTTCTAATTCAATTTTATTCTTGCTAATAGAGACTCGCAAAGTCTCATTTTCAGCTCGTTGACTCTTTAATTTCTTTTCTATTGCTTCCGCTTCTTCTCTTTGCTTTTCAAGTAACTCTTCGCTCGTTTGGATCTCTTGATTCATTTTAGATAATTTAGTGCGAAGTTCATCTTGAGTAGTAACCTTTTCTTTTATTGAATCTGTAAGTACAATTAAATCTACTTGTCTAGTCTCGTACTGTTTTACTAATTGTTCATTATTTTTCAAAAGTTCCATGAAATCTTGTTCCAAATTCTCTTTACTTTCTGTAGTAATGCTTAATCTCTCCTCTATATTACTCATCTCATCAGTTTTACTATTATATTTTTCCTCAAGCTCTTTTATTGTTTCTTCTATCGCATTAAGATATTCTTCTTTATCATCTATCTTTTTATTAAGAGAATTTAGTTTTTCTTGAGCTTGTTTTATTTCTTCGCTAACTTCTTCGATAGCTTTCTTCTCAATCTCTTTTTCTTCTACTGCTTCTCCATTTGTTATGGTCCCTGATATATCTTCAATACTATTTTCGAATGTTCTTAGTTTTTTATCTATCATATCTCTTGAGTTTTTAGCTTTAGATAAAAATTCCTTATCAACTCTGTCCGTTTCCTTTTCCGACTTACTTTCCTTTTCTTCTCCGTTAAATTCGTCTGTCATTTTATAATTGTTGGGTTATGATAATTAATACCTCATATAGAATTAGAATATGTAAATTTAATTAATTTTTGAAAATGCAAAATTTTTGGTTAAATATGTCTCGATTTAAATAATCGATCATTATAGATATACACATCTAATAAGTTTCTTATGTTAAAATACTTATTCAGATATTTAAATGTTGATTTTTTCTGTACTATATTTAGGCAATAGGATAAAATTAATGAATAAATTTATATATGATTATGTTTTAAATGGTAAATTGGATTATTCTAAATCGATAAACAAATATTTATGGGGTTTATGTGTCTTTTGACCGGATTGAATGATATCGGTAATACTTTATCTATGATTCGCGTTTGAGCAGGCACATTAACCCCTCCTAATTTCTTTTTACTTTATAGGTTTTGCTAACCTATTTTTTTTTCCATCAATTTAATAGCATCTTCATATGAAGTATTAGCCATGGGACCAAAAGATTCAACCTTAAGAGCTCCAACCGCATTTGCGAATGTACCACATTTGCAAAAATCCCAACCTGCTAAGTATCCAATGATAAAAGCACCCCCAAAAGAATCACCTGCTCCGGTGGGATCTCTTTCAACTGCTTTATATCCTTTAACATTTTGACCTTCATATTCATCAGAAGTAAAAATAGTACAACCTTCTTTTCCTTGTTTTAACACAACCATTTCTGGTCCCATCTCAAGTAATTTTTGGCAAGCATTTTTTGATCCATTTACTCCAGCTAGCATTTCAGCTTCCTCTCCACTCGGAAGTAAAATTTTTGTATTTTCTAAGACAGGTATGCTCATCTCTAAAATGGTTTTGATATCTAACATTTCAGGTCTAATATTTGGATCAAATGAGATTATAACATCTGAATTAAATTCTTTTGCGATTTTTATCGCTTTATAACATGCATCTCGAGATTTTTTACTAATTGAAAGTGCACTTCCCATAATGTGGAGATTTTTTATATTCTTGAAGAATTCTGCTCTAACATCCTCTGGAGATGTTTCTCCAGCAGCACCTTTTGCAAAAATAAACTTACGAGAACCATCAGAATTATATTGATTGAACGCGATTCCAGTTGTTAATTTTTCACTGATTCTAATTTGTGAAGTTTCGATCTCATCATTTTTTAATTTTTCAATTATGCATAACCCAAATTCATCATTTCCTATTACTCCAATAATTCCTGTTGTAAATTTAAAAGTCTTTCCCATACGAGCTGCTGTATCAATATATATTGCTGGTGCTCCACTAGGGAATGGTCCCCTATATATAGCTCCAAGATTTCCATGCGGAGTATCTTTTTCTTCACGCATGATTTCTACTAGTAATTCACCAAGAGAAATTATATCCGGATACATCATTACCATTGAATCTCTATCTAATTTAATTATTTTAAAAAAAGATTTTTTTTCATAAGAAAAAATTATCTGAAAACCTTATTTTATGAATTTCTGTTTAAAGGCTTCGATAGTGCTTGAAATTTCATTAATATGAAGTTTTAGTTCTTTTGGATGCAATTGTTTCAATTTATCTAAATTATCAATAATATCTTTCATTTCATCAATCCATAAATTCATGAGAATTTCCTTCTCTTTGTTTTTGCATGCTAGTTTTATTTCTTCATCAATCCACTCTTTAGCACTTTCGTGTATCTGTCTTTTAAGTACATCCACAGTTATTTTGACTAAATCTTGTTCACTTTTAAGATTCTCCAATATAGGTTTAAGATTGTTTTTATACTCTATATTTTCTTCATTAAATTTTTTAAACATATCTCTAAGAATATCTTCTTTAGTATCAAAATCTTCTTTAACAACATTCAGATTATCTGAAAAATCTTTATTCATTAGTGTTATATTATCTTTAAGAGCCTTTATTTCATTTTTAAAATTATCTATACGTTCATTTAACTTTTTATCAAATGTTTTAAATTTTTCTTCTACTTCCAATTTAATCCTTTTAAAGTTTTCATCCATTTTGCGATCAAGATTAGTGTATTTTTCTTTTAATTCTTCTTCCAACATATTCGCTAAATCTTCAATTTTCTTATTAGTTATATTTCCTTGTTTATCCCCTTTCAGATCCAATTGTATGACTTGTTCTTTTACTTGTTGTTCTAATTTATTGATATGATCGGCTAATTTCTTTTCTAGATTATTAGCTTGATCACTTATTTTTTGTGGAGTCTTTTTAGATAGCTCATTCAATTTTTGATCTAATTTACTAACTTGCTCTTTTAATTTCTGATAATCCTTTAAATTAATTTCTTCCGACATTTTATTTATCCTCTTTGCAAATAAAACTTTTATATCTTATTTCTAGGCAACTTTTCCAATTCTTGTTTTTACGATTGATTTTTTTTAACTTTAGAGATAATCTTTACTAATTCAAATTCTTCTATATTTAATTTCAATAATAAATCTACACTTGCTTCAAAATCTTTCTTAGTGGATGTAAAAAGATTTTTTAAGTTATTGATTAAATCTTTAACTGGTTTACCAGACGATCTTTGTATATATTTTATTGTTTTGTTAAGTTCGGAGATATTAATTAGAAATTGATCCATAACTTCATTTTTATGTGTTTCATTTTTTTCTAATTCTTGTCTTAAAAAATCAAAATATTTTAGATCGTTGATTTCTTTATCGATAGTGCTTTCTTCCTTGACGCTCTGTTTTATCTTTACTTTCTCTACAGTTGAATCAACGTTGGTTAAATCTATCAATTGATATTTTAATTCTTCTTCATTTTTACCAATTAAATTTAGAAACGTTGTTGATGTATTGCTAGGAACATCATCAGGATTCAATAACTCTGCTTTTCTTAAAAATGTATAAATTAATAATTCAAAACATTTATTAACTCCTTCACCTGTTTTGGCAGAAATTAGATATACATGATCTTTTTTAGTCAGTAACTCTTTTAATGTAGTATTAAGCTTTTTACTGTTAGAAATTAAATCCATTTTATTTCCAACTAATATTGTTATAAAATCATCAGAATATCGATTCAAATTTTCCAAAAACTCTTTTTTTAAATTTAAAAATGTTTCTTCGGGTTTTGTTAAATCAAAAACTAAAAGAGCTCCATCTGTATTGGTATATAATGTTGGATTAAAAGGATTGAATGACCGTTGTCCCCCTGCATCCCAAAGTGTAATGCTTAAAATTTTTTCTTTTTCTTTAAGTATATATTTTTTTTTAGCTGTTTCATTACCAATCGTAGGCAAGTATTGTTCGGGAAATTCTTTCCCTAAAAAGGTATTTATAATTGAAGTTTTCCCTACAGATGCTTCTCCAAGAACCACTAATTTTAAATTAATAGAGCCTTCCAACTCATTAATCGCCTATAAAGAAATTTAAATTCTTTTTATTAAAAATTTACTGCTAATTAAATATCCAATTAGAATTATTTTTATATAAAAACAAAAATGGAACTTATATTTAAATATATTTAAGAAACATACTCTTGGAACCTTCATGAACATGTTTCTAATTATTTAACCAAACAAAATAACATTTATTTAAAAAGAATGCTACCTAATAATCATTTTTAAATTGATAAAAGGTTTAAATTCTTTTCTTATTTTTCAATATCATTACTATAATATTATTATAAATATAGAAAAGAGTTAAAAGGGGTATAAGTAAATGGGTTTAAAAACAAACATAACTGAAATGCTTGGAATTAAGCATCCAATTATAGCGGCGCCTATGGGCCCGTTTTACACTAAAGAATTAACTGTTGCGGTTTCTGAAGCAGGAGGTTTAGGTGTTTTAAGTCATACTAATCTATTCGGGAAAAATAGCTTAGAAGAAATGAAAAAGGATATGGAATTTGTAATCGAGCATACTGATAAATCATTTGGTTTTAATGTAAGAACATCAAGAATACAGTTAGATGCTCCAGGGCTCTGTCGTGGGATTTCAAGATTTATTATGGATAATCCGAAATTAAAAGAACAATGTATTTACGCAGTAACAAGTGCAGGGTCAGCTAAACAATTACCAAAAACAAAATCATTTCAAAGATTAAGAGAAAGTGGTTCTAATATTAAGCATTTTCACGTTGCTCCCGCATTATGGCTAGCTGGAAAGTGTATTGACGCGGGAGTTGATGGGGTTGTATTGACAGGATACGAAGGTGGAGGTCATCAATCTTACGAAAAAATTAGCACATTAGTACTCCTTCAACAAGTCAAGCGAAAATATCCAGATCTACCTTTTATAGCATGTGGAGGATTTGCAAGTGGAGAAGGTTTAGCTTCTGCATTAACAATGGGAGCAGGAGCAATTGCTATGGGTTCAAGATTTATCGCCTCAAAAGAGAGTGAATTTCATGAAAGTTATAAAAATGTTGTGCCATCTGCGAAATCAAGTGATACAATATATGTAACAGGAGTACTAGGTCCAATACGACTTTGGAAAAATAATTATTCTTTACATCATGGAGTTGTTTCAAGTAAGGAAGAAAAGTTAGCAATGGAAGCACAAATAACTCCCGCAATGGCATTAGAAGATCAGAAATTTTATGAAATAACTTATGACGGTAATATTAATGATGGAGCAGTTCTTTTAGGTCAAAGTATAGGTATGATTAATTCGATAGAAACAGTTCAAGATATTATTGATGATATCGTTAAAGGTGCGGAAAAAAGGTTAAAAGAAGCTAATTCATATATAATTTAAGTATTAATTCAATAAACACTTAAATTATTTTTTTTCTTATTCTAAAATATTTTCTGATAAAATCTTCGTTAGAGAAAATGAATTCAAAAAAAAAATTCAAATTGCTTAGATATCTAATTAAAGTTCCTTATATTAAATATGGAGGTGTTTGTTATAGGTAAAAATGATGATGATGATGATATTGTTTATTGTAAAAATTGCCAAAAGGAAATACTCCAAAAAAACGCAATTTATGTAGGTGGAAAACCTTATTGTAAAAAATGTTATCGTGATGCTGAAGAGTATGAGATCATTGAAGATGCTGAAGAAGATGATGACGACGATGATGATGACGACGATGATGATGATTACGATGATGATGATGATTAAACTATATACAATAGGAATACACATATTTAATTGATATAAATGGCAAGTAAAAGACAAGAAATTGGACCATACGATTATATTGAGTATTTTAAGCGAAATACAGCTTTAATGGTCTCGATGGATAAAAATGGAAAACTTAATGTTATGGCTTTAGATTGGAAGACTATTGAAGAATTAGATGGTATCCCTGTTATTAGAGCACAGGTAGCGTATAGTCGATATACTTATCAATTACTCACTGAGGGAGTTAATGAATTTACTGTAAATATACCCTCAGAGAATAATTATGAGGCAATAGATATTGCGGGTTCTTATTCGGGTAGAAATACTAACAAATTCAAACAAGCAGGATTGGAAACCATTCCGGGAAAAAAAACAAAAGTACCTACAATAAAAGATTGTATTTTAAGCTATGAATGTCAAATTATTCATACGAGTAAATCAAATATGAGCAGTCACCATTATTTTTATGGAAAGATTCTAACTGCTTATGCATCTAATGAAATTACCAAATAATTTTTTATTTTATTATAAAATTATTTTTCACAAAAACACCCTGAACTGTTTAAAATCTTTTCACCGCAAGGGCATTCTTCGGGATGGTCATATTTTTCACAGATTTTATTTATTGTTTCACATGAAAAAAGTAAGCTAAATTTTTCACTTTCATTGTGAGCTTTAGTTGGATGGAGTCCTAATTCATTATATAACAGAACTTCGAGAAGCCTGCTATGTCGGTTCAATTCTTTTGCTAATTCAATACCATTTTTAGTTAAATCTACTTCATAATATGGTTGATAATTGACAAAATTACGTTGTTTTAGTCTTTTAATACAACTACCAAGAGTAGAATGTGGTAGGTTTAACTCTTTTTTTATTTCGCCAATTTTCATTGATTTCTGTGATTTAAATAAAAACTTTATAACAAGACAATCTAAATCTATCATTTTATAAACTCCTCCAGCATTATTGATTGATTAATGTTCATGTCCTCCAACTATTAATATAAAGCCCATAATGATAATACCTAACATTACTAAAATTAATTGTCTTATGATTTCTTTTGTACCTGTCTTTTCATGTAATTTTGGTGTTAAATCCGATAATGCTATGTAAATAAAACTAGCTGCTGAGATTGCTAAAAATATTGGTGTAAGAAAGGCAAAAATACCAATAATATAATAGCTAATAATAGCAGCTGGTATTGTAGATAAGCTAGATATTAAATTATAGATGAATGCTTTTTTTTTTAGCATTCCACCGTGAAGGAGTATGCCAAAATCGCCTATCTCCTGAGGTATCTCATGAATTATTATTGTAATACCGACTGCAATACCGATATTAAAATCTGTAATAAAGGCAGTTGCAATAAGAACTCCATCTGTAAAATTGTGAAAAGCATCTCCTACAAGAATTATAGATGCTGTAGCATTACTATGAACTTCACAACTGTTATTTTGACAATTCCGCCAAATTAGAAATTTTTCTAAGAAAAAGAAAAATAGAATACCTCCTAATATAAAATACATGATTGAATGAGGGTCACCTGGTGAACTCTCGATCGCTTCAGGAATTAAACCTAAAAATGAAGCAGTAAGTAATGTTCCTGTCGCAAATGAAATTAAAGCAGAAACGATTCTCTTTTGCATATTTTCTTTAAAAAGAATGAAGCCTGAAGCTGCTAGTATAGCCCCAACACTTCCAAAAATACTAAACAAAATAATCCAAATTAACATTATTTATCAATTCAGTTTCGTTATAATATGGATTTTAACATAAATATTAATATCATTGTAATTATTCCAGCAAACAGTAAAATCAGTTGTCTTAAGCTATGTTTTAATCCTAATTTTTGATGCAATTCAGGTGTTAAATCTGATAAGGCAATATAAAGAAAACTTGCTGCTGAAATTGCTAGAACATAGGGAATTGCCAAGGAAATTAAATCTAAAAGAAAATACCCTATTATTGCAGCAGGTATGGTTGCAACTCCTGAAAGAAGATTATATAAAAAAGCTTTTTTTTTTGAATAATTCTTATCAATGAGTATTGCTAAATCGCCAATCTCTTGGGGAATTTCATGAGCTATAACAGAAAGACTAATAGCAATTCCAAAAGTAAAATTAATTAAAAAAGATGCGGCAATTACAATACCATCTACAAAATTATGAAATGCATCACCTATAAGAATAACTGGACCTGCAGCTTCACCCGTTACAACACACTCAGCGTCGTGACAATGACGCCAAATGACCAATTTTTCAAGAATAAAAAAAAATATAAGACCTCCTAAAAAGTATGTCATTACAATTTGTATTGCATCTCCCGCTTTCGATATAGCTGTAGGAATCATTCCCAATGATGCTGCGGCTAGTAACGTACCCGTAGCATAAGCAACCAAACTGGAAACTAGTGATTTTTGAATATTTTTAGTTAAATTAAGAAAAATAAAAGCTAAAACTATAGCTCCAATACTCCCTAAAACACTAAACAATATAATCCATAGAAGAATTTATTATCACTTCAAATAGAAATAAAATTATTTTTTTTAGTTTTTTAATTAATAAAAATTTTACGATTCATCGTAAATTTTTACATAAAATCATATAAATTAATCTCTATTAAATTTTCTCACAAAAGAACAAAGGTTGTCAAAAGGACTTAATAATAAAAAAACCCAATTAATTAATAAATCAAAATTAATATTTGTCTTAGAGGTTATTTCATTATTAAAAAATCACTAACTCTAACTTGTATAGAATGCAAAAAAAAGTATGAATTTACCTCTATTCAACATAAATGTCCTGAATGTAAAGGACTATTATGGTTTGAAGTTAATTTAGAAAGATTTAGACAACAATTCTCTGAAATTGAAGCTATAAATAAATTTTGGGATTACAAATTTGCACTTCCTCAAGTACAGGATGATTTTATTGTTTCATTAGGGGAAGGGGGTAGTCCTTGTAAAAATTCAAAAAAATTTGGAGAAAAATTGGGATTAAAGTTCTTATTTTTTAAAGATGAAACTCAAAATCCAACTAATTCTTTTAAAGATCGTGCGGCAGCATTATTAGTTTCTCATGCGCGTAGTTGGGATTATAAAAAAATTATCTGTGCTTCAAATGGTAATCAAGGTGCCTCATTAGCAGCATATGCTTCTGTAGAAGGAATGAGTTGTTTGAATATCATCCCAAGAATAATTGATGTAGGAAAAAAAGCTCAAATGATCGCGTATAACTCCGAATTAGAAGTAATTGGAGAGACTGTTGATGATGCTATTGAAGAACTATTAATACGAAAAAATATTACAGATTTCTATCAAGGTTCTCCTGATTTGAATCCACTTACCCTTGAAGCCCAGAAAACCATCGCTTATGAAATAATTAAACAGGTTGAAGAACCAAATTGGATTTTAATCCCCATGGGAAGTGGAGAATTATTAGTAAGTCTATGGAAAGGATTTCATGAGCTTCTAGAGGCTAATGTCATAAAGAGGCTTCCAAAATTAGTTGGTGTCCAATCAGAAGCCTCATCTCCCATTGTGGATGAATTCTTTAAAGATAAGGGGAGTATTCTGAAAAATCAAGAAATTCAAAATTCTATAGCCCTAGGAGTTTTAGTAAGAAATCCTATATATAAAGATTTAGCTATTAAATGTATTAGGGAAAGTGAAGGCACTGTAATGTCAATTCTGGAGGAAAATATATTAAATTCAATTGATAAACTAGTAAGATATGAAGGAATCTTTGCAGAACCCGCATCAGCTTTAACTATAGCTGCAGTTCAATCATTGCAAAATAAAAATGTGTTTGATGATAATGAAAAAATTGTATGTCTTATCACTGGTAGTGGACTAAAAGCACCTTACATTTTAGAAGCGTTATCATCTCAAACAAAAACGACAGGAAAAGGTTCAATTATTATAACAAAATTAAAAATATTATCTCAAATATCCCTATCTGGTGAAAAAGGGATTTATGGAAGTAAAATCCATGAAATAATAAGCCCTGGTAAAAAAATTTCTGGAATTTATCAGCACTTGAAAGATTTAGAATCAAAAGGTCTAATAATGCGAAAAAAAGAAGGAAAACATATATTGTATTTTATAACTGAAAATGGAAAAAAAGTTCTTGATGCATTAGATGTCCTAATTACACTCCTTTAAGATTCATATAATTCAACTTCTTTTCTACCTTCTACTAGAAATACTTTATCAAAAACTTGAGGAAAACTTTGAATAATATTCTTTCTAACAACAGATATTATCAGTAAGGATATTAAACCTGATATACCAAATTGTATTATTCCATTTAAAATTACCTCATATAAAGCACTAACAAATCCCCAAAGTATAATTTCATAAATAAAATAACCAAGTACCATGAATAAACCTCCCAATACAACAGCTACTATATCACGATAATTAAATTTAATGTTATTCTGCTTAGGATTTGAAATTAATCCAATTATAAATCCTTCTAATCCTTTAATTATTAAAGTTGCTGGGGCATAAATAGCATAGCCTAAGAAAATGTCTGCTAAAGCAGAACCTATACCTCCTGCTATACCCCCTATAAAAGGACCAAATAGTAAACCTGCAAACATTACTCCAGCATCTCCAATATTAATAAATCCTTGGGTTGCTGGAATTGGTATCGAAATTACCATGGTCAATACACAAATTAAAGCTGCAAATATACCTATAATTGAAAGACATAACACATTATTAGGTAAAAGATAACCCATTAAACTTTTAGGTTTAAAAACCTTTTTTTCCTTCATTATTTCACTTTCTTCTTTCATAATTTTTCTACTTTTAAATATATAAGTTTGGACTTATATAAGTTTAAACTTATATTTAATCTATGATTTTTTTTTATTTAAATCTTTATGTTCAGATTAAAATTAGAAAAAAAGGATCCTATCAATCTAGTTTATTTTGGAAAATTGTTAAAAAAAAATATAAGTTAGAAATTAGAATAAACCATAAATTTGTTTCCTGAACCAAGACTATAGATTTCAAAATTCGTTCCACGCTTGGTAGTCGCCATCATTTGTATCATCGGAAAGAGATAAATCTGGGATGTGATTTGGGCATCTTCATCTTTTTCATGTTTTCTATAATCAGTCTTCGCGGCTCCTATAGTCTTACTGATATTTTTATTCATATACCCTAAAGATGCTTCTGTCTTGGACTCTAATTCTTTAAAATCACTGAACTTTATTCCTTCGATATCTTCAATCATTTTATGAAGGTCTTCTCCGATTTCTTTTTCATATCTTGTTTGAGCACTACTATGTAAAATTGGGATTCCAGTTACTACAGTTTGAAAAGGAACTGGAAGAATTTCATATTTATACATATTTTTATGACCTCCACACTCCTTGCATGGTTCTATTCTGTTTCCAGTTCCATAACACACACCACACGGATACGAAAAGGGTTTTTTTTCTTTTTTTTGTTCTTCTCCAACTAAAACTGTAAATGTTTCCTCTATTTTTCCCGTTCCTTTACATGTCTTACATTTATCTTCGAGATATCCTTTCCCTTTACAATTTTTGCAAGGAACAGCTTGAATTGATTCAAAATGAGGGACTTTTTCATTCTCTTTCCAATTCTCCTTATTTATTTTGCCAGCACCTTTAAAAGAATAATACTGTTCTCTACCAACTCTTGGAGCTGTAACTAGGTTTTCATCTTTCCCCGTTGGAGTAGGTCCAAGAGATTTTTTAACAGCAAAATATATTGCTGCCTCTTTCATTGTATCCTTAACATATTCTGCTGCACTTATAGCATCTAAAGAGAAAACTGCTCCTTTGGTTCCAAATTGTTTTTCCATCTTCTTTCGATCTGTTCTTGCAACTTTTTCCTTCCATTTCACCCATATATCATCGAGATTGGGTGTTTTTATCCTGGTTGACATTTTTTTTCACTTATAAAAATTAATTTTAAATTTAATTAACTTTATTTAATTGATGTAGAATTATAAAAATATAAAATAGAATGATTTATAATTTTTATATAAAAGAAAATAAAAAATAAAACTAACTATAACAGAAAAGTCGAATAAAAAATGTCTGCAGAAGAACGTCAATCTGTTGAATACTTCCTTGAGTGGATTAGAAATCAAGGTCTTTCGCAATGGTTGGAGCATTTTCTAAATCAAGGCGATGAGACAAAACTTAGGCAAATTAAAGAAATCTATGATAAAATTAAACAAGTATTTGGATTTTAATTTTAATCTATTTTTTATTATCTTAATTCTTAATTTATTCTTAATTGATTTTAGGTTTTTTAGAATTTAGTAAAATTGAATTGTTGGTTTTCATTCTAATCTATTATTATTCACAATTGGTTTCAAATTGAGTGTCCCTTTAAGATCTTATTTCATTGTTTTTGATAGAAATCGTGATCATAGAAAAGAATTGCTTTTTAATGTAAATTTCTTTTACCTTAAATCATTTAAGAAAAAAAGATTCAAATTTACATATGTAAATGAGCCATTCTTTAGGGGAACCGTAATATTTGGGTTAGATTTTAAAAATAAAATGAGGCCGCTCAATTTCAATAAAATAGAGAAAGATGGAAGTATTCAGCCAATTAATCCACATTTACTACGGAAATTTATTTTATCAAATGAAAACAAATTTATTGCTTTTTCAAGTCAAACTTCATCTGAGGATATCCTACCAGTAAGAGAGATGTTAAAAAGTTTACAATTTGATGCAGAAAATATAGTTAATTTGACTTTATGTAATTCTTGTTTGGATAAAAATAAATTTACTTTAATTAATCAAAATCTTCAAATTAAATCATATAAAAATCAAATAATTTGTTCTGAATGTGCTTTTGATATCGTATTAAATAGAATTAAGTTAACAGGTTTAATTTCTCAAGAAAAAATCAGTCCTAAATTAAAAAATTTTTTCATGCATTTATTACACAAATTTAGAGATATTAGAAAGGTATTGGAGGCTTTTAAAGCAGATTTTAATCCAGTAATCAATAGAGATATAACTCTTTATGATATTGAAAAAACACCTTCAATTAGTAAAAAATATCTTAATCAAAAAATAGAAAATCTGGATATTCATCCCGCATTAAAAAAAGTATTGAAAGGATTAAGCTTATTAACTTTATTACCAATCCAAGCAATATCAATTGAAAAAGGTCTATTAACAGAACGTAATAATCAATTAATTATGGCCCCTACTTCTGGTGGAAAAACTCTTGTAGGAGAATTGACGGGGATTTCAAGAGTGTTAAATGACAGAAAAGCTAAAATGCTATATTTAGTCCCTATTGTTGCCTTAGCTAATATAAGAACGGAAGAATTTAAAGAGAAATATAGCCCAATTAAATTAAAAGTCATTAAGAGAATTGGAGAGTCATTATTCGGAAAGAAAGAGGAGGATAATATTGAAGACTTAACTAAAGCACATGTCATTATTGCAACTTATGAAGCAATTGATTTTATCTTAAGAAGTGGAAATAAAGAGGTTTTAGGAGATATTGGTACAATAGTAATTGATGAAATTCAAACATTAATCGATCCAGATCGGGGTTTCATATTAGACGGTTTAATAGCTAGGTTAAAAACACAATTTAATTCTCAAATTCTATATTTAAGTGCAACCTTAGGAGAACCAGAGCATTTAGCACAAAAATTAAAGTGTAAATTAATTAAGTATAATAATCGCCCAGTTCCAGTTGAACGTCATCTATTATTATGCTTAAATGAAGCTCAAAAACAAAAATATATTTCTAAATTAATAAAAGCTGAATTTTCTATAAAATCGATATATGGTTTTAAAGGCCAAACGATAGTTTTTACAAATACTCGAAAAAAGTGTGAATCAATATCATCCTATTTACAGCAAAAAGGTATCAATGTAGCATCCTATCATTCAGGACTAACAAATGAAGAGAGAAAGATTATTGAAAAAGAATTTCAATCTCAAAAAATAATGGGGGTCGTTGCAACAGCAGCGTTAGCAGCAGGAGTAGACCTTCCCGCTCGTCAGGTGATTTTTGAATCTTTATCTATGGGTATAAAGTGGTTATCTGTTGCAGAATTCGAACAGATGCTTGGAAGAGCAGGAAGATTAAAAAAACATGAAAAAGGATTAGCTTATATACTTATTGAACCCGGAAAGATTTATTCTCCTAAAATGAAAATTACTGAAGAAAATATAGCCATAAAATTATTAAATGGTAAAATTAAAGATTATGAGCTCAATCCTGACGAAAATAAATCTCAAACCGAAATTCTTGCATTTATTTCCATGTTTAATCAACGGATTACAAAAGGACAAATTTTTGAATTTTATAAACATCTAATTAATGATTATTTCAATTTGGAAGAAATTTTGAAGAAATTAATTTCTTTTAATTTGATAGGAATAAAGGAAAATTTAACTCTCAAGGCTACTCGTTTAGGTATGTCAATTGCTAAGTCTTTTTTAAGTGTTGATGAAAGCCTTGAAATAATTGAAAAATTACAAAATAATTTAGCTACTCCGTTGGATATTGCTTTAGACTTAGAATTTCTAAGAAATGTGTATTTATCAAAAAATATAGTTGCAGATTTATCTAAGAATATGAATATGAAATATTTTTCAAACAATTTATTCAGCGCCAGTGTGTTATCTTTAATGAATGCTGATTATGTTAAGAAAAGAAAAACGTTCTCACGTGATTTTATTGATTTTATAATGAAATTAACAAGCGATATATTTAATTGTAACTGCAAAGATAATCCTTATTGTGATTGCGGGCGTTTAAATCTGGAAAAATTAATAGTTAATCTACGTATTAAAGAAGACATGACAATTGAAGAAATCTCTAATTATTTGATTGAAGAATATAAGATATTAGTTTTTAAAGGAGATCTTATTGATTATTTAGAGAATTTAATCTATAGTCTAGAAAGCATTAAAAATATTGCAGAAGGACTATCTAATTTAAATAAAAACTATGTAAGGGAGATTGAGGAAATTCCATACTTAATAGAACGGATAAAGTATTAGGTTAAGTGAATTTCTACTATATCCATGTCCTTTAAAATATAATCTAAACCAACCTTTTTACGCTTTTGACGTTCACCTTCTCGTATAATTATAGCATGATCGAAAGAATCATAAAAACTTCTATGAACTTTTAATGCAACTTCCTTAACGGTAGTGATCTCATCCATTATCAATGGTTGTTCAGCTATAATTCCATTACTCATAGTATATATCCTAATTTTCTTTAAGAATTTTAATATTATATCACCAAAATCTCTAGGAAAATTCTCTTTTTGATAACTTGTCCCTAAAATTAGAGGAAATCTATCTGAATACTTGCTTTTTAATTTTTCAAAAATATCTTGAGTATAAGAAAGATCTCCCTTAGTTCCTAGTATTATTACCTTCTTATATACAACAGAGGGAGTTAAAACGTCTATTACATTATCAAGGGTTATCTCACCATAAATTTTTACAATCCCATTACGAATTCCATTTTCATATACAATTTCTTTTATTTCTTCTGTTAATTCATCTAATCCTTCAATCCCCTGTGCCTCTTTAGTCAGATAAAGCACTTGAATTTTGTGTGCTCCTGTTTTTTCAATTATTAAAGGTGGGGGTGATATATTTATTCGAATATCAGCTCTAGATAATTCATTTAATAATAAATTCATTTGTTCTTCAATATTTCTTGATAGATCTATACAAAAACATAATAAATCGGCTGCTCGAAGTTGTGATAGGATTTCTTTTCCATTTCCAATCCCATCAGAAGCACCCTCCATGATAGAAGGCATGTCGACGATTTGAAAACGGATTTTTTGATATTGATAAATTCCAATTTCTGGCAAAGCGGTAAATTTTCCAATTTTCTCTTCTGCGGCTCCAGTTAGTAAATTCAGAAGTGATGTTTTTCCAACTCCAGGAGTTTGAAAACTGCTGATTAATATCACTTGAATTCCTTCCTTTTTTATTGAGAATGGGCTAATAATTTTTTGTGTAATTTTTTGTTTTTGCTTACGATTGTCTAATTCACGCTTCATCTTTGCTAAGCGGGATTTATTAAGCGCAACAATTTTTTCTGTTGCTTTATGTTTAGGAACTAAGGACAAAAATTCCTCCAATTTTTTGATTCTATCTTCTAAAGCCCCAGCATCTAAATACTCTTGATATTTAGCTTTAGCTTGAGGAGGTAAATTGGAGCTCAAATTAAAATCCTTTTTTTATATTTAAAATAAAGAACGAAATCTATCTTCTGTTTTAAGTCTTAAATCCCCTAATGTTTCATTAATTCGGCTTTCAAATTGCTTAAAATATTTAGGTTTTTTCGAAAATATATCATTAAGTGGGTATCGATTGAGAAAATAGGACAAAATTTGATTCAATTGATCTTTTACTATTGATGCATCTGTTCCTTTTTCTATTATAGCATATGATAATAAAGGTTGTCTATTATCAGCATTATCATTAGGTAATTGAATCATCTCACAATAGCAAACTAATTTAAAGGAAGCTAAACTGATAATTGAAATATCATCTCCAAACACTTCAGTAGTAAAACTTTCAAGTGCTGTTAAAAATCCAGCACGCAAGTTTGAATCTAATAAATTGTCTGAAGATGAATAATACTTAATCTCAACTAAATTTCGCATTCCTAAATTAATTCCTACTTCAAGAATTGCCATTTTAATAAAGGATGTTTTTAATCTATCTAAAATATAATATATTTTCTACTACTTGTTTTATACTTATAATTAAAGTTTTTAGTTCTATTTTTTTTTTAAGCTTTAATTAATATTATTTTTATCGTTTTTTTAGATTAAATTTGTTAATATTAGTTCTAATATTCAATTAAATTCTTCTATAGTGATTTAAATTCTTAAAAGAAGAAGTCTAATAGTTAAATTTTAGTTAGATTTAATTGTTTTTTATAAGCCGTAAAGGTATTTTGTAGTAGAAAGTGAACTGTGAGAGGTCCCACTCCACCGGGAGAAGGTGTTATCGATGAACATTTTTCCAAAACATCTTCAAAATCAACATCTCCACATAATTTACCCTCGATTCTGTTTGTACCAACATCGATGATCACAACACCTTCTTTAATTCTTTTTTTTGTTATAAATTTTGGTTTGCTTACTGCAACAATCAATATATCCGCATTTTTAATATATCTATCAATATTTTTTGTTGATGTATGGCAAACAGAAACTGTGGCATTCCTTTTTAATAGTAAAAATATTAGCGGTTTACCTACTAAATTTGATCTATTTATAATGACAATATCTTTCCCTCTAAGTTCTATATTGTAATTTTCTAAAAGTGCTATTATTCCTTTAGGAGTACAGGGAGCTAATTCTTCATTGTAATCAAATAGTTTTCCCCTATTAATTGGATTTAAACCATCTACATCTTTTAAGGGTGATATTTTCTCTTGAAACTCAGCTGTAGCATCTTTTAATTTTTCTGGAAGCGGGATTTGTAATAAAATACCATGAATATTAGAATCTTTGTTGAGTTTATCGATTTCATATAGAAGTTCTTGCTTTGAAATATCTTCTTTTAACTCAACAATAATAGAATCAATACCTACTTCTTTGCATGTTTTATGTTTAATGTTAACATAAACTTGAGAGGAGGGATCATTTCCCACAAGTATAGTAGCTAATTTTGGCCGCTTTCCCGTTTTTATTATCGCTTTTTTAATTTGCTCTTTTAATTCTGAATTTAATTTTTCTGCTAATATTTTTCCATCTAAGATTTTAGTATTCATGATTCATCTTGAGTATAATAAAATTTGAAATTAAAAAAAGCAATTATATTAATATCAAAATATTGTATAAACTCAAAATCTTTATATTCTTGTTCTTCTCCAAAGAAAGATAGCTACTATAATAACTAATCCAATAGAACCAAAAACTATTCCTAAGATCCAGTAATTAAATTCTACCATCCAAATTTCACTGTAGAGACTAGACAAAGAATCTAATATTCTTAATGTCTCAAATGCATAATAACTAACCACAACTGAGGAGCTTTTCTGTTGATATCCTTCAGTGTTCTCTGCAAATCCACCATCTATAAAATTTTGATGTGTTAGTACCCAAGTTTTTATAAGACCTTTAAATAATTTGGTACTATCAATTATAGAAACTGCTTTTACACAATAATATGTGCTGCTCAACAAGGCAATTTGAGCATAATCATCTGGCAAATATCCTCCATAATTATTAAGATCTGCAGAATTTATAACATATAAAGATTGGAGATACCCTATTGTTTTAATAACACTATTTAACGCTTCGATTTCCCCTAATTCCTCTAAAATAAAAACTGCAAAACAGGTATCTACCATAGTAGAACCAAGACTTTGATTGCTTCCATATCCCCCCTCGCTATTATAACATGAAAGAACCCAATTCTTATGTATTGATATATTTTCTAATGGTTTTTCTATTAATGAAAAAAGTTGAATACTGTAATAAGTTGAAGCTAAACTAACTAATTTGGTAGTATTTGAATAAGAAAATCCACCTGTTATTTGTTCAGTATCATTTAGATATTTATAAATTTTATTTTCTAAATCAAGATTAATTTCATAATCCTCATCTAAGATATTGAGCGATTTCATTAAAAAGAATAAATCATATAAATTTTCTTCATAATTATTAAACATTTCCTCAATATTATCTTCTAAAGTGCTTTTAAGTGTTTCAATATTATGTGGATTTACTGCAAAATAATTTAATATATCCAAAGCATAAGTTGTTGCTTCAAAAGATATGTCATCACTGCTACCAATAGCATTAGTAAAACCCTCACCTTCAATTTCATTTTGATATATAAAACTAGTTAAATAATACTGCCGTGTTTTTGCTAACGCACTCGGTATTGCATTTATTGCCAAAAATATTACAATTGTACCTATGATCAAACTCCGATATTTATGCTTCAAATAATAAAACCTATCTGTTAACTAAAAATTTAATTTTAAAAATATATCTTGAAATTAAAAAGTAACTATATATTAAAAGAATTCAAGGGAATATTTCAATTTTATATAATTAAGTAAGAAATACAAATAAAAATCCAAATACTTATTTATTACTTAAAGAATCTCGCTAATATCTCTATATAATAGATCCCTATTTGTTTGGAATTGTTCATAAGTAATAAATAACTGTTGGAAAGAAGGTAAACTTCCTAAAATAGCAGCACCTGTAAAAATAGCAAACTGAAGATTATCGGGTACAAAAAAATTAATTATTTTATTAGCAGATTCCATGAATTCAGAAAATTCTTGAGCAGGTGATTTTTTAGAAATTGCTTCAGGGATTTCAGTTTTTTCTAAATTTTCCATGGATGCTCCACAATAAGGACAGAAAAGTGAAGATATATCAGTTATTTCCCTCAAACAATTAGGACATTTATCTCTTTTTTTATTATTTTGATTTAATGCTCCAATCTTTATTTCAGGTAATACTAATACCCCACCACACGAAGGGCATAATTTTTTTCCATCATTTAAGTTTACAAAACTACCACAATGCGGGCAAGTATCTTCTTTCTTTTTTGAGATTTCAACAGCTTGTAATTTAATTAATTCACTTTTCATTGCAGAAAGAGGTGCGACCGGTTTAGGAATCTTACCTAGTTGAGAAAGGAGTGGATCCAATTCTGATTCAAAGCGTTCTTGAAACCCACTATATGAAAGATTTCCTCCGGAAAATACTATATGAGATAAAAGATCATGCCAATAGTGATTATCTATTGCTCTTAAACTAGCAATAACTGCTTGAGTTATATTCATTATATTTGTATATCCTAACATAGCGGGATTAAATAAAACTTCTGGAGCTTGATAGAGGATATAAGTTGGGACGTTGATGCTTGATCCATCAGGCATCGGAACACTAAACATTTCTCCTGTCGTAGAAGGTTTATTAGGATCCAATACAAAATAGCAATTCTTTTCTTTTATCTCTTGAATGATCTCATCCGCTGCACTTGAAGAAATACTAACACCTTCTCTCATTAGGAGACTTTTTAAGTTTTGATTAACATCTACACCTGCTAATGGAAGCTTCTGAACAGCATGTTGGACTATCTGTCCATTAACTATTGGAACTATCCATGTCAATCCATCTCCACTTTCAATTACTAACCCAGTCGTCAATCCAACGCTAAACATAGATAATAATGGCGTTGGCATCATAATTAAACTTTTAACTTGATGAGTTTCAAAGAAAAGTCTTGCAATATACTCCTTGGTATCTCTTTGCAGAAAAGGAGATTCACAATAAAAAACAGGATAATTCGATAGATTCTCTATTCTAAGCAGTGAATAAAAAATGTAATTTAACACTTCATAGAAACTATCCCAATCCATGATCTCCCCCCTTGCTATCGGGTGTTTTATTTTAAGAACGCCACGCATTCTAGATACATCATTTCCAACATATATACTTCTAGCACTTACATCAACCATCACAGATTTATATTTTTCAGTTCCAGTAATGCAAGGAAAAACAAATCTTGGTCCAGGTTCTCCTGAAAATCCTATTTTGACATATGCTGAACCAATATCAATTATAATTGGTGTGCCAGGAAAGGGTAGTGCCATTTTCTATCAATATTACAATTTTTTTGGTTTTTCTTATTAATAATCTAAAATTAATGATTGTTATAATTTTTTTATAAAATTAATAAATAAGAATTCTTTTAATTATTTTTGAAAAAATTCAAGAAGAGTTTTTAAGATTCCATTTTGTATAACCAATCCTATTAATTCATTATTTTCATTTACAACTGGAAGTCTTTGAATTTTTTTGAATATCATTTTCTCTAATACATACTGTAATGTATCATCTTCTTTTACAATAAAAGGTTCTGGTGTCATTAAATCCTTCACAATTGTATTTGGTGAATTTAAACTCATTGCAAATCTAGCCAAACGTATATCTCTTTGTGTAATAATACCAATAAGTTGTTTATTTTTACGATCTTTCACAACAGGAAGTCCACCAATATTTTTCCTGACCATCAAAAGTTCAGTGGTACTGATTTTTTCTTTTGGAATAGTAAAAAGTGGATCTTTAATCATAATATCGGAGACTTTTATCTTACTTAATTGCGTTAATCGGTCTTCCATGTAAAACCCAATATTATATAATTATTTGAAAAGACAAAGTTACTAAGTTCCTTAATGAAAGTAATCAATATTGAAATTAAAATATATTTATTAGCTGATCTTCATTGCTTCTCCAAGCTTTTTTTCAATTTTTGTTATTTCATTTAGATACTTCTGATAAATCTTTAAGATATACAGCCCCCAATCAGTTAATTTTACCCATCCTCCACCCTTAGAACCGCCTTTATGACTTTCGACAGGGTTCATACCCGTTCTTTTTTCTATTCTTTTTAATATATTCCATGCATATTTATAGGAATAATTACATTCTTTTGCTGCTTGAGATAATGAGCCTTCTTTATTTTTATCAATATTTTTTAGCAACTCCGCCCATCCAGAACCTAATATACTTTTATTCTCAAATTTCAACCAAAATTTTATTCCCAGTTTTATTTTAGGTTTTAATTCTTCAATGTTGGGATTCTCCATACAATTATAAGTTATTTTTTGAATATTTAATAATTTTATATTTTGGAAAAGAAAAGCATTAAAGTCACGTCTATTTTATCTTTTTAAAAAACTTTAATTGGTAATTTCATAATGTTTTTTTCTGGTACAGACTCTGAAAAAAAGGGGAAAGAAGTTAGAACAAATCTATACTATTTTGCTGAAAATCAGATGTTGGATTGCAATCAATATATTATTAAAGATCCAACCACCGATGAATTAGCATTATTTGATGCGGGGAATAGTATATCTCTTAAAGGATTATTCAAAGGAATGAAAAAATTAAATCTTAATCCATCTAATATAACTAAAGTTTTTTTAACTCACGAACATGTAGATCATGTTTTAGGTCTTTATCCCTTAATGAAATTAAGGAAGGAAAACCCTTTTGAAATTTTTGCCTATGGTGAAACGGCTAAAATCTTGACAGAAGGAGATGAATCTCGAATAATTCCCGGAAACATTGGAATTAGCCCTAATATGTTTGGAGTCAAAATTATTCCATTAAAAGTAACTGATTTAATTAATACAAAAGAGATTAATATTTCTTCTGAATACAAATTCGAAATCCATTATACACCCGGTCACTCCTTAGGATCAATTTCTTATTATGATTCTAACAAAAAGATTTTAATCCCCGGAGATCTAGTTTTTACGGGAGGTAGTTTTGGACGATATGATTTTCCAGGAGGTTCGCTAAATATATTAATCAATTCAATTAAATATGTAAATGATTTGGATGTAGATTATTTGCTCCCTGGTCATATGGGGATTAGTAGTCAAGGCAACCAACAAATCGCACTTTCCTATAAAATGATACAATCTATTAGTTTCTTTTAGTAAATACTCAAAATATTTAGTAATTGAAAAAATGTAAATTAAATTTCATTTATTTGAGTAGAAATTATTTTTAGCCTAAGTATTATAATATCCTTCAAGAAATCTATTATTTTACATTTAAATAATGTTCTTAATATTGATAAAAAAGCAGATAAAATTGATCTTCTATTGAGTATTTTGCATGTTATAATGGATTAACTAATTCTAAAGGAGAAAACCTCAATTTAAACTAAAAAAAATTTTTTTGTTTTTCAGTTGAGATAAAGTAAATTAAAGAAAGTAAAGATCCCTACCATTCAATTTTTAAGGTATATTGAAAAGATACTAATATTTAAATAACACATCTATCTATTATTTTTATAATCTTCTTTAAATTAAAATAAATAATTAGTGAAAATTTATTATGTCTAAATCAAAATATCAAACAACTGAAATATATTTAAGGACTTACCCAAAAGTTATCTTTTTTTGGCCTTTACTCATCACAAGCTTGATTTTAATGTTCATTCAAGTATTTATCGCCCCTAGTCCGGTATTAGGATATGTCTGGTTCATAGTATTCTTTGTAAATATATTTGTAACTGCATTTGATTTCTCTTCAACAAAATTTTTCGTACTAGTATTAGCTATTGTTATTGTCCTCTTAATTCTTGTTTTTTTAGTTCTACCGAATGTCACATTCCAGCTTACGAGTATAGAAATCAATCTAGCTTTGCCATGGGAGTTTTATATGGTAATGACATTAATATTAGCATTTATCCTCGGGATTATTGTTATTAGTACGAGATTCGAATACTATAAAATTGAAATGAATGAAATTTATCATAAAACGGGTATTTTCAGCTCAGCCGAACGATTTCCAGTGAAAAGCTTACGATTCAAAAAAGAAATTCCTGATGTCTTTGAGTTCTTCATGTTAAGAGCTGGAAAATTTACGATAATGCCTGGAAAAGCCGATGAAGTTATGATCCTCCCTACTGTATTGAATGTCAATAAAAAGGAAAAACAACTTGATTGGTTGCTTTCTCACGTTTCGGTTGAACCAGATGAATTAGACCAATAGAATTATAAGAATTTACTCTATTTTTTTTTTTAATATTTTATTCTTTTAATAGTAAAACAAATATGGATAAATTTAAGTTTTAAATAGCTTTTTTAAACACACTTATGTCTCACCCACCAATAGTTTTATTTGATTTTGATGGAGTTATTATTACTCAGAAGGCACTTGAATATACAGCATTAATCCATTTAAGAAATAAATTTTACAAATGGCGAAACACAGAAGATTTAAGACTTATTGATTGTGCTCGACTTTTTGAAGAATCAGATTCAAAGAATAGATTGGTGGCTTTTAGACGTATAAATAAAGCATATAAACCTTTTATTCCCAGTATCTGGAAGAGAAACTTATTTTTTATAAAATTTAGACGTGGGTATCCCAAATATGAGAAATATGAGGTTTTGAAGCCAAATCTTGAGGAAATTTTAATCCAACTTAAAAAGATGAGCATACTCTTAGGAATTGTTTCAAATACTAGTAAAGAGAGGTTAGATTCTTTTAGAAATAAACTAGGTTTAGATAGATTTTTTTCTGTCTTTATCTCTCGCGATGATACTCCTTTTAGAAAACCTAATCCATATCCAATTATCACTGCATTAATGAAAATTAAGAAAAACTTTAATTACTCAATAAATAGAGATAAAGTATATTATATCGGTGATCTTCCCGCAGATATTGAATGTGCTAAGAATGCAAAAATCAATAGTATTGCTTTGCTTTCTGGTCATGGTACAAGAGAAGGTTTAGAACAAGCTAATCCAACATTTATACTCCAAGACGTAAAGAATATTATAGAAATTGAACAATTCAAAAAATTCTTATTGGATTAAACACTTAATTAAATTATCTATGTTTAATCTTAAAGAATTTAACGACAGCTTGATTCTTGAAAAAGTTGATAAACTTAACAAATATCTAAATAAAAAAAAAACTGATAAAGTTTCAAAATTAATTGATGATTTGCAAAGTCTATTAGATCAAAAAGAATTTGTTGTACCAATAACATATATCTTAAGTATTTTAGCAGAAAATCGGATAGAGCTTATCACTGAAGGATTATTAAGGAAAACTGAGGTTTTTCTTCACTCCGAGAGTGTAAAATTAAGAGTAAACTCATTAATTATTATGGGGTTTTCTCTGATTGCTAAACCAATTTTAATTGAAAATTATTTTCATTTAATTGTCAAACTTCTAACAGATCAATCGGAGGATGTACGGGATAATGTTCACTATTTCTTGTTGGAATTATTTAAGAAAAATCCAAATTTGGTAATGTCTAGTATAGATTTTTTACTCGAAAGCCTTAAGATAGAAAAAAAAAATGCTAATATTGTTTCTTTATTAAACTTTCTTGATTACTGTGAGGATTTATCATTTGATCAATTATTCAATTTTAGAAATATCTCAAAATCTCTAATTATATCATTTGATGATAAAAGAACATCTAAAATTTTTATTAAATTAATAGATCTAATGAAAAAATTTTTCCCAATGCAAGATAAACCCGAATTGGAGTATCAAGAAGCTAAAAAGATCATAAAATCATTGGATAGTTATTTTTTAATGAAAAAACATAATTTTACGGTATTAAGTAAGAATACAGGGGTATCATTAAAAGAATATTTAAAAATTTTTACCAAATCAAAACAAAAGGACAATAAAATCTATTTCTATGTAAAAACCAAGGATAACATAATTTTTGTCTATGAATTAGAAAAAGTTAAATTAAAAAGATTTTTCGCAGAAGAATTGAAAATATCTAATGAAAACCTCTACAGAACATTTTATCATATTATAGAAAATAAGTCAGAATTAAAAATTTTTATAAAAACATTAATTTCTCTAAAGCTCATTGATGGTTACTATTCGAATATTGGCTTTTTTTATCCTTATGCATATATAAAATCAAAATTTTTAGAGGATTTACGTATAAATGCTTCTATAAATTTAAGAAGTTTTAAATTCCTTCCACAAGATTTTATTGAAAAAATTAAGAAAGATATTTCTAATTCTACTAATCAAAAATTTTTAAAGAGTAAAGACCAAGAAACTTATTTCTCATTAAAAAATATTCAAGATCAGATTAACTCTGAAGCTGGAAAAAGTAGTATTATAGAACTAAAATCATACCGCGAGATATTATTAGAAGAAGATTTCATAAAATTAGTTAAAAATATCCCTAGAGAATATCTATCAAAATTTCATAAAGGTACACAGTGGTTGACTAATCTGGGTAAACAAAAAATTACTAATGAAGTTCAAAATTCTAGAATTGTAGGTTATTTTGACATATCCAAAATTTCAGATAAATTAAATATAGGAGAACTTTTACTATTAGATGTTTTTGATCAATTTGTAGATTATAGAAGCGGAATTTGGAATAAACAAAAAAACATTTTCTACTATTCAAAATTCCTAAAAGAGAAGATCAAAGAGATTAGTATAATCTCTGATGAAAACAAGAAATTACAGCAAATTGAAAAGATCTCTAACGAGCTAAATATTGATAGAAATCATATCTTATCTAAAATAGATGAAAACCTGCAATTAATTGCGGAAGAAATAAAACAAAAAGATCAAATAAAAATAGATGAATATCTTGAAAAAACTGGGATGGAAGTTGACATATTTTTAAAATTTATTGATGATTTGGGCATTTCCTACTTTAAAAAAGCTGATTTATTAATATTTAATATGCAAAAAATAGAAGACGCGAAGAATGATATAAGATACATGTTAATTGATAAAGCAAAACATGAGGATTATATTTTTTTAGGAAAATATGATATTACGTCAACTTTAATAGAAGATCTTATTAATGATTTGTTAGTTGATGGAAAAATAAAGGGGATTTTTTATGATAATGACGGAGAAGTTATTTTTTATACTGAAAGCGGGATTACTAATCTGGTATTAGAAAATAGTTTTCTTTTTTCTTTTCATGATTTATTTTATGGTAAAGACTTAAATAAATCAGAGATTAACTTGATAAGAGATATTTTTGATGATTTAGTTAATAAAAGAAAGCTAATAGGTATTTTTGATGAGGAGACTCTAACCTTTTCAAGTAATGAAGTATTGTTTGCTAAAGATTATAATACAGTTCTATTTGAATTTGAAAAAATGGTCAATAATTATATTAAGAAGTTTGAAATTGAATTTCAAAAAGTCACGAAGATCCTAACAAAGAAGGAAGAGACTATTTATCCACAAGAGATAAGGATTATTCAAGATATAATTGATAAGATTAATGAAAAATATGTCAATTGGAGAAGTAGTCTGGAAGCATTCATTCGTAAAACTAACAAGAAATTATTAAGAGATCAAGGTGTAAGTGTAAAACAATATAAAAATCTCTTTTCAGGAGAAAAGAAAGAAGAAGTAAAAGCTTTAGAAGAAGACCCTGAAGTTTATGAACTTTTAAATAACTTTAACACTTGGATAAAAAGAATTAATAAACTAGAATTAAAATATTCAAATATAATATTTTACCAAAAACGGTTAATTAATAATCCAAATGATGAAGAATCTAAAAATAAATTAAACGATTTATTAATAGGTTTAGACTTAATCTAAAATTCAGCTTTTTTATTTTTCCCAATTTGGGAGAGTAATTTGTCAACGTCTATTTTATCATTTGATATAATCTTATAGGTTTTAGGATTGGTTATTCCATTTACAGTTAAAATTCCTTCTTCTTCAAGACATTTTAGAGCTCTCCAAATGAAATTTATCTTAGAGCGATTTGAGGATTTAACGTTATAACACCTTCTAATTCTCTTAGTATTTACGATAGTTACATTATTTTCTATTAGTTTATTTATCGCTTCAAGCGTGTCTTTCAAGTTATCAATAAAAAAATCCATTTCTAAAAGAGCTCCATCTTAGTAAGATATGATTAGATTTAGTCTCCTCATTTAAAAGATTAATTTAAAATGTCAAATTCAAAAATATTGAGTATTATAAAATTATCTTTTGAAATTTATAAACCTTTCTTACTACAAATACTTTTTTTCAATAAGATTAATTCTTAAAGATATAAAACCAAATTAATAGATAGTATAAAATTTTTTAATGACGGAATACTCTTTTGCCACAAAATACTAAGGAACAGCCTAATTCATCTGCACGTTTAATTATAGCTTTATCTCTAATGGATCCACCAGGATTAATTATAGCTTTTGCCCCAGCTTCGACTGTAACCTCTAAACCATCAGGGAAGGGGAAAAAGGAATCTGTTCCCATAAAAGAATTTTTTAATTCATCTTTATGGCCAAATTCTATCGCTTTTTGAATAGCTAATTTAACTACATGAACTCTACTTTGTTGACCAGCTCCAATTCCTATGGAATAAATTCCATTATCATAGATTTGAGCAAAACATGCCGAATTCGATTTTGCCCATTTAGAAACTTTATACGCAAAGATTAGAGCCTCCTTTTCAATATCATTCACTTTTTTCTTGCTTACAACATTCCATTCTTTAATAACAGGTTTACTATCATACTCTTGAACAAGAATTCCCCCTAGAACACTCCTAATTTCAAGATTTTTATAGAGTTCATTTCTTTTATCAAGGAAATCTTGATATTCAATTATTATCATATTTTTTTTTTGTTTTAATATCTGTAGAGCATCATTTTCATATGAAGGTGCCAGTAATACTTCCACAAATATCTTTTCTTTATTTACAATAAAATCTGCTATATCTTTTGTTAATTCTTTATTAACTCCCCAGATCCCTCCAAATGCGGACATTGGATCTGTGCTGAATGCTTTTTTTACGGAGGATAGTTGATCTTTTTTATCAATTGCTACACCATTAGGACTTGTATGTTTTAAAATTGCCGTTGTGTAATGTTCCGTCCCAAAATCCAAAAGAATTTGCATACAGGAATCGATATCTAGATAATTGTTAAAAGAGATTTCCTTTCCACTAATTTGTTTTAAGTTATGAAGACCATATTTTGCAAAAGAATCTTTATAATATGCTGCTATCTGATCCCAATTTTCTCCATACCTACAATCTTGTACCTTTTCATATACTTTTATAATTGTTTTGGGTAATAAAGCTTCTGGATTGTAATATTTTTGGAGATAATTTGCAATAGCAGCATTATAATCTGCCATAATTGAAAATACCTCTTGAGCGAGGAGAATTCGAGTTTTTTCAGTGATAGCTCCTTTATTTTTTCTAAGCTCTTCAATAATTTCTTGATAATAATCAGGGCTTGGAACCACGATAACATCTGGAAAATTTTTTGCTGCAGCGCGGATCATCGTCGGTCCTCCGATATCAATCATTTCCAATGCATCATCAAGAGCAATGCCTGGTTTTTCAATTGCTTCTTTAAATTGATATAAATTGCACACTACCATGTCAATTGGTTTAATATCATATTTATTAGCGTCATCAATATCTTTCTGCAAACCTCTACGATATAAAATACCACCTTCGATTTTTGGATGTAAAGTTTTAATTCTGCCATCAAACATTTCTGGTGAATCTGTAAACTCTGAAATTTTTGTATATTTAATCCCATTTTTCTCTAAGAGGATTCCAGTGCCTCCAGTAGATAGAATTTCAACCTTAAATTCGTCTAGTAATACTTTAACAAACTCGATAATCCCCTTCTTTTCATAAACACTAATAATTACTCTTTTTATTGTTTTCATAAAAATCTAATTTGATTTAATTTACATATATAAAAAAATGATTCTAACAAAGAAAAGTTTTTGGATGTTAATACTTAATTAATAGAGCTTTAATAAGTGAAATTAGGGCTAAGAATGTAAAATTTAAAAAGATGTACTATTTTTAAATATCGACACAAATGTATAAAGATTATTTAAAATTTACCAATAAGATCGTGTGGTGATGTTTCACGCTGCCCAACAATTGAGACAATTCCAAGTGATGCTTTTTTCATCTCTTTAATAGATCCCGCACCAGCATAAATCATTCCATTAGTTAAACCTTCTTTTAGAGTTGCTAAAACTCCAGTTACATCCCCCACATAAGGTACGTAATCACTAACACCTTCAGTTAGCATTTTTGAGCCTTCTATATAACGATCTGCGATATACCCTGACACTCTCGCATCTTTACTTCCCATTCCACGATAAATCTTTACTTTTCTTCCAGCAATAGTATCTATAAAACCAGGAGATTCATCAGTACCAGCAAAAAAATGCCCCGACATTATTATATCTGCACCAGAAGAAAATGCCTTTGGTAAATCACCTGGTTTAGTGAAACCCCCATCAGCAATTAAGGACATTTCTTGATTATAATCTTGTATAGCATCAGCTACTTGCGCAGTAGCATATAAGGTTGGAGCTCCTACACCGGTCTGTATTGAAGTTGTGCAAATTGAACCAGAACCCATCCCCACCTTTAATCCAATAAAACGTTCCTCAACAAAATCGCATTTTGAGATTAAATATTCAGCAGCTTGGTAAGTCCCAATATTTCCTAAAACAAAATCAGATTCCAAAAGTCTCATTAATTTCATTGTACCATCGATATCATCTTTTTTATAAAAATCAGCTACATCTATAAAGAAAATATCTACATATTTATCAATCTCTTTCAAAGAAGCTTGAGCTTGAGACGATTCTGGAAATCTAGGGGACAAAGCCATGGCACATAATAAATGTCCTTCATCATCTTTGGAAGCAAATGGAAATTCAGGGGCTAAATCTTTCTTTGTAATTAATCCTTTTAAAAGTCCGTCGTCACCTATAATTGGTAATTTTTCTTTACGTGATTCGTATAAAATTTTCAGTGCTTCTTCTCTTGAAGCTCCGGGTTTGATAGAAATTACATCTTTGGTCATATAATCTTTAATTGTCCCATTTTGAAGGTCTTTTTCAAAGAAAGGAATATCACGCTTAGTGAAAATACCACATACTTTCTTTGCTTCATCAACCACTACAATTCCACTTATATTATAATTTTCCATCATAAATTTTGCTTTCGAGACTTTAGAATTAGGACTAATTGTTGCTACATCGTCAATTACAAAAGACCTAGCTCGCTTAACAATTCTTACCATTTCTAATTGCCTTTCATAAGAACAATTGCGATGTAGAACTCCAAGACCACCTCTTAAAGCCATGTTAATTGCCATATTTTCTTCTGTGACTGTATCCATAGCAGATGATAATATAGGAAGTTTCAAATGATATTTTCCTAAGTTTGTAGATATATCAACTTCATTTGGTGAGAAATTCGTGAATCCCGGTAGTATTAATACATCGTCGAAAGTAGCTATAAGATTGTTTGAATGTATTTTTTTACGATAATAATTCGACATTTTGATCAGCCTCGTTGAAGATTTTACTATATTCTTATTATAACGTAAAAATTTAAATTATAATATTAAAAATATTCGTATTCTGACAAACTTATAAATTTTTGCTATTGAGGATTTAATTAGTATTTCTATTTTATTTATGAGTAAAAAACAATAAAAAAAAAGAAAAAAATAGAAATTTAGACGGGAATATCCCGTTTGTTGAAGATTATTATTGAAACTAGTGCTAATATAATAGTATAAGATGAGAGAAACACTATTTTTATAGGCAGTGCATCCCAATTACTATTTACAAGGAGATTTGACATGTCAGAATAGTAAAAAATACTGATATATTTAATACTTTCCATGCTCTCGCCAAAACTCTGCCAGAATTGGCCAACTGCATAGAAAAAGATAATTAAACCTAAACTTAAAACAAGAGATTTCTTAGTATCCATGAATGTCGAGAAGAAAAATCCAGTGGTAACAATTCCTAAATTCAATAAGATCATTACAAGAAAAGCTGTCAAAAATTCTGCCCATGGAACTTCATTGGGAACAATATTTGGCATAATAAAAATACCCAGAATTACTGCCAACATTACTCCGAACAGGACTATCACGGCACCAATAATATGATATAAATATTTCCCAAGCGAAAATTCCCATCGTTTAATAGGTTTAGACAATATTAGATCGATTGTTTTATTATCAATCTCTCTTGGAATGTCTTGGGAAGCCTTTAGTATAAAATAAATTCCAAAAAAGAATAAAGACATCGAAAAAAGATATATATTCAATAGACCTCCAATTGTGCTTAAAGAATAAAATTCACCTATCATTTGCCTTATTGCTTCAGGATAAGATTCTAATAAAGCTTCGAAGTCTGCAAAAAATACAGGATCAAAAATTGAAACAAACCACATGTAAAATAGTCCCATTAATGCTGTATAGAGGATAATACCTTTCTTACTTGACGTAATTTCTTTCTGCATAATTTTAACCGCTTTCATGCAGCTTCACCTCCTTCTGTAGTATTATCTTTGTAATATTGCATAAAAATATTCTCTAAAGTGGAATGTGTAATTGAAATATCTCTTATAGGGGCTCCATCCCAGTCTTTCTCACTAATTTCACGTAAAATTTTTCGAGTCTGTTCTGGAGGGACTAGAAATTGAAGCTCGACATTGTAGGATTGTTTCACAATAGCTTCTGGAACCTCAGATGCTAAAAAGTTCGTAAATACTTCTAAACCTTTCGGTGTTTCAAAGATTAATTCAATATTTTTCAAATTCTTTGCTTTAAGATCTCTAACATCTGAAATTTCCGCAATTTTTCCTTTTTTAATAATTGCCACTCTATCACAGAATTTTTCTATTTCTGGAAGAACATGAGAGCATACAAAGACAGTACAATTTGATTCTTTCTGACGTTCAGATACAATTCGATAAAATTCACTCTGATTTAATGGGTCAAGTCCAGAAGTTGGCTCATCCATAATTAATAAATCGAACTTACCCATTAAAGCTACTAAAACTCCTGTTTTTTGTTTATTTCCTTTACTTAGAATGCCCATCTTTCGCTCCATTTCGATCTTAAGGCGGTCAGCGACCTCATCTACAAATCTCCAATCAATTTCGATTTTGTAAAGCTTTGCAAAATACCTAATTAATTGAGTAGCACTCATCTCCTTGTAAATTCCAAGCTCCCCAGGTAAATAACCAATTCGATTTCGTATTTCTACATCCTTTTTGGGATTAATTTTCTGTCCAAGAATAGTTATATCACCTGCATCAACATTTAAAAACCCAAGTAAACACCGAATGGTCGTAGTTTTTCCTGCCCCATTTGGTCCAAGAAAACCAAATCGAGAACCTTCTGGAACTTCAAAAGAAATACCATCAACTGCTTTGACTTTTCCCTTGTTATAATATTTTTTTAGATTTTTTACTTCGATCGCGTTCATATTTATCAACTTATAGAGTTTTTTATTTTTCATGAATAATAAAAAACCTAATAGAATAATATGAATCTGAATATATAAATGTTCTTCATTTTTCATGAAAGATGAAAAATTATAAATAGTTGTTTACACATTAATAATATTAAGTAATGATAGATAAGGAACTTTTGCCTAGAAATCATATATTCAAGGGAAAGATAAAAGAATTTGAGCAAATATTAATTAAATTTGTATTAGATTCTGGAAGAGCAAAAAGTGTTGACCCTAATCTTCAATTAATTCTTGGATATATTGGATTACACAAAAAGTTGACTCAGAAACAGTTAAAAGATTTAACAAAACTTTCTAGGGGTACGATTTCAAAAAAATTGAGGGATATATTGTCATTACGTATCATAAGAAAAGAAAGAATTCCAAAATCAAATGAATATTTGTATATAAATGCTCCTGAAGTCTACGGAGATACCGCTGATGCGACCCTAGAAGAATTCATAGAAATTAATGAATTTCTTAAAAAAAAAATTATTGAGATTGAGGAAAATAAGGAAAAAAAAGGAGCGAAGTTTCTTTCCGAACGAATAAAAAGCTTAACAGAGACTTTTGAAACTGTTAAGAATATCTGGTCAGATATAGAATTTATATTTAAACAAAAAAATAAAGAAACTTTACAATGAATATACAAGAAAGATTTGATCCTGAAATTAAAAAGATTGAGAATGAGATAATTAAAAAATTATTAAATTATACTGTTTTTTCTGTTCGGGGTGAAATAACTTCAAAAATACTTTTCTATTTTATAACTCGAAAAGATTTAACTCAATCTGAACTCCAAAACTTAACAGGTTTTTCTACAGGAAAAATTTCTCAAGAACTTAATAATTTTCTGGAGTTTGATTTAATAAAAATTTCTAAAAAATCAAAACCGTGGATTTATTCAATGGAATCAGTAGTAGCAGAAACTTTTAGTAGAGCAATTAACCTTCTAAAATCAAATATCAAATGGGAGGCAAAATTCTTTGAAATGAAGAAGGATTTGGAAGATAACAGAGAAAATCTTCAAAATTTAAATGGATATACTGAAGTAAAAGACTTTATTGAGGTAAATCTCATGAGATTTAAAGGATTTAAGGTTGTTATTAAACTTTGGGAAGAACTTAAAAATAAATATGAAAAAGAGGATAAAAAATTAAATCTAATTTAAGCTTATAATGACTTATTTTCTCCTCACTTTAAAAAAAAAGATAAAAAAAATTGGGTGAATGAAGAATTAATTATTAGATATTGCTTTCATTAAGATTTGATTTGCCCTTTCTTTGATTTTCAGAATTTTTTCGGATGAGATTGATTCTTCCATGTGATTTAAAGTTATGCTTGCAGTTTCCCCATGTGTGACTACACCTAAGACTAACTCGGTGTAGGGAGAACACGAAGGCATCAAAATCAGATTCTTTAAGATTAAATCTCCATATTTTTCTGGAAACCCCGTTTTACCAAGATTAGTCATAATTTGGGCCATTGCGAATCCCTTCGAAAGTTTTTTCTTGACCATTTTATTTACTATATTCTTTTTGTCCGAGATAAATGCTTGAATTTTATCATAGCTTTTTGAAGTTGGCGGTATGAGGGGACCAAAAGCAGCAAAAATTTGAGCTTCCAATAACGTTGGGTTTAATGCAAAGGCATTTAGAGTGCCTACTAATGTTTTTTTTGTAAGTTCATTTGGTCCTACTTTTAAGTGAACTTTTTTAGCTATCTCCCAGAAATTATTTTTATCAGAATATTTGAATTTTAGTTCTATTCCACCTGCGAAAAAACCAAATTGTTCACCTGCAGGATTCTTGAGAAGATCTCTTAAATTCACAGCAAATGAAATATTCTGTAAATATTTTGGAGATTCAGAATTTAATTGATTTTGAGCTGTAGCAAAGGCAATCATTAATGCTGTGTTCACGGTTACCCCATTTTTACGACAAGCCATGATCAATGCATCTGTTTGTCCTTTGGAAAGTTCGTATAAGTGTGCTTTATAGGTATAATTCTTCCAAAAAACATCGTGTAGAGCATAGAAATCATCATAGTTAAAAAGCAATTCATTTTTTTCCCATTTCTTATTGATTGTCTTGCCAAAGATTCGCATTACTAAACTAGGTTTAATATCAGAAGGTATATTATCTTCGTTAACCAATGGAGCGGGGGACAGTAATTCAATCTTTTTCGTCGGATCTGCTAAATATGTCATTATATCTCTTGCTAAGTATGCCAAGGACATACCATCACAGATCGTGTGTTGACAAAAGATAATTAAATCTGAAATTTCAGTTGAATGTAATAATAAGAACCTAATTAAGGGACCTTGCTCCATATCAAAGGGTATTTTATGTTGTTGAATTATTTCATCCCTCCATTGGTCATCGGAAATACGCTTAATTGTTTTTAAGGGAATTTCCAAACTACCATTTGCTAAAAGATATAGTGCTTTACCATCGTGTTGTAAGTATGCATTGAGTATAGGATGCCGTTGTTGCATTTTTTTTATGACCTTTTTCATTTCATCAATGGAAACATTTCCTAAAATGGTTGCTATCATAGATATGTTTGAATTTGGTACTTTTGAGTGTATTCGTTCTCTTTGATTCAATTTTCTTTTAAAATATTGATTATTTAATTCTATTTGTTCTAAAATTTTCAACACCTTTAAATCTTCAAATCATGTGAATTTTCATATTTATTGAAGGTTTCAATAATTGATAGAAAAATAACATATTTAAATGTTTTCAATCTTTATGAAGTTTCATAAAACTTAAATATTCAAATGATCTTAATATGTTTAAGCAATGTCTAAAAAATACGAGGATTTTATATATCCCGAAGAAGTTAGGAAATATGAAAAAGATTTACTTGATTTTATAGTAGAATCTGGTAAAAATAAAAGAAGATCTGATATAGAATCCCACATTTTGGGATATTTCCTGCTACATTCAAGTCTTACACAAAAAGAGATTCAGATATTATCAACAAAATTTCGATCAAGGCGTATATCAAGCGGTTCAATATCAACTTTTTTAAACCAATATACTTCATATGAACCAAGGATAATTCTTAAACAGAAGGTACTTAAAAGTAAAAATAAGTTCAGATATCATATTGTTTCAGAGAATTATAAAGAATTATTTGCTGTAAGTAAAGAGGCGGGAGTAAATGTTTTATATGAAACAATTGGAAAAATAAAAGAAATAATAAGAGCTTTAGAAAAATTAAACCCTAATGAAAAGGAAATTAAGCTTTATAATATGATATTAGAAAGAACAAGAGAACTGCAAAGTTATCTTAAATATCACTTATCCTTATTTGATAATTTTATGGAAAGTGTGATAGGACAAAAGTATCCTATAAAAAAAGATATAAAAATCCAAAAAGCGGATCCAAAAGTTAAAGCTGTTAAGAATCGAAATTTAAAAGCGATTGAACAAGAGCTAATTAATTTAATTTTAAATAATGAGCTTTTTATTATTGAAGAGATAAAATATCATCCAATTATAGCATACTTAATAACTCGTAAAAGTTTAACTCAATTAGAGTTAAATAAATTGACTGAACTATCAGCTGGTCTAATTTCTGAAGGACTAAATTATTTAAAAGAGCAAGGTTTTATTGAAATTGAAAAATTACCGGGGTTACGTCAAAAAAGCTATGTTTTAGAATCCATTGGTTATTTTAATTTTCTCAAATTTTATCAAAGATTTAAAAATATAGCAAACAATAGGTATAGATTGGCTCAAATTTTAGATGAATTAAAAAATAGAAAGGATGAATTAGGAGAAATAAATGGTTATAATGTGATTAAAACCCGAGCGGAAGAGTTCTTAGAGCAATTCAAAGTAATAGATTTTGGAATTAAAATCTTTCAGAAGGCTTTAGAAGATTTCAAAAAAGTTAATTAATAAAAAGAACGAAAAAAAAATTATTAGTACTTAATCATAACATTGTAAGCTTTATTGTTGAGATTTGTTATTTCTATTTCCATAACAGACTGCATATTTGATAACTCCTGTTTGAGAATTAAAAATCCATTCAGTTTCACAATTAGTACAGATAAATTTACTACCCAATTTAGAAGTTAAATTTTGTTTACATATAGGACAGGATTTTCTTTTTAAAAATAAATTAATTCTTAAGCAAAATATCATTTTCAGTCAACACTTCAAAATTTTTTTTTAATGGAATCCTCGTTTCTCAACTTTAAAAAAAATAAAAAAAAAAGATTTTATATTAGAATGTCTCTCTTATTGAAGATCAAAAGACTTGCTATAACTAAAGCAGCATTAATCGAACCTAATACGATAATATCACGTGCAAAAAGCCCAACATCTCCATGAACCATATAATCTGTTGGATTGAAATAGTAAAAAACTGAAAAATATCTTATTCCTTGTATAGCCTCGTCCATATATACATAGAACTCCCCAAGGAAGAACATTAAAAACAACACAAATATGCCCATTGCCATTGATTTTCTACCATTAAGGAAAATCGTAGAAAATAACTTGGCAAACATTGCCAATGCTCCAAGATAGAGTATAACTATTATGTATGTTAACCATAGACGATCAAAGAAAAGACCTTCATTCCGGAATACTGAAGAAGAAGCCATCCCACCCATAGTGATGAGAAAAAACATGCCCAAGGCAGCTGCAATGAATAAATAAAGGAAAGTTATTTTGCTGCCTAAAAAATTAAATCGTGTTACTGGTTTGGAAAGGGAAAGATCAATTGTTTTTTCCTCAACTTCTCGAGTTAATAAATTGCTTGCCATATAAACAATATAAATACCAGCATAGAGCCACATGAAGGAGAGAAGTTCTAAGGTCCAAAAACCATAAGGATTGGTAAATGCTTCCACATCCCCGAAAAATTCGATCATCCCTTCTGGCCACAATGAGATGATATCCTCTATGGCTGAAAGATCCATACCTTCTATCATATACACAATAAAATAACTTAGTAATCCAATTACTCCCCCTAAGATTAGAAGAATATATTTTTTATCTAATAGGGATTCTTTTAGTGAAATAAAAAATCGATTCATTTAAACTTCTACCTCCAATTTCTTTTTTGTATTTTCCATTGATTTCATTTGTATTGAAGATTTTTCATAGTATTTTAGAAAGATATCCTCAAGTGCAGGACTTGTAACATCAATATCTCTTACTTCAGATTGTGAAAGTAAATTTAGTATTTTGGATAATTCTTCACGTGAAATCATAAATGATGTTTTAGTTTCATTTAAAATAACAGAATCAACTATTCCAGTAGGAATCTTTTTTGAAAATTGTTGGAGAGCTTCTTTAGTTTTAAATTCAACTTTAATTTCTTTCATAGCCATATTTTTCAGTTGTTGAATAGTTGCAACTTCTACAATTGAACCATCTCTTATGATACCAACTCGATGTGCAACCCGTTCAACTTCCCCTAGTAAATGTGAACTTAAAAGAACTGTAGAACCCGTTTCTTTTTGTTGATCATGAAGTATATTATAAAACTCAGCGGTAATTAAAGGATCTAATCCAGATGTAGGTTCATCAAGAATTAGTAGCTCAACCTCAGGCGCTAAAGCGAGTATTATACCAATTTTCTGTTTATTACCCTTACTAAGTTCCTTTACTTTTCGATCAAGTTCCAGATTGAAAATTTCAGCTAATTCCTCAATTCGTCTCAAAGAGATATGATTTTCATAGAGCCCTAAAAGATATTTGAGATTTCGTCGTGCTGTTTTATTTTGATATAAGCCTAATTCTCCAGGCAGATAAGCTGTACGCTGACGAATTTTAGTAGAATGATGGTGTATATCAAGATTGAAAATTTGTGCTCTGCCAGATGTTTTATAAATTAAATCAAGAAGAAGTCTACAAGTTGTTGTTTTTCCCGCTCCATTAGGACCAAGAAGACCAAATATTTCCTCGTTATATATTTCAAGATTTAGATTTTCAATACCTCGTGATTTGCCGTAAAATTTTGTTAAATTTTGCGTTTGAATAATAGTTTCTTTAGACATTTATTTTCTACTCCGTAAATTTTACTTTTTTAATTTAGACTTACAGATTTTTTTTCTATTTATGCTTTAATTAGACATACCTAAAGTTTAATTTTATGTATTCACTTTTTTCAAATTTTAGGAATGCTAATATTTGTAGAAAAAACAAACTATTTAAATGTTTCATAAATTTCAAAATTTATTTTTAATATTTGGAATTTTAAAAAAAAATTAAAGGAACTAAAATTTATTGAAAATATCAAAACGAGAATAATGTCCAATTATATCCAATTTTTGGCACTCCTGGATTGTTAATAATAGATCTATGTCGGTATAAAGTATCCCTTCCTCATCTATTTACCATATAATATCGCTTTTGGAGATTTCATATACTTTGAAACTTGGAAAAGTTTAAATTATTGAGATTCTATATAATAATTAAGGATATAATATCTGAAAATAGTGTAATAGACCTTGTACTATTAATCTTTATCAATGAGATCTTAAAATTATATAAATAAAACAAAGAACATAATATGATTCGATCAATGACAGGAGAAGAGGAACCAAGTCATCTTTTCGATAAAAAATTACGAGAATATGAAGACAAACTAGTGGAAATTCTATTAGAACTTGGACAAAGTAAGAGAACTAATCCTAAAATGTCAGCAATTGCCTGTTATTTGCTTATTCATGGGATACTAACTCAAAAAGAATTAAAAGAATTAACAGGATTTTCAATGGGTACTATATCGACTTATCTATCAGTCATGCTTGGTACAGGAAACTTTCAAAAAATACGTATTCCTCATACACATGCATTTATGTATTCTTTTTCTGGTGAACTTGAAGCACTTACTACAAGAGCGGTTGAGTTCGCATTGAGTAGCTTAAGTTCATTAGAGATTTATTTAAAAAACAAAAAGAAAATTTTAACTAAATTAATTGAGAAGTCTATGAATGGTGCTAAACACCTTTCAGAAAGAATAGAAGAATTAATTGAAAGCTTTGAGAAATATAAAAAAATTTTTCCTTCTGATGGAGATTCAACTGAAGAAATTCAACACCAAACACCTACAAAACCTGTAAAACGACCTAAAAATGAAAAAGAAGAAGCAACAGAAATTATATTTCATCCTGAAGTTTATTTAGTTGAAGATGATATCATAAATCAACTTATATCTTTACCAATGTTCTCTATGCGTGATCCTATGTTTATTAGAATTTTCGGGTATTTCATGACAAGGAAGTATCTTACCCAAAATACATTAAAAGGAATTACAGGTTTATCATCTGGGAAAATTTCTGAAGAAGTAAATCAACTTTTAGAGAATGAACTTATCTATATAGCTAGTACTTCAGAAAAAGGAAAAATAACTTATGGTGCTGATTCATTTATATTACTTAGATTTACAAGAAATATAATCATTAGAATGAGAAAAAAGGTAAAAGACTTAGAAAATATGAAATTACTGTTAAAAAAGAATAAGTCTGATTTGGAATTTTTAGAGGGTTTTTCTCAGATTTATAAAATCTATGACTACACTTTAAGTGCAATATCAAAGTATAGTAAATATTTTGAGAAAATAGATAAATTGATTGAATCGTAAAAAAAATTATTTTAAAATTTCAATATTAGCTTTTTATTTAATCCTGTGTTAAATTATTACATACGGATTAAGTTTTTTCTTTCCATGTTTTGGATTCTAGGGTCATTTATATAAGAATCTAAGGTTTTTATAAACATATCTCGATCTTCTTTTATATTTGAAGATTCTATTGTACAATAATTAGATACATGGTCGTTAAAGACTTGAGAAGTAACATTTTCACCTAAATTAGCGATAATGTCTCTCTCCTCTTTTATGTTTTCTAATGGGCTCAATAACTCAAATTCACCAGATTTCCATTCATCCCAAAGAGGAGTACCAGGCAATATATTTAAAGTTCGGAACCGAAAAATTGTTGGGTTAATTTCAGTTAGCACTCTAGCAGTCTCTTTTACATGTTCTTCTGAATATTTATGGCTACCTAACCCTAGAATTATGTATAGGGATAATTTAATTCCAGCGTCTAAAATTTTCTTTCCTGCTTTAATCATAGATTCTGCATTTGTTCCTTTTTTCATAATTCTTAATATTGTATTTGAACCACTTTCTAGGCCCATATAAACAATATCTAATCCTGCGTTAGCTAATTTTATTAATTCCTCATCAGATTTTTTTAAAATGTCTAATGATTTAGCATAACAACTTACTCGAGGAACATTTCTTAGCTTAACCCTTACATATTTAATGATTTCGGCTAAATATTCGGTTGGTGCCGACGTAGGATTCCCTCCCGCTAAAAAAACTGGAAATCCATGATAATTCGATTGAGCATATTTATCAATATCTTTTTTAACATCTTCTAAGGATCGTATAGCATAATCTTGAATAACACCATAAACACCTTTATATGTGCCACAAAATCGACATTTGTTCCACGAACAACCACCAGTTACAGGTATTAAAACTGAATAAGCTTCTACTGGAGGTCTAATGACAATTTCTGAAGGAGGGATTTTTGTTGTCATAAATCTTTTGTATTAAATATCTTTAAAAATTGTATTATCACACTTATTGTTTTATTAAATAAAAATAGATTTTTAGATATTATCATTATATTTTACAAAAAGTTAATGAATGATAAAGGAGATTGTTTTTGAATACTATTTTTAATTGGGATTTTGGATATCCATCCAAACGAATGCCTGTTTTAGCAAATAATATAGTGGCAACTTCCCAACCCTTAGCTTCACAAGCGGGACTTCAAATGATTTTAAAAGGTGGAAATGCTGTAGATGCTGCTATTGCTTCAGCAATAACATTAACTGTCGTAGAACCCACATCTAATGGGATAGGAAGTGATGCATTTGCAGTTTTGTGGGATGGTAAGAGAGTGATTGGCTTAAATGCATCTGGTAGAGCCCCCTCAGCATGGACACTAGAGCATTTTTCTCAATATAAATCAATACCAACAACAGGGTGGGATTCAGTAACCATACCGGGAGCAGTTTCAGCATGGGTTAAGCTATCACAGAAATATGGCCAATTAGAATTTAAAGAATTATTTGAACCTGCTATTAAATATGCGGAAAATGGATTCTTAGTTTCACCCATTATTGCAGAAATTTGGCCCTTCCTCTCAAAACGGTTTAAACGACGAAAATTCCCAAATTTTCATGATACTTTTATGTTCGAGGGGAAAGCTCCAAAACCTGGCGATTTTATTAAATTTCCATCTCATGGAAAAACCCTAAGGAGTATTGCAGAAACTGATGGTGAATCTTTTTATAGTGGAGATTTAGCTAAAAAGATTACGGAACATGCAAAAAATACTGGGGGATTAATTACACTTAATGATCTAGAAAATCATAAAGCAACATGGGAAGAAACTCTAAGAATAGAATTTAATGGAGTCAATTTGCATGAAATACCTCCTAATGGGCAGGGATTAGCAGCTTTAATAATGTTAGGAATTTTGAAAAATCTTGATTTAAGTATTTATGAAACAGATTCCCCAGAATGCTTACATCTACAAATTGAAGCTATGAAAATAGCATTTGCTGATGCTTATCGATACATATCTGATCCAGCAACTTTGGAATTTAATCCTTCTTTCCTCTTAAAATCAAGTTATTTATCCAGAAGAGCTGATTTAATAGATATTGACCGTGCTAAACAATTTAATTCAGGTAAACCAACATTCGGAGATACTGTATATTTAAGTACTGCTGATTCAGAAGGAATGATGGTTTCATACATACAATCAAATTATGAGGATTTTGGATCTGGAATTGTTATCCCCGGAACTGGAATAACTCTTCAAAATCGAGCTAGAGGTTTTAATTTGATCGAAGGTCATCCAAATCAAATAGGTCCAAATAAGAGGCCTTATCATACAATAATTCCTGCATTTGTAACAAAAAATGAGAAACCATTAATGCCATTCGGGGTAATGGGAGGTTCTATGCAACCACAGGGACATGCTCAAATGATGATTAGGATATTTCAATATGGTCAAAATCCACAAACGGCAGTAGATGCTCCCCGTTGGAGAGTTATGAATAATCTTGAAGTAATTCTTGAAAATGGGTTTGAAACTGACATTTATAAAAGTCTATCAAGATTAGGGCATCACGTATCTAAAGAGCGTTTCTATAAATTTGGAGGTGCTCAAATAATATATAAACTTGAGGATGGTTATTTGGGAGCTTCAGATTGGCGTAAAGATGGGCAAGCCGTCGGATTTTAAATATGTTTAAATCATTTAAAATGTATCAAAATTTTCAACTTTTAAAACTCTTAATAATATTAGAGAGTTTTCAAGTTTTCAAGCAAATTATTTAAGGTTCATATTATTCTCTCAATTAAATCTGTTGAATAATTAATATTATTTAATAAATCATAATAATATTGAATTTAATCTAAAATAATTAGGGAGAATACGGATCTATGAGTTATGATCGAAAAAACATATTACTTAGCTTTAAAATAGTAATATGTGGCGCCAGTTCAGTTGGTAAGACATGTTTATTTAACAGATATTGTTTTAATTCATTCAATTTTGACACTTCTCCTACAATTGGTGTAAATTTTCATTCTGTTTATTTAGAGATTAATAAAGAAAATGAATCTGAAATAATGAAAGAGAATTATATAAACAATTCTATTTTTGACTTTGGAGGGCAAGAGAGATTTGCCCCATTGATTCCTAAGTTTATAGAAGGTGCAAATGGAGCTTTATTAGTATTCGATTCCGTAAATTATCCATCCTTTCATCAGTTAGATTTCTGGTATGATAAATTAATTGAGAATGCTGTAGATTCATCAATTCCTATAGTTTTAGTTGGGAGTAAAAGCGATCTAATAGACGAAACACCCGATTCTGAAATTGTTGACGAGGAATTAATTAATAACTATATAAAAGAGAGAAAAATAGAAGGATTTTACAAAACATCTGCTTTAGAGAATAATAATGTTTTAAAGGTTTTTAAAGAGTTGAATAATTTAATGTTAAAAAGACTACGTAAGCCTTATATTGTTATTTAAAATTGAAGAAAATTTTTTAGTAATCTCTTTGAATTACAAAATCTGAAAATTCGTTGAAAAATTTTTTTTGTTCTTTGTTTAAGTCGGGATAAATATCTTTCAACGAATTTTTCGATTGCTGTACAAGGTTTTTAGCTAAATGCTCAGCGATCATTAAGGCATTGGTTTTAGTAAATATATCTTTAACTTCTTCAATATCATTCTTAGTTAACTTCTCTTTATGGTATATTTCATTCATACTTTTAGACTGATCTTCATCTGTATTGCTAATAGCTAAAATATATGTTATTTTTTTCTTTTTTCCTTTAATATCTTCTTCTAAATCAAGAAGATCATCACGTATAGAATGAGCTTGTCCGATACTTAACATAGCGTCACTTAGTGGTTTGATTTGATAATGAAGATTTCCTTTAGCTAAAATTGCTCCAATTTTTGCAGATTTCTCAAACATCCTTGCTCTTTGACATTCCGCGATATTTAGATATTGTTCCAATGTCATAGTAATATTATTATAACTCATATACTCTTCTATTAACTGTCCTTTCATTAAATAATCCATTGCTTCTGTATACTCATTAATTGCTAATAGTTTTAATTGGTCTGGGAATTTAGAAGATTTTAATATATCCAAACCTAAGAGATATCCTTGAGTTCCACCCAAAATTGACATATCTCTTCCATACAATCCACTTAGTTCATCTTTTTTTGGGAGATCAATATCTTTATAAACCTGATTTAATTCATTCTTTAATTGTATATGGAAAGTAGGTCTACCCCTTCTCTGTACGTCGTCATCTAACAGATCATCATGAATTAAGTGACCACTATGTAATAATTCAACTGCTATGGATACTTCACGAATTTGGTTAATTTGATCTTCTAAATACATTGGATTTACAATTCCAGCGAAAGCAGCTGTTAATAAAATTGGATGAATTCTCTTTGCTTTCTCATTTAAAATGAATTCTTCTAATTGAGTTATAAAATCTTGAAGAAGTATGTCTTTTTCTATTTTGTACAATTGATTAAAATATTTCTTCAATTCATTGTTAACAAAGGTTATTTCTGTTTTAAAGAAATCTTCGATCATAACTAATTCACAAAAAGTTCATTATTAATATAAAACATATAATAATGTAATTTAATTATATCTAATTCAATTAAATTTTAAACTAAAAGAAGAGTTTTAGGCGATGAAGTTAGCAGTTTTATCAGATAGTCATGATCATATGAATAATATATTGAAAGCAGTATCTATAGTAAATGGAAGAAATGTGGATGCAATTATTCATTGTGGAGATTATGTAGCTCCATTCGTAAAGAGATGGTTTGATAAGTTAAATGATTCAATAAAAAAGAATTTTTATGGTGTTTTTGGTAATAATGATGGAGATAAACCATTTTTAAAGCAAAATTTGGGACAGATATGTGAATTTGCTGAGAATGGCAATGAATTAATTTTAGAATTGGGAGGAAAAAGAATTTTTGTATCTCATATGCCAAGACAAAGTACAATAGATGCTTTAGCAAACTCAGGAAATTTTGATATAATTTTAACTGGTCATACGCATTCTGTCTCAAATAAAAAACTAGAAAATGGTATCTTAATTGTTAATCCTGGTGAACTATGTGGTTACTTAACGGGAAGAGCGACTTTTGCGATTATAGATACGGATAAAATGGAAGCTGAAATAATCGAATTGTAGTATTCTATTATTTTTTTTCTTTTTTAATTGTAATAATAAATTTTATTTATCTAATCATTTATATAAAATTGTAATAAAATTATTATTATATCCTTATTTAAACTCATGAATCTGGCTATTTGATGACGGAACCATCACCTTATAAGATTTATGAAGATTTTAAAAACAGAAAAATAGATAAAAAAGGAGCTTTAGATTTATTAATCTCATTAATTGATGATGATCATGAATATGAAGAAAAAACTAGAATATTAGGAATTAAATTTTTAGGGTTAATACACCCGAAGGAAAAAAAAATTTTTGACTTTATTGAGAATATATTAATTTCGGATTTGAATGAAGAAATGCGGGAACACGCCGCTAATGTTTTAATTCTTAATTTTCCGGAAAAAGCAAGCAAACCAATAACATGGGTGTTGAAACACGATAAAGACGATAACTTTCTTTTTTCGATCATAAAATCCTTAGAAAAAAGTGGAGATAACAAATTAAAATCTATTTTAAAAATTAAAAAATATGTCAACTTCAAAGGAAATATAATTTTTCCTTCAGAATCTAATGATATCATTAATCTCAATAATAAGAACATCGATAAAATTGAAAAAATCAAAAATTTAGAAAGTTTAATAGATTTAAAAAAAATTTTTCTTAATTATAATCAAATAGTTGAAATTAAAGGCTTGGAGACCCTAAAAGATTTAAAATCTTTACATTTACAAGGAAATCAAATCGATAAAATTAATGATTTATCAAAATTAAAAAAACTTGAGTCTTTGTACCTCAATAATAATGCGATCTCTAAAATAGAAGGGATTAGTGGTCTTAAAAACTTGAAATCTTTGATAATATTTGATAATAATATATCTGAAATTGAAAATTTAGAAAAATTTTCAAACTTAGAAGTTTTAAATCTACGTAATAATCAAATATCTGAAATTAAAGGACTTAAACAACTTTCTAATTTAAAAAGGTTAGATCTTAGTAATAATCAAATATCTGAAATAAAAAATCTAGAAAATCTTACCAAATTAGAATTTCTAGATTTAAGTCATAATAAAATAGATGAACTAAAGGGATTAGAACATCTAGGAAAATTAAAATTTCTAGATGTTCGAAATAATAAAATAAAAGATGTTAAGGGATTAGAAAAATTGAAGAAATTACAACATCTATATATAGGATTTAATGAAATTTCAGATATTAAAGATAAAGATATTTTAAAAAATATTAAAGTGCTTGATATCAAAAATACAGAAGAATTTTTTATTCCGAATTCTTTATGGGATGTATTTCCAGATAAATTAAAAAATGTAGAGAAATTAAGGATTCCCTCAGTTAAAGTAAGAGACATTAAATTTTTCCATAAAAAAGTTGATTCGCAGTCTATTGTTGGAGAGATTAGTAATGCTAATGATTATTTAGAATTTTTTACAGACTCATCTTGGATGATTGTCTGGAATAATAATGAATATGAAATATTTAGATTGAGTAAGTTAGGAGATATTAAATGGTTACAAAGAAGTAAGAAAACTTATTTTCGCTAACTAATATTCCGTAGAAACATGCATATCTATATTCTCAAACTTTTCCTCTAAACTTTTATTTTATCTATTTTTTTGAATATTATGTCATTGCCTTTAGAAGGGAAAGTTATATTAGATCTGACGAGAATGCTACCTGGTCCATATTGTTCCATGATTCTCGCTGATCTTGGTGCAAATGTTATTAAAATCGAAGATCCTTATTATCCCTACGGACATCCGCCTCCATTCTTTCAAAAAGGAAGATATCGTGAAAGTGCTTTTAATTTTATTCTTAATAGAAATAAACAATCTATTACATTAAACTTAAAAAAAGAAAAAGCAAGAAAAATTTTTTATGAATTAGTGAAAAAATCTGACGTTGTTCTTGATACTTTTCGACCTAAGGTAACATCAAAATTGAAAATTGATTATGATACGTTAGCTTTAATAAATCCGTCTATAATTTGCTGTTCCTTGACAGGGTATGGTCAATATGGCCCCTATGAGCAAATAGCAGGTCATGATCTCAATTATATAGGAATTTGCGGGATATTAGATTTAAATAAAGAACGATCAGTATATAATGATGATAATAATAAGGATAGAAAACCGTTGAATCCAGGTGTTCAAGTTGCTGATATTGGGGGTGGATTAGTATCAGCTATAGGGATTCTAGGTGCAATTATTGAAAGAGAGAAGAGTCCTGATAGAAAAGGACAATTTATTGATATATCAATGACAGATTGTGTGTTTTCTTTTATGCCTCTTGTAGCTGCATATTATTTTTCCAAGAATTTAAATGATGGCGTAAAAACCCAAAATCCTCTACATGGTGATTTTCCTTTTTACAATGTTTATAAAACAAAAGATAACAAGTTTTTATCTGTTGGTATTGTGGAAGTTAAATTCTGGCGAGAATTCTGTGAAGGACTTGATCGTGAGGATTTAAAACCAAAACAATTTGTTAAAGGAAAACAAAGAGAAGATCTGTTTGAAGAGTTACAAAAAGAATTATTAAAAAAAACTCAAAGAGAATGGATGGATATTTTTAAAACCTTAGATGCATGTGTTATGCCAGTAAATTCATTTGCTGAGGCTTGTAATGACCCTCAGATTAAGGCACGTAATATGGTCTTAGAATTGGAACATCCTAAGTTTGGGAATGTCCAAAATGTGGCTTCACCTATAAAATATTCACGAACTCCTTTAAAAATCAGAAGCCTTGCTCCTACAATTGGACAACAAACAAAAGAGATACTTAAAAACCTTGGCTATCTAGATGATGAAATCAGAGACTTCAAAAAAAAGGGGATTATTTAAGTTTTTATCAAAATATCTGGAATTCGATAAATACTATCATGGATGTAATTAAAAGAGAAAAAATGGTAAATACTATTAATATAATAAACATAGGCCAATCTTTTAATTGCCCATAAAACCCTGCAGCGTTTATCGTAGAATAGATTACCATTCCAATAGCTATAAAGAATATAGCCGTACACCAAGGTTGATTCATTATAAATCCAATTCCTCCAATTATTAACATAACAGCTGTAAGAAATTCAGCAACTAAGTGAAAAAATATTTGAGTTGGTTTGGTTTTAAGGTCTGGTACTTCTCTCTTTATTAACAAAAGAAACCACATACCGAGCATTGTGATTCCTATTACAATTGTATATATTGAAGCAATTAATTCAAGAACTATATTATTCACCTTCAACGATATAATTGAATCAAAATTATTAATTATTATATTTACTTAAAGTTTCTGTAAATAAATTAACTTAAATTATCGTCCAGTAATGATTATTTTATTAATTTTTTGAGTTAGAGAACTTGAATACAACTTTGACCGCATGTGATTCAGATTTATTAGCTAATGTATCAAATGCATCCTTGTAGGCAGTAAGTGGAAATTTATGAGTAATTAATATACTTGGATCAATTCTCTTTTTAGCTAAATACTCCATAAAAAATTCAAATGCATGAACTCTCTTCCCTTCAAATGTTTCTATGGAAAATGCATTAGATCCAATAATTTCAAGTTCTTTAAAGTAATGTGGTGTATTTTCCCATCTTTTTGGTGTGCTCACACCAAGAAAAACTAGTCGACCTTGAGCAGTTAATATACGTGTTCCTATTTCTAAAGACTCTGCAGAAGCAATAGTATCAATAATGCCATCAACACCATCTAATGACCACTTTAAACCTCTTTCAGGAATAAATAATTCAGCATGCATATATTCAGCAACTTCCTCTATTAGACTTTCTTTGTTGTTTATAAAAACCTGCTTAGCGCCCAATTTTAATGCTAAATCCTTTTGAAATTGATATCGACCAATAGCGATAATATTCTTTACGTTAAAAATATTATTCAAGCACATTATAGCTAATAATCCAATTACTCCTAATCCATAAACCAAGATTGTGCAACTGGGGTCAGGATTTAAGATTAATATCGAATGGAATGCAACAGCAAATGGATCTGCTAAAACAGCTTGATCAAATGAAACATTATCGGAAATCAAAAAACATTGAGATTCATGGATTCCAATATATGGAGCAAACCCCCCAAAATATTTTGTGGCTCCTAAATGCATCCCACTTGGTAAATTTCCTCTCTGGAAATTACTACAATGGGTATAATCACCTATCTTACATCTTGGGCATACTGGGCTGATCCCACGAGAAGCACAAGGAAACCATGGAGTTATGGCAACTCTATCACCAACACTAAATTTAGTTACATTTTTTCCTTTTTTTTCTATTATCCCTACTGGTTCATGCCCTAAAATTTGTGGAAACGTGATTAATGAGCGTAGAGGGTTATCACGAGCTCCGTTTAAAGTAAGTTCTTTCATATCGCTTCCACATATTCCACAATATACAGTCTTAACTAATACCCAATCCTCAGAAATAAGTGTTGGGATAGGAACGTTCTTAATATTAATAGGACCATTTTTTTTCCAATAACCAGAAGAATTTATCTTTCCACGTAAGTATGCTTTCATTAACTTACCTATTTTCATTTCAAAAATCAAAGCCGGCATTAGTTCTATTTGTTTATTTTTACCCAATTAATTTTCACCTCTCTAATCATTGTTAAATGAGAAAGCAACTTTAATCGATTTACTTTTTTTCTGTGCTCGCGCAGTTAAGAAAGCTCTTTTATAATTTTCTAATGGAAAACAATGTGTAATCATTGGTGAAGGATCAAGGCGTCCCTCTTGAAGAAAACGAAAATAATGATAATATGCATGCTCGCGACGGCCCTCAAATTCCTCAATTGCAAAAGCATTACTTCCAATTATTTTTATTTCTTTAAAATACCATGGTGTCCACTCAAATCTATGTGGTGAAGAAACACCCGTTATAATTATTATTCCAGATATTAAATGATTGGTTTCAACATTTTTTTTACGAGCTCTGACAATTCTAATGCCTGTTTCAAGTGTCTCTGGTGAAGCAACTGTATCAAATAAAAAGTCAACCCCTTCAATCAACCAAGGTTTCTTCTTTTTTAGATGATAAACATCACATTGAATATAATCTGCGATTTTTTCAATAAGTCTATTTGTAGGAGAAGAATCAATTACTAAATCAGCACCAAATCTTTTTGCCATATTTGCTTGGTGTGAAAAACGGGAAATTGCTACTACCCTTACATCCTCAAAAATCTTTTTTAATATTAAAATTGTGAGAAGTCCTAAATTACCACAACCATACACCGCACATATTGATCCTGGCTTAATTGGGGCTTTCAATATTGAATGAAATGCAACTGAAAAGGGATCTGAAAGCATTGCTTGATCCCAACTAATATTATCTGGAATGGGGATTGCCATAGATTCATGTGCAGGGAAATATTGGCTAAAACCCCCGGTAACATCGCTACTGTTTCCTGTATGTATACCAGTGGCAAGAGTACCTTTATTGAAATTCCGACATAGAGTATTTTTACCTATTTGACACGCTTTACAAAGTGGTTTTATACCTCTCGGTAAACAACTTATCCAAGGATTAAGTGCAACACGTTCCCCAATTTTAAAGTTTTTATTAAGTCCAACTTCTTCAACAAAACCAACAGCTTCATGTCCTAGTATTTGAGGCCAAGAAATCAAAGCTGTCATTGGATTATCCCTATTACCATCAAGAAAAACTTGTTTATGGTCACTTCCACATATTCCACATTGTTTCGTTTTAATTATAATCCAGTCTTTAGCTTTAATAATAGGTTTTGGCAATTCTTTTAATCTTAATGGTCCTAATCTTGTCAAAAAACCCTTTAAGCTAAATAATCCGGCAATACGAGCCAACGCTAATTTTGAAAGATTGTATTGATAAAGGAGAGCTTTAATACAAAATCCCCTATAAATCTTTGTTCAATATTATAAATTTATTCTTAAGTTTTAAAGATATTTGAAAATTAATGATATTATCTTAGTTTTACAAAATTAAAGATTAGAGCTATGATTGTTGATATCACATTATATGAAATGATTAAAGATTCTGGAATCGATTTAATTTTATCATTACCTTGTATTTTATTAAAGGGACTTTTAGAAGAAATCAATAAGAGACAAGAGATTCAAAATATTCCTATAACCCGTGAAGAAGAAGGAGTAGGAATTGCAGCAGGTGCTTATTTGGGTGGAAAAACTCCAGCACTATTGATACAGAATTCAGGTTTAGGCAATTCAGTTAATGCTATAAAATCATTACTACAATTATATAAAATTCCCGTCGTATTTATAATGAGTCATAGAGGTGCCGAGGGAGAAAAAATAATCGCACAAATTCCAATGGGTCAGCTTACTCCAAGTCTTTTAGATATATTAAATATTAAAAAATACAATATTGATTCATTAGAAAAAGTAAAAGAAATCAAAAAAGCTGTTGAATTTAGTAAAAAATCCTATCAATCAGTGGGAATTCTTCTAAAAAGGCAATTATGGAGGATATAATATGAAGAGATATGACGCTATAAAAAAGATTGTGGAGTCGTTGAGTAATGAATTCATTGTATGCAATCTTGGTGCTCCCTCACGTGAGTTATATAATATCTCCGATAGAGACTCAAATTTTTATATGTTGGGCTCTATGGGACTAGCTAGCTCTATAGCTTTAGGGGTTGCTCTCGCTCAGCCTAAACAAACAGTTTGGTGTATTGATGGAGATGGTTCCTTATTAATGAATCTTGGAAGTCTCAGTACAATAGCCAATAATAGCCCACATAATTTAACTCTCATAGTTATAGATAATTCTTCATATGGCTCTACTGGTGATCAAAAAACTTATACAAGTGGTAAATCAAAATTAGAAGTCATCGCAAAAGGAGCAGGATTTGAATCAATTACTATTATCGACAAAGAAAACGAAATAATTCAAGGCCTAAAAAATTTGGGTGCGGGATGCCATTTTGTACTCATTAAAACTCAACCCGGTAATGCTTACGTAAGTATCATCCCTTTACTTCCTGAGGAGATTAAAACTCGATTTTGTAAAGCAATGCTGAACTTCAGGCACCCCTGAAAAAAAAATCTAAAAGTATGAAAATCAATATCAAAAAATACAAATATCGTACTATTTTTCAAATCTTATTATTTAGAGGATTCATTCCAGATAATGTTTTAATTGTTGAAAAGTATTCAAGAAAAGACTTATATAATAATATTGTAATCTATTAATCATCTTATTATTATCTTGATAAGTTTATATAAAAATTATCAGTAGAGGCGAAATAAAATGAAAAAAGAGATTAAAGCTCTTTTTCTTCCCTTTCTTATACTTTTTCCCTTAATAACCACTTCTTCAATAATTCTACTTTCTCAGAATGAATATAATGGACATAGAATAAAATCAATTGAACATTATCCAAATCTCTCTTCCACCGTTCCATTTAAAGTGGGTTATGGAAGTAATCTTGCATCACTTGATCCTATTGATACTTGGGATCCCCCCTCATTTAACGTACAACATCAAGTTGTAGAGGGATTAGTTGGCTACAACTACTCCAATCATCCTAATTATACAATAAAGGCGGTGCTTGCGGAATCTTGGGTTTGGGATAGTGATACTCAAATCACTTTTACGTTAAGACGAGGTGTGCAATTCCATGATGGAACAATGATGACTGCCGAAGATATAAAATGGAATTTTGAAAGGGTACAATATTTCATTAACGCCACAGGTGCTCTTCCTGGTAATACTACACAAGCATTTCCAAGCTCATTATTATATCATGTTGATGGTACTCCTATCTTTGATTCATTTATTGCAGATGATAATGTTGATCCTTATGAATTTACAATAATTTTAAGTAAACCTTTTGGTGCGTTATTAGATTTACTATGCTTTGGAGCCACGCATATTTTATCACCTGAATCTACGTCTAGATATAGATATCTCGATTTAGCAACTGATGATTTAGTTGGTACCGGTCCTTTTGATTATCAACATTTTTTCAGAGATTGGGAAATAAAATTTAAAGCATTTGAAAATTACTGGCAAGGAGAAGCCCAAATTAAAAACATGATTTGGACGATCATCGAAGATGACACTGCTAGAATGACTGCTGGTTTATCCGGACAATTTGATTATATTGATGATGTTACAAAGCAGTTTATCGAAACGTTCAAAGCCGATCCAGACTTTCATGTAGAAGATGTTGGTGAAGATCTCTGGTATTTCTATTTAGAGATTTACTGTGGCCCTAGAGATACTGCTGGAAATATGATGGATCCGGGGAATCCTCAATACCAGAAAAATCCTCCATACTTAAGACGAGCTTTAGCATTAGCACTTGATTATTCTTATATTTATGATGAAATTCAAGCTGGATATGCTGTTGAAGGAACTACCGCAGTTCCTCGGGCTATGCCAGGACATAATGCATCTGTCGTACAAGCCAGTGATTCTAGTTTCGCGTGGGGGACCAATATCGTAAAAGCAAGACAGCTTTTGAAAGATAATGCTGCTGACATTGTTGCACGCGGAGGTATCGATATTTCTGGATTTGATGTCAATAATTATGGTGATTGGACAGGTCAAAACATCCTTGGAAGAGATCTTGAAATAAACAGACTCTTTGGAAGTACAACCAGCCAACGAATAAATCAATTAATGGCAAACAACTTTGACCTGATTGGAATTCAAATAACAGAAACAATAAGAGAGTGGTGTGTTTATTTAGATACTGGTGTAAACACTCCTTGGTTAATGGATATTGGATATGTTGAACGGTGCCCAGATTACTTAAATCCATTCAATATGATTGATCCATTATTTAACTTAGCTTCTGGTTCATGTTTCTCACGAATTAACGATACTAGCACTGGTGGATTAACTGAATTGATGAATGCCGCCGCAATCGAAACTGATTATTCAACACAATTAGACTATTATATGAAGATCCAATCATTAATTTATGATATAAACCGTCCTTTAAATCCAGCTAGTCATGTTCATATCTCAGGTTGGGTAAATTTTATACAGCAAGTTCATAAGGCAGAATTAGAAAACTTTTCTTATAATGTAATGGAAATACTTGATTTATATTCATTAAACTATTCAATTCATACCTCCACTGCAAATTTTCCATTTAAAGTGGGTTATGGGAGTAATCCTGCAGCACTTGATCCTGTTGATACTTGGGATCTCCCATCAAAAAATATGCAACACCAAGTTATAGAGGGATTAGTTGAGTACGATTACTCCACTCATCCTTATTATATAATAAAACCTGTGCTTGCCGAATCATGGGTTTGGGATAGTGATACTCAGATCACATTCACCTTAAGGCAGGGCGTGCAATTCCATGATGGAACAATGATGACTGCCGAAGATGTGAAATGGAATTTTGAAAGAGTACAATATTTCATTAACGCCACAGGTGTTCTTCCTGCCAATTCAACATCATGGACAGCATTCCCAAGCTCATTATTTTTTCATAGTGATGGTACTCCTATCTTTGATTCATTTATTGCAGATGATAATAT
>JAHQWL010000053.1 GCA_029856155.1 Promethearchaeia archaeon
TCGACTTGGTTAAGAATGGATCACTTCAGGTTAAACCGTTAATTACCCACAAATTCCCACTTTCAGAAATTAATGAAGCTTTTGATGTTATGCGTCGCGGAGAGGGAATTAGAATACTAATATTATGTCAAAAATAGAGGTTTAATAAAATTTTTAATTTATTTTTAACTTTCCAATATAGATTGAATCAAGGGGATAAAAAGATTGTTTGAACAATTTAAAGATTGGTATGAAAATCGTCATGAATATGCAAAGAAGTGGAAAGAACGTACTGGTGGAAAAGTAATAGGAACTTTCTGTACATATGTACCTGAAGAAATTCTCTATGCTGCGGATATTCTACCAGTAAGAATATTAGGCAGCCACGAACCACAAGATGTCTCCGAACCGCATATATTTGCTATGTTTTGTCCTTTCTGTCGTGATTGTTTAGCACAAGGATTAAAGGGTAAGTTTGATTATCTCGATGGAATTACGATTGCTCAAAGTTGTCTCCATATTAGACAAGCTTTTACGAGTTGGGATCTCCACATTCCAGTGGATTTTAAATATTATTTACCACATCCCATGAATGTTCAAAGCCCTCGTGCTGTTCCTTATTTAACAGAAGAATTAAAGGCTTTCAAGAAAGCAATTGAAGAATGGACAGGGAAAGAAATTACTGAAGAGGATCTCAAACGAGGAATTGAGATTATGAATACTAATAGACGGCTTTTACAACAAGTATACGAGCTTAGAAAACAACCAAATCCACCATTAACAGGTCTAGAAGCAATGCTTATGGTGGTATCCTCACAAATGGTTGATAAACGAGATCATAATAAAGCTTTAGAAGAACTATTAGAAAAACTTCCTTCAAGAACTTTAGATGAATCTGGTGAGCGCCTTATGATAGTAGGTTCTGAAGATGATGATACGAAATTTGTTGCTATGGTTGAGGATTTAGGTGCGCGATTTGTTATTGATGACCATTGCACTGGTTCTCGCTATTTTAATAATAAAGTAATATTGGATGGAGATATACTAACTGCAATATCCAAAAGATATGTAGAACGTACTCCATGCCCAAGTAAAGATTGGCCTCAAAGATTGGGACTTGAAAATATTGTTAAGTTAGCTAAGGAATACGGAATACAAGGAGCAATCTTAATACAACAAAAGTTTTGTGATCCATGGGAATTAACACTCCCAAAAGTGAAAGAAGCTTTGGAAAATGACGGAATTCCGACATTGTTTCTTGAGTTTGATGTAACCGTACCCCTTGGTCAATTTAAAACTCGTGTTGAAGCATTTTTAGAAATAATAAGAGAGGAGGATCTTTTTTAAGGAAGGAGGAATTAAAATGATGGAAACTAAATATCCGACAGAGCAATTAAAGTGTTGGAATAAAGCTAAAGCTCTTAGAAAAAATTATTATAAAGATTTTGCTGAGGCTCATGATAAAGGAGGCCTTCGATGGGTAGGAGGAGCTTGGTCTTTTGATGCTATTCCTGCTGGTTTGGGAGATGATGTTTATTCACTAACAGGAGAGCCTTATGGCGCAACTGTAGCATTTAATGATAAATTTGCTTTAGAATGCCATGAAGCTACTGAAGCGAGGGGCTTTGCGCGGGATCTATGCTCTTATATGCGTAATTATTGGGGATCTATACTTATAAACAAATATGCATGGCCGCAATTTTCAGAAGAATTCCCTAAACCTGATTTTATTTGGCAAGATCATATTTGTTGTTCACATGCTAAATGGTATCAAGTTGCAAGTGAGCTTGAAGGAGGAATTCCAATGTTCGACATTGATGTATCAGTAGGACCATATGAAGAATTAACAGAACATAAAATTAATTATATTGTTGGTCAGATGCATGATGGTATAAAATGGCTCGAAAAAATCACTGGAAGAGATTATGATGATGAACTATTAATTAAAGCAGTTAAAAACGAATTTCGTACATGTCATTATTGGTCGGCAATTTGCGAGCTTAATAAGGCAATCCCAGCTCCTTTAGATGAAAAATCAATGTATTCTTTATACGTTCTTGGTACTTTAAGAAAATCAGCTCAATGGACAGCAGATTTTTATGAAAAGGAATTATATCCTGAGGTAAAAGATCGTGTAGCACGAGGTATAGCTGCCGTAGGAAACGAAAAATGTCGAATTATGACAGATACACAACCTCCATGGGCATTTTTGAGAATATTTCGCTATTTAGAGCAATACGGTTGTGTCTCTATAGGGAGTCTTTACACTTTTGGTCTTATTGGGTTATGGGAAGATAAAGAAGATGGGAGTTGGGGTCCAAAGACTATTCCTGATATTGAGATAACAAATCGAGATGAAGCACTAAGAGCTCTGGCAGATTGGAATTTAAGTAGGCCGGAATGGCAACATTTTTACCATCCAAAACTCAAATCTGATATGATGATTAGGATCGCAAAGGAATGGAAACTGGATGGTGTATTTTTGCACTTTAATAGAGGATGTGAGGGTTTAAGTCTTGGAATCGCAGAAAATCGTCTAGCTATCCAAAAAGCAGGAATACCAACCATGCCCTTTGAAGGCAACATGGGAGATGAGAGAGAATTCGATCTTGAGCGAACTATGAAGCGTGTAGATGCTTTTATGGAATCACTTGATATGGAGAAGATAAAATACTAATTGATTTATAGTATTAGATAATATTTTTAAGTTAAAAATTTAAGATAAAAAATAAAAAATGGTTTAATATGATAACTGCAGGAATTGATTGCGGATCTAAAAATACTAAGGTCGTTCTTTTGAAAGAAAATAACATTTTATCAACGGCTTCGGTATTAAGTGGATTTGATCAAGAAGAATCAGCAGAGCAAGCATTAAATAGTGCTCTTGAAAAGGCTGGAATTAAACGTGAAGATGTTAAACATCTTACAGCAACGGGAGCTGGAATGGAGGCGATTTCTTTTGCTGACGATAATGTCACTACTATTACATGTGACGGTCGTGGAACATTCTTTCTTTTCCCTTCAACCCGTACTATTATCGATATCGGAGCAGAAGAAGGATTGGTAGTAAAAATCGATGAGAAAGGAAAAGTCAAGGATTTTGGAATAAATGAGAAATGTGCTGCTGGAGCTGGTGCGTTTATAGAAGCCATGTCGAGAGCATTAGAAGTAGATATCGAAATTATGGGAGAACTTTCTTTAAAATCAACTAAAAAAATTCCTATGAACGCACAATGTACTATTTTTGCAGAATCTGAAGTTGTATCATTAATCCACCAAAAAACTTCTAAAGAAGATATAATTCATGCTGTTCATGATGCGATTGCTGATAGAAATACAAGTATGGTACGTCAAATAGGTATTGAGAAAGACGTGGCATTGATAGGTGGTGTTGCGAATAATATTGGATTTGTAGATGCAATGAATAAGAACTTAGGTTTTGATCTCTTAGTACCAAAAGATAATATCGCACCACAATATATAAGTGCTTTAGGAGCAGCACTTATAGCACAAGATAAAATTGGAGGTTAAAATAATGTTAAATGCAGAATCAGAAAAAGAATATTGGAGATGGACCGAATCTCGTTATACAAACCCAGATCTAAAATGGGAATCCGCAGATATTATATCAGCAGGTGTAGACGTCGGTTCGGTAAGTACTCAAGCCGTTATAATGTTAGATGGAGAAATTTATTGTTATTCAAGCATGCGAACTGGATCAAATAGTCCAGATAGTGCTAATAACGCTATGGATTGGGCGCTTGAGGGTACTGGTTTAACTTTGGATAAGATTCAATATGTTGTTGGAACAGGATATGGTCGAGTTAATGTTTCATTCGCAAAACGAGCAATTACAGAAATCGCATGCCATGCACGAGGAGCTAACTTTATTTATGGTCCAGAAATAAGAACAGTATTGGACATGGGAGGTCAAGATTGTAAAGCGATACGTTGTGATCAACGTGGTAAAGTTACGGCTTTCCTCATGAATGACAAATGTGCGGCAGGAACAGGTAGAGGGATGGAAGTGTTTGCAGATCTGCTTCAAGTACATATTAATGATGTAGGAAAAATGTCTTTAGACATTGAAAAAGAACCCGAACCAGTTAGTAGTACTTGTGTAGTCTTTGCAAAATCAGAAGCAGTGGGATTACTCAGAAAAGGATGGCCTAAAGAAAAAGTCTTAGCAGCATATTGTTCAGCTATGGCACATAGAATTGTAACTCTTTTATTACGGCTCGGAATAGAAGAAAAGTTTGCAATAACCGGTGGAATTGCTAAAAATATTGGAGTTGTTAAAAGAATCGAAGATGAATTAAAGCTTAAAGCTCCCGAGCCAAGTGTTGATCCACAAATTGCAGGAGCTATTGGTGCCGCTTTGTTTGCTAAAGCCCTTGTGGAGAAAGAACGAAAAAAAGCTTGATGTTCTTTTAAATTAAATAAAAATAAGAGGATGCAAATGACAAAAGCTAATTATGGCTATAAGGATGGTTCAGGAGAATATTTTATCACCATCGATACGGATTTGTGCAATTCATGTGGAAAATGTGTAGAAGTATGTCCAGAAGGCGTTCTTGAGATGGCAGAAAATGAGTTAGATCCATTAGGAGATGAGATTATTGCAAAAGTTTCTGAAGAGCACCGTAAAAAAATAAAATATTCATGTGCTCCATGTAAACCAGGTGGTAAAACAAAAGAACTACCTTGTGTAAAAGCGTGTGAGTCTGGTGCGCTATCCCATTCCTGGTAGGTTATAATTTAATTTAGGTTTTTCACAAAATTCTAACCTAAATACTTATAATATTTATCCTTATTATGGGTAATTTTTAAAAGTAAAAGAAATCTTAATTTTATTTGCTTTTAATCCATTTTAAAATTAATTTGGTGATAAATTTAATTATGAGTGTGAAAGTTATAAAAGATTATTATATTAAAAAAAAAGCGAAATTAATGAAGGATTTTGATTCAATTTTGCCTATTTTACAACAAATTTTCGCTAAAAAGCTTAGTGATGAAAAAGTTAATGAACTTTTTAATCTGATGAAAAAAGAATATGAAGATCTAATTCCTGAAATACCCTACATTGGAGGCAAAAAAAATATCTTTACCAATTACCTTATTGGAGGTGCGACTGTTCTAGCAATTATTCGTATTTTAGAAAAAGAACAATTTACATTATGGGATATTGGGGAATTTTTCTATAATCTTAGTGATATTAATAACAAATTTAGAAAAAAAATGATGGAAGATACTGGCAAGGATCCTTCCCAATATCCTTTTGAAAAAGAGTATATGGATTATATGAAAGTTTTAACAGAAACTTCACAGAAAAGAAAATATCCGGAGAATTGGGTGGCGGATTATGTAGAAGGCGATGGCAAAACTTTCGAATGGGGTTTTAATGTTTATGAATGTGGGATCCATAAATTTTTTAAAAAATATAATGCTGAAAAATATGTCCCTCTCATCTGTTTATCTGATTTTTCTGAGGCAAACATATTTGGTTATGGATTTTCTCGAACCCAAACTCTCTCAAATGGAGCCCCTCTATGTGATCATAGATATATAAAAGACGTTGAAACACCTCGAGCATGGCCACCAGATAAAATACAAGAATTCAAACTTAAACTCTAGGAATAAAATGCCAAATGCAGGAAGTCAATTTAAGACTTTACTATTAAATATTATATGAAACAATCCAAAAATACTTTAAGAATTGAATTTTAAGATTTTTAACTTTTTTTCCTAGAGTATCACGTATTTCTTTCTTAGTTGGAAAATTTTTCAATATTTCATATTCACGTCCATCTTCTAATTTCCTTATTTGAAAAGTATTTCCATGAATATCCATTCTACTAATTGATGTTGAACTTTTCTTAATACGTCGATTATCAATAAAAACAACCAGAGCATTTAATTGAAGCTTTGAATGAAATAATGCAATAAAAGGTTTTAATTTTGGTTTTAATATATGAGACCACCAAAAACCAGCAAAACCAGCTGAAAAGTCGTCCTGAATTTTGTTTAATAGATAAACATCATCTTGAACAAAATTTACTTTATTTGAAGGAATTCCACGGCTTTTTGCTGTTTGAAGAACTTCATCGTTTATGTCAACAGCAGTGATAAATTTTGAAACAGATGCAATAGTATTAGTCCAATATCCAGTTCCACATGCGACTTCAAGCACATTTTGATCTTTAAATAAAGTTTTTAGCAGTCTATGAAGTTCCTTAATGTCTTTTTGACGTTCAGGTCTTAAATATGTTATATCATACTCATAAGCCCTATCTGAATAATATTGCTTGATATCGTTATCAATTCTTCTAGCCATATATATGCTAATTTAGTCAAATTATTGTTATATATTTATTATATAATCTTGATTTATAATGAAATGAAACATCCTCAGATTGATAGATGTAAATATTAAATTTTCAATAATAAATATTGAATCAAGCCATATTTTTCTTAAGATTATTTCTATATACATTTAGAAACCATATTTTATATTAAAAGCCTGTAGAACGTTAAGACACTTTAATTTATCAAAAAAATAAGTCATTTGTAATTATAAGAAGAAAAAAAATTTTTAATTATATTTTTAGTCCATTACCTTTTTTATTTATCCTTGAGATGTCTTATCCTTACGTATAGCCCAAAAAGTCCAAATGGCTCCTGCGAAATCAATGGCCCCAAAAATTAAAACAATAAAACTTACTAATTGTAGTGCAACAAAAATGATCATGAAAATAATAACTGTAGCTCGTGTGTGAACTGTCCACATGAAAAATTTTTCCAACCCCTCTTCATCAAGAGCAGCGCGAATATAATAGTAAGCTAAGAGCACTAAAATCATTCCAAAAAGACGTGACATTATATCTGGATCTGTTGGGACCATAACTATTGAAAACAAGATTTCTGGTATAAATAAAAAGATAATTGCTATAATTATTAGATAAATTCCAAAAATAAAGACGGATAATGCGGCTCTACTCATATCTTTAAACATTTTACTTATTCCTCGTTTATTTTATTTTTGATATTTTATTATGGGATTTCTACAAAAATGTAAGAAGTCATTTTAATGAATTTTAATTTATTTAAAATTTTAAGTATTTTTTCAAGTGCGAACTTTATAAAAAGTAATTAATTTTATGGTTAATTTTATTTAGAGAGTGTTTAACATGGATACTATATCAATTACTATTGATGGTACTAAGGTCGATGCAAAGAAAGGAATTAGTATTTTAGAAGCATCTCAAAATGCTGGTATTTATATCCCAAGTCTCTGTGCACATCCTGATTTGCCTCCTTTAGTTGGATTAAAGCCGAATAAGGAAGTTTTTCAAGGAAATTCTAAATTCAGAAATACTCAATCTAAAGAGCATCTAGGATGTCAGCTTTGTTTAATTAAAATAGAAGGGGTGGAAGGATTAGTAACATCATGCAATACCATTGCTGAAGAAGGTATGATTATCAGAACTGATTCATCAGAAATTCAAAACTTGCGGCGTGAAAAGTTGATGAATATACTTTCAAACCATCCTCATGCATGTTTAATATGTGCTCAGCGTGAGGGTTGTAGTCGTGAACCATGCTCACCTAATGTTCCGGTTGAAGAGCGTTGTTGTCCAATCTTAGGGAGATGTGAATTACAAAAAGTTGCGGAATATATTGGTATTCGCGAAGACACTCCACGTTATAAACCTCAAGGACGTGCGATTATTGAAGACGAACCACTTTTTATTCGAAATTATGAATTATGTATAGGTTGTACTAGGTGTGTAAGAGTATGTAGAGATGTTCGTGGTATTGAAGCTTTAGGATTTGTATATTCTAATGGAGAAACTATAGTTGGAAGTCTTGCACCTTCTCTCAAGGAATCTGGATGCAAGTTCTGTGGAGCTTGTGTTGAGGTTTGTCCTACAGGAGCACTCACAGATAAAAATATCCTATGGGCTGAACGTGAAAAATTGCTTGTTCCTTGTAGAAATAGTTGTCCATTAGAAATTGATGTGCCACGTTATATTCGATTAATTTCAGAGAAAAAGTATACTGAAGCAGCAGCAGTGATCCGAGAAAAAACACCTTTTCCTTCAGTTCTTGGAAGAGTGTGTTTTCATGATTGCGAAATTGAATGTCGTCGGAGTCAAATTAACGAACCTATTGCCATTTGTGCTTTAAAACGTTTTGCCATGGATCATGATAATGAATTATGGAAATCAAAAATAAGTATTAAACCTTTAACGGGGAGAAAAGTTGCTATTGTAGGTTCAGGTCCCTCTGGATTAACGGCAGCATATTACTTAAGAAGGTTAGGGCATTCAATCACAATTTTTGAAGCTAATTCTTATTTAGGAGGTATGTTAAGGCTGGGAATTCCTGAATATAGGTTACCACGAGCAGTTCTTCAGAAAGATCTTGATCATATTTTAAGTATAGGAATTGAAGTTCAAACTGATAAAGTCGTAGGTGAACATTTATCAATTGAAGATTTGAAAGAACAGGGCTTTAATGCTATATTTTTAGCTATTGGTGCTCAAAATACTAAAAAGCTTAGTATTAAAGGTTTAGATCTCCCAAATATTTTATGGGGTCTTGATTTTCTGAAAAAAGTTAATCTTGGTGAAGAAGTAAAAGTATCAGATAGTGTTATCGTTATTGGTGGAGGAAATGTAGCTATAGATGTAGCTTTAACAGCTAGACGCCTAGGGGCTAAAGTGGTTCAATTAACCTGTCTAGAATGTAGAGAAGAAATGCCTGCTCATGAATGGGAAATTCAAAAAGCAATTGATGAAGGGATAACGCTTAACTGCTCTTGGGGACCAAAAAATGTTATTGATAAAGATGGTAAAATATCTGAAGTTGAGCTAGTTCATTGCGATTCTGTCTATGATGAGAATAATTTATTTAGTCCCATTTTTAATGATGATAATCTAAAATCTATTAAAACTGAAATGGTTATTCTAGCAATAGGGCAAATTCCCGATTTATCTCTATTAGTGAGTGAAAGCAAAATTAATATTTCGACATCTGGTTTAATTCATGTAAAAGAAGGAACTCTAGAGACCGATATACCTGGAATTTTTGCTGGTGGCGAGGTTATAAATAGTCCCAGCTCTGTAGTTGATGCAATAGAAATGGGGCGAAGAGCAGCTTCTTCAATTGACAAATATTTAGGGGGAAATGGGGAAATTGATGACATGTTTATCGAAACAGATGTTCCTAATCCAAATTTAGGACATGATGATAGTTTTTATGATAAACCACGTGTTCAAATGCCATTCCTGTCTATAGATGAACGTCAAAACAGTTTTAATGAAATTGAATTAGGATTTAATGAGGAATTAGCAATTGAAGAAGCTAACCGATGTTTAAGATGTGATTTACGCTTTGAAATCTCTCCTATAGTGCTACCACCTCAAAGATGGTTAGAATTAAATTCAGATAATATACAATCTGTACCTGAAGTTGAGGGTGTGGTACAAATATTAAACGAAAATCAAGAAATAATCTTAATTCAAGGAACTCCTAATTTACGCAGAGCAATGGAAGAACAATTGGCATCAAATTCTAATGCTTGTTTTTTTGATTACGATGAAGATCCAATGTTCACAAAAAGAGAAAGTGAATTGCTTCAACAATTCATGCAACAATTTGGACGGTTCCCAGAAGGGAATGAAGATTTAGATGATGATCTCTTTTAAATTGAAAGAAATATAAATAAAAAAGTAAGAAATGAATTTTTTTTGATTAATTATGTATAACTATAAAAATATTTCTGTAATCTCTATTTTAGGTATTGTAGCTTTTCTTTTCATAGAATCTTTTTATAATGTTTTTGTTGATATTAACGCTTATATTTTTATGAATTTCTCAGAATTCCTAACTTTAATACCTACACTGTTAGTTCTTGTATTTATTTTAATTGTTGAATTTTTCTTCTTTATATCAAGAAAGATCAAGAAAAAATACAAACCTTACATCTTAATTTACATTATTACAGGAATTCGAATTTGTTCTCAGTTTATTATCATTCCCAGTATAATTTTTATGCTAAACTTCCTTATGTTATTTTCAATCTTGATATTTTTCATGGGTTTCCTACTTCTAATGGAAATGAGTGAATCTTATATAACTTTCCCACAATTAATGGGAGGTCTGATAATCGGATTAGGGATTCAATTTATATTCTTAACTATTAATATTTCTTCAAGTCTTACTTCAGATGTTAGTAAAATTATTCCTATTTTTGTTTTTGTCGGTTTATTAATCCTTTTTAATAATTATATTTTTTTGCCTAATGATTTTGAGAAATTCATATCTAGCAGAAATGAAAATATTAAGGATACAAATAGAAAATCTATCTCGTTATTTCATTTTATAATATTGGGAGTTCTATTCATCTTTTCAATGATGTGGATCTTCAATCCAATGGCTCTTTCTGCATATGATATAATAAATCTCAGTATTAATGGTTTAATTCCAAATTCATTGAATGTTTGGCCCAGTTATGGTTTTACTTATTATATCTTTTTAATATTTCTCAGTGCTATTTTAAGTTATATAGTAACTATGAAGTTCATATTAACTCTAAATCAGAATATAATAAAGATCATCTTCATATCATCTATTGGAGCTACAGCTCTCCTAACTGGACTTGGAATTTTTATAATAGAAAATGATTTTTCTATTTTATCTTCAATTTACATGTCACTAATGACCGTAATCGGTGTTTTTTCTATAGTTTTATATATTTCTTATTTATTCCTTTTTTATTCTTTTAATTCTCCTAAAACGCTACTGAAAGGAATTTTCATTTTTTTCCTTACCAGTTTCTTCTTCATTATACTCCATGTTGAAATTCTATGGAGTGAATATATGTCATTAATATCTCATCTAATAATCCAAATAATGACTGGTTTGGCACTAATTATACTTTATGAGATAAATAATTTGAAAAGTTCACTGACATTGAAAGAGCATTCAATCCATTTAAGTAAGCCAATTGTTATATCATTTATTGGAATTTTCATAATTTATGGAATTTCAATAGGAATAGTAGTTAACGCTCACAAATTAGTTTCTGTACAAAAACCAAATCCTACTTTCATGATTTGGAATATACACAACGCTATTGGTGATGACGAAATATTTAATCTGGATCGTCTTGTACAAGACATTAAAGAGAATGATCCAGATATTTTGGGGTTAAATGAAGTCGATTTAGGCGCACTTAAAACTTCTTTTATAGATTTACCTTCATATTTTGCTCATAAGCTTAACATGTATTATTTTTACGGCTATACTTTTTATAAACACTATGGAAATGTTATTTTAAGCAAATATCCTATATTGGAAGCAGAAATTATTCCATTACCGATTACCGATCAATCTAATGAACCTCGATCTTTAATTAAAGCCAAATTTCAGATAAATTCATCAATATGGACGGTATATGTTACTCATTTATCTACGAGTTCAGATGACAGGCTAATTCAAGTTCCATATATAATTAATGAAATTCAAAAAGAAATCTCATTTGAAAATATCATATGGATGGGTGATTTTAATCTTGAACCCAGTTCTACAGAATATTCATTGATAAATAGTACTTCAACTCTGAATTTTACTGATAGTTATAGATTCCTTAATTCTGATCCTGGTTATACGAGTCATTTTGATGAAAATCATATTCCACGTAAAAGAATTGATTATATTTTGTGTTCTCCAGATTTGATACCACAGATTAGTGAGGTTTATTGCTCAATTAGCTCTGATCACTGTGCTGTTATAACACAATTTTAATTATGGGAAATTTAATCTTAGTTATCTAATTCAATCGTTCTTTAGTTTTTCTTTCAAAGCTTTCGTTAATATCGGTATAACTTCACATAGATCACCCACAATTCCATAATTTGCCACATTAAATATCGCAGCTTCAGGATCTTTATTAATTGCGATAATGATATCGCTACTTTTCATTCCTACTAAGTGTTGGATTGTTCCTGAAATTCCGCAAGCAATGTATATCTTTGGAGAAACAGTATTTCCACTTTGTCCGACTTGTTGTGATTTTGGAATCCAGCCTAAATCAACAGCAGCTCTGCTCGCTCCCACAGCTGCATTTAATACATTGGCTAAGTCCTCAATCAACTTAAAATTCTCCTTATTTCCAACACCTCTACCACCAGATACAATAGTATCCGCTTCACATACGGGAATACCACATTCGAAAGCATTTCCCCTGATTACTTCTTTTGTTTTTACCTTTAAACCTTGAAGATCTACGTTTACCGGCACTTCAATGATTTCTGCATTATTACCAGCTTGAATCGGTGCCATTTCCATAACGTTTGGTCTGACTGTTGCCATTTGGGGGCGTGTTGCAGGACAAATAATATCAGCCATAATATTTCCACCAAATGCAGGTCTTGTCTGTAATAATAATCCATCTCGTATTGACAAGCCAGTACAATCGGCAGTAAGCCCCAATTCAAGAGTTGCAGCTACCCTTGGTGCAAGATCCCTTCCATTTATTGTTGCAGGATATAATACAATATTTGGGTTATATTTTGAAATTATTCCTGTAATTACAGAAGAATAAGTTTCAGTATGATAATCCCTAAGAGCTTCATGTTCAGCAACATATATTTTGTAAGCACCACGCTTAGAGAACTCCTGAGAAAACCTTTTTACATTATCTCCTAAAAGTAGCACACAAGCTCTTTGATAAATAATATCTGCTAATTCTCTTGCTTTACCCAACAATTCAAATGAGACATTTCTAACCTTTCCATCTTTTATTTCAGCAACAACCCATACATCCTGATACTTTGAAAAGTCAATCTCTTCAATTTTTTTCCGCTGAATTGTAATTGCCCCTACATTACATTGATCGACACATGCACCACAAAGAGTACACTTATCTCCTATCACCGCTATTTTTTCTACAATTGTTATTGCTCCAAATGGGCATGCTTTTTCACATAAACCACAACCCGTACATTTTTTCTTGTCTACTATAATCAATTTAAATCACTTTATCTTTAGATAATAATTCAATTAATTTTTGAACCGAAACTTCAGGAGTTTCTTCTTTAATAACAACCCCTTGTTGTCTTGCAGGTGGAGAATAAACCTTAATAACTTCAGTTAATGACCCATTTAACCCATAATCATCCTTATTACCTCCGAGTTCATCTGCATCCAAGGTAGAGAATGGCTTTTTATTTGCTTTCATTATACTCATCATGGGAGGATTGGTTGGCTCAAAGGAAGATGGTGTTGTTCCAGTTATAAGTACTGGAAGTCTTACTTCTACAATTTTGTACCCATCATCTGTTTGAACTTTTGCTGTTAATTTTTTACCTACTAATTTTTCAACACTTTCACAGTGTGTTATCTGTGGAATCCTTAATTGAGCTGCAATTTCAGGTCCTACCTGAGCAGTGTCTCCATCAATTGCTTGTAGACCACAGAAAATGATATTAAAATTACCAATTTTCTTGATACACTGAGTTAAAGTATATGATGTTGCCCATGTATCAGCACCAGCAAAAGCTCTATCACTTAGTAAGATGGCTTTGTCTGCCCCTAATGCTAGACATTTCAATAAAGCTTTTTTAGCTTGAGGTGGTCCCATGGAAATAACAATAATTTCATCACCTTCTTGTCTGATCTTAATAGCTTCCTCAAGCGCAAACTGGTCGAAGGGATTTAGAATACTGGGGATACCCTCTCTTATTAATGTGTTGGTCTCTGGGTCAATTTTAACTTCAGTTGTATCTGGAACTTGTTTTACACATACAATAAATCTCATAGTTTCATCAAAATTCAAATAAGATTCTATATTCAATCTCAATCTTTTAAGAGTTAAATAAAAATATTAAAAATATAAAAAAAAGTTAATTAATATTGTTTCTTACCAAGTAGCTCTCTCGCTACAATCATTTTCATTACTTCTTTTGTTCCTTCTGCAAGTGAAAATGATCTAACAGCTCTCCATGCAGCTTGATCAAGGCATTCTCGTGAATATCCAAAAGCTCCTTGCCATTGCATGACATCATTTATAGCATCACAAGCCCAGTCTGAGCAGAACATCTTAGCTTGAGCTACGATATTACTTGTTTCGAATCTACTTACCTTGCCTTCTTGTTCTAAGTCAATAGTCTTTAAAGCTTTATAACCCAAATCCCTTAACATATTCAATTTTGTATAGTGTTCAGCCAGTCTAAAATTTATTTCTTGATATTGCGCTAAAGGTTTTCCAAATGATTTTCTTTCTTTAATATAACTAATTCCGTTTTCTAATGATTTCAAGCCAGCTGATGCGCAAATTACAGAAATTAATGCCCTTGCGTATTCATATCCTTCATGGAGTATGTAGAATCCTTTGTTTTCTTCTCCTAATATATAATGTTTTGGGATTCTTACATTATCTATAGAGAACCCACCGCATGAAATCCCCTCTCTACCTAAATCGTTTATATAGGTAGGTGTAATTCCTTCAGCAGTTAAGGGTAAATAAAATGTAGTCATTCCTCTTGTCCCACGCTCAGGAGTTTGATGAGCAATTGTGATATGTCCGCCACCGTGTGTTACTGCCTCTCTTACGCCACTAATGTACATTTTTTCACCGTTCACCACAAATCCATCTCCATCTGGCTTTATAGTTGTCTTAGTAGCGCCTACATCAGAACCAGCATCACTTTCAGTTGTAGCGATTCCAAGGAACCATTCTCCTGAGACTGTTTTTGGAAAAATTTCTTGCTTTGCTTCTTCAGTTCCATATTTATTTAAAAGAAAACCCCATGATGCAGGGACCAAGTAATATACACATGTGGAGCCAGTGCAATCCGCTTTTGCTAATTCTTCTGCTATAACACCGGCACTCACAGCATCTAATCCAGGACCACCATACTTTTCATCTGCTGTACACGTCATAAGTCCTAATTCTGCCATACCCTTGACTACATCTCTAGGTATTGCCTTAGTTTCTTCCATTTGAAGAGCAATTGGAGCTATTTTACTTTGAGCAAATTCCCTTACACTTTCCCGAATCATTTCTTGTTCTTCAGTAAATTTGATACTCATATATCTTACCTTTTTAATAATAGTTAAACTGTATACCTTTTAATTGCTAAAAATTCTTAAGGTTTATTGTTCAATTAGAAGGTCAAATTAATTGGGAATAAAATGGGTCGAAAAAACTAAACAGTACTTATTAATTCTACCTTTCTACAATGGTAAATCCTTTTTTTTCTAAAATATCTATTGCTTCCTCGATAATTGTGTCTTCAACACGTAATATAAGCATAGATTCATCTTTTACAAGGGTACTATAGAAATAATCAATATTTATCTTGTGTTCTCCTAAAGTTTTTGGTATCTCATAAAGCGCTTTAGGATGATCATTCAATCTAACAGCAATGACATGAGTAGTAGAGATAAGAAAATCTTTTTTTTCTAATAAGTTAATGCACTTTTCTGGGTTATCAACTAAGATTAATATTAACCCATATTCACTTGTTTTTGCTACTGTTAAAGCTCGAATAAAAATTTTGTTATCCATAAGAAGTTTTATAAAATTAGCAAGTTCACCGGGTCTATCTTCTAAGAACACTGAAAGTTGAATCATTTTAACCAAATTTTTAAAAAGTAAATAGATGTTAAATTTTAATATTCCGTTTTTTTTAAACTTAGTAAGAAAATTATTATGAATATATGATTTTAAATTAAACTGATGTTGAAGGATTTTTACGATAAACACAAAAATTTTTCCTTTAGAACTCTATCAGAGTACTATCTATCTCCTGGAATAAGATGTAAATTTGATTTATTGAAAGAAAATATTAATTTTAAAAGAAAATTTTCACATGGCATTGATCTTGGTTCATCTGGAAATTCATTCCTCTCTTTTCTAGATAATATAAAGCAAAAATCTTTCTTTGATATTTCAGACATTCCATTAAAGCAATATACAAATAAAGATGTATGTTTCCCTCTGTGTGGAGATATTAATAACTTACCATATAGAGATGAAGCATTTGATTTTATAAGTGCTCTCGATGTTTTAGAGCATGTTAAGAATGATAACTTAGCAGTATCAGAAATAGGCAGGATCCTAAAGAAAAATGGGATAGCTGTAATAACAGTTCCTCACAGAATGAAATATTACACAATCCAGGATAAAATAATAGGACATTATAGACGGTATGAAATAAAACAGATTATTTCTCTTTTCAATAAATTTAATCTAAGAAACCTAAGAATCTTTGGCGTTTATGGGCGATTAATGATAATAGCAGATATACAATCTACGAATCCTAAAAAAATTGAACAGAGTCTTATTCAATTAAGAAATAAATACGAATCCAATGTTTTATTTCGAAAATTTTGGAATATTATTGTAGGAATTCTGTCTAAGTTTATGAAAATAGACGCAAAATATCAGTCTAACAAAAAAATTAGGAACATTGGTTTAATTTTTATAAAGAAAGAATTATATGTTTAAGAATCAATCAAGAAACTTCCTTTTTCAATTTTTCAAAAAGTTTTTTGTATTCCTCGATATATTTCTCATCATTTGTTTTCTCAATCTTTTTAAGGAGTTCGACTGATTTTGTTAAAATTTCAGATTGCTTTTTGATTTTTTCATAAAAGATTTTCTTTGTATCTTGAGTTTCTGCTGTTTGTAATTTATCCTCAAATTCTTTTATGGATGTTTTAATTTCTTTCTGAGATTCAATTACAGAAGATGCCAATTGTTTTTTTCTTTCTGCTAATTTAATACAATTTTTACAAACAATTTCTTCATTATTCTCTTGTTTTCTTAATTTTTCTCCTTTTGGCATCATAAAAGGATTTTTACAACGATCACATGCAACCAATTCAAGTACTAACTTGTCAGTGTTAGAATCGGTCATATTTAAGAGAGAAATGAATTTTAATTTATAATAATTTATCCATAATTATAATCTTGACTTAATAATATATTATTATTCTATTAAGTTCTCACTTTATAGAAAATTAATAATAGCTTAATGTATTTGACATTATATGGATACAGTTGTAGTTATTATTTTATTAATTGCGGGATTTCTTTTCGGAACCATTAGCTCTGTAGTTGGTGTAGGGGGTGGTATTTTTTTTGTAAGCATTATGGTTCTATTATTACTTCTTCCTATGAATGTCGCTGTAGATACTTCTGCTTTCATAATATTAATTTCTTCTGGGGCGGGATTCTTTACTTATTTCAAAGAAGAAAGACTACATCTTAAACAAGTTATCATTTTTTCTTCATTTTCGATTTTGGGTAGCATCATGAGTACTATTTTATTCTTGTTTGTTGATTTGGGTGAAAGTATTTTAAAAATTATTTTTGCCACAACAATACTGATAGCTGGCACAAACATGATATATAAAGCAATTAAATCAAGAAGATTTAATCCTTCTCAAGAAAAATATGAAAAGAATTTCATACTCTGTGATCATGATTATCAAACTAATTTGAAAAAATCAATACCATTATTTATTTTAGCGGGGTTTACTGCTAATTTATTAGGTATTGGAGGAGGTATTATCAATACTCCAGCTCTTCACATAATTCTTCATTATCCCATTCATAATGCAACAGCAATTTCTACGGGCATAATATTTTTCACTGCGATATATAATACTATTGCTAAAAGTATTATAGGTAAAATAAACTATTTAATAGGAATTTTAATTGGCATTGGGGCTATCTTAGGCTCAATTTTTGGAGCAAAAATATCTGGAAAAATACCAAAGAAAACCCTGCAACTTTTGGTTGCTGTTGTGTTGATGGGTTTAGCAATTAGAATGTACTTTTAGGATGTGATTTTTAAAACTTTATAAATCTTAAAATTTAATTTTTAATTTAAGACACGTTAAAAATAACTTTTCTAATCCAAATTTAAATATAAACTAGGAGGAAGGAAATGGTAAAAGTTAAAGACCTCGAGAAACTTATGGATGATTTCATGATTGAACTAGATGATAAATTTATTGATATAAAACCTTATCTTCTGAATGAATTTGAATGGGAAGTAGATCCTATGAAGAAATCTCAATTTATAATAAGAGGTATTCCAATAGAAGATGATAGGAAATTGAGTAATATTTTGAAATCATTTTTAGAAGATGAAGTTATAAGTCTTAAAGAAGTTTAAATATGAAAAGTTGATTTAATCAAATTTTTGATTAATAATTGTTTTGTTATCAATAAAGTAAAAATAACATGGTGGAATTAATTATAACAGAAAATGAAAGTAAACCTGAAATCACTATTAGCAATCAAATAAAAAAATTTGCTATAAACGGTCTTTATGGATTTAATACGATTATATTAATTGGTATGGGTAGACGTTTGGGCATTTTTAATTACTTATTTGAAAAAGCTAAATCATCACCTAGTTCTGGTAAATATAATGAAGTGATTTTCACTCCGATTGAACTGTCCGAAAACCTAAATTTAGATTTTACGTATTTAGATGGTTGGCTTCATTTGGCACTTGAATGTGGTATACTTGAAATCTCAAATTCAGAAAAGAAAATTTTGAAAACAGCTCCTTATGTATATGATTTACTTATCGATAGAAGTAATGAGTTTTATATTGGGGGAACACTCGGTGCATTCTATTACATGGCTCCAGCTCAGGATATTTTAATAGAGAACTTTAAAACCGGTAACGTATGGAGCATATTGGATTTACCCGGAGATATTATGAGAGACCTACAAGAACGTGGGGCAAGGTTTGGAACGTTAGTAGAAAGATTATTTTCTAAAAAGTTTGAGTTTTTTTGCAAAAATCTACAAAAGCGGAGTATTATATTTGAACTAGGCTGTGGTTATGGATTTAATCTTGAAACTTGGGCAAAAAAGTATAAAAAAGCTAGATTTGTAGGAATTGATATCGATCCTATAGCATTAGCACACGCAAAAAAATTAATAAATAAAAATAATTGGAATGAAAGAATTGAAATTTTTGAGATGGTAATTGATGAATTTGCCCGTTTCTTTAAGGAAAAATTTGATTTGATTATATTAAATCAGGTTCTCCACGAAATGAACACTGATGAGAATTACCGAAGAGATGTATTTAAGAACCTCTATTCCTTGTTGAAGGATAATGGGATTTTACTTATTGGAGAGAGTATGATTCCTGATACATTTGCTCCAGAAAAGAGATTTCAACTTTTTGATATTACACATAAGTTCACAGAAGTAAAAGCTTCCTTATTTTACAATGAAAAAAGCTTCAGAGAATTTATTGATATAACACCATTTTCTAAAGCAAATTTTATAAAAGAAGGTGGAGATAGTATCTGGGTAATAAAAAAATAAAAAAACCTATCATTTATTTAAAATTTGCCTTTTTAATTTGAGGGAAAGAATGGAGTGAGATACCTCTTTATTGGAAAGGGCGAAATGTGAAGAAAAAGATCATAATTGGAAAAAAGTAGCTAATTTATATGAGCAAATATCAAAGATCTTTGTTGAAAAGAAAGAATTAATAAAAGCAGCAAAAGTACCAAATAATGTATTTTTTTAAGATAAATTTTAATAATACAAAAAAATAATTAATGAATTAGTGAAACCATTAGATTTTCAAAAAAATCTTTAGCATGATTGTTTGGAATAACCAAGAAGAACCTTTAATTAAAGAGGCGAAAAATGAAGAAAAGAATTATAATTGGGAGAAAGCTGCCGATTTATATGAACAAGCAGCTAAAACAAATTTAGATCGGAAAAAGTTAAAAACTGCTGCGAATATTTATATTAAACTAGGGGATATATGCATTCGAGCCATTTATGCATCAGAAATTAGAGAAGACTATTTAAATTGGAGTAAAAGGTCTTTTAAAGCTTTTCGAAAGGCGGAAAGTCTTTTTATCAAAACTAATGATAAACTTCTGAGTGATGAATGTAATGCTAGAGCACTTGGCGTAACAGGCTTTGTTATTACGTCACTTGAAGAGGCGAGAAAAAATATAAAAAAATCAGTTGATATTCTTTTAGAACTTATTGAAGAATATTCAAAAGCAAATGATACTAAAAATTACATAAGATTGTTAACTCTGATCGTAGACCCAATGAATAGATACGTGTTTTTATGTTCTAATCCTTCTGAAATAGAGTATTATAGTCAGCTTGGTCGTAATTTAATAGAAAAGGCTTGGATACTTCTAAAAGAAATTGATACAATCGAAATTAGAAGTAGGCTATTATGGGCCGAATTTTTATTAATGTTAAATATTAATAGGTGGACAGAACTTACTTATGGAGATAAAAAGCAAGAAAAAATCTATAAAAGATTTTTAAAACGATGTGAAGAATCATTAAATTTAGCGCAAACTAGTAATGATGAGATTAATCATTATATTCTTGGAGAGATTTATGGTATAACTGGCTTTATCTATTGTATATTTGGAGGTTTACTTGTTGAAGAAAAAAAGGAACGAGTAAAGTTTGCTGAAAAAGGATTCGAGTTGTTAGAAAAATCTATTGTATTTTATAAAAATTCAAGAAATATTCTTGGAGTTATCTCTTCTATATATGGGATAAACTATCAAGCTGGTATTTTTGGTAGATTTGAATACCTACAGAAGAGAATTCTAAACGATATGCGTGAAGTACAGAAATTAGATAAAATTTTTGAAAATTTATATACGGGGCCTTATTGCTTTATGGATTTTATACCTATTGATTATTATAACCAATTCGCAAGCAGAAGTTTTTTAAGGGGTGATATACGGAAGTCTTATGCTAAATTAGGAATTGAATATGCTAATAAAGCATTAAAAAGACTTGCATTTGGACCTTATATTACTTTTGTTTATCAGTATATAACTCATTTTTATTCACAATTAGTTATTCTTGCTACAGAAGATGATCCTTTAGAGGACTATCTTCAAAAAATGTTCTTCTACGCCAACAAAACTGAAAATCTCTCAAAAGAATATAAAGGAGGAAATGCAAGATCAGCGGGTTTCACTTCGCTTTATAGAGCATATAAGACTCTTGCTGATATTTCTAAAGATAAGGAAGAAAAAGTTAAAAATTTAGAACTTGCTATAGAAGCTGCAAAGAATAATATTAGATATTCAATTGAATCTTATAGGATTTATTTATCAATTCAAATACGTTTAGCTCTACTTCATGAAGAATTAGGTATTTTAACTACTGAAGAGAAATCCCTAATACAAGCAAGAGAGTTATTTCTACGTATACTTATTGATTCTTCAGAAAAAGGTTATTATTATTATACAGCTGCTTGTCATGAATACATTGCTCGTTTAGAAGATCGTTTAGGAAATCATATAACTTCTGCAGAATATTATCAAAAAGCACAAAAAGCTCATGAAGATTCATTATCATCAATTGAATATAAACCGCTGAAGGAAAGAATTAATGAAAAGATAAAATATACTAAAGCTTGGAATTTTATTGAAGAGGCTAAAGCATATCATAAAAGTGAAAATCATATAAAAGCCAAAGAAAACTATGAAGAGGCAATTGAGATCTTAAAAACGCTACCTAGTTTTAATTATGAAGCAGCTTATTATGGAGCTTGGATGGTTTTAGAAGAAGCTGAAGATCTTAGTAAAAAGGAAAAATATGATGATGCCATAATGAGCTATGAAAAAACAAGAGATCTTTTCGATAATGCTATCTTTACAATTAGATTTATTAGGAAAAGTGTTAGAAGGTCAAAAGAATTAAAAAAACTTGAGAAAGTTGCTAAAGTTAGGATGAATCATTGTTCTGCTAGAATAAATCTTGATGAGGCAAGAATTTTAGGAAAAAAAGGAGATCATATTGCCGCTGCCGAAAAGTTTAGCAATGCAGCAACTCAATTCAGGGATATCTGTGCATTATATAAAATTAAAAGAGAACGAGCTGAATTAGAAGCAATATATCATCTCTGTAGAGCCTGGGAAAGCATGGAATTAGCTGAAAACTACGAGGATCCGGAAAGATTCGCAGAAGCAGCAAACTTATTTACAAAAGCTAGCGACTACTTTACTGAGAGCAAATTAAAGTTCCTAGCTCAGGGTAATTCATCCTTTTGTTTAGCTCTAGAAGAGGGATGTAAATTTGATCAATCTAATGATTTTAAAGTTAAAACACGATTGTATCCAAATGTTAAATCAATTCTCAGAAAAGCAGCAAATTTATATGAAAAAGGTGGTTTTAAAAATGGTTCAGATTGGGCACTTGCAACATCAACTTATTTCGATGCTGCTTGGTATTTAATCCAAGCCGATAATGAATTAGATGTAAATAAAAAGCAAGAATTTCTAAATTACGGATCAAATTATCTAAAGTTATCAGCAGAACTTTTTCATAAAGCTGGATATAAAGACAAAGAAAAAGAAGTTTTAGAAAGATTAGATAGAATAATCAAAGAAGAAAAAATACTCGTTTCCGCCCTAAACACAATTCATAAACCCTCTGTTTCAAGAAGTATAGAAGGTATTATTACGCCTTCATGTCCAATAGAAACAAGCCAATCACCACGGATTGGTGAAATTCAACAATACTCTGAAGAAGTAAGTACATTCTTAGAAAGGGATAGTAAAGTAAAAAAAGATGAAATTGAATACAGCAATTTATTAAAAGAGCATCCAAAATCAGCAAAAAATAGGAAAATACCAGAATTAACAACTAGAGAAAAGAAAGAGTTAGAAAAACTTGAATCTGAGCTTAAAATTGAACAACAAAAATTCATCTGTGTCGTCCATAAAGGAGAAATTGTAGGGACTGTATACATTTGTCCGAATTGCAAAACACAATATTGCTTGACATGTGCTTACTCATTAAAAGCAAAAGGAGAAAAGTGTTGGATTTGTAACGAAGAAATAAAACCTTAGATTTGGTATAAGTAAATCAAATAAATGCGCAAAAAACGTTAAATTATGATTTATTGAATCAATATAAAATTATAATTTTCTCTCTAAAGTTTTATATCATTTTAAGGATAATTAAAAATAACTTTAAAGCAAAATTTTAAGGTTATATTTTCATGAGTAAGGGATTTAAACTTCTTCGAGTTGAATATATATTTTCTGTAATAATACCATGTCTATTATGTATATATTTGAATAGTTATGATATAGTTTCTCAAATCTGGATATTAGCAGGTTTTTCTTTTTATGCTATTACAGGAAACACTCTTAATGATGTCATTGATATGAAAGATCCTAATGAAAAAGAGACTTTAGAAAGAGTGAAGGGATATGCTAGAAAAGAAATACTTGTTCTTGCTCTCGCAAGTTTTTTGTTAGGAACCATGTGTTTTATAAATGATATTTATGAGCATCCTATTCTCGGGATCTATTTAGCACTTATTGTTTTTATGGTTGTCTTTTATTGTCTATTCAAAAAGCTCGTTATTATTAATCATATTATTTTAGGTATATCTCATATTATTTTGCCTTATTTTATGATTAAAATTAATGCTGGAGATGTTTTTTTGAATGTTTTTCCCAAAATGGAGTTATATGAATCATTAATACTAGCAGCTATAACAGCCGTAGCTTTTACCGGGCAAATGGTTCATGAAATGATAGATGGAGATTCATTAGCCAAATTAAAGCCAAAAACTTCTCAATTGGTAATTTGGGTTGCTTGTATTATATCATTAGGTATAGCAGTAATTTCATTTATCATCACAAATTACTATATTTTCTTACCAATTGTATTTTTTCCATTTGGAATTATGTATATTTATAGAAAACCTAGAACCGATTTATTAGGAAGAACGTCACTAAAAGACACTGGAATCATTTTAGGAAATCTTATGTTAGTGTATATCATTATTTTAATATTGGCTCCATAGCAAAAATAAGTATTATATTAATATCTACTAATATTAGTTAAATTGATTTAAGTATTTTAAAGGGGATTAAAAATATCTAAAATAAGACCAGTAAATAAAGAATTTTTTTCTAACTTTGATGAGAAAGCATGCACTCGCTGTGGTGAATGCTTTCATAAATGTCCAGTCATGCTACTTCCTAAAGATACAGCAATTGATGAGATTAAAAAATTAATTATGGGAGAGAAGACTAAACACGTATTAAGTGAATGTCAGAGCTGTTTTTCATGTAATTTTTATTGTCCAGAGAATGCCCATCCCGCAGGTCTTGTTTTACAGCGATGGAATGAGCAATACCAAAAAGAAGGACTGAAAGTGAGAGCAAAACATTATATGACCCTTTATCCATATTATCCTAACTTCCGCTCCTATGTTATGGAACATTTACCAGAAAAAACAAAGGATCTTGTTAAAAATTGGGCTTCTTTAGAACCTTTAAAGGGAGATACACTGACCTATCCTGGTTGTAATATCATAACATTTGCTGAACTCACACAAGCTAGTTTTTTTAAGGATTTAGATATAAGAGGTCGTTTAGAATATTGTTGTGGTGAAACTTTATTTCGAACAGGATACACAGAGGAACTTTATCAGATTACTAAAAGATTAGACAAGTGGTTTAACATTTTAAAACCAAAAAAGTTGCTTGTATTATGCACAGCAGGGACTAATGTGTTTAAGTATGTCTTGCCTCGTTACGGTTTAACGTACAAATTTGAAGAGATTAAACCATATATTCAATATTTATGGGAAAAAATTCAAAAAGGAGAAATTCAATTTAAAAAAAAATTAGAGATGACTATATCTATTCAAGATTCTTGTTATGCTAAGATGTTTGGGGATGAATACATGGATTTGCCTCGTAAAATTTTGAAATTAGCTGGGGCAACAATTATTGAAACTGATTCTTCTCGAGAGAATATTCGTTGTTGTGGTATTGGAGCGGGTTTTTCAGTTGACTCATCGTATCATTCATTTAAAATAAGATCTTCTGCAATAAGGAATTTTAAAGCTTTTAAAAATACTAAAGTAGATGCTGTATGCGTTTATTGTGCTGGCTGTTTAGCAACATTTGGAGGTAATAAAAAATTATATTTTAAGAAACTAAAAGTGTATCATATTATTGAATTAATACAGATGGCAATTGGAGATAAACCAACATTAACAAAGAAAGCTAAAAAAGACAGAGGAAAACATTTTTTCTGGGGTGCTGTTAAAAATCAAATTCCTAAGCTATATTCTAAAAAAACTTTTAAAATTGAAAAGATTCCTGAAAATCCACCTGATTATAAAGAGGCTTGGTAAAAGTGAGTAAAATTAAGAGAATATCAGGTTTTAGAGAAGATCTATGTAATTTGTGTGGTGAATGTCTACATTTATGTCCTGTGTTAAAACTACCTATTGAAGAGGCAAAGGAAGAGATTAAGAACTTAATTGAAGGAAAGGAATCCAAATATGCCTTAACTAAATGTAATACGTGTTTTTCTTGTAATTTGTATTGTCCTCAAAATGCAAATCCATATAATTTGATACTTGAGAGATGGAATGACCTTTACAAAAAAAGAGCAGCTCCGTCATTATATCGTTTTGTGTGTCCTACTGAACAAAATAATATTTGGCAACTACTAAATATTTTTTTATCAAATCAGGAAAGAAGATGGATTTATAAATGGTTTAATTATATCCCAAAACCTAATGATACCCCATTATTGATTGGAAACTATACCCATTTATTTCCATTTATAATAGGTGGAAGTAAATTATTAGATTATTTTAAACCTATTGACAGAATTGATCAATGGGAAGGTGGAGCATATTTATACCAAGGTGGATACTTAGATGTTGTACAAAGGATCGCTCAGAGAACAAAAAATGATTTTGACAATTGGGGTGTTAAGAAAATTGTTGCTTGTTTAGATGCGGTCGAATATATATTTAAGGATGTTCATCCTAAAGAGATGGGAGTAGTTCATACTCAAGAATTTGTAAATTTTAACCAATGGTTATTAGATAATATTAATTCTGGTGAAATTCAATTAAAAAATCCGCTAAATTTGAAAGTAACAGTTCATGATAATTGTTATTCTAAAACTTTAGGTGGTACTTATTGGGAGGTTCCTCGAGCAATATTAAATAAATGTGGATGTCATATTAATGAAATGAAACATAATAGAAAAGATTCACTTTGTTGCGGATTCGGCGCAGGATCTTCTTGGGTAAAAAATATTTCAATCCCATTTGATATTATTTCGGAAGGTTTCAAAAAATTCAAAGAAGCAGAAGACACAGGCGCAAAAGCTTTAATATCCTACTGTGGGGGCTGTATTTATTTATTATGGGCGATTAAAGAGCTGAAACGAAGTAAAATAGATATATTCCATGTTATTGAAATTGTAAGAATAGCTATGGGAGAAAAACTGAATTATCCGCAGGATCACATTAAACGAGCATGGGATATTATAGCAATTATATCTTATTCCCTACTACTTTCTGTTCTTAAAAAGAATTTTTTCATAAAAGAGTTAACATATGATAAAAATTTCAGTACTTTCCTACCAAAAAGATACACTCTTTTAAAAATAATGAGAACTTTATTTAATATCTCATTTGTAAGAAAGGGTTATGCTTTACTTTTTCGTTTGTTAATGCCAATTTTAAGAACTAGATAAATTCAAATATGTCTTATTGAAAATTAAGGTTTTATTAAAATTCATTATAGAGTGACTTTTTAAATATCTTTAAAAAATATTAAATAATTACCTCATATTCGAAAGACAATTATCGATTAAGATATCCAAATCAACATATTAATTGTATTTGGAGGAGTTACTCATATCTAATACAGATTCTCAAAATTCAATAGATTATATTCAACAAAAAGATGAATTTGATTATTTGAAGAGTTTAATTGAGTCTGTTGATAAGGGAAAATGTGTTGGTATATTATTACACGGGCCTCCTGGTACAGGTAAGACATTATTAGCTATTTCGCTGGCACAAAATTTTAATTCTTCTTACTATATAATTGATGGATCTCCTGATCTTGATAGAAGAGATATTGAAGGTAATTGGGAACTTATTAAAGGAGCGACCAAATTTAACTATGGTCCATTGACTTTAGCAATTAAAGATGCGAATAAACATGGAATTTCCTTTGTTATCATTAATGAAATAAATGCTATCAGAGAGAATGAACAAATATCTTTAAACTCCTTATTATCTGAATACCACATTAATTTGATCTCCAAAGGGTTTGAGAAACATGAACTTACTTCTAAAAGTAAGTTAATAATAATAGGAACCATGAATAAGGGAGTTGCCGGAATAAACAAACTTCAAGAAGCGTTTGAAGACCGATTCATAATAAGCCCGGAAATAAATTACCCCTTAAAAAATAAGGAAATTGATATCGCTACTAAAATGTCGGGTTGTAAAGAAAAAATCGCTGAGATTGTTGTAGATGCAGCGCGACAAATAAGAAAACAAGCCATACAGGACTTCTCAATTACAAAAATCTTCTCAACTCGTTTAATTGTTAATTTTTGTATGTTAATTTCCAAAATGCCTCCCAAATTTTTAAAAAATAATATTGAAAATGTAATTTTAAACAAACTTGGAAATACTCCTGAAGAAAAAAAGTCAATCGCAATGATACTAGATGGTAAAATGTTTGAAAGCAAATTAAAAGAAGAACTAATTAATAAAGCAGGTGTTACATTAGTATGGGAGGAAGCTATTGATAATTTCTCAGTAGATCAGATTATTTTAAAAACCAAATCGTGTTTTGAGAAATATATTAAGACTTGGGGAAAAGGAAATACAATTAAAAAAAATGGAAATATAATGTGGAAACCATTACAATGGATGTGGAATAGACACAGATTGATTTTGCAGGAATATATCAAGCTAACAGAATTATTAAGATTACCCGTAATCTATAAACAAGAAACAGGAAAGGACCATATCTACAATGAAGTTTTAACATTAAATTACATTCGGTGGCTTTATCAACAGAAAATAGAAGAATTAACAAATTTTATGGCAAAAATATTTCCAGTAATATAGATATCAAATCAAATTGATTCAAAAGTAAGAGTATTTTAAAAAAATGGCAGAATTATTTGATCTTTTTGAAAGAGATTCTTTTACTGATATTTTAGCACTAACTAATATTGGAAAAAGAATTAGTGGAAATAATGAAATCTTGATCCACTTCTTAAATGGAGTAGAAGCTGTATATACAGATTGTAGATTTATATATTTACCTAAAAAATATAAATCAGAAATCAAAGATGCTCAAGGACTTGTAGCTCATGAAAGTGGACACATCGGGTATGGTTCATTTGAGCTTGCATTCAAAAAGCTAGTTAATGCTCTTGTCGATAAATATAAAATACCTCATCTTTTTGTAAAAAATGTTGTAAATGTCGTTGAAGATGTAAGAATTAATGCTATTAATAATAAAAAATTCCCAGGTTTTTATAGAAATCTAAGATTATTAACAAAAAAAATGTTACCTAGATTGATATCTAGGATTGAAAAAGCTAAAGATATTTTGCTCTACATTAATCTTTATCTTGAAGAATATGAAGGTTTTCAGTCGAAACCTACTATAAAAGATATCAAAATGAGTGAAGATGATTGGAAGGGGATTTCCAAAGTTAAACAATTCTTATTTAAAAGTTTAACACCCAGTTCTTCAATAATTTCATGTGATTTAATATGTAAAATCCTCAAAAAGTATTTTTCTTTAGAAGAAATGAATACAACGAAGGATATTAATGGTCTTCAAGGTAAAAATAACAATACCATCCATCAAATCGAAAATTTATCTAAAAATAAGAAAAATCAAGACAAGACTAAATTAGATAAAACTAGTGAAGATCTTATTGAAAAACTTAAAGAAATCAACTTAGAACCTAAAGATTTAGATGAATTAATTGGAGATAATGAATCAAAAGAAGAAAGTAACAAAAGTAAAACTAAAAAAAAGAAAAATAAAAGTAAAAAAAAGTCAGAAATTAGTGAATCACTTGAACAAGCATTTAATATCGATTTATTAGAATGTGATCTTGGCAAAAAGCAAAAAGAAACGAAATTAAAAGAAATCTCAAAATTAGTAAAAGAAGCAGAAGAAGCAATGAATGAGCGTTTGATTTTCTTAGAAAAAAGGGAATACTTAATTATTCCTCATAAAGATAAAGGAAAACGGAATGTAAAAGACACTAAAATTGAAAATGAGAGAATGATTCCTTCTGGGATGTCTTACTCTCAAATAAAAGCAAAATATATGAATACGATAAAAAAAATGAAACTGATTTTTTCAGATTTAAAAAACAAATCGGGTATTGATTCATTTCAGAAAAAAGGGCGATTAAATAATAAATTTGTAAAGGCGGTTACAAGCGATTATAAATTTAAACAATGTTTTACAAGGAAATTGTTAAATAAAGAATTGAGATTATTAGTTTTAGTCGATATAAGTGGTAGTATGAGGGGGATAAAAGTACAATCAGCTAAAATAGCATTGGTTATACTATGTGAAGCTCTTGAAGATATTGCAAAAATTAGAATTGTATTATTTACGGGTACATTCCATGCATTAAATATTTTAGTAAAAGATTTTGAGGAAATGCTTAATCCTCGCAAAATTGATAAATTTGGATGCCATTCAAGAGAAGGTCAAAACATTGATGGTGTGTCCATAAAACATGAAGCAAATAAATTAGATAAAGATGATATTATTATTGTTATTTCAGACGGCCAGCCAGCAGCTAATGGTGGTTACAATTTAAATGATGCAATTCCGGAGATTCACCAAGTGAGAAAAAAATTTAAAACTTTCGCATTCTCTATAGATTCGCAAGGAGAATACTTAAATAAAATGTATGGGAATGATTGGGTTTTAACTAATTCTAGTAATCAAACAGAATTAGGACAAAAGATGATTAAATTTTGCCAAATAATTGCCCGTGAATTTTTTAGATAAGGCGGCTTTTTATTCTTTAGAGAAATTATTATAGATTTTTATAAGATGCCTAATAATACTTTAATTCTTGTTCGGCATGCTGAAACCAGAGTTGATGATAAGAACAAGATATCAAAATGGATTCTAACTGAAAAAGGTCGAAAAGACGCAATCAAGCTATTTAGTTCGGATTTTTTTGATGACGTAGATATAATTATTACGTCAGATGAAGAAAAAGCATATCAAACCGCTCGTCCTTTATCAGAACGACTTCATAAAGAAATAATTAGAGAAAAAGACTTAAATGAGATCTTAAGAGATTTTGGTAAATATTTAAAAACTAAAGCCGAATATCTCAACACCATGAAGCTTTGTATTGAAAATAGAGACCAATCATATAATAAATGGGAATCAGCAAATCATGCACTTAATAGATTCTCAAAGAAAATTCAAGAAATTGATTCAAAATATTCAAATATGAAAATTTTAATTGTAGCGCATGGTGGAGTAATAAATCTATATTTTGCAGAAAAACTCGGACGATTAGATAAAGTATTTCAAAGAACATCTACAAATACATTTTGTGATTTTGGAATAATTCAAAATAAAAAAGTTATAAAAGATATCGCTATAAATGATAATTTATGAATTCAATGTTCCTAAAAAAGGCTAAATATCAAAGAAAGATTGACGAGAATTACTCTCAGTGTTTAACTTGTGAGAGAAGGTGTAAGATTCAAAAAGGAACAGTGGGTTTTTGCCAATCTCGACTTAATAAGGATGGAGAAATTTATTCCATTGTTTATGGACTAATTCCTGCTCTATCCTTTAATCCAATAGAAAAAAAACCTTTATACCATTTCTATCCGGGTAGCAAAGCAATAACAATAGGAACTTATGGCTGTAATTTTACATGTTTTTGGTGCCAAAATCATCACCTTTCGAAAACAAATCCTTTAAGAGCTAGTCAATTTGCCACATCTGATGAATTTATATCTCCTAAAAGACTTATTGAGATCGCATTAAAAAAAAAATGCCAAGGAACATCAATATCCTTTAACGAACCTACATTACTGTTTGAATATTCATTAGAAGTATTCAAGCTAGCAAAACAGCATGGATTATATAATACTTATGTTACAAATGGCTATATGACTGAAAATGTTTTAAGAGATTTAGTAGATGCAGGTTTAGATGCTGTGAACATAGACATAAAAGGAGATTCTGATATGGTTAAGAAATATTGTGGTGCAGATGTAGATAAAGTATGGAGAAACGCCAAGTTAGCAAAAAGTTTAGGTGTTCATGTAGAGATTACTACCTTATTAATTCAAGGATTTAATTCTGAAGAAAAAATTGTTAAGAAACTTGCTGAAAGAATTTTTAGTGAACTAGGCGAATTAACACCCTATCATATAAGCCGGTTCTTTCCTCATTATAAATCACAAAAATACGGACTTTCTGAGCCAACACCTTTGGAACTTTTATATAATGCTTATAAAATTTCAAAAGACGCTGGGTTAAAACATATTTACCTAGGGAATCTACCTACAGTTGATTATGATAATACTTATTGCCCAAAATGTTCTAAATTAGTTATAAAAAGAAAAATTTTAGGTGTCAAAGAGTTATATTTAGATTCTGGGGGAAATTGTAAGTTTTGTGGATTTCCAATTTGTATTATTTGATTTTTATTCAAAACTTTTTTTCACAAATTCAAATAAGATGTAGTTTTTAAATAGCACTTTGTAATTATTTTTAGAAGTACAAAAATTCAAATTTCATCTTTTAAAGGTTTAAAAAATGGCGAAAAAACCATCACCCAAAAAGACACCATCATCAAATTCTTCACCTTCAAAACTTACTCCGACTAAAAAACCAATATCGAAATCCACAACGACAAAAATTCCTCAAAAAAATCCCTCTCAAAAACCAAAAACATCAGTAAAGCCTAGCCAAAAAAAACCAATAGATAATCTAACAATATTAAAATCTTCTCCTTATTTAAAGGATTCATCAAAATCTCAAATTTCTAAAAAACAATATACTTTAAAAGAACTGTTTGAGAAGAATCTGCTTTCTCAACAGGGAGAAAAAATGGAAATAGTCTTAAGTGGTCAATATCAAGATGCTCTTGATTTAATGTATGAAGCAGATGCGTCAAATCTCTATCCAATTTTAGTGGGACCACCCGGAATTGGTAAAACAACTTTATGTCGATTTTATGCCCAATCAAGGGCAGAGATCACTGGCAATGATTCGTTTGAGTGGATAACCTTTGATGAATCAACTAAGCCTGCTCATCTTGTTGGAAGTTTCAATCCCGCAACTACGATACAAAAAGGATTCTCTTTTGAAGCTTTTAATCCAGGACCTTTAATAAAAGCTATGTTAAATGGTGGTGTATTTCTTGCAAATGAAATCAATCGAGCAACAGAATATACTCAAAATTCACTATTGGAACCGCTAGAAGAAAAAACTCTTGCAATACCACATATAGGAAGAATGAAAGCATCACCAGGATTCTTTTTCATAGGTGCTATGAATCCATCTGAATTAGTCGGCACACATAGATTAGGTGAAGCCTTAAAAGACAGGTTTAATGTATGGATTGAGCTTGATTATCCTGATAAAAAGACGGAGATGAAGATAATTGAACATAATAATCCTTATTATAAAATAAATGAAGGTACACTTGAGAAAATATATCTAATAATTAATCGAACTCGTACTCATCATCAAATCCAAACACCTGCTAGTTTAAGGAGTGGGATCGCGCTGGCACGCCTTACCGGAGTGGCACAAAAGAAAGTTAAAAAGGATCCCGATAAAATTCTTGGAGATATTGCTAGTAATGTGTTATACGGAGCGATACAAACAAAACCTGGAGTTAAAGCTAATGATGTTATTAAAAGTATCATTTCTCAAGTTGTTGGTTCGGCATAAATTAAAAATTTAATTAATTTAATTGGGAGTAAAGATTATGATATTATTTCCAACTAATCCAGTTTGGTTTTCTCTCAAGTTTATAAACGCTTTGAGAAAACATGAAAAGTGTATAATCAAACCATCTGTTAGGCAAGCTATTGCTATGTGCAAACTGATCTTCGCAAGATTCTTAAATAGGGGTATGTGTGATATTGAAGATTTTTTAGAAGTTGCAGTTGTAACAAGTCCTTTAGAAAATCAAGAAATAGCTAGACAGATCGCAAGAGAGATTCTAACTTATATAGATCCTTCGAAAAATACAATCTCTAGTGAAATAAGAAATCTTGATATTTTTGATCATACTAAACCTAAGGACTTAATCGATGATATAGAACAAGATTTTAGTGATTTGGATGAAATTTATGATGATTTGCAGTTCTTAAAAGATTATTTTGGTGAAATTGAAAACCTAGATTTGGAAAAGATGATGGAGTCGACTTTTAATACTTTTTTTGATAGATTCTCTAGTGAACTTGAAGAAGATCCCTATAAAACAGCCCTAGATGTAATAGAAAGGAATGCAATTGTTAATTTTGATAAAATTCCAGATCTTAAATCTTTGCTAGAGAGAACAAAAGATGTTTTGCGTAAAAAATTAAATCATTTAGAGCCAGAAGATATTGATTTTGCGAAAAAATTAGGAATTCTTGATGAAATAATTGAGAAATCTAGCGTACCTAGAGAAAAAATATTGTCTCAATTTGCTAAAGATAAAGCTTCAAGTAAAGTAGAAAATGAAAAACGAAAACAAGATGATTCAATGGGATTTAAGAAATCTTTAGAAAGAACTTTTCAAAAGAGTTTTTATGATGCTTTAAATCTTGCTGAATTTGGTTTAAAAGGGAAAATATTAGATAATAAAGGAAAAGAAACTATGAAAAAACTTCTTAAAGAAAGTTTGAAACAGGGAAGTCGAAATCTCAGCGATTTATTTAGAGCAACTAAAGTAATGGGGTCTAATCTTGATTTTGAAAAGCAAGAATTAAATGATATTATTGATAATAGTCTAGATTTACCATTTAAAGATGCTCTTCAAAGTGTCAAGAATTATGATCAATATTTTGGAGGTGATCTAAGTGATAAATATTTAGAGAAAGTTAGTAAGGAGTTAGATACTTTCGATAAGAAACACAATCTAGAGGATATGCGAAAAAACCTGATAAAAAATCCGACAAAAACCCCCTCATGGCGAAAATTATTATCTAAAACAATCGATAAAGAAGTTCAAGAACTAAAACAAGATTTTACTAAACCTGGTTTATTAAATGCCCAAATGAAAAATTTAGCAGATTCATTAATCGCTTCTCAAGATGAATGCTCTGATTTTGTATGTAAGACTCAATTATCTACTAAAATCCAAGATGTAGTAAATAAAACCACAGAAATTCCAGTAAGTAAAAATGTATTAAGAAATCTTGTTAAAAATTTTAATGAAATGGGATTTCTTCCTAACCTTGATTCTATCAAGAAAGCAGGAAATCAATTAAAAATGTCAGAAGCAGAAATTCTTAGTTTGATAGAAGCAAATTTTAAATATTTCAAGAAAATGGTGGAAGAACACTCGACCACTTATCAAGGCTACAAAGATTATCTTAAACAATTAAAACTTACACCTCAACAAATTGATCAAATTATAAGAACCGCTATGGGAACAGCACCACCTAAAAATACTAATTTAGATGCGCTAAGTGCTTTAAGTGAAAAATTTTTATCTCAAGTTCTTAATACTGCTGAAAGAATGGGTGATGCTGCTTTAGATTCTGCATTTTCTTCATTAGGAGCAGGTAGTGGGTTAGATCTTCTCGAGCAATGGTTTTTTTCAAGACATAATATCTCTGCAAAGGTTAAAACAAAACTAAAAGAGATTATTAAACACATTATGATAGATCTTGGGATACGTTCGGCAAATTCTCTAATTGGTTCAGCTAATTCAGGTCCAATTGTAGAAAATATAGTAATTCCTTATACACCAGGTGATGACTTTGAATTAATAGATCTTGAAGAAACAATAAACAATTTACTTGAAGGTGGTAAAACAGTTGATTTGATTTCAAATGATGATTTTTTAGTAGCTAAGACTAGCCAAGGTCTCCGTTGTTTAGTGCTTGAATTAGATATTAGCGGTAGCATGACTGGTCAGAAATTATCGCAGATGGCACTTTGTGCTACTATGTTGGTTTATGCCTTCAAACCAGAAGAGTTAGCTCTTACATTTTTTGAGTCTAATACTCACAGGGTAAAAAATCTTGATGAGGATGTTGAATTAGAGAAGGTTGTTGATGAATTACTAGATATTCAAGCTAGAGGTGGTACTTGTATTAATTCTGCTCTTAAATGGGCGAATCAGCAATTTGAGAAAAAGGCTCGATCAAAACACAAACTAAATGTGCTCTTCACTGATGCTGATGTATTTGATTTTAAGAATAGCTTACAAGAATTGAAGAAAATGAGTGAGAAGAGTGTTAAATTTGTTATGGTTGTTCCCAAATTTAATTTTTCTCCTATTATGGCAAAAAAAATGGTTGAAGAAGCTAATGGAGTCCTTTTAACTTTAAATCAGTGGAGAGAGTTTCCAAAATTGATATCTGAAATCATTACTAATCAATAAATCAATAATCTTAAAATATAGAGGTGTTAAGTGTAGATTTAAAAAACAATCTTAAAAATGCAGACTTTTTCAGGAGACATGTCCAAGGAGCTAGATTTAGTAGAGGAACTAATATCCCTAATAAAAATATTATTAATTTTAATGTTGAAAAAGATCCAGTTATTAAAGTAATAGCAGAACTTCAAGGATCAGGTAATTCTCGGTATGTCATTAATATTTTTCAAGATAATTCTGGATTTAAAATCATACATGACTGTCCTGATTTTAAAAAAGGTACAAAATTTTGTAAACATATTGTTAAAATTTTATTATTACTTGAAAATCACGTTTGTCAAACAATTTGTCAGAGTATTTCCAGAATGTTTTTTACCTCAGATTTTGGATTGGTTAAAAAAAGCAAGACGACCAGTTATATTCTTAAAGCTGAAGATTTAATTAAGCAAGCTAAATATTATGAAGCGATTAATTTCCTACATCAAGCATTTGATGAATCGAGAGATTTTGAATATATCTTAAAAATAGGTGAAATTACATTAAAACATGATTTGTATGATCAGTTCTTAAAGTATTCTGTACAATTCAAGGAATTAGCAGATAAATATTTAACTGAATACCCAAAAGTTATAGGCACAGCAATTTCTAAATTCGAGGATTTTAACTTTTCAAAAAAAGTTGAGATCTTAGGCAATACTCAAACTTTAATGATGAATTTTCCAAAGCTTCTCATGATGGATGTTTTAAAATATATTAAAATAAATGAAATTGAGGAACCAATTCTAAGATACATGCTATTGCATAAATTTGAATCTGAGCTTTATATCAAGGATTATTTTAAAGATTTTCATGAAGATTCTAAGACTAATTTGAAAGATATAATGGATAAAAGGACATTAGATTTACTTAATGAAGCTTTATTAAATATGGAACCAGAAGAAGAAATAAAAGCATTTATTACGATATCACAGAACTGCAAATTTAACAACTATAATATAATTTTTTCTAAAGTACAGGAATATATGAAAAAATTAAAGGATATTTATTTAGAAGGTTTAAAATTAAAGCATGCATTTCTTCGGTCCTTAGTTATAGCAAATACGCAAAACGATAAGTTAAGACAAATGAAATTTATTAAGAAATATAATTATCCCACTCTAATCTGGACTTCACCATACAAGAATGAAACCCCCTTACATTATTATATTCTTGAAAAGTGTGGATTTGAGAGTCATCATCTGGAATATACTGATATAAACAATTTTATTGAAAATTATCCAATATTTAAAGATATTTTCGGTGGAAACAATCCAGTAAGTTATGAAACTAAAAATTTTTGGGGTGTCTCTGAACCTAAAATAATAAATACTGTCCAAACTAATCAGAATGTTGAATTAGATTATGAACTGAATTTACAAAATATTAACAAATTTATTTTAATTGAATGGGATTTGGCACAAAAACCAATTTTAGGGAGCTATATCTGCCAATTTTCAGATGGATATCTTATACCGGATGGAACTCATCCTCTAACACATGAAACACAACCATTTGATATCATATTATGTGAAAAAAATCCAGTAGCAATAAAGAGC
>JAHQWL010000054.1 GCA_029856155.1 Promethearchaeia archaeon
GAAAAAGCTTGATCAATATTATATCCCTACTAGATATCCCAATGGTCTTCCTGGAGGCATTCCTTCAAGATATTATGATGATCCTGAAGAAGCAGAAAATGCTATGCTGCTAGCAAAAAGTATAATTGACTTAGTTGAAAAAAAAATAGAACAAGAATAATTAATTTCATAATAAAATGCTTTTTGTTATTGCTTTTCAAGCCCTAGCATCTTAATTATTAAATTTGCCATGGAATAAGGATCTAAAGATTTTTGAATTGCTTGATCTATATATTTTCCAATTTCTTTATCAGAACTAAGTAATTCTTCAACTTTTTGTGTCAATTTATGTTTTAAAATCTGTAAAGTCTCATTTGTAATCCTATTTTTCATATAATTAGAAATAACACCTGATTCTTCCAAGAATAACCTATGGTTTTTTATTAAATCAAGAAGCTCATCGAAATTTTCACCCGTTTTGGAGTTTACTTTAGTAATTTCTGGTGTCCAAAGTTCTATCTTAGCATATTTTCTGTGTATTTCATTTGAATCATACTTATAATTTTTTCTAAATTCTAACATTTGCTCTATTTCAGCAATCTTCTTATCTGCTCCTGCCAAATCCATTTTGTTCACTACAAATATATCCGTAATTTCCATGATACCCGATTTTATAGCTTGAATATCATCTCCTAATCCTGGGACTAATAAAATTACGACAGTTTGTGCAGATTTAAAGATATCCACTTCGGATTGTCCAACACCGACCGTCTCAACGATTATAATGTCACATCCATAAGCGTCGAGAATTTTAATTACATCCTCTGTAGCTCGAGCGAGTCCTCCAAGTTGTTCCCTGTTTGCCATACTTCTAATAAAAACGTTATTTACAGAAAAGTTTTGTTTCATACGTATTCTATCTCCTAAAAGAGCGCCACCAGTCAAAGGAGAAGTAGGATCAACACAGATTATACCAATTTTTTTCCCTTGATCGATATAACTTTTAGTTAAGGTTGAAATAAAAGTTGATTTGCCCGTTCCTGGAGCCCCTGTAATACCAAGAATATAAGCATTACCAGTATATTCATAAATAGAATTTACTATTTTTTCAGCGGCATCCATATCATTTTCTGCAAAAGTAATTAAACGTGCTGCTGCTCTAGGGTTTCCTTTCAATAAAAGAGAAACAAAATTAGAATAATCCATCGAGTATTATCTTTTCAAATTATTTTTAACAAATTCAACAATAGTTTTTAGATCTGTGCCTGGACCATAGAATCCTTTTAAACCATGTTTTTCTAGAAATTCTTTATCTTCATCGGGGATAATCCCACCTACAGCTACAAGAACATCATCTATCCCATTTTCTTTTAATTTTTCCGTAATTAAAGGACACAAGGCATTATGGGATCCCGATAACATACTTAGCATCACTGCATCGGGATCTTCTTGGATAACAGTATTTACGACATCATCAGGAGTTTGATGTATTCCTGTATAAATAACCTCCATTCCCGCATCTCTTAAGGCTCTTGCAAGAACTTTTGCCCCTCTATCATGGCCATCTAAGCCTGGTTTACAAACAAGAACTTTTATTTTTCTTTCTACTGACATTAGCAATCACATCTTAAAAAATTGAATCTTCATGATAAGTACCAAAGACTTCTTTTAACGCGTTTATAATTTCTCCAATTGAAGTATATTCCCTAACAGCATCTATAATAAATGGCATTAAATTTTCTGTTCCTTTGGCTGCTTCTTTTAGTCTTTTTAATTTTTCTTGTACTTTATCATTATTTCTTTCTTCTTTTAATTTATTGAGTTTTCTAATTTGCTCACTCGCAACTTTTTCATCAATTTTTAAAAGCGGAACTGAGCATGGTTCTCTTTGTTCAAATTGATTTACAGCTACAATTGTTCTCTCTTTATTTTCGACTTCTTGTTGATATTTATAAGAAGCATTAGCAATTTCTTTTTGAAAGAAATTGGCTTTTATTGCTGGAACTACACCGCCAAGATCCTCAATCCTTTTAAAATAATTTTCCGCTTCTTCTTCCATCTTATTGGTAAGCCATTCTACATAATAAGAACCTGCCAATGGATCAACTGTATCTGTTACACCTGACTCATGTGCGATTATTTGTTGAGTTCTTAAAGCAATTTTTACAGCATTTTCTGTGGGAAGACATAAAGCTTCGTCAAATGAATTAGTATGTAAGGATTGCGTTCCTCCCAGAACTGATGCTAATCCTTGCATTGTTACTCTAGCAATATTATTTTCTGGTTCTTGAGCTGCCAATGAAACACCCGCAGTTTGAGTATGAAATCGTAATCGCATTGATTCAGATTTTTTTGCTCCATATCTAGTTTTCATATGTCTAGCCCATATTCGCCTAGCAGCCCGATATTTACATATTTCCTCAAAAAAATTATTATGAGAATTGAAGAAAAAGGATAAACGAGGAGCAAAATCATCTATATCCAACCCCCTTTCGATCGCAGCTTCTACATAAGCAAATCCATCTGCTAATGTAAATGCTAATTCTTGAACTGCTGTAGATCCTGCTTCTCTTATATGATATCCACTAATACTAATTGCATACCACTGAGGTACATATTGAGTACAATACTCTATACTATCAACAATAATTCTCATAGATGGTTCAGGAGGAAAAATCCATGATTTTTGAGCAATGTATTCTTTTAAAATATCATTTTGAATAGTTCCTCTCAATTGTTCCAGAGTATGACCTTGTTTTTCAGCAGTCACAATATATAAAGCTAATAAAATTGATGCAGGACCATTTATTGTCATAGATGTACTTATTTTTGAAAGATCTATACCCTTAAATAAAGTTTCCATATCTTTTAGGGAGTCTATTGCAACTCCTTCTTTTCCAATTTCTCCTAAGGCTCTTGGGTCAGTCGCTTCAATCCCATAAATAGTATGCAAACTAAAGGCGACACTTAATCCCGTATTACCGTGATCTATTAAAAATTTATATCTTTCATTGGTTTGTTCTGCATTTCCAAATCCTGCGAATTGGCGCATTGTCCATAGCTGTCCTCGATACATGTTTGGATATGATCCTCTTGTGAACGGATATTGTCCAGGAAATCCTAAGTCAAGCGCGTAATTAAAATCTTTAATGTCATTAGGAGTATATAATCTTTTAATTTCGATTTCAGATAAGTTTCTGAAACTTTGTTTTCTTTCTTTTTTTAATGAAATGGATTTTTCCCATTCTTCCATTTCTTGTTTAATTTTATCATGTTCAGTCATAAAAATAATCTCTCTAAGGTTAACTTGGAGGTTTAATCTATTATTCAATAAATGATGATTCTTCAATTAGATAAGAGTTTAAAATTATTTTAACTTTATTTTATTCTTTTTAATGAAAAATAAGATTGTTAAAAATAGAAATTAAATTTAAAGTGATAATTATTAATAACGAGAAATAAGAACGGACACAACAACAAGTGAGACACACCCAAAAATCCGAGATTTCTCTGAAATGATACTTAATTCTCTTAATCTTACTAAATTTACAAGAAGGGCATTTTTCTGGAAAAAAATCAGCATCAAACTGTTCGTGAATTTCACTTTTAAAATTAAGGCTTATTTTTAAAACATCGAATCTTTTTTTGATTATGGCACTATTTACTGTGAAAAATATAATAAGTCTTATTTCCATGGGTCCATCATTTTTACAGTCAATAATAAGAAATGTTCCGTTATATGTGAATTATGATTTAACTTGGCAATGTAACTTAAAATGTAAGCATTGTTATTTTTTCTCATCAACAACAGAATTAAAAAATAAAAGACCGGAATTATCTAACGAAGAATGGGTTAAGGTTTTTAAATACCATAGAAAGTTAGGAACAAAAATAGCGGTTTTAACCGGTGGAGAACCTACTTTAAGAATGGATGTTATAAAAGAAGCCATTAAAATTTTTCCCTCAGTTCAAGTTGTATCAAATGGAGTTATAAAATTACCTCGATTTAATGGATACAAACAACCAAAATATTGGGTAAGTATAGATGGTACCAGGGAAACTCATAATAAGATAAGAGGAGCAAAGGTTTTTGATAAAGTTATAGAAAATATTCAGGAGAACAATCCGGTTGTCGCATCAACCATAATGACATTAAATTATAAGGAAATTGAAGATATTACTAAGATTGCTCACGATAATGGTGCTTCTGGGTTAGTCTTTCTACTATATACCGATTATCCTGACAGTCCACTTTTATTAAAAGGAAATATATTAAAAAAGACAATAAAAGATATTTTAAAAGTGATGCGTGAATATGGAGATTTTATTTTTTATTCTAAAAAAATGTTAGAAGTCTACATGTCAAAAGAATTTGTGCCACATTGCATATTTAAAACTGGGCAAGTAAAAAGTTTCTATCCCGATGGAACACAAAAGTTTTGTGTCATGGGAAATTCACCACTTTTATGTGACAATTGTGGATGTGTCGTACCAATTGCTGCTTATGCCTTATTTAGGAAATTTGATGCCGGTACAGTTGATAAAGCAAGAAAATTGTTCAACTTCACATAAGTTTTGCTATTTTGGATAATTATTTTATATTTATGAGAATCATACTCTCTTTTTAATGAAAAATAATAATGATAAATATAGAATTAAAAGTTAAATAATGAATTACTAAGACCGAGTAATAATAAAATCAATGAGTTTTCCAAGATTTTTAACGTTTTCATAACTTTTTGGAGCTTTTTCCTTAAAATAATCTTTGAAAGCTTCCCAATTCTCCCTCTTTTCTGAAGGAGCTTCAGTTAATACTTTTTTAACTTCTTGAAAGTCGTAGGTGAAGATTAAACCATTGTCTATTCTATTAGCATCTTCACTTAATAGAAAAAGATAATAGTCATTTAAATCCCAAGGATTTAAAACGTGCTCCGGTTTGTTTCCATCTCCCGCTTTCTTTCCTCTCAATAAACTTGTATCTATTTGTGTTGGTAAAACCATAGTAAAATTAATATTCTCTTTTTTATATTCCGCTGTCATGGCTTTTTGCATTCCCACAACAGCATATTTGCTTGCAACATATGCAGTAAGTCTTGATGGGGCGTGTGGATATGCTTCACTGCCAGTTATAATAAATCTTGCTTTATCTTTTTTATCATCTTTCTTCATGTATGGATAAGCCGCCTTAAACGTATAAAATACTCCGAGCACATTCACATTTAAAATTTCAGCAAATTTTTCGTTGATAAACTCATGAGTTGCCCACATTCTAGAATAACCAGCATTTGCAATTACTCCATTAAATAAACCTAATTCATTATTAAATTCTTTAAATGCTTTCTCAATTTCTTCAAATTTAGTAATATCTGCTGGTTTAACAACAACTTTTACTCCAGTTCCTAATTCTTCAATTTCTTTTTTAGTGTTATTCAATTCTTCAATAGTTCTTGAAATTAATCCTACATTAGCTCCTTCTTTTGCACAAGCTATTGCTATTGCTTTTCCAATACCTCTACCCGAACCAGTAATGACAACATTTTTATCTTTTAACAACATGATATTAGTTTATAATGTGCAATATGATATTAATTTTATAAAAAAATAACACACATTTTAAATTTTAAGATGCTTTATAAGCTTCTTTAATCGCTGAGCATCCCCCACATCTAACACAGCCTGCTCTGTTCTCTAAAGGATTAACGCCATATTGTTTCATTAAGACGGCACTTTCTTTATATATTTCTATTAAATCTTCAAAATTTGTAATGGGTAAATCCTTTTTCCCCGGGATTGATCTTACCGGTGTTATATAAGGGATAACTCCAATTGAAATAATTTTTTCCACATCCTTTAAAAAATCGGCTTTAGATTCTCCAAATCCTGTTAAAATATAACTACTAACCTGATTATTTCCAAATAAGTTTATTGCATGTTTCCAATTTCTCTCAAATGTATTATAGGATAAGTGAAATTTTCCAGGGGTAATATCTCTTCTGATCTTCTCATTTAGGACTTCAATATGAATACCAATAGTATCCGCTCCAGCTTCCTTTAATTTATTTAAATATTCTAAATCTTCTAAAGCTTCAATTTGAACATGTATAGGTATATCTGGGTGAATCCCTTTTACTCCTTTTAGTAATTCAATATATCTATTTGCCCCCTTATCAATAGTTTCATCTGTTCCACTAGTCAAAGTCATATGAGCACATCTTCCCTCTTTTATAGCAGCAGTTATAACTTCTGACATCTGATCAGCAGTTTTCTCTTCTATTGTTGCGTTATTTTGCAAACTTACTTCAATACCGCAGAAAGTGCATGCTTCTCCACACGCCCAATATACACACTTTTGATATATTGTGCTTGCTAAACAGTCAATTCCATGAACCAAAGCTATCTTTTTCATTGGAATTCCGTCTGAAGTTTTAAATTCGGGATTATAGAATTGTGGATTTTGGATCAATTTTAATTTTCCAAAACTGTCTTTCGTGTTATTATTATAAATTTCGAAGTAATTATTTTCATTCTCTTTTAAAAATAATTCGGTTTTGTCAGAATTGTTCCAGAGTGCCACATTTACTAAAGTGTGCTCGTCTTCTAATAGAAAATATCTCCCTCCAGATGGACCAGCTCCACCTTTTCGTCCGAAATCAATATCAATTCCGTGTTTTCTATATTGAGGAATTAATTCATTATCTAAATATAATCCTTTACAGAGTAGTTCAGTTTTCTGAGCCAACACTGTTTCAATATCGATCATAATTCTGGGAAAAAGCTGTATAAGTTATAGTTTAGAATATTGTTTTTAAATTATTTATACTCTATGAAATCTAAAATTAGAGCTTATTTAATTTTGAGTGTTATTGAAATTAAAATGTGTAACACAAATTTTATTAATACTCTTAAACAATTTCTTCTTACTTTAAATAAAGAAAATCGAATGGTGTCTAATAATGCCAAAATTAGAAAGAACAATAGATATTGCCGCAGCTCAAGAAAAAATTTGGCAAATTGTTGATAATGATGATGATTATCCTAGATGGAATATCGTCGTAAATGAAGTCTCTAAACTTGGTGAAGGGAATTACTTTTTCAAAACTAATGTTGGAGATATAACTTCCCAACGTATAGAAACAAATCCACCTAATAGTCTTTATGCAACTCAAGAAGGAAGTCCCATGACAAGCTTAGGATATATTTTAAAACCTAAGGGAGATGGTGTAGAAGCTACAATCTGGTCTGAATTTGATGACGCTAACCAAGAAGCGATTTTAGGAATAGCTGGAGAAATGCTCTTAAAAAGTTTAAAAAAATACGCTGACTATCTTGAATCAGGTGGAAATCCAGATGAATTCAATAAAAAATAGAATATTTTATTGATAAAATTATAATTTTTTTTTCATTATTTCTATTCTTTTAAAATGGATATAACAATTTTTAATAAGAATTTTAATAGTTCCTCATCAGAACTAAAACCATAATTATCATAAGCATATTTATGTATAATTGCCTGAGTGATTACATATAATTGCTTTTCTTTACCCTCAAGACTTAAATTTTCTTCAGGGAATTTTTTAATTAATTGCTTCATTTCATTGATGAATAGGTTCATTTCATCTGGAAGTTCTTTTTTTAATTCTATTATATCCCTTAATTTGAGGTAATAATCAAGATTTGACAGGATCTCACTTTCCCACGCTGCCAATGTAAGACGATACTTTTTATGGAGTTTAATAATTAAGGACAAATAATATTTCATAGCTTCCTTGATTGTTGAAAAATCCAATCCTTCTCTGAATCCTAATAATTTTGCCTCTTCCTTAAAATCTTGGCTAATTTCTCTCGTGAGAGCTAATAATATATCAATTTTTCCCTTTGGAAAATGATAATATAAAGTCCCTACACTAATATCTGCTTTTTTTGCTATCTCAATTATATTAGTATTTGCATAGCCATTTTTTCCTACCAATTTGTTAGCTGTCTGAATTATAAGATCTCGTGCTCCCTGTTTCTTCATAAGTAATTTTTTGTGGAAATATTATACTTAGTTAATTAATTATTGGCAATTTAACATTATAAATCTTTCGAATCGAATTCGATTCGATAGACTTAAATATGGTTTTAACTTTTCTATCATCAGAAATTAAAAATATTTAATGTGATTTTATTGAATGATATGAATTCTGAGCCAAATCCCTATGTAAGATTCATTATTATGTACGTATTTATAGCTCTATCATTGTTTCTTCCCGCAGGAACAATCTTTTGGATACAAGGATGGATCTACTTAACCATAATGATTTTCTTTTCAGCATCATTCATGACTTATTTGACTTTAAAAGACCCAGAACTGTTGAAAGCAAGAGCTAAAACTAAAACCACTGAGAGTTGGGACAAAAAGCTAGGAATTATTAATACCCCTTTCTTCATATTGATGTATATTCTCCCCGGATTCGATGCTGTAAGATTCAAATGGTCGAATCTTCCATTATTTATTACAATAATTGGATTTATTGGAATGATCTTCGCAATAATCCTATTTTTTTTAGTTAGTCGTGCAAATACTTATCTTTCAAGGGTTGTTGAAATTCAAAAAGAACGAGATCATAGAGTAATTACAACAGGATCTTATAGAATTGTCAGGCATCCAATGTATTTTAGTGTTATTATTTTATACATTTCTCATTGTATTGCACTCGGGTCGCTATTCTCTTTAATACCATGTGCTATTATAATTATAACGATCATTCTCCGCACGATTCGCGAAGATAACATGCTGCATGAACAACTTGAGGGATACAAAGAATATGCTCAAAAAACTCGTTATAAACTGATTCCGGGTATTTGGTAATAAATTATAATTATAGTCTAAAAATAAGTAAACATGATAATACCCTTATCTTAATCATGATAAAACTTATTAGAAATAACAAATTTTAAACATTTACTAATAAAATTATTTGTTAATAACAACTTCAATTAATTATCAACATAAGTGATTTGGAATGGCCCATAAAAGACCCTGGCACTGTTATAGTAAGTGGAGCCGCAGACCTTTTCAATATAAGAGATCTTCAAATCGTAGACGTGAATATGCGCGTGGTGGTGCCCAAAGCAAGATTGTAAGGTTTTGGGGGGGCAATAAAGATATTGCATGGGAAGATTGGGAACTTTGTGTTGGTTTGAAAGTAAATTCCCAAATTCAAATTTCCTCAAATACTCTTGAAGCGATAAGAATCACCATCAACGGTGTTCTTCAAAGACAACTCGGAAGACTAAATTATCGACTTCGAATACGACCAAAACCATTTCAAAAAATTAGAGAGAACAGAATGTTAGCATTTGCTGGTGCAGATCGTGTACAATCCGGAATGAGAAACTCTTTTGGAAGATCAACGGGAGTATGCGCACGAGTTAGAGCGGGACAAATTGTTGTTGATATAGGAACACATTTAAGAAACCTACCAATAGTTAGAGATAGATTGAGAGTGGCATCAATGAAAATAGCTAGTTCTTGTCAGACTGTAATTCTGAAATATAAAACCCCAGAATTATTAAAACAATCAGGGTTGCCATTATATGATGATAAAAGAAGAAAAGAAATACCAATTTACGAATTAGAATTAGCTAAAACTTAATATATATAATTTTTTAAATCTATTCCATAATTATCCTTTTTTGTGTGTTATCTTCCGTTTTCTTAAAAATATTCATCAAAAAAACTCCCGCAATTACTAATATTATCGAAATTATTATCCCAATAGAAATCGATGCACCTTCTACAATAATTAATTCGAAAAGCACTGGTGCTACTATATACAAAGAATTATACATTGGTACTAATCGTGAAGCATCAGCGCCTTTGGCAAACCCTATCTGAGTTAATATCATTGCAAAAAAACCTGCAAGGAAGCTGAATAGAAAAATAAAACTGTCTAACTCTAAATAGAAAATCCCTGCAATTGCTTCAAAAAAATTATTAGATGTTAATCCTATTCTTTTTAAAACATTATCAGTTCCTCCGAGTGTCCCTGCTACAGCGCCAAAAATGAAGGCAACTGCAATCCTCTTTTTCCAAGAAAAACCTATAAGGATTGAAAAAAGAATAATAATGACAATTATCAATATAAAGAAATTTACGTAAAAGATATGGGGTTCTAGAACTGATGGTTCTATTAAGTAGAAAAATCCAACCATGCTTGTTCCGGCAACAATTAATATAGCTCCTAATAATTCTGGGGCTGTGATTTCCTCATGTAATATGTAGTGGGAGTATAACATTAGCAATATCAATCCCAATCCAAAAACACTGGAAAATACAGCTGCTGGAGCAAAAGAAGTTCCTAATATTTGCCAAATAAAAACTGTATTATTTAAAGCAAATCCAATTATGTAGATTAGAGGTTTTTTCCCTTTTTCTTTAAAAGACTTCTTTCTGGAAAAAATTTCAATACCATGGCGTTCCATACCCTTAGCAAGATGCAATACTAAAGTATTGACAATTCCGAATATAAGACCCAAAACAACTGACATTTTAACAAATTATCGAAGTGATTATTTATAGATTATGTGAAACACTTAAATAAATCTAATTAAATTATAAAATATTATAAAGTGTTAATATACAAAAATTCTATAAATATATAAATCATCTGAATATTTATTTTGAAAGATCTCGAACCATTCTTTAACCCGAAAAGCATACTAATAGTTGGTGTATCAAGGAAAGCCTATACATTTAGTTACACCATTCTAAAGAATCTTTTAGAAATTTTTTATAGAGGGAATTTATATATACTTAATCCTAACGCTGATGAGATTTTAGGAATCAAATCATATCATTCTTTAGATGAGTTACCAGAAATTCCAGAGTTAGCTGTAATCGTTTTAGGAAAAGAAATTGCAGAAATCTTTGAAAAAGTAGCGAAATTTGGCATTAAAAATATCGCAATTGAATCAGAGTTGAGAACTGAAACCGAGGATCCCATATTAATACAAAATTTAAACAAAATTAGTGAAAAATATGGTGTATCCTATATGGGACCTTCAATGATAGGAATCATTAATTTTAATAATAATTTTACTACCTCAATAATCCCCGTGAGACAGTATCTTATGCGAAAACATCGAAAAATAAAAGAAGGGATTAGTTTTATTGCTCAATCAGGAGGTTTAGCTGGAGCTATGGGGTGGTGGGCGCCTTCTCAAGAGTTACCTATCTCAAAGGTCATTCATTTAGGATATGGATTCGATATTAATGATGCAGATGTATTAGAGTATTTTAAAGAAGATGAAACAACTAAAGTAATTTCTATATTTTTAAGGGAAATCACAGAAGATATTATTAGAGCTGTAAAAAAGATTGCACCAATAAAACCTGTTCTATTTTTTTATGTAGGAAAGGATGAATTCAAAGAAACGGAGTTAATTAACGCGGGTGGAATTGGTGTATTAAATTATATTGAGCTTTTTGATTTTGCGAAAATATTTCTATGGTGTCCAGAACCTAAAGGTGTTAATTTAGGGATAATCGGACCAAGCTCAGGAGCTATTTATTTAATTGTTAAAGAAATGAGAAAGCAAGGATTATCACTAGCTAAAGTGAGTCAAGAACATAAGAAAATTATTCTTGATAAAGTAGGAGGTTCTACATGTAAATTAGGAAATCCTGTTGATTATTGGCCTCCAGAAAAGTTTGTAGGTACAAAAATCTGTGAAATCTACAATACATCCTCAAAAGCTCTGCTAAAAGATGAAGCTGTAGATGGATTAATTTTAGCTTTAGAATTTTTCATTGAAATCGAATTTGACTTTAATATTTTTGCCAATATTAAAAAATCATTTCCAAATAAACCATTGATTACGGTTTTGATTCAAGCAGAACATGATGGCGCTAAAAGAGTTATTAAAACTGCTTCAGAATTAAAAATACCTGCTTTTGAAAATGAAATTGAACGAGCAGTCCGGGGATATAAATTACTTTTTGAGTGGTATTCAAAAATAAAAAAGAAATAAAAATCTAATTTAAGAAAATATCTTTGAGTTCTTCAGGAATTTCGTCAGATTCGTCCATTAGAGAAATGGCATACACTTCTTCTCTACATTTACACTGCTCTCCTTCAAATAAGTAAAATTTGAATTGATTTTTCCAATTACAAATTTGAACGTTACTTATTTCAGCAATTTCTCCACATATACAATAAATTGCCATACTTTCTGCATAGTTGGGTATAATTTCTTTGAACTTTTTTGGAGATTTACTAAATTCAGAGTCATTTAACATATCATTAATCTTTTCAGCGAATTTATCTTTTAGCGTTGGTACAAAATAATTGATGATTCCATTTTTACCTTTGATCTCTGTAAGTACAATAAAATTTTTCTCCATTTTTGCTGCTTTCTTTTTTTCAGAGATTAAAGGTTGATCGTATTGCTGAAGCTGCTGTGGTATTGGAAATGGTTCCACATCTGTGGGATATTCAAAATTATAAAAATATTGCATCGTTCCTCTTATATTTTTTTGACTAATTAAGCTTAGATTATCGTAATCTCTACTATGGAGCACGAATTTTATTAACTGAAGAGGTACTCTTAATTCTATAAGTCTTGATCTAATATTATCCAATAATTCCCCAGCAAAATTCTTTAAAATCATTATCTCTTCTCGATTTTTAGAATAAATCTCATTCTTATTCTGCTCTTTAAATGCAAACCATTTTTTAACAACATTACCCTTAATTAATTGAGGTAACATACAAAAGACACATAAGACCGGAAAGAGAAAGAAAGGGGGAAAATTCGGGATAAATGATATTACCAAGATAGCTGCAAATAATGGTAATGTAATTACCAAAGTTAACTTCCGCAATCGTTTATCCATTGAACTATTTATGCCTTTACTAAGAGCAAGCTCTTCTGCTTTTTGTTTTAGCTTGTTCACAATATCTAAGATTCCTTTTGATTCGAAACTTAGTTTTAAAATTCTATCTTCTTCTCTTCCTTCACTAAAATCGCTTATATGTGTTGTAATTTGTTTTACATACTGGTTTAAAGTACTATCCTTAAAAATGAAATCTAATATTTCTTCAGAGAAATAATCTAAAAATCGGACAATAAAGAGCTTCTTCTCAACATCTTGAATATCGGTAGGCCCCAAACCTAAAGCCTCTTGAATAATTTGGCCTTGTGTTTTTCTTGGTTGCTTCCTGGGCTTTTTCGTTTTTTCCTCTTGACTCTCCGAGCTCTCAGCTCCTATCTTTTCATTATTTTCAGTGCTTTTCATAATGCGTTCAAAAACTAATGTTATAAAATTTAAACTAAGTAATAATTGACACATAATTAACTTTTGTAAAAATAATTAATTCTAAAAAATACCGTAAAACGCAAAAAAAGTAGGGGTTTTAATATTTGCTAAACGTGGGAAGATGATTGCTAGATCGTAAGATTTAATAATAAATGTATTTGATTTTAATGTTATAACAGAAATGTGAAATCATACAACAAAATGTTTTTTTAAAGATTGCATTTAAAAAAAATAATTTTCAAAACCTCATAAAATTACAGAAGAAGAAGTTCAATTTTATAAACAAAAGAAAATATGTCTTGTTTGTAAAAGTCATATTTCACGGGTTAATTATGTGTGTCCTGAATGTGATGCGCTTTATTGTATTAAATGTTCAAATGCGTTAAGTGATTTGGAAAATGCCTGTTGGGTATGTGAAACACCTTTTGATGAATCTAGACCAATACAGCTCCATGAAGAGGTTGAAGAAGCGTTAGCGATGGAAGAACATATTATCACAGAAGGTGCAATATCAGAACCACACAAACCATCAAAAATAGCAAAACATAAAAACCCGCATAAGTAATTTATACTATTAAAGAGGAAAAGAAAATGATATTTATGATTTTTTCTGTTTTAGGTGATTTATATTTTTTGGTAGCACTGTTACTCTTAATATTTTTAGTAATACCTTATTCAATTTTAATATTTTTGGCAATCTGGGTATATAGGGATGCTAAAAGAAAACAAATTAATGCTGCGACATGGGTTTTGATAGTATGGATAATTCCGTTTTTTATTGGCTTTATAATATATTTATCAATTAGAAGTAAATCAGTTTCAAGTAACATAAATAGAGATAGTCCTGAATAAAATGCAAAAATTCAATTTGTAAAAAATAAAAATTAAAAACAACAAAAATAATATTTACCTTATATAAATAAAATTAGAAGGTGCGAAAAAAAAATGAGAATTTCAGTTGAAGATTCGAGAACTGGTAAATTAATTAAATTGGATGTTAAAAATCATCATCAAATTGAAAGAATAGTTGATATAATTATAAAACATATGGGTATTATAAGTGCAGAACAACGTTCATATACTCTTGTCCTCAAAGACCAAGAGTTACCGAACACTATAACTATTGAGGATGCTGTTCACAAATTTGGACTACAGGAAAATGATAAGTTAATTCTATGGGCCAAGGTTATTGGTGGGTCCTAATTTAACAATAAACTTTACAAGTTTTACCTAATCCTCAATAATAAGAACATCCTCATCTTCTTCCTCTTTTTCCTCAACTTTTTCCTCAGTAATATTGAGTTCTTCCTTAATATCAGCCATCGATTTTTTTTTGAACAATTCAGATGCCTCTAAACATGGGGGATAATTAAGAGGATCATCAGGGTTGGGATTTTCTACTAAGCTTTTAAGGGCTTTAGCAGTTGTTTCTAAATCAGATAATCGGGACCATTTTTTTAAGACGTTAAGACAAATGTATCCCGTACCAGAACCCCCAGGAGAAGTTTGAACAGGATGAATATTAGGATGAAAAATATTTGTTAACCAAGAAAAATCAATTCCACCGGGATATGGAAATGACCGATTTATTTTTAAGAAAATTCGGTGAGATCTTTGGGGCACTAATTCTTCCTTATTTTTGATGAGACCTAATGCTTTAATATTTATTGTGAATTCAATACTAGTTTCTCCTTTAATAATTGTATTTTCTTCTAACACATTTAATTTATTAATATTCATGAGTTCATTTTCAATTCTATCTTTCCAAATTTCATAAGGCAGTTCTGGCAATTCTTTTACCCCTCTATATCATTTTTAAAAATTAAATCATAATTATTATTGATTTTTTGTTTATTATTTTTTATGTTTTTATTATTTTTTAAATTTCAATATTTTATTTACATAGAACTACTCAATTTCTTTTATCGTAAGAACATGTCCAACAATCGGGATTCTTCAACTTCTCAACAACCCTAAATGTATTTAATAATCCATTATAATTTAGTTGTTTACCAATCAAAGGTTTACCTATATAAGAATTCCAATTACCATGTTCTTTAAAATAATCAATTCCTAAGATAAATTTTAGTACTTGCTGTGATTGTAGACCACCAATAATTGAGGTTGTTGTTATAATTGTTGCTATCTTTGCAATTGTCTCACCGTCTACACCTTGAATTTCTTGACCGGTGCATGAAAATTTTTTCCACATTAAATCAAGGTCAGAATTAGAAATACTACATTGTAGACATGCTGCATCTTTTTCTTCGGAATAAACTGCTTGAATACTACCAAAGAACTCTTCAATTCCCGAATCTACAAAAGGAACTCCATAGAAGTATGCATAGTTATTAGCTTGTAATCTCGCTTCGACATTGTCGAGACATGAACAAATAACATCAGATTTTTGGTAGAGACTTTTATCAATATCATTTAAATCCTTTTTAATGGCTACAATTTCTGTATCAGGATTTAATTCTTCGCATGCATTTTTTACCACATCAACTTTATAATCTTTATTTTGAGCACTCTGACGGTTAAATAACACACATCGATTTAGATTTGAAATATCTATGAAATCATAATCGATTAATATCAATTTTCCAATACCTGTTAACACTAAATTTTTCACTACTTCATTTCCAGTAGCACCGACACCAATAACCATAACTGTTGCATTTGAAATTTTGTTTTGATCCCACCCACTAATACGTTTTTGACGATCAAACTTATCCGTGTCTATGGATTCAAGACCATAAACTTTTAATTCCTCAGTTTTTTTTTCTCTACTTGGCATTTATATGATATTTGCAAGGTTATTTCGAATTTATATCAAGAATTGCATAATTCACTTCTTTATAACCCTTTTCGGTATTTTTATCCAGAGTAAAAAATTGTAAATCATCTCTTATTGGATCAACAACTAAAGCTACTTGATATGATTCAGGAAAAAAATAAACTTGAGTTTTTAAATCAGTTTTTGATAAAAAACATCCAAAATTAGGATGAGAATGCCACCAGCCAACAACTCTTAGACTATCATCTGCACTTCTTTTTTTCAATCTTCGAAATTTTTTCTCATATTTTCCCGCAGCACCCTCAATTTGAGCTGTTGAATATTTATCACTATGGATTGCACCTAAAAGAAAAAGAAGCTCCTTAATTTTTACATAAACTATTTCATTCCATTTCAAGATATTACCAATTAGATATCCAAAAATCTCATTTTGAAAATTTTTACATAGGAGTTTGATTTTTACCAAGACATCTTCATTGATATATACAGGAAATACAAAATTTTCATCAAATTTCATCATAATCTTTACTTCTTTATTTCTTTTAATGTATTTATATTAAGATTTTGTTTGTCAAATTTATTCAATATAGATGTTTCTAAAATCTTCTTAATAATTTGATTAATAAGTTCTCTAGCGTCATCTTGAATGGCAGAAAATCCGAAGGTTTGTAATCCAAAAGACTCACTTATTTTGTTAGGTTCAAATGCAGAATTTATAGAATCTTGAAAGTTAGCTAATATATAAAAATCTGCGTTTTTTATTCTCTCTTTTAGTCGAGAATATAAATTCTTAGTTCGGCTTAAATTACCCGCTCCTGAGTTTGTAACCATGCAAATGATATCTACTGTTTCTAATAGGGGTTTAAACTTACTGAAATTCTCTAGTAAATCATGGAAATTAACTTCTCTTAACACAAACTTATTTATCCCTTTTATATTAGAAACTTTAACAGCTTTTTCAACCACTTCAGTCATATCATCATCTAATTCCAAGACAGTATCTCCGGGGAATAAATCCATGATACTTTTTTTTCCCACTCCTTCCTCACCTACTAACAATATTTTGGGAGGAAGGAATATTTGCTTTTCAATAAATTCGGTGAATTCTTCAAGTGTTTCATTTTCAACTTTCCCTTTTTCTAATCCTTTCTTAAATCGTTTTAAATATTCCTCTTTTAATAATTCTAACTTAACTCTCGCTACTTCTTCTGTATTATGACTATCTGTAGTAATTATAAATACATGATCTTGATTCCCATAGGTATAGACGAAATTAAAATTCTCAAAATTTAATGATCTTATATGTCCTCCACCAATCTTTTTGCTTACCCGAGTAATAAGAGTTAGAAAGCTTATGATATCATTATTAACATAATTTGTACCAAAAAATGATTTAGAATAGTGCACTACACCATCCATTGTAATAACATAAATATGCGATATCATAACAGAATTTTAATTTTCTCTAACGATAAATAAATTCTTATTTTTGACTTTAATTTTCCATATGTTTTTTATAAATATATGTAATATATTTTCGAATACCTTAGATATGTAATCTTCTTATTTTTGAACATAAACTCTTTTAAACTTGCTTACTTTTTATTTTTTCTACGATTGAAATTCTTAACATTTCACTAATTATCTCAAAAATCTTGTCTTTAGCATCTCTTTTTATTGCACAGAAACCATATGTTTGAATTCCAAACATTTCTTCTATCTTTTCTGGTTCATATGATGTACTCTGTAAATCTTGGAAATTGGCTATAAGATAAAAATCGGCTTTCTTAACTTTGTTTTCTAATTGAGAGAATAATCTTTGGGTTCTACCTAAATTACTTGCACCTGAATTCGTAACTATGCAAATTACATCAACTGAATCTAATAAAGGTCTGTGAATTTTTGAATTTTTAATTAAATCTTCCAAATCAAATTCGCGTAAAACAACCTCATTTATTGTTTTTAAATTGGATAAAGGAATTGACTTCTGTATAATTTCATTTAAATCCTCATCTAATTCTAAAACAGTCTCTCCTTCAAAAAGATTGATAATAGTCGTTTTCCCAACGCCTAGTTCCCCTACCAATAATATTTTTGGTGGTATGAAAATATACTCTTCAGCAAATTCATCGAATACTTCAAATCTTCCTGTTTCACATTTCCAATTTTTTAACTCATCGTAAAATTGTTTAATAAACTCATTTTTCATTAATTCTAATTTTTCTTGCGCTTCTTCTTCAGGATCATCTATATCTGTAACAATAATGAACATACATAACTTTTCTTCATCATAAGTATACACAAAATTGAAGTTTCTGAAATTCAAAGATTTTATCTCCCCTCCGCCAATTTCCTTTGCAATAGTACTAATAGCTGTGAGGAATCCGCTTACTAAATCGTAGTCTATGTCATCACTTCCCACAAAGGTTTTTGAATAACAAAGTACTCCATTAGCCATAATTATGAGTATTTTAGATATCATTTTAGATTTCTAATTTTATTCTATTAATAATTAATTTAATAATAGTTTGGTTGATTATTTAAAATAACTGTGCGGAATTAATATAGTGATTATTCGTTTTATATTTATATAATGGTGAAATTATATGAATGAGGAAAAAAACGATTCAGAATCAAATGATCAAGATCATCCAACAATAATATCTTCTGAAGATCGAGAAATTAAGCAACAGAAGCCCCCGAATGATAAGATTATAAATTACAAAATCGTAGAAGAGAAAGATAATTCAAATTCAAAAGATAATCAAGCAATAAATTGAACAATACTAATTCATTTTATAAATTTTTAAAAATACTAAAAAGTTAGTCTACTATAATAATAATATCATCATCTTTTTCTCTTTTGGAATCATCAAGTACTTTATTGGAAACATTTTGTTTTTTAAGAATTGATTTACTAACAATTTCTTTTATAATTTCATAAATTTTTTTTTCAGCTTTTTTTGCTATTGCTGAAATACCATAAGTTTTTACTCGAAAAAATTCTTCAACTTTTTCAGGTACATGAGATGTATTAAAGTCTTGGAAGTTAGCGATTACGTAAAAATCTGCCTTTTTTATTTTTGGTTCTATTAATGAGAATAACCTGTGAGTTTTACGTAAATTCATTCCTCCGGAATTAGTAACAAAACAGATAATATCAACAGAATCTAAAATGTGCTTATAATTATTTATATTATCAACTAAATCTTCCAAGTCAAATTCCCTAACAATAATCTCATGAATATCTTTAAAATCCGGCAAAGGAATTGATTTTTGTACAATGTCGTTCATGTCTTCATCTAATTTTAAAATTGTTTCTCCGGGAAATAAATCCATAATAGTTGATTTACCTACTCCTGCTTGCCCTACTAATAATATTTTAGGAGGAATAAAAATGCTTTTCTCAACAAATTCATTAAAGCTTTCAAATTTAGCAGTATCATAATCCCAATTTTTTAAATCATCACGATATCTTTTAAAAAACTCCATTTTAAGGAATTCTAATTTATGTCTTACGTCTTCTTCCGGATCATCAATATCAGCTACTATTATGAATATCCAATTTTTCTCATAATCGAAAGTATAGACAATGTTGAAATTTCTAAAGTGTATGGATCTTATTTCCCCACCTCCAATCTCTTTTGCTACATTATTAATTGCTGTGAGAAATCCACTTATAAAATCTTCATCTATATTTTCATCGTTAATGAATGATTTTGAATAACATAGAACTCCACTAGATTTTATAATTAAGATTTTCTCTATCATTATCGATTTTTAATTTTAATCTTGAAATTATTAATTACTATAAGATTGATTAATAATTTAAAATAATATTATGATTCCTCGATTTCACTAAGGAATATATCCGCAATTTTATTCCATTTTTGATTAATATCCATTTCACCGGCGCTAGATTCTGTAATTTTTTTCCCTTTCCTAATAAATTCAACAGCTAACTCATAATCTCCAAGCTCTTTATAACAGACACCCAATTTTATATAAGTCTGGTTAATAAACCATTCGTTCATAGCTAATTCTATTGCCTGTTGAAATTGTATAACAGCTTCTTGATACTCTTCAAAATACATTAAAATCTCTCCATATGTATCATGATATATTCCATTATTTGGTTTAAGCTCTATAAGATTACGAATTTCCATCAGTGATTCTTCTTTTTGATTTAAATATTGTAACCAATAAGCCTTATAAACGAGCAATTCTTCATCTTCAGGATATTTTTGGATCAACTCATTAATGATATTTAATCCCGCTTTAACCTTCTTTATTCTTTTGAGAACAGAAGCTTTCTTTATTTTAATCTCCTTTTCATTATTTGGAAAAATTTTTAGCATTCCATCTAATAATTTTTGCACTTCATCAAATTGATTAAAGTAAATCAAAATCCCCATTTTCGAATTATATAATTCTAACATTTTAGGATTATTTTCAATTGCCTTGTTAATCTCTTCAAGTTCTTCCTTATATTGATTTTCTAAGTTTTCATTACTTTCTGTCTGAAAAATGCTTGACATATTCTGCCATATTATTCCTTCTAATTTATCAGAAATTTCTGTTAATCCCTTTTCAGCCTCGATTTTATACGCTAAGTAATTAATATAGTAAGGTAAAAATTCTTTCAATGCTTCCTTTAAATTTTTATTAAGTAAAATCTTACAAATTTCTTCTGAGATATCATTGATGATAACACTAATGTTTAAAGATCGTGCAAACAATTTGTTTAAATAAGTAGATTCTGTTATATAATCCTCCGTAATCGCGCGCATCATCGTTTCTAATTTTTCATCTTCCTGAAAATAATAATCAATACCAGGAGTTACTATTATTTTGAAAAATTTTAGTGGATATATGTTATTTTCAACTATTTCATCAATATAATACGTTAGTGTGTTCTCTTTAACATCATAAATTTTAGAAAAATCTTCAGGTGAAATATGATTTGGATATTGGTTTGGATGATTTATTGAAAGATAGAGTAAAATTTTATGAAAGTCTTCCTCGTTTCGTAATACAGCTTTCACTCTATTATAATCCAATTTTAACATATTGTTTAGAAATCTAAATTGTATTTTTTTATCCGTAATCTTATGTTCCGTAAAAAAATTAATAGTTTTTTTAGTAATCTCTTCAATTCGTTTACTTTCTTCTTCCAAAATTGTTTGTCTATCCAGATCATAAAATTGGAGTATTCTAGCATACTCAGATTTTCCTAATTGGGTAATTCTATATTCCCTATTTTCCTCCTCTTTTTGGACAAATCCGTTTTTCATCAACAATCTCATTGTTTTAGATAGTGAAGATTGATTAATTGAAACAGGATCTTCTAAAAAATCTGACCACTTGCAAAAGTTATTATTATAAACCATCCATAGTATCCAGTGATCATAGTTTCTATTTTTTAGAATTATCTCCGGAGGAAAATTTAAAATTCTTTTGTCTTCTTTAACTTTAGATAAATCATGAAACCTCCTCTTTCCTTCAGAAGTGATTTCATAATGCCCTTTTGATACTTTTGTTATGAATTCTTCATGCATTAATATTTTAAGATGTCTGGATAATGTTGATGTAGATAATTGAAGTGGGCTCTGAAGAAAATCTGACCATTCACATTCCTCATTATTATTATATAACATCCAAAGGATAATATGTTCATAATTTTTTTTGTCCATTGCTGGAGGGTTAATAATCTCTGGAGGAGGATAATTCCGCGTCGACATTTTAAGTTAAAGTAAATTTTAAAAGCTTTATATGAAGATAATTCTAAGTTCTATTTATATTTACTGTATGATACTATCATGACAATTCGGAACTACCATGGAACTATGACAATAAAAACTATAAATGAAAATCTGGATTTCTTTATTATTGATCATTTCCATATGATCACGTTGAAAATTTAACAAAGAAGAAAGGAGAAAAAAAGAATTTTGGGTGTAGAAGTGCAAAATTTAATTAAAGAGAGAGAATTAAATAGAGGGTTGAAATCACCAGATCACAATATAGAATTGGAGGAATCATCATAGATTTATAGACTCTCATCTAAAAATTCCTCTATTCTATATTAATTTTTTTTTCCTTTTTTCTTAAAATAAATATCTTGTAATTAAATCTTAAGACACAGACTATTTAATTATAGATATTCAACGAATATCAATTATAAACGATTAAATCTTCATATTTTATCTCATTATATATTTTAATATTGTTATGGCAGTTCGGAACTGTCATGGAACTGCGATAATAAAAACTATAAAAGAAATTAATGACCAGTTTAAATCGATCATCTTTAAAATGATCATTTCAAAATTTAGAAAAAAGTGGAAAAGAATGAAAAAATCAATAACAACAAAACTAATTGTTTTAGCATTTGTAGGAATTTGCGTCTTTAGCTTTTTACCAGCTGTTCAAGGCTGCAGGAAAAGAATAGATGTAAATATCAGACCTATTGATGATTGGGTTGTAAATAATCCGTTTGGGATTGGTGTACCATGGGAGACGGCATATGTGGGCGGTGATGGAAAGGGTAACAATTATTGGATGTGGCCTGATTCTCTATTTGGAGCGTTCCAATTAGAACCCACGGAATATGAGTATAGCGGTCATGTAAAGGAGAAGGTTCTACACGACGGATCAATAGAAATTACGGTGTATCTATTTGTAAAAGATATTTCTATAGAGATATATGATGCCTTATATGATGATAATGGTGATCCGATTTGGAGTATGGAATATTTTGGAGATTCAGGTGATATACTTATGTATGGTTTCATGAATTATTTTTTCCGATTGGAATTTACACTTGATGCAGAATATGAAGGGTTCGCACCATGGGGTATTCCACCAGGAACAAGAGAAGCCGGCTGTATGCTTCCATACTTCGATGCGATTTCATATATCCCTGAAGAAATGGGGATCCATCTAAAATCTTTGATGCTTATTGGTGGTGGAGATGCATACACTTATGAACCCGGTTGGAGATGGCCTGCACCAGGTGAACCATCGCCATATCCTGAATGGCCAGTACTTGATGGGGGAACAGCAAAAGTATTCTTTATGCATTGTGCTCAATTTGATGATCCAATAGGTGGAGGGTACCCCGGCTGGGGGTATTGGCCCTTTGGCTCATCATCAGACTTCTCCGTTAATACAATACGAGTATTTAACATTAAACACTAAAAAAATAAATAATTGGGAGAGACACAAGAGAGGATTGAATTTTTTAAATCAAATATAGAACTTGAAGGAATAAGGTTAGATAAATGATTTCTCGAATGACCTTAACTAAACCTAAACCACTATTCCTCCAATCTATATAAATTTTTTTTATTTTAATTGAAATGATGTATAATAGTTACCTTTATGTAGATTTTTGCCAAATCTTTTTATAATTGAAAATCTAATCATATTTTAAATAGAAAACTCTATTATTCATTTCTTTTGATGAGTGAATCCGGAAAGAAATTAAAATTTAAAATTACAGTTATCGGGGATGGAAGGGTAGGAAAAACCTCCCTAATTAGAAAATACACACTTGGTTCCTTTGATACAGATTATATTGAAACAATCGGAGCCCAATTTTCTAAATTTGACAAAGAAATAAATGGAGACCATATTAGATTAATATTTTGGGATATTGCGGGACAAGATGATTTTAAATTTCTTCGGCCTTCATTCTATAGAGAGAGTGTAGCGGGAATTATTGTCTACAGTCTTGAAGAGAATGAACTTGGAACACTTAGTTTTGAACATATTAAAAATTGGTTTGAGGATATTAAACGATTTTGTGGAGATATCCCAATTGTTTTATTTGCTAATAAATGTGATTTGATTAATGAGAATGAGCTCGAATTATCTGAAATTGAAAATATAGTAAATAAACATAATTTTCTTGGATATTATATAACTTCAGCAAAAACAGGGCAAGGAGTTTATAACGCGTTTAACGATATTATCGAGAAATTATATTATGACCTATTAAAACCAAATTAGCCTGCTAATTTACTATATTAATAAGAGTAGGGGCAATTTATCAAAATTAAAAAATTGAAATTTTTTTGAAAAAAAATAAATAGAAAAAAGAGATCTAGGCAACATTTACTACATGTGTGACTTCTGGAATAAACTGTTTGAGAGCTCTTTCCACTCCAAAAGTTAATGTTTGTTGAGCATGCATACATCCGGCACAATGTCCCATTAGTCTTACTTTAACGGTTCCGTCGTCCTCTGCCGAAATAAACTCAATATCGCCGCCATCCATTTGTAATTGAGGTCTTATTTTCTCAATAACTTGTTTTACTTTTTCTACATCCATAACTTTCACTTAAGAATATTGTTTGTATTATTTAATATACTAAAGAAAAAGAACCTTTTAAAGGATTCTTTTTATATTTTATTAATATTTTTCAAATTCAGTTATTTTAATCATGTTTTTGGGTGTTAGATCTTTTAAGTAAAAAGCTTAATGAGTGAACTTAGATTTTCTAATGCACTAATAATTTTATATATAGAGCAATTATGTATATTATATCATAAAAAAATATGAGGGATTATTCAATAATGAAAAAAAAATTAGGAATCAAAATTTTTCTGATTATACTATTCATAACTAGTATTTCTATAGGATTATTTTTGAGCTCTTTGCAACTTTTTTCCACTGAAAGTAACTTAAAAGATAAGAACTTGAATCTAAAATTGAGTAGTTCGGATTATGCTAATGCTACGATAATTTCAGATGGAAATGAAGGAATAATTTGGAATCATGGTCATAGTCGTTCTCCTAATATTGCTTTAGATAGTTTAGGTAATCTTCATGTAGTATGGGGAGACGATACAGATGGTATCTGGGGTTTAGATCAAGAAATTATGTACTGTAATTATTCATCCAGTAATGGATGGTCTTTCCCTGACGTAATTTCAGATGGTTATGATAATAAATATTGGAATGATGCTTGGAGTGGTGATCCGGATATCGCAATAGATAGTTCAAATAATATCCATGTGGTTTGGGCAGATTATACAGATGGTATTTGGGGTACTGATATAGAAATTATGTATGCGAAATATTCAACCGGTATAGGGTGGTCTAATGTTACTGTGATTTCTGATGGATATAACGATTTTTACTGGAACGATGATAGCAGTCTAAAACCTTCCATTACTATAGATAATAATGATAAAATTCATGTAGTATGGGTAGATAACACTGATGGTGTATGGGGTAATGATTGGGAAATAATGTATGCTAGCTATACAATAAGCACTGGTTGGTCCAACGCTACAGTAATTTCTGATGGATATAATGGCATTTATTGGAATGATGATTCTAGTAACAATCCAGCAATTTCTTCAGATAATAATGGGAAATTACATGTTGTTTGGGAAGATCAAACTGACGGAATTTGGGGAACTGACCCTGAAATAATGTATACTAGCTACTCAACTGCTACTGGTTGGGCTAATGCCTCAGTTATCTCTGATGGGCATAATAACATATATTGGAATGATGATTTAAGCTTTCATCCAGACATTGGTGTAGATAGCTCTAATGATTTACATGTAGTTTGGGAAGATCATACTATTGGTACCTGGGGTACAGATCCAGAAATTATGTACACCAAATACAGTTCAGCTTCAGGCTGGTCTACCCCCGTTGTAGCAGTAGATAATAGTGGTGACTGTACAGAACCTTCTATTACTATTGATCCAAGTGATAACATACACGTAGCATGGGAAGACGATACTCCTGGTGATTGGGGTACTGATTCAGAAATTTGGTATGTATTTTATACGGAAGCGGGTGGTTGGTCTAATTCTACTGTGATTTCTGATGGATATAATAACATTTTCTGGAATAATGATGATAGTAATCATGTTTCGATTGTAGCTGATACGAAGAGAGTTTATGCGGTATGGTCGGACCTTACGAATGGAATTTGGGGTGTTGATGATGAAATCATGTATACATCTATCTCAATTCCTTCTACTGAAGAAGGCGGTGGCATTCCTTTTGGTAATTTTAGCATAGTTTTAGCACTCATTACAATGTTAGGATTAGTAATTTATGTGAAAAAAAAATCTAACTTTTAATTTTTTTTAAAAATTTGATTTTCGACTTCTTTCTTAAATATTAAAATTTTTTAGAAAGAATAATAATGAATATAGAATTTCCTTAATATAACATAATTTAAGGATATTTCCCAATATAAACTGAGTTTAAATGGATTCCACCGAATTTATTAAAAAATTAGATCAAGTTCAAGATTTAATGCAACAAGAAAACTATAAAGAAGCAATTATTTTAATTGAAAGGTTAAAAGAATTAGAAAAAAATGGAAATTTCGATTATAATCTTACACACAGGTTATACCAATTAGATTCTAATAATCGTTCACTCTATAACCAACAAATTGTCCTAAAAACTATTAGTGATCTTACTAGTAACTCAGAATATATCAGTTTTCAAGAATTAAATCAGATGCTAAAAGAAAAAGATAAATTAGATCTCAGTATTGAAATTTTAAAAAGAGAAATTGAAATTTTGATATTAAGGAACCTTTTAACATGTAGAATTGATAAAGAAAAAATTATTTTTAGATTTAGTAAGAAATAATATCTCCAAAGTAGTCATTTTTTCTAGTATCGAGCATAACAATATGAAGATATATATGCTTGTACGATCTCTATTTCAATATCGTAATTGGAAGGAATCATTTTTCGATCAATGGAGTATAATATTTAGTAAAATTCTAAAATGATACAAGAAAACGAATTAATTACTTTTATACTTTGCTTGGGAGCATTATCTTTTATTATTATTAATTATGCTAAATTGAAATCTTTGCCCGGTTTTAGGATTTTAATAATTTCTTTTACGTTATTTACAATGGGATGGCATTTTACGGTTATTGAAGGTATTATTTTTGAGGCGGTATTTAATCTGATAGAGCATTTGTGCTATATTTGCAGTTCTATAACGTTGTTCATTTGGGCATTAATATTTTTCAAAAAGAGGGGTGGAAATGAACTTAATCGGGATAATTGATTTCTTTGTATTCATTATAACTCTCTTATCACTTAGTATTATAATAATTGGATGGAGAAATCAATTTTCAATAATCACAAGGTTATCTCTTATGGCAATTATTCTCATTATTTCATTCTATTACTTAAGTAATTTCTTAGAGTGGTCAGGAATTAGCGATGTTTTCGTAAATATTGAAGATTATATAGCAATATTAGCTCCTTTAGCTTGGTTTTTTTTTACGTATACATTTATACAGAAAAAAAATGAAAAAAATTTACGAGAGAATCAAAAAAATATAGAAGAAGCATATAGATATACAGAATTTTATAAAGATTTATTTACTCACGATATTAGAAATATACTACAAAATATCCTATTAGCTGATAACATTATTGAGCAATCTAATAATGATCAGCAAAAATTAGAGAATCTTCCCGAAATTTATGAATTAATTAAAGAACAAGTATTGCGAGGAGAAAATTTGATCTCAAACGTTACTAACCTCTCTGAAATAAGGAAATCACCTTTTCCACTTCACACTGTAGATCTTAAAAGTATAATTAATAAAACAATTGAGCATATAAAAAAATTATATGAACACAGAAATTTAATATTCCAAATCCCAGAACAAAATTTCATGTTAAAATCAAATGATTTACTAACGAACATATTTGAAAATATTCTGGTTAATGCAATAATACATAATAAAAATAAAACTATTGAAGTTGGGATAAAAACATCAAAATATAAACTCAATCAAATCCAATATATCAAAATTGAGTTTATTGATAATGGAGTTGGAATTTCAGATGACAGGAAAAAAGAAATTTTTATCACTCGCGAGGAAGAGGAAAGTAAATTTAGAACGGGTTTAGGCCTATCTCTCATAAAGAAAGTTATTGAATCTTACAATGGTAAAATCTGGGTGGAAGATAGAGTTAAAGGAGATTACACCAGAGGAAGTAATTTTATCTTGCTAATTCCCGAGGATTAAATTTTTTTTTAAACGTAGATATTTTTTGAGAAAAAAATTTGGATTTTTTAATTTAGAGCCATTAAAACCCTCAATTAAAGCTTATAACTATTAATTTGAAAGTAATAAATGTCTTTGTTCCTCTATCTCTGCAAGAAAAAGGTCTACAATTGCTAACCATTTGTTTTTTGATTCCAAATCGCTTATAATTTTACTTGTTAACTCTTTTCCTCTCTTAAGATTCTGAATTGCTAATTTAAAATTTTCGAGTGCTATATAACAAATTCCAATTTTGATATAAGTCTGGTGGATGAACCACTCATTTGGATCAATTTTTATTGCTTTTTGAAATTCTTCTATAGCTTTTTCATACTGTTTAAAGGTTATTAAGATTTCTCCGTACGTATCGTAATAAAGTCCCTCTTCTGGTTCCTTTTCTACAAGTTCCTGAAGGATCTCCAATGCTTCTTGTTTTCTACCCAGATAAGACAACCAATACGCCTTATAATTATGAAGAGAATTATCTTTTGGGTATTTTTCTAATAAATTTTCAATAATTTCTAATCCCGCTTCTAAATTTTTATCTTTTTTAAGAGTAAATGCTTTTTTTATCATAATATCAATTTCATTCTCAGGAAATAGCTCCATCATTTTCTCTAATACCATCAATACATCATTGTATTGGTTAAAATAGAGTAGAACCCTAATTTTTGAATTATATAATTCATAATTTTTTGGGCTCAAGTTGATTTCTTTATCAATTTCTTTAATTTTTTCTTCGTATTGAGATTCTAAAGTTTCAGAGTTCTGTGACAGCATAATTTCTGTCATGTTCTGCCATATAATTCCTTCTAGTTTATCATATGTCTCTTCTTTTAATTCTTTTTTTATCTCAATTTTATATGCTAGATGTTTTATGTACCTTGGTAAAAAGTCTCTCAAGGATTCCTTGAATTGCTTGTTGAATAATGTTTCACAAATTTCTTCAAGAATATCATTTATAATTGAATTTAGGCTCCCAGATCTTCCAAATTTTTCCAAATATTTGTTTGCTGCAATATGTTCTTCAGTGATAGCTCGAAGTATCTTCTCTAATTTTTGATCTGAATGAAAATAATAATATTTATTAGAAGATATATCTAATTTAAAAAACTTTAAGTTATATAAATCGCTTTCTATAATCTCATTCACCCAAAAATCAAGAATTCTCTTTTTTAATTTATAAAATCTCGAAAATTCTTCAAAAGATAGATAGTCAGGATAAAAATCGGGATGATTTATCGAAATAAAGAGTAATATCTTATAAAAATCCTCTTCTTCTTTTAAGATTGCCTTAACTTCTGAATAATCTAATTTTAAAACCATATTGAGAAACCTAAATTTAACATGATCATCAGTTATATTGAATTTACCAAAAAATTCTGATGTTTTGTTAGTAATTTTATCTATTCGTTTTCGCTCCTCCTCTAAAATTGTTTGTCTGTCCAAGTTATAATTTAGCAGAATCTTCGAGTATTCTGATTTCCCTGCCTGAGTAATTATATATCTTTTATTTTCTTTGATGAGATAACCCTTTTGAATTAATGAATTTAAGCTTTTTGATAATGAAGATTGATTTATAGAGAATGGCTCTTCTAGAAAATCAGATCTTTTGCAAAAACCATTATTATAAACCATCCATAAAATCCAATGAGAATAATTCCTTCCCCTTTTTAAGATTACATTAGGGGGATAACTTAATATTCGTTGTTTTTTTTTTTCTTTCGATAACTCATGAAATCTCTTTTTTCCTTCCGAAGTTATTCTGTATTGTCCTCGCGAATACTTTTCTATGTATCCTTTGAGAATTAGTTTTGTAAAATGACGTGATAATGTGGATATAGGAATTTCAACTGGCTTTTGTTCAAAATTAGACCATTCACAACTTTCATTATTTGCTAACATCCAAAGAATTATATGGTCGTAATTTTTTCTTAGCTGTTTTGAGGGGTTAAGAATCTCGTCAGATGGATAATTTAGTTTTCCCATTATCTAAAAAAATAAAATATTTTATTCAATAGGTATAAATTGGGAACATTTCTATTTATATCTATTTTTCAAAACTTCCACATCTTTTCGGAATTTTCAAGGAATTGCCGAAAGTGGAACTATATATGGATGGATAGGTGTACAATTAATTGATCATCATTTTGATGATAAAATTCGATTTAAAACAAAAAAAAGAGTTGAATAAAAAAAAAATGATAGTGAAAAAGAAATCAAATGTGACTAAAGGACTGTTCGCCGCAACATTTTTAATAACGATCATCACACTTCTTACAACAGTGAACGCTTGTGTCTCTAATCGCGTATTATTCATTGCAATAGGAGATGATTTAGATCTCGATGGAACTACTAATATTATCATAGGGAGTATTAATAAAGGCGATGAGCCCCCATCGGTGAAAGCAGTTTTCAATCAAAGAATCTATGATGAATCAGGTAAAAATGTGTATACGATGACAGGAATGCTCAAAGATGGATTACTTCTACAAACCGATTTTTATTTTTTTTGCCCAATCTCCAATGCTTGGTGGATTCACGTTTGGATGATCATGGGTGAGGGAGTGTTTAAGACTACTGATACCAATTACAATTTAGTATATCGAAATTTGTTTCCAATTACCATGCCAAATACTGAAGGTGAATACATATCAGCACCGATGTTAATGTTTCTGACCCCTACAGCTGAATATTGTTTAGAGGATCCTGGTACATATCCCCCAGGAGAATATCCTGAAGTTTTTGTTGACCCAGAAGGAGCATGGGTCCTAGTTGCGGCATTATGGGATGTTGGCATCCCTATGGATGTGGGGTTTGGAGATGGTATATTGCCGATTGGTCCTATATCCTATTTGTCATATTCTTGGGGAATATAGGTCCTAACACACATCGTCGATCATTTCAGATAAAAAATATTTTCTAAAATCTTTTTTTTTTTTAAAACCACATTGTTTATCAATTTGATGATAGAATAAAAAAAAATTGAGTTGATTAAAAAAATTGACTGAAATTAAAAAACTTACAAAAATCGCACTTATAGTGGATGCTATTATTTTTCTCATATTTGGGACCATGCTTGTCTTTTTATATGATGTGACATTGAATTATGAGGGTTGGACAAATCCTTTTCATGCAAGAGCTTTTGGGGGTATTTGTTATATTGGTGCCCTTTTCGCAGTTATAATGCTTCGCAAAAAGGAATGGGAAGAGATTAAATTAGCGTATTTATTTTTGTTTAGCTTGTGTGTACCGGTAATAATTATTGAAGCTGCAGTATTAGCAGTGCTTGGGTCAACATTTAAGGCTGTCATGGTATCTCAAATGATCTTCGATTTGATTATAATTAGTGCAAAGGTAGCTCTTGGTTTTGTTGCTTATATCAGACAATGAGGATAAAGATAATAATTAAAAATATTTTTAAATTGAGTAAATTTTAACTTTTAATTTTTTTATTTTTTTTACTTATTCTTGTATTAATTACTTCCTTTATAATAGTTCCATACCTATTAGATTTATGTCGTATGATTTGAGCCCTCCATTACAAGAGAAGTGAGCACAAAATCTAAGCATCAAGATTAAGTTCCCTAAGTGTATATTTACAATAATGTATAATTAAGGGAAAGAATTTGTAATCCATCAATTTTAGATTTAGAATTTAACCAAAAAGAATAAATAGGCGATTACCTAATGTTTTATTATAGATCTTAAAAATGACCTAACATGATAATAATCCTATATAAAATTAAGCCCAGTATTTACCAAACACAGTTGACAGACTTTATTGGATTAAAATCCATAGAAAAATACTACATGAATGTTCCAAAAGATTACAGAATCGCCCGAAAGAAATTTCGATGGATCTCTATACATCCCACTTGGGGGAAGCGAGCACCATCCATTGTATGTTTCTTGCCCAGATCTCAGAAAAAGATACAGGACTTCATAGATTGGTTGCCAAAACTAAAGGATAAATACTTATATCGGTTCCCTCGTGTGAAAATCCCTCGTTTTAAAGATTTTGGAAAAGGAGTGATCTCTAAAATGGAATGGGATATGCATCGATATCTAAAAGAATTTAACGGATTCTTTGAAAACTTATTTGAGTTTAATGATTTTAGCTTTTTCCAAGATTTACAAGGAATTCTTGAGAATCAAAGCGTGGCATTTAAGGATATGTTTATTGAAGATTTACTTGCATATGAAATGTTGCGAATTAACTTGGGCTTTAAAGATTACTCTGGAATTGAGAGAATGGGGAGATTTCTTTCTTATCCGCCCTTATTTAGCATTACCCATGACCCTAAATTCTTTCCAAACGCACAAGATATCAGTTATGTATTAACCAGAATCCCACCTGAAGCGCTGTTTGAGTTTTTTCAGTTGTTGGTAAAAGAATGCATTGATTGTGGAATAATTGTCCCAAGAATCCTAATTTGGGATGGCCAATTCATACGCTCAAATTGTAACAATAATAAAAAGAAAGGACACTCAAATTATACCGATCCCGAAGCTGGATATTGTCGACACAATGGTGTAAAGAAGGGCGTGGGTTATGATCCTGGAATATTATACGCTCATTGTTTTAATCGTTGGTTTCCCATTTATTTCAAGATGTTTGCAGGAAATCGGAACGATATATTTGCGTTTAGGGAAACTATGGAAGAATTTTTTACTCATACAGATTATGAATGGCAAGTACTCATCGCAGATTCGGGCCCCTATTCTCTGCAAAACATGGAGAATATTCGGTTTAAAGGGCTAATACCTATTATTCGAGCAAGGAAGAATCTGAAAACCCATCCTGTAAGGGAGTTAAAAAAAGGATTTTTTTTCAATACTGACTATATCCCAGAAGGATGGTCGGATGATTATTTTCTCAAGATCTATAGCTTTCGACCGATGATTGAACAAGGAAATTCATATAATAATACCTATTACAATGCTTTTCGGATGAATACTAGGGGAATGGACGCTGCAATAAAACTTCGATCAATTATTTATATTCTAGAACTGTTAAAAGCGCTGACTGCGTATAAATTAGGACGTCCTAATTTAATTATGAAGCCTTCTGCTTTTGAATCATCTCGACATTCCAATTTTAGACAAATGCTTCCTTATGAAGCACAAAAATCGGGATATCTTTACTTCAATTCAGAGGAAATTTTACGCCGACGAATTAAAAATCGTTATGGCTTATAATTCTAGCTCGAATACTCAAGTAAATAAACAGAAAAAAATAAAAGGATTTAAAGTTAAAATTTACTCAATTTGAAATTTATTTACTTTAAGCGTTTACTTTACTTGTTTGAGATAAGTAACAATTCCAAGTACTAAAAGCACAGCCATTAAGGGTGTAGTAGTTGTTAAAAAGGTTAGAACCGTCGAAGGTTGAAAAGTGGAGCCAAATATAGCTGTTACTGTAATTTCAATGATTAATGTCGGTAAAAAGAAACTATACAAAAATGTAAATGTCAATTTAATTTCTTCCCATTCTTTTTTGCGAAGCAATATAATTGCGAAAATGCTTACTAGATAAGCAATTCCCCCAAAAAATCTAGGGTAATAGGGGTTTGTCCAACCCTCAGGATTCATGGTCATATCATATAGAAATGTAAGTATAGTCCCAAATAAAAAACCAACAATAGCAACAATTACAATTGCGATTTTTGTAAGTTTTTTAATTTCAGTCATTTTTTTTGATCAACTCTTTTTTATTAAATTTTGTTTTTATCATCGTTATGATGATTAATTAAAGGTTGAGCTAGAGTTATCTTTATAATTGTAGTTCCGATACTTCCGTGATAGTTCCGATAAATTATGGAAGTTCTATGAAATAGATATAAATAGAAAAAAAACCGATCTATAATTTAGTAAATAACAAGAATTTTTCTCGACTGATGGGAACCATAATTTATCCTCCAGAAAAGGTCTATAGACCTTCAAAGTTAAAAAAACCGAATTATGATCACATTATTCTCTGGATGTTATATAATAATGAAGAGTGTACATGGTCAGATTTTCATCAAGAGCCTATAAAAATTCCTACAGGTACTTTATCTAGACACTTAGAAAAATTAAAACGTAAGGACTTTGTAGAAAACTTTTCCAGAGGCTATTACAGAATTACTTCAGAAGGAAAAAAAAAATTCCATGAACTTTCAAGCGCGAAGAAAAAGGCGCGTAAACTAAATTATCCTCCCAAAATTATTTTAAAAAGCGGAAGAAATTACTCTCATTGGATTCTATGGATGGTGTACAATAATAATTACTGCAAAAGGTCTGAATTTCTTGAGACCCCATTAGCTATAAATCAATCTTCATTATCAAAGAATTTGAATATTTTAATTGAAAAGGGATTTATAATAAAAGAGGATGGAAGGTATGTAATTACCCAAGCAGGGAAATCAGAGTATTCAAGGATGCTTCAAAATTACGATTTAGATAGGCAGACTATTTTAGAAGAGGAGAGTAAACGAATTGAAGAGATCACTAAAAAAACAATTCAATTTTTTGAGGATTATAATATTAAAAACGAAAATATACAATTTAGGTTTCTTAACTATATATTAAGATTAAATTATGAAAGAGTAAAACCTATATTGAAAAATGAGGAAGTCTTTCATAAAATTTTACTTTTTCTTTCAATCAATCATCCGGATCGATATCCAAACTTTATTTCTTCTATCGATTTTTCTAAAAAGTATAAAATTAAAAAAACTACGCTTGATTATTACGTTGAAGAAATTTCTGAAGGAAGAATATACGCATTAAGATTTTTTAAGTTGAACCAACCAACAGGCGATCAATACTATTTTCAATCAGAAGGAGCACTAGAAAAAATGCTTCGTGTAGTTACAGAGGAACATATC
>JAHQWL010000055.1 GCA_029856155.1 Promethearchaeia archaeon
TAAGACTTTCACCTCCTAATTTTAAACGCTTTATCCAGACTCGCTCTTTTGACTTAATATATGGCGGTGGGGAAGCTAATGTTGCGGTTTCATTAGCTAATTATGGAATTCCTGTTGACTTTATAACAAAATTACCAAATAATGAAATTGGTAACGCTTGTATTCAATTTCTAAGACAGTTCGGCGTAAATACAAATAATGTCGTGAGAGGAGGGAACAGAATAGGAATTTATTTTCTCGAGATGGGATCCTCTGTTCGTCCAAGTAAAGTTATTTATGATAGAGCACATTCAGCTATATCTGAAGCTAGCTCCGACGATTTTAATTGGAATAAAATTTTTGAAGGTGCTTCCTGGTTTCATTGGACTGGTATTACACCTGCAATTTCACAGAATCTGGCAAAAATTTGTCTTGAAGCTGTAAAAGTTGCAAAAGAGAAAAATATTATAATATCATGCGATTTAAATTATCGTAATCAACTGTGGAATTATGGAAAAACCCCAAATGAAGTAATACCCAACTTACTAAAATATTCCGATATAGCAATTGGCAATGAAGAAGATGCTGACAAAGTCCTAGGTATTAAGGCTCCGGATACAGATGTGACTTCGGGAAAACTTAATGCTGAGAATTATAAATATGTAGTCGAAGAAATATTTAAACAATATCCAAACCTAAAAAATATTGCAATTACTTTAAGAGGATCAATATCTGCTAGCTATAATACGTGGTCAGCGGTTCTTTATGACGGAACTAATATGTATATTGGTCCTCAATATGAAATCAACCCAATCGTGGATAGAGTGGGCGGAGGAGACTCTTTTATGGGAGGATTAATCTATGGTCTAATCAAATATAAAGATAATCTGCAAAATGCCCTAAATTTTGCTATAGCTGCTTCTTGTCTAAAACACACGATATTAGGTGATTTTAATTTAGTTTCTATTGATGAAGTTCTTAAATTAATGGGTGGAGATACTTCTGGAAGAGTATCAAGATAATTTACATAAGAGGCTAATAATATAATGAAAGATTATAAAAAAATAATTATAACTGCTACTACAGCAAATTCATGGATTTATCCCGAAGTTAAGAATTGGGCTCAAACCACTGATCAATTAATAGATGATGTAGTAGAGTGTTATGAAGCTGGTGCTGCAGTTGCGCATGTTCATCTTCCCCGCGGAGAAGAAGTCGAGACTGTTAAAAGAATTAGAGAAAAATGTGATATCATTATACAAGCTGGTATGTCAAGCGAATCAATCCCAAAAAGAGAGGGAGATTTTAAATCAAAATCAGAAATGATGTCAGTTATGTTAACTCATCATGCAGAGCATTTTACTCAATTGAAAGTTGATATTTTGCATCCGCTAAAGGAATTAGAAGACTATTGTAAAATGTGTAAAGATCATAATATAAAACCAGAGTGGGAAGTTTGGCATCAGGGGTCATATTGGAATCTGAATTATTTAATTAATAAAAATTTGTTAGAATGGTCAAAACCTCATATCTTAACGTTATTCTTTAATTGGCCGGGGGGAACATGGTCAGCTCCAAGTTATGATGAATATGTTCATAGAAGAAAGCATATTCCACCTAATTGTGTTCATACAGTTAGTGTAATGGGTGAAGAACAGATGAAGTTATTAGTTTTTGTTCTTACTCATGGTGGAAATATAAGGGTTGGCACAGAAGATTACCCTTTTATCGCAAAAGGAGTGCCTGCAAAAAATAACGCTGAAATTATAAAAAATTATATTGATATTTGTAGACATGTCGGTCGTGATGTTGCTGATCCTTCCGAAGCAAGAGGAATACTGGGATTAAAATAAAAAAATTGTATTTTTCCTTCTAATTCAGTTAATTATAACTAAATCTTTTTTTTTGATTTTTAAGCCATTTCCAGAAAAGTCAGTAAGCTTTATATAAACTTAAGATGAATTTTTTATCATTATATATTTTTCTTAATTATAAAAGAAGCAAAAATAAGTGTTGAGAAAAAATGAATGGTACTTTTTATTTATTAGGTGTTTTTTTAGCAATATTATCTGGAAGTATAAATAATATTGGGTTAGTGTTCCAAAAAAAAGTAGTTAATGAAGTAGCCTCTGACGCAAAATTCTTTAGAAGTTTAGTGAAAAAACCTCTTTGGGTAACAGGGTTATTAATGGAATTGTTAATAGGCTCAGTTTTTTTTATGATTGCTCAAGTTTATATTGGTCCAGCATTAATTCCAGGTTTGATGGCATTCGGTTTAATTTTTCTCGCTATTGGGTCGGTTAAAATTGTTGGTGAGACTTTAAAAAAGGAAGAAATCATAGGAATTATTTTAATGATTTTAGCGATCTTTCTCTTGGGTCTTTCTGAATTAAGTATAGATATTACTGGCATAAACATATTAGCTCTTGATCTTGTAGTTAACATGACTATTTTTACGATTGTTTTATTTGTAGGTTCAATCATATGTGAGATTTTACAAAGAAAAACTGAAAAATTTAAAGGCATGTTATTAGCCATATCCTCAGGATTCCAATTTTCTCTTACTAATTTTTGGATCGCACCTTTAATGGCTGTAATCGCTCATGTATTTGGAGGAAATGCCACTTTAGGAGAACTTTTCTTATTTATAGCTTGTGCTGTTATTTTGATTACAGCTAGTATTATAGGAATAATGAAAATTCAACAATCATTTCAAGTAGGTAACGCTAGTCGAATGATTCCTATTCAGCAAGTACCTATGCAAATTACACCAGTAATAGCATACTTTTTTGTTTTTATGCTCATGGCCCCTACAATCTTTTCTATCATATATGTGATTGGTGGTGTTGTTTTAATAGTGTTTAGTTCATTTTTATTAGCGAAAAGACAAGCACAATTAGAAGCTATAAAATAAGGTTAGACAAATGGCAAAAATAATTTTCTTTCAACCACATCCAGATGACTTAGAACTTAACTGTGGTCATATTATTCATTACCTTGCAACAAAAAGTAAAAATAAGCACATCATTAAGATAGCTTCAACCACAAAAGGAGAATATGGGCTTCCTGGTGCTCAGTATGATAAATTTAAAGGTGACTTTCTAGCAAAAGTCAGAACACGAGAATTATGCAATGCCCAAAGTATTCATGGAATACCTCCTGAAAATATTCACTTTTTTGGATATGTTGATGGTTTAGTAGAATTTACTAAAGATTTTACAAATGAAATTGCTGAATATTTAAAGAAGGAAAAACCAGATGTAATTTTCGCACCGGAAGCAATTTATACGTCTTATTACCACAGGGATCACGTAAATACAGGTAAGGCAATATATTACTGTATTCATAACAAATTAATCGATTTTACTCCGATTCTTTATTTTTATTCGACATTAAGTCCAAATTTTTTCTTCGGTTTTAAGAAAGAGGATTTCTCTTTAATCGATCAATTACTAGCTTGCCATAAAACCCAATTTTGGTTGATAAATTATGTAACATGGACTTATAGACCAAAAACAAGATTAGCTGGAAGGAAGTTAAGCGGTTGGAGATATGCCGAGAAATACCGAAGAGTTTATTTTCACAAAAATAATACAAAATTGAATAAACCATCATTGATAGTTCAAATGTTAAGTCATTGGTATTCAAGCATGCCTTTTTTTAAAGCTAAATACCCACAAGATGTGTTAGCAGAGCTTAAAAAAAAAGGAAAAATCTAAAATATTCAAGGAGAATATGAATAAGGTTTTTAGTGTAAAATAAGTATAATAAAACTATATAAAGAACAAAAACAAAATAATCTCAATATATAATTAAGAATTTATTAAAAAGTTTGAAATTATATTTACTAAAAGAATTGAGGTGTTTTTTTTGGCAACTAATGAAGAAGTTAAAGAAGCATTAAATAAATGGGTGAAGGTATTAGACGATCCAGAGATTGCGGATGAATTTGAAGGATTTAATAAAACCATGCAATTTGAATTTTCAGACATAAATTATAAAGTAAAAATGATTTTTGAAAATAAAACAGCAAGATTAGAGGAAGGTTTTGATGAAAATGCTGAAATGGGTTTAGAAATTAATTCCGATCTTTTTGTAGGTATTGCTACCGGCGAAGTTGATCCAATGGAAGCGTTTATGGAAGGAGAACTTAAAACAAAGGGCGATATGAACTCATTACAGAGACTAGAAGTCTTCATGGATATTGAATAGCGAATTTTTGTTAGAATTAATTTTTTTTAAAATTTTTTAATAAAATAATTACATTTTAAAAATTATTTTGGCTTGATAATAAATGGAACCAATTGGTTTTAATAAAGAAAGAACTCGTAATGTTTTAGAAGAGCACGATATTGATGTGTTAATTGCCTCTACTCCTGTAAATGTTTTTTATTTAACGGGTTTACCAACATTACATGTTGCTCCAAATCCTATTTTATACGTTTTATATAATCAATACCCGAGTTTATCTTTAGTTCGGAGAGATGGTGAGGAAAGTTTGATAATGTGGATAACTTATCGTAGCGCAGATAAATTTTCATGGGTAAGTGATATTCATGGAATAGGATCTCCTAAAGGTGCTATGGTATCAGTATCCGATAAGATTGAAGAATGGGGTTTATCAATTAGTAAGATAGGGTATGAATCCCTTATGCCTTCTTATCAATCTGAATATCTGAGGAATAAATTTCCAAATGCGACATTTGTTAATGGTGATCAAGCTTTTTTAGATATGCGTTTAATCAAATCTGAAGAAGAAGTAAAAAGAATAAAAAAATCAACACAAATTTCTGAAAAAGCTATATTGAATATGATTGAAGCATCTTATGAAGGAATTACTGATGTTGAATTATTACAAATCGCTCGGAAAACAATCGTTGATGAGGGTGCAGAAGGTTGGGATCATTTAACAATGAATTTGGGACCCTCTGATCCTGAAGCTCCAGGAGTAGGAACTACTCTGAAAGCAGGAGATCTTAATAGATTTGACATTGGAACTATTTGGAAAGGATATGTTTCAGATGTCAGTCGAGAGTTAGTGATAGGACGAATACCTGATGGTGCAGAGGAGATTATGAATAATCTGATAGAAATACAAGAGTTCTGTGAACAAAGTATTTACCCTGGATTAAATATAAAAGAATTATACAGTAATGCAAGTAAATTTAGTAAATCTCTAATAAAGAGAGGGAGAGCCTTCGTAACAGGTCACAGTATTGGTTTAGAATGTGAAGAAACTCATTTATTTAGTCCAATAAAAAAATTAGATCGACCATTTGAAGAGAATATGGTTTTTGATATTGAAATCTGGCAGAATTTCAAAAATCAAGGATTAATGGGAATTGAAGATTGTTATAGAATAAAAAGTAATGGTTGCGAGAGGCTGTCAAGTTTAGACAAGAAAATTTATGTTAAATAAATATCAAATCATTAAAATTTAATACAAATTTATAAAATATCATTGGAGGTTAATTAAATGAGTGATTATGTAAAGTTTGGAATAATCGGAGCGGGTTCTGCTGTCTGGCGCTACCACAAACTTGGTACGAAAAATAATCCAAAAATTAAATTTATTTCTGGTTATGATGTCGATGATAAGAAGTTAGCTAAAGCAGCTAAATATTCAAAATTAGAACCTTATTCGAACTTAGATGGTTTTTTCAAAAGTGATATCGATGCGGTTATGGTTTTAGTACCACATTATCTACACAAAGATTTAGTCATTGCAGCAGCCGAAGCCGGAAAACATGTCATCTGTGAAAAACCTATGGCAACCACACTTGAGGAATGTGATGAGATGATAGCAGCCACGAAGAAGGCTGGTATAAAATTTATGATCGCAGAGAATCATCGATTCCTACCAGCTCATCAATTTATAAAAGATGCTATAGAACGTGGATTTATTGGAGATGTATTTCTTGGTCGAACTTATGAAGGTGCGTATGCTGCTTCACAATTTTTTGGTACTGATGATTGGAGTTTTACATACTCTAAAGGTGGTGGCGGTGTAGTTTCAGATCAAGGAGTACATAAGTTTACCATGCTAAATTGGATTCTTGGAGACGTCGATTCAGCTCAATGCTGGTTAAGTAAGACTTTGAAATCGCCCCCTAATAAAGGAGAAGATACAGCCATAATTCTATTACGCTATAAATGCGGTGCTATTGTGACAGTGGATATTTCCTCAAGTACAGTACATCCGCTTACAAATAAAACAGAATTACACGGAACAAAAGGTACGATTTTTGAAGATCATGACTGGGAGAGACCTGTTAAAATACTTTCCTCTCATCCTGAGGCTGAAGTAAAGGGAGAGTATTATAGTCCTGAAATCGAACATGGACCTTTTCCAGATTATTATAAAATATCCATGGGCCATGAAGATGCATATTTTGCTGAATGTATTTTAGAAGATAAGAAACCAGAATTTACACCAGAAGAAGCAAGACAAGGTGTTGCAGTGGTTCTCTTAGCATATCTATCTGCTAAAAATGGAAGAATGACTTCGATGGATGAATTAATTGAAGTTTATAAAAAAGAAGGAACAAGGAGTATATTAGAAGGACTTGGAGAAGTAACACAAAAAAATTATGTTAATTTGAATTGGGATTAAAGGATATATTAATTATTTAAGATAAGTTCAAATTTTTGTAATTTTTACTGTATGGATTCCATTTTCTTTGATGATTATAGATACTAATTGATTTTTTTCATCTTTTTGTATTTCACCCTCTGATACATCTATATTATAACCGTTTGGATAATGGATTTTTGGAATAAAAATAGTTGTTGAACCATTTATGGAAACATCACCGTCAAACTCAAAATGAAAGAATCCTTCCTTCATTTGAAAATCCATTTTTTTTGGAATGCCGGTACAACGAATGAAATGTGGGCGACAGAAACCCTTAATTGCTCTTCCACCGCTATTAATATCATCTGGATTAACTTTTTGATCTATACTATAAATTGATAAATCCTCTAAATTCCACAAATCCCCCCATTCGTTAGAATTATCTGGAGTATAATTCCATTGTAATGCATGTAATAAATTAGCATCCATAGCATTATAGTAATTATTTAGAGCTTTTACATGTGTTTTCCAAGCTTCATCCGGTGCAGATTTAAATTTTTCATAAGCTTCTTTATTATTTAGATCAAATGGTAATCCAAATTCCTCAATTATTGTAGGAATGCGCCCAAAAAAAGAATTAGAGTAATCCTTAATATTTTCTAATTGTGAAATGAACATTTGTTTAACATTTTTTTTACCTATAACCGGAGATCCTGTAATTAGATTATAATTAGCTTTAAGCATTGCTTTTTTTGTACCCGTTGTTGCTACATCGTACCAGTGGGCAGCATGTACACTATTAGATGGTATATCTAATTCAAATACTTCTCCTTTCATCACGCTTTCCATAGGTCCTGTAAGAAATATTATTGCATTTGAAAATACTGTTCTGATTGCTTCAGTATAAGCTTTTAAGAAAGAAGAAAAATAATCTCGATAGAAATCAATTTTATCTCCATTTTTATAGAGAAAATATTCATTTTTCAAAATCTGTGGATTTCCAACCTCATCTAATCCCCATAGACCCTCTTTTTTCCATATATCTTCAAATCCTTTTAACCAACATGATATTTTTCTTTGATTTAACTCATCTTTTCTTGTTTCTTTAATACCAAATCTTTTAACTTCTTGATATCCAATAGTTCTAGAATATCCTGCTCCTGTAAGCATAGCATCTATAGGAGTAAAAACATGTCCCATCACATCAGATTTTCCTTCCCACTCACTTCCATCGACATATTTACCAATCCAGCCTTCAGGAGGTTCATTTAATATATCGAATCCTAGTACATGTGAATTATCTTTTACCCTCGATGCTACTTGTTTCATAGCATCAAAGAAATGATTCTGGAAGTAATCTTGAGCGTTTTTTCCATCAATTAAACATGAAGGTGCAAAATCCTTTCCACCAAAAAATAAAGTCCACATTGTTCCATTCGCAAATCTATAAGTATTCCCCGTCCAATGCATTGGAAGATATTTTGCAAGGTCATTAGGGTCATATCTAAGTTGCATTGCAAGTGCTGCCTCAGAGCTTTCAAATTTAGTGTAATCTAACCCTATTTTTTCAAATGTCCAACCGGGTGCCCCATCTCCACCAGTAATTCTACTCCAAACATCCTGATGAGAATCGATAAACGTATAAAATTTATAACTTTCGGCAATCTTTAATACCTCTTCGAGATAATCTAAAAATTCTTTATCAAATTCTCCTGGTCCGCTGTGCTCAATTGCTTCCCAAGTTACCAAAAACCTGAGACAATTAAAACCCCAATGCTTTAAGCGTGAAAAATGTTCATCTGCCTTTTTTAGAGGAAATGGGCGACCAACAAAAGAAACGTCCCTATGATCACTAAAATCAGTTTTTATATGGGTTGCCCCATTAGGAGTAAAAGGGACTTTTGAGCTTCCACCCAGATTCACACCCCTTAGTAATACTGTTCGGCCTTTATCGTCAATAAAATATTCATTTTTTACTCTTAATGTCATTTTAATCAAATCATATTAGTTCTTCTTATGAGTTCTTATCAATAAATTGCTCTCTTTTCATTAAAGTTTTATGAAATAAAAATCAAATTTTATTTAATTTCAATGATATTAAACTATACTTATTCAAAATTTAAAGTAACAAAAATAAAAAAATGAAATTAAAAGGGAAGATAGCCGTTATAACGGGAGCTGGAGCTGGTATTGGTGAGGCAACCGCTCTCCTTTTTGCGAAAGAAGGTGCAAAAGTTTGTTGCAATTCAATATCCGAGTCAGCTAAGAATGTTGTAAGAAAAATTAAATCAACTGGAGGAGATGCAATATTCGTTCAAGCAGATGTTTCTGTAGAGGATGAAGCGAAATTAATAATTGAAAAGACTATAGAAACTTATGGCAAAATAGATATTTTATTTAATAATGCTGGAATTGTACTTGGTGGAACAATAGATACAATATCTACAGAAGACTGGGATAGAACTATGGCTGTTAATGTTAGAGCTATATATTTAGTATCTAAATACGCAATCCCATACTTGAAAAAAACAAAAGGGACAATTATAAATAATTCTTCCATCTTAGCTCTTAAAGGAATCAAAGATAGAGCAGCCTATACAGCCTCTAAGGGCGCTGTTCTATCAATGACAAGAGCAATGGCGGCAGATTATATTGAAGATAAAGTTCGAATAAATGCAATCTGTCCTGGTACAACTGATACTCCCTCCCTGACAGAACGTATAAAAAGTCGTGGTGGAAATTATGAACAAGTAAGACAACAGTATATTGCTCGCCAAAAAATGGGAAGACTTGGAACACCTCAAGAAATTGCGGAAGGTGTTTTATTTCTCGCTTTAAATGAATTTTGTACTGGTATTTCCCTTTCAATTGATGGTGGAATGAGTTTTTGAATTGTGTGGTTATAAAAACCCTCCTATATAAAAAAGAGAAGATTTAACATTGTAAATGTTATTAGGAAATATCTCGTCTTTTCAAAACTAGTATACCAATAAAAAGTAAAATTCCTCCTATAATGATTAGGTAGAATAATGAAGCAATAGGATGGTAATACCCGGTTTTAACGTAATTAATAGTATAATCTATCTCATTAAATTCAATCTTAATAATTCCAAACATCCAAAAGATTTCTCCATAATAGTTTAACATTTCAGGAATAAAAAATTCTCCAATCCAGATAAATATATTCGCAAAATGATATCCAATGTCGAAATTGTATAGCCAATATTTTTCATACCAATTATCTGTTGCGAAAAGTAACATGGGTTTGAACATCATCATGACAAGAAATGAAAAAATTACTATTGTAAGTGGAAGAAGCAAAACATTTCTTGCTCTTTTGAAAAATGATGAAAATCCCATCGTAATACCTCCAAAGAAGAATAAAATAATTAATGAATAGAGAAAATTTATTCCTAAATAGATCCCTATATCAGCAAAAGGATATTTAATTAACGCGATTAGAGAGATGATAGATAGACTTACAAAACTCACCAATACTCCAAATAGATAAAGGGCGATAAATTTACTTACTATTATTTTAGGACGACTAATTGGTTTGCTTATTAAAAATAACATTGTCCCTGATTTTAATTCTTCAGAAATTAAAGGTCCAGTCGAACCTATAATGATGATTGGAAAAAGTATCGCAAAATTATAATACCAAGTAACAAATCCTAATAATTGTACTAAAGATTCTTCCCCAGAAAATACATAAGAGGGTACAAAACCTAAAATTAATGCTGGAACTAATATCATAAAAAAAATTGAGATCGTCAATCTTTTTATTGTACATAAATCAAAAATAAATGTTTTTTTGATCATTACTAGTGAAGGCTTTAAATTCGATCTATGAATTGGCGTTATTCCTCTTAATTTTTTTTTATATGGCTTAGTATTCAGAGTATTCACTTTTTATTCACCTCGTCTTCCATTATTTCAATAAAAATGTCCTGTAAGGAAGTTTCCGGCTGATGGAAATCTCTTAGTATTACATTATTATCAATTAACATTTTTGGAATAGACTTCTGGAGTAATTCAATATCTTTTGGAATAATATGTATTTTATCATCATTGCCATCTATCCAAATATTAGATATAAAATCCTTCACTTTTAATAGTTGTATCATTTTATCATTTGAATTTGTATTTAAAATAACTATATTTTGACCGGTTTTGATTGAATGCATTTTTTTAATATTTTTAATAGTATCAGTCAAGACTATTTTACCCTTATTAATCATAGTTACATTTTCACACATTTGTTCTATTTCAGATAATATATGGCTTGATACAAACACACTGACTTTTTTTGATAAATCTTTTATGTCTTTTATAATGTTAGCTCGCCCTATAGGATCTAAATTTGAAGTTGGCTCGTCCAGTATTAAAAGTTCTGGTTCATGTATAAGAGCTGCAGCAATTCCAATCCGTTGTTTCATTCCTTCAGAATATTTTCCAATTTGGCGGTCCCGAGCTTCTATTAACTTTAAATTTTTCAGTAGCTCAAGAGTTTTATTTTTTGCATCATGTCTTCTCAAACCACTTAATTCCCCTATATAAGTTAAATATTGTTCTCCCGTCATTTTCTCATAATAAGAAGGATCTTGTGGTAAAAACCCTATTATTCGACGTGCTCTTATTGAACCTGCATTCTCCCCTTTAATTTTAGCTTTTCCATCTGTAATTGAAATTGCACCTATTAGCATGTTTATTGTTGTGGTTTTTCCCGCACCATTTGGGCCTAAAAACCCATGAATACCAGATTTCGTTGAAATGTTAATCTGATTTACGGCCTTAACACTCTCTCCACCTCTGCCATATATTTTTGTTAACTTATTCGTCCAAATTTCTGGAATTTCTGATTCTTCTTCAATCATTTAATATCTCATATCTTTTTTTTTATAATATTTTAAGATGATAATCACTATAAAAGTATAAACTATTACACTTTTGTCAAAAATGAATTACATGACAATTATTGGATATTCCTTAAAATAAATTTTTTTAACTTATAAAATTGTATATTCTACATTAAACCATTTTAAAATTTAAAAATGGGCGCTATAGAACAAGTAAAATTTGGAATAATTAGGTATGGAAATGCAAGTAGTTATCATATATTAGGGATTAAAAAAGATCCAAATCTTAATATTAAGTTTATTGTTGCCTATGATATAAATGAAAAAAATTTAAATCATGTTTCTAAGAGAAATTATATTCTAAAGGATTTTTTGCCTGTAATTTAAAAAAATTATAAAAATTTAAATTGGTAAAAATGTAATACTTAAAATAAAAGGGGATTGAAATTGGTAAAGCATATTGGAATTATTGCTTGTAGTGCAGAAGGAGCTGCGCTTTGTTATAAAACTATTTGTATAGAAGCTCAAGAAAAGTTGTTTAAATATAGACATCCTGAAATAACAATACATACACCACCTCTTTCTGATTATATGCAACACATATGGAATGGTAATTGGGAAGAAGTTGCAGAATTAATGCTCAACTCTGCAAGAATTGTAGCAAAAGCAGGAGCGGAATTTGCAATTTGCCCTGATAATACACTACATCAAGCGTATAATTTAATGATATCTAAATCTCCTATCCCTTGGATACATATCGCTGAAGTTGTAGGAAAAGAAGCAAAACAACAAAAATTTAAACACCTAGGAATACTAGGTACAAAATATCTTATGAATTCTTCAGTTTATCCCGACGCTCTTAAGAAATTCAATATAGCATGTGAGATTCCAGAAGTCTCTGATCAAGATAAAGTTGATAAAATAATTTTTGAGGAATTAGTAAACGGTGTATTTACAGAGGAATCTAGAAAAGTTTTTAATAAAATTATTCAAAAATTAGCTAAAAAGAACTGTGATGCAGTTGTTCTAGGATGTACAGAGATACCTTTGCTTATAGATCCTAATGATTGTCCCCTACCTACTTTGGATTCTACTAGATTATTAGCAAGAGCAGCAATTAAAAAAGCTTTAGAATAAAAAATTATAGAAATAAAAAGAAAATATATAAACTTATTGAGTAGTCCATCCACCATCAATTCTTAGATCAGCACCCGTTATATAAGAGGATTCTTCAGTTGCTAAAAAGAGAATTCCTGTAGCAATCTCTTCTGGTGTTGCCCAACGTCCCAATACACCCTCTTTTTCAAACTCCTTTTTAACTTCTTCATAAGAAACTCCTCTATCTCTTGCCTGCTTAGCAACATCGCTCTGTAGCATTGGCGTATCAGTAGCCCCAGGGCTTACACTATTTACACGTACATTATAAGGAGCAAGATCTAAGGCTAACGCCCTTGTATAACCTAACACTCCTGCTTTTGTAGAGCAATAATTTGCATGAGCAACTTGACCTATATGAGCAGCGACAGAAGCTAAAGTTATAATTGAACCCGATTTTTGTTTTTTAAAATATGGAACAGCGTATTTACACGTGTAATGAGTACCCTTTAGATTCACATCTATTAGAAGATCATAATCCTCATCTGGAAAAGTCTCGACGGGTCCAACTCGTACTACTCCTGCATTAATAATCAAAATATCAATTCTCCCATATTTTTTAATAGTTGAATCTATCATTTTCTTAACGTCTTCTGGATTTCTTACATCTACTTTCATTATTGATGTTCTATCTTTACCATCTTCCATCAATTCAAATGTTTCTTTAAGACCATCTTCATTTATATCCGAAAGTACTTGTATAGCTCCTTCTTTTGCAAATAAAACCGCAGTAGATCTACCAATTCCAGATGCTGCTCCTGTTAATATAACAACTTTATTTTTAACGCGAATTTTTTTCACCTAAAATCTAGAACAAATCTATAAATTATCTTATTATTTCTCTTATTTATGGATTATGTTAAATATGGAGTAATAGGATCAGGCGCAGCGTGGACTTTTCACTCAATAGGTGCTAAGAAGATTCCCACAATCAAATTTAAATCTATGTATGATATTAAAGATGCGAAAAGAACAGCCAGAGTAAATAAGATGGATTTTTATGATAACTTCGATGAATTTCTTAAGAGTGATATTGATGCTGTTATGATATTTACCCCTCATTATCTTCACGAAAAATATGTCTTAGCGGTTGCTGAAGCAGGAAAGCATATACTTTTAGAAAAACCTATGGCAACCACACTTGAGGGATGTGATGAAATGATTGAAGCAACTAGGAAAGCAGGAGTAAAATTTATGATAGCTGAAAATCATCGATTCTTACCTGCTCATAAATATATTATGGAAGTTATCCAATCTGGATTAATCGGTAAACCCTTTTTGATAAGATCTTATGAAGGTGTTGATGAGATTGAAGGCCTAATGAAATCTGGATATTGGAAGGGGCACCCTATTATGGCTGGAGGGGGGTCTCTAATGGATATGGGAGTTCACAAATTTGCAACATTGAATTGGATTTTAAATGATACTGTAGAATCTGCTTATAGTTGGCTAACAAAACAGTGTACAAACTTGGAAGAGAAGGCTGAAGATAATGCCATGGTCTTCTTAAAATATAAAAAAGGAACTATTGCTGAGACTATTGTTAGCTTCAGTGTGGTATCTCCATGTAATAATAGTCTTGAGATATATGGATCAATGGGATCTATTATAGAAAATCATGAATGGAAAAATCCAATTAGAGTTTTCTCAAAACATGATAATATGGGTGAACATAAAAAAAAATGGTATGAACCCGAGATTGAACATGGACCATTTCCAAAATATTATCAAATATCAATGAGAAATGAGGATTTGCATTTTACAAACTGTATTCTCAATGATATTGATCCTGAATTTACTCCAGAACAAGCTAAAGAAGCAATAGCTGTAGTTTTAATGTCATACTTATCAGCAAAACTAGAGAGAACTGCATCCAGAAATGAACTAATGGAAATTTATAGAACTAAAGGAACAAAGAGTATCCTTGAAGGATTAGAAAAAGCAGTTAAAAATAATTGTCAATTATTAAACTAATGATCAATAGTGATAATCATATGAGAAAAAACCAACTAATAAAACCATTTTTTAGAAAGATAGATTGTATTCAAATTCCTGTTTCAAGTTTCATTCCTCTTTAATAAGAATCTCTTTATCCAAACTAGATGCATTATTAAATAAAAGTAATAAAATAAAAAAGGAGAATTTAATTAAATATTGGGCGTTTATCTTGCCAAGGAGCAATTTCCTCAAAAGCTTTTGAAACTTGAAGTACAGTTAATTCATCAAATCTCTTTCCTACAATTTGCATTCCAATTGGCAATCCCTCACTAGACCAACCACAGGGAACTGAAGCTGCTGGATGACCACTTATATTGAATGGATATGCAAATGGTAGCCAGCCTAACAGTGAAACTCTTTTTCCATCTATAATTATATCTGATTTCATTGTTTCTCTATCATAAATTCCAGATTTACCTATTTCAAATGCAGGACACGCAACAGTTGGAGTTATAATTATATCAAAATCTTTAAAAAGTCTGGAAATATTAATATATATCGTTTCTCTTTGGACTTCTGCCATTTTCAGGTCTGCTGATGAAAAATTTAATCCAATATTAACCATTTCTACAAAATCAGGATCCATTTTGTCTTTCCATTTATCCAAAAAAGGTTTAAATGTATAACCAAATCCCGATGCCCAAAAAGTCCAGAATAGTGATTCCGGATTTTTTATTTTAATCTTACTTTTATCAACTGTCCAATTTAATCGTTCAAATTTTAGAATAGCTTCTAGAACTGATTTTTCAACTTCAGGATCGAGAGCTTCCACAAATCCTAAATCAAAGGAATATCCAATTCTTAATTTACTAGGTTCTTCATCAAGTTTTTCTAAATAACTATAATTTGGTTTGGGTAAAGAATATCTATCCGAAAAATGCTCTCCTACTAACACATCTAATAATAATGCAGCATCCTTGACAAACCTAACAATTGGACCTTTATGAACAAATGTGCCTAAATAACCTAATAATAACATATTACTTTGAGGAACTCGACCAAAAGTAGGTTTAAGTCCATAAGTCCCGCAAAAAGAGCTAGGAATTCTAATAGATCCTCCACCATCTGACCCTATTGCTAATGGACTTAATCCAGATGCTACAGCTGCAGCCGCTCCGCCGCTAGATCCTCCAGGAGTTCTTTCTAAATTCCAAGGATTTTTGGTAACTCCAAAAATTAAGTTATCTGTTTCCCCCTTAAATCCATAAGCTGGAGTATTGGTTTTGCCTAAAATCACAGTACCAGCATCCCTAGCTCTCTTAACTATTATATCATCTCTCCGTGGCTTATTATTTTCAAAAATTTTACTACCAAACGTGGTTCGTATTCCTTTTATTTCAGTTTCATCCTTTATAGAAATTGGGATTCCATTCAATGCTCCTATTTTTTTATCTTCCTTTACTCTTTCATCCGCTTCTTTTGCCATCTGTCTTGCTAATTCCAGAGTTGGAGTACAATAAGCATTAATTATAGGATTTACTTTTTCAATTCTTTCGATGATTGTCTCTGTAATTTCTTGAGATGTCATTTCCTGTCTTTTAATAATATCATACATATCGAATGCTGACATAAAGCAAATATCTTCTTTATTCATATCTCATCTACCTTTTTCTTTTCAGAACTCATCTAATAAAAATGTTTTTATCTAAACTTGAGAGTCGTTCACAACCGGAACTAGTTATTCTATAACAATCTTCGATACCTACTAATCCCTGACCTCTAACATTTTGCCATGCCTCTACATCTAATACCATATTTTCCTTTATAGGACCATCATAGGTATGTCCAGGTCCAAATATGTGTGCTTCTTCGGTTTCTAACCCTATACTGTGGCCAATTATACTACAAAAACCTTTTCCTAATTGTTTGTAATATTTATAAGCACCATTATATAATTCTTTTGGATCTGCTCCGGGTTTAAGGTTTTCTAAACAAAATTCTTGAACCTTTATCATATTTTCCATTGCTTTTACACCCTTTTCAGGAGCTTGTCCAACAACAGCATCTCGACTCACATCTGAAACATATCCCTTCCAAACAGCTCCAAAATCAAATCTAATCATATCACCTGGCTTCACAATGGTACCAACACCGGGTGCTTCTGGATCTGAATCCCCAATATTCATAGTTAAATGATCCCAGCCTTCTGCTCCTTCTTTAACGATAGTACTTCGTGCAATTTGAAGTAATTCATTATCTGTTATTCCTTCTTTTAAAGATTCAATGCAATTTAGAATGGCTTTTTCGGCAATTTGAGTTGATTTCCTAATTCTATTTATTTCTTCCTCGGATTTAATTAAACGCATTTCTAAAAATACGTTATCCCCATCAACCAAAGAAGCGTCTGGAAATTCCTTTCGGAGAAATTCTGATTGATATCGAGGCATAAGAGCTTCAATGCCAATTTTTTTATTTTTTAGACCAAAATCTTCAAGTTTTTCTCCTAATAATTTTAAACCACCTTTAGGGGAGCCAACACGTTCATAATTTTTTACCCAAGAAAACTTTTCAACACTATCATACAATGCCCATATGAGTAAGAATACTTCTCCGTCGTTAGTTATTATTGAAAAACTGGGATATTGATTATACAAAACAAATAGTATTGGATTAGGGGCAACATGAAGTGTAGGAATCCCGGTTGTATAAAAAACATTAACTGGCGTAGTAGCAATTAAAGCATCAAGATTAAACTTTTCGAGAAGTTCAATCGCTCTTTTCTTATTATATCCTATTGGTTCCATTTTATATCTATTGGTTTCGTTTTATATCTTTAAAAAATTTAATATATCTTCGTTTTATAATATTATTTTTTTCCTTAATTCTCTTTAAGCTTTAAAAGCATTTCTTGAGGATATTTTGCTTTCGTCCAAGGAAGATTAGAAAAAAAATGGGTAAAAATTCTTACTATTAGTGGTGGTTTATTCTTATATACATATTTTTTATTGAAATATACACGTCGATATGGTTCAGCATATTTCCATCCATGGAGCGTTCTTCCCGCGAACCTGCTAAATGGTCGATATGGGAGCATAGTATATCTTAAAAGCCATTGTTGTGTTCTATGACAAGTAATCAATTTATAGGTTAAACTTTTGATATCCTTTTTTTTAAAGCCAAAAAAGAAATTTGGATGCAGACACGTGTAGAAATATAGGATTGGTGTGAAATTAATTAATTTCTTGTGGATAATGTAAAATAAAACTCTTCCAGTGTTTATATGGTCCATATGATAATACCATGTATAGATAGCTTCTGGAGCAATAATAATATCTGGTCTTTCTTTTTTAAGATATTCAGCAACCCTATTAACAAAATCTTTATTGAATGGTACAAATCCATCAATATATCCAAAGAAGTCTATATTCTCAGGCAGAATTCCATGAATTTTCTCTGCATTAAATAATTCTCGTGTTCTAATTTTTGCTAGCAAATCTCCTTTAAATTTATCATATTTGGGTCCCGGAAGTCCAAATTCTCCTCTAGTGAGTGAAGCAATTTTAATAATATGATTTTTTTTACTTTTAGTAGCTAAATAATGCATCAAGTGCCCACACTTATGTTCTAAATCATCAGGATGAGCTTGAAAGAATATAATTTTAGTCATAATAAAATAATAGTTAAATTAGATTACTTTATCTCTTCCAATTGAGCTGATCTTTTTCCCAATAGGAAAGAACTAATTATAATTAGAGTTAATCCAATAATTAAATAGTAAATAGAGAAGACACTGGGGGGTGTTAAAAGAAATATTAGAAAATATATTACGATAGGCGCAATTAAAGTAGGAACTTGTTGTATTGGAACTAAGTTACTTGCTTGGCCAACTGTAAACGATTTTTGAATCGTCATGACCCCTAAAACATTAGATAAAATTAGGATAATGCAAGAGATAATAAATATAAACAATTCTCCTAAGTCAAAACTACCATTAAATATTTTAGCTATAACTCCGATTAGGGGGCTTACCCAGAAATTTGAAAGTACAAACAATAACCCAGATAATGTTGCTAATAAAATCCCCTTGAATCTTATACTTTTCCGCTGTAACATATAACAAATAAAAGAGAATAAAATAACCACTAATGTAAAGATAATAATCCTAATAAGAAATGAAATCTCCACTAAATTTGTATTTGCAATATCAATTGATAATTCACTAATTCCTAATAGAAAAAACGCTAATATCATTAGAAAAATTCCTAAAATTTCTGCTTTATTTAAAGTTTCTCCCACAATCTTTATAGAACCTATTGCTAAGACAATTAATCCTGAAGCCATAAATCCAGGAATTAATGCAGGACCAATGAATAATTGAGCCATCATATAAAGAATAGCTCCTAATCCGTATTGTAAAATAAGACCACTTAGCCATAATCTTTTTTTAACTAGGCTTCTAAAAAATTTTGCTTCATCAGGGAGTTCATTTATTACCTTCTTTTGGAATACAGTACCAAGATGATTTGATAATCCGGATGATATAGCTAATGAAACCCCCAACCAATAGAAACTAACAGCCATTATTATTTATGTTGCTCTTCTCATCAAAAATCAATCTGAATATTTTATTTTATGTTTTTAACGTTTAAATAATTATAAGTTTTGAATTCTTCTTTAAAAAAGGTATAATTTAATATAGAATGAGATAAGGAATAAGATTATGACTTTGAATAAAATAAAAATTCAGGTTGTTTTTATTGGCAAGCCACAATGGGAAGCTGGATGGCCCTATTTAGGTTATGACAACTTTAAGTTAATAGATGAGATTAAGGAACGTTTAATTAAGAAGTTTCCAAATGTTGCATTTGATTGGGGAAGTATGATTATTTCATATGATAAAGTTTTAGTTGATAATATTAAAGAAAATATATTAAAAGCAAACGGAATAATTATCTTTACAATAGGTCATTATGGAGATCCTGGAATAGTTCAAGCGGGGATTGAATTTATCGAAAGTGATAAACCAGTTATTCTCGCTAATTATATTTATGGCGGAGATCACACTTTTACCAAAATCTATTCCAATATCAAAGACAAAAATTATCAAGTATTTCCAATATCTTCACGAAAGATTGAAGATTTTGAAAAACCAATTGAAACAATGATTAACTTACTACGTTTAAGGGGAAAGAGTGTCTTGGTTTATGCAAGCGATGTAATAAAAATGAATTGGGATGTTATATTAGGGTTATTCAATCCAGAACGTAAAGTTATATTAAAAAATCATCCAGAATTTCTTGAACAAGTTGGAAAAATGAGTGGTAATAAAGAGTTTGAATTTTATACAGACACTGTTGGTAAAGACCAAGCGCATCAGTGGAGGATGGATGAAACAAAGTATAGAGAAAATTTGAAACAAATATTTGGTATAGAAATGATAAGAGGAGATCCAGATGAGATTCTGGAATATTATTCGAAAGTAAATGAGGATGAAGCTAAAATTGTTGCTGATAAATGGATTAAAAATGCACTAAAAGTAGAGCCATCTGAAAAAACAGTCCTGAATTCTGCAAAATTATATATCGCTTTTAAAAAAATTTTACAAGATAGAGATATTGATTTTTTTACCCCTGATTGTGGAACATTCTTATTGACAGGAATATTACCTGCTTATCCTTGTATGGCTTATTTCGAATTAAGTAATGAAGGAAAATATGGTATATGTGAATCTGATATAGATTCAACAGTAAGTTTTCTCTTTGGTTTATATTTGGTTGATCGACCTGGATTTGTATCTAATCATACCCTTGATGTTACTAATGATCAGATTACATATATGCACTGTGTAGCCCCAGATAAGCTTTACGGAATTAATGGTCCCCCAACTCCATATGAAATTGTTTATCATGGTGAAACTCATTACTTAGGTGCTTCTCCTTGTGTTAAATTCCCTATTGGTGAAATTGTCACAACAATTAAAATAAGTGTTTTTGAGAAGAAAATATCAATCAGACAAGGAACTATTATTGATAATGTGGTTGATGATAAAGGATGCGTCTCAAAAATGTTGGTAAAAAGTAATGTAGAAAAAATTATGAAAAATTATGACTGGGAAACATTTGGTTGGCACCGGGTAACTTTTATTGGTGATTGGAAGGAAGTTTTCATAATTGGAGCCAAAATCTTAGGTTTAGAGATTCTTGAAGAAGATCAATAATTTTATCCGAACAAAAAGTAACTAAAGTAATTAATAAATTTTATATTATCCTCGAATAAATCTTATAATAAGAATAAATTCTATCTAATAGAATGAAATAAGGATTATGATGAATGATACGAAAAATGAGAATAAGGATAAAGTACACTCGCGTTTAGGTCATCTGTTATATTCTTTAGGAGCTGTACCATCTGCACTTCCATTTAATATGATCGGAACATGGCTATTAACTTTTTATACTGTTCATGCAGGTCTCTCCCTCACTAATTATGGTCTCCTCCTTATGCTTTATGGGATATGGAATGCGATAAACGACCCTTTGATTGGATATTACATGGATAAAATCAAATTTAAAAAAGGACGTCGGATACCATGGATTATTTATGGAACCATTCCAATGACGATAGGGTTTATTGCACTGTGGTGGGTCCCATATACAGAAAGTGGTCTAATTTTCTTTCATGGTTTTTTAATGCTATTTCTATTTGATACTGGATTTACAATGACGATTACAGCTTGGAGTGCTTTATATACAGAGATGTATGAAGATGAGAAGGAGCGAGCTTCAGTAGTAGCTATCAAAGACACAATAGCATTTACTTCTTCTATGATCGGTGTTATGATTCCTTCTATGATTGCAGCAGCACTTGGTAGTTGGGCAATAACAGGAATTTTAATGGGTATTTCTATTCCTATTACAATGTATCTTTCTCTTTTAGGGACAAAGGAAAGATTAGAGTATCAAACAGATGAACCTTTACCAATATATAAAGCATTTAAAGAAACATTTTCAAATAAACCATTCTTAATAGGATCAATAACATATGCAATGCTTGATTTTTGTTTTGGCTTTACTATGATGATTCTTCCTCTTTATGCAAAATTTATTTTAAATGTTGAGGAGGGTATGGAAGGATTGGCTATGGCGGGGGTAGCTATAGGGATAATTACGGGTATACCCTTATGGTGGAGGATATATGGGAAGAAAGGACCAAAATTTGGTTTAGCACTTTCGATGATTATATTTGGCATAGGAATGATATTTCTCTTTTTTGCATATGATTTTATTACATTGACAATTATAGGGCTTTTCCCTGGAATTGGTGTAGGTGGTACGTTAATGACTGAGCCAGTAATTTCTGCGGGAATAGATTATGATGAATTAAAGATAGGAAAAAGGAGGGAAGCGACATATGGAGGAATTGGATCTTTTATTGCACGATTATCAATGATTCTTTCAGCTTTAGCTTTAATGCTTGTCCAATTTTTTAGCGGATTTGACCCTAAATTAGGTACTCAATCATCTACAGCTTTAGTTGGGTTAAAACTATCTATTTCGATTGTTCCTGCTATTGGTATTTTAATTGGTTTATTAATATTTAAATATTTCCCACTAAATTACAAGAAATTCAGTGAACAACAAGAAAAATTGAAAATTCTTCATGAAGAACGTTTAAGAAAACTAGAATTAGAAAATAATTAATTTTTTTTAACATATTTTTTCTTTTTAATTATAAGATGTTTTCGTGATATAAATCCAATAGAGTTGATTATAATTTGAAGTGTGATCTTAAAAATATAGAAATCTATTATGAAATCTACGGTGATGGATATCCAGTTCTTATGCTTCATGGATTTGTTCCTGATCACCGTCTAATGAAAGGATGTATGGAACCCATTTTTGAAAATAAAGATCATTACAAACGTATTTATTTTGATTTACCAGGTATGGGGAAAACTGTCGGACCAGAATGGTTAAAAAATTCAGATCAGATACTCAATGTCGTTTTAGAATTTATTGATAAGATTATTCCTAATCAAAAATTCATAATTGCGAGTGAATCTTATGGATGCTATTTAGCAAGAGGTATTCTTTTAAAAAGATCTAAATTTATTGATGGCATCTTATTTATTTGTCCTCTTATAATACCTGAACCTGAAAAAAGAGAGTTACCTAAAGATTTTATGATTTTAATAAAGGATCCTGAGTTAATTTCTAGTTTAAGTCCTTCAGATGCTGATGAATTAAAAGAATCTTTAGTAATTCAGAGTAAAGATACTTGGGAGAGATATCGAGATGAAGTCTTTTCTGGGGTGAAAATTGCGGATCAAAGTTTTTTAGATAAAATATTTCCAGATCATTATAAATTTTCTTTCGAGGTTGATCAACTTTTAGAAATTTATGATAAACCAACCTTATTTCTTTTAGGGAGACAAGATAAAACAGTTGGATATCGTGATGCTTGGGAAATAATTGAGAATTATCCTAGCGCTACTTTTGCTATTCTTGACCAAGCAGGTCATAATCTACAAATAGAAAAAGCGAAATTATTTAATTCTTTAGTAATTGAATGGTTAGATAGGATTGAATAGAGTATTTCCTTGAAAAATAAAGATTAGAAGGAATTATTTTAATTAATTGGTTCAATTTCTTTAGGTTCTTCTCGTGGTATTCTTTCTTCTACTGGTAAAAGTGGTTTAAATTCTTTATGAGGTTCTGTTTGATACCAATATGCTGTAGAAGACCAATCATCTGAACGTTGATTTGCATGACCATGTTCCATTTTAACTTTAATATTTTTATGAAAATATATAGGATCTTCTATATGATATCTATAATATGAAATCTTCCCACTCCAGTTGTTTCCTCCTGGTATTGTTATTCCAAAATAAGGAGAACAATAATACTCTGAAGGACCCCATGCTGTACAAAAATAATCCTCAGTTCCTGTTCCATATAGGATAATCTCACCATCATCAATTTCTATGTAGTCATCTCCTTCACCTGGCCAATTTTGTTCATTAGTAACATAAAGATTATGAATATCTAAATGACAACCAACATAATGACCTTCACCTTCAGCTTCTAAAAGAATATAGTCGTCTTCATGAGTTTTATTTCGTTTAAACCATCGTTGTGGTTTTTTCAAACTATAATCATTTCCTTTACATAGATTCTCGCGATTCCAATGTACATGAAATCTCCCTAAATCAGAATCCAATTCTAAATATTCTTCGTAATCAACATAGTAATAAAAAATCAAAGAAGTGTCACATTCGTTCTCTATTTCAATTCTAGCACTTCTAGAAAAAGGCATTGGCCAGAAACTATTAAATCCTTTTCCTTCCCGAGGGCTCATAGAAAGAGGTAAACTCCAAAAATTTACAGATTGAGCATGACCAATTCCAAAAAAATCCCCTATGGGACATTCAACTGAAGGATTAATCTCATCATCCCACCACATCCGGATTAATATTTTTCTCAAATAGTATGGATCAGGATCTATAGTACCAATAGTTATCCAGATATGCTTTATAATTCCAGAACTTTGGATATTGCATAATTCAAATTTTCTTTTTGAATTAATTATTATATTATCATTATTGGTGCCACGTATATTATAACTGGAAATCCTTTTTCGTTTTACATTTTTTTTAATTTTTGCTAAATTCATTAACGAACTAAATCCAAATTCCATCTTTATCTCCTTAAATAATTTGTTATAAAATTGAATATTGGAAATGAAATAAGTATTATTAATAGAGCAAAACTGTGTTATTCACCTTGGATTTGCACCATAACTCTCCTATTTCTTGGTCCATCATACTCTGCAAACATTATTCCTTGCCAAGTTCCTAGCATCATTCTTTTTTCATGAATTAATACCTCTACTGAATGACCCGTTAATGTACATTTGATGTGAGCATCAGAATTTCCTTCCCCATGTCTAAATGAATAACCTAATCCCCCACCTTTAGGAACTAATTTACTTAGATAACTACTGATATCTTTAATAACAGAAGGATCCGCGTTTTCATTGATAGTTATTCCCGCAGTTGTATGTGGTATAAATATTCGACACACACCCTCTTTTAAATTACTTTTTCTAACTATATTATTAATCTCATTTGTAATATCCAAAAGAACCTCTCTTTCTGGAGTTTTAACTCTTAACTCATTAAATTCAATCATATCATCACCTCAGAATACTTAATTTGTAAATATAAAAAAAATTATTTAATTATTAAAAGACCCATGTTTCCCTTTTCCTTGAGAGAAAGCTTTACTTCCTTCCAAATGTTCTCCACTTGCAATAGTTTTTAATCCTAAGTTAAACTCATTAGCCATAGCATCTGCTAAATCCATACCAAACTGCTGATAGGAAGATAATCTATCATTTCTCATACAAGTTTGGGGAAATTTAGCAATGTCTCTTGCCAGTTTTTCAGCTTCTTCTCTAGATTGCCCATGTGGAACTACTCGATTTGCCAAGCCCCAAGAAAGGGCTTCATCGGCAGTCACAGGTCTTCCAGTAAGAATCATATCCATAGCTCTACTTAATCCAATCAATCTTGGAAGTCTAACTGTACCTCCATCAATAAGTGGAACCCCAAAACGTCTGCAAAATACACCAAATACCGCACTTTTTTCTACTACTCTCATATCACACCAAAGTGCAAGCTCAAGCCCACCAGCTACTGCATAACCAGCTACCGCCGCAATTACTGGCTTTGATAACATCATCCTCGAAGGACCCATTGGACCATCTCCTTTAGCATCTATCCGGTTTTCTATCCCAGCAGTAATTGCTTTTAAATTTGCCCCAGAGCAAAAGGTTCCATTAGCACCCCACAATACGGCAATGAGTGCACTAGTATCATTTTCAAAAGCTCTAAATGCGTTTGCTAATTCTTTAGCAGTTAACCTGTCTACTGCATTTTTAACTTTAGGATTATCGATGATGATTGTATAAATAGGATATTTTATTTCAACCTTAATTGGCATAAAATAAAATAATGCTATAAATCTTAAAATTCTAGTTAATTAATACCTAAAATTTTTAAGCCAAATCTATAAATACTTAACGGGAAAATAAATAATTTATAACTTAATTAATAAATTTAAACTGTTTAAAATATGCCTGAAAAAATTACTGGAAAGAGTTTTAAACCAAAAGCATTAAAGGCTGCTGAAGATTATTTCAAAAATGTCCATATGACTCAAGAACAACATATAATATTTAATGATTTTGTAAAAATTGTTCTTAGATATATATCAATAGATGAATTAGCCGCTAAAGGTATTGGCTGGCGATCAGTAAGTAAATGGCAACTGGATCATAAAAGAGATCTTTTAGGATTGCAAGATGAGACCCCAGATGAAAGAATCAAAGCTATTAATCAATTATTAAGTATTGTTAATGATGAATTAATCAAAATTTTAGAAGATCCCAATGAGAAATCTTTAGTTGATACAGCTATAAACGATATTATGGGATTTTACAAAAAAAAACATGCTTACCGATAAATATAATTGGAAATGAACATAAAAGAATTTTAGGAGTTCTCATAATACTTTCCATTTTAATTTCTTGAAATTGATGTTTTTCTATTATTAGATTATATTTTCTAAGTTATGTTTTTAGATTTATTAAATTAGAATACTTTTTTTAATAACTCAGATTAAATCAAATGTTACACCTATTTTAATTTTGAATGACTGTTCATTCAATAACTTTAATCTATTTAATATATTTCTTTATCCCTTAACAATTCCCCATAAAAATCAAATCAAATATACGATTTATACTAATATTGGCGAATTGGTTAAACTTATATATGATGCTGATTATTCAACTTAATCTCTATTAAATCAAATAAATAGTAGATTGAATAGATGTTCATTTATTAAAAAATAATGAAAAATTTAATAATAAAAGGTCGGAAAATATGGTTATAAAAACAAATATAACTGAAATGCTTGGGATTAAACACCCTATAGTAGCTGCGCCAATGGGACCTTTCTACACGACAAAACTAACAATTGCTGTCTCAGAAGCAGGTGGATTAGGTGTTTTAAGCCATGTAACATTAAGTGAAGGAATCACCTTAAATCAAATGAAAGAAAGTATGAAAACTGTCGTTGAATTTACTGATAAACCTTTTGGACTAAATATTAGAACAGCAGCATTGCAACCTGATGCGATAAAACTATGTAGGCAGATTCCTAGATTTATAATGGACAATCCAAAAATTAAAGAACAATGTACCTACTTAATTACAAGCGCAGGATCTCCAAAAATGTTATATAACAAATATTTTAAGGCACTAAAAGAAACATCCAATATCAAAAATTTTCATGTTATCCCTTCTTTAAATTTAGCGAAAAAAGTAATAAAATTTGGAGTTGATGGGATTGTCGCAACTGGACATGAGGGGGGAGGGCATCAATCTTATGAAAATACAAGTACTTTAATTCTCTTACAACAAATTAGACAAGAATTCCCAGAAATCCCTATGATAGCTTGTGGAGGTTATGCTACTGGAGAAGGATTAGCTTCAGCTTTAGCTATGGGTGCAGGGGCAATTGCTATGGGAACAAGACTCATTGCGTCAAGTGAATGTGAGTTTCATGAAAATTACAAAAATGAGGTTAAAAATTCAACAATCTCTGATACAAAATTAGTTACAGGAGTTTTTGGACCTGCAAGAGTATTGAAGAATAATTATGCGGAAAGCGCTACTACTGTTTTAAACAAAACAGAAAAAAGAGCTGAAGAAACCTCTATATCAGTAATAAGAGATGATGTAATAAAATTAGAGAAGGCATATAAAGGAGATGTTAATAATGGTATTGTTCTCTTAGGACAGAGTTGTGGGCTGATAGAGGAAATTGAGAGCGTATCAGACATAATTAATTCAATTGTACATAGTGCTGAGAAATGTCTAAAGACTGCATATTACATGGTAAATTGAGGTATTGTTAAAAGTAAAGGAGAATTTTAAAAATGACTGAATCTATAATAGCAGCTATATTTCAAATAACTAATATCGCAGAAATAAATAGTTTGAGTTTATCCGATTATGAAAATTCTATCTATAATTATTTTAGTGATAATAATAGTTCAAACTTTTACCAGCGATATTTTAAATGGTTTAATAATTTGAAATTTGAAAAAACCAATACTTCTTTCTTAAAGGATTTTGATAAATGGTTTCATGAATTTTTTTTTAAATTTGAATTTTAAATTAAAATCAAATTAGTATGAGACATAAGTTATAAAAACAGAATTGTAAGAAAAAAATTTTAATTAAAAGAATTTATTTTTGATTTTTCAAATATTCATGCATTTCGACTAAAGTACTTGTTCTTATTAGAGCAGCTTTAAGAAATTGGAATCCTATATCGTAAGTTGACCCGTCGCCTCCAATATGTATAACATAAGGCACTTCTCCATCAAATAAACCCTTTGCCTTAAGTATTTTATATGCCGTGCTTATTCCATCTGCTACAGTAGCACCAGATTCAAAAAGATGATGAACCCATGGCACACGCCAAGAACTTACGTTATCCTTTGAAGTTGATACTTCAGAGCATGATGTATTATTTACATAAATGATGTTATCACCTGCAACTTGAGTTGCTGCTGTAGTCATTTGATTTAAAACCATCCCGGCTCCACATCCTGGGCAGAGGCCATGTCCTGGGGATAAGTGCGTTTGGGGTTCTAATGCTTTTCGGTTAATTCGATATATATCAATTGGTTTATCTGCGCCAAATTGTTCTATTAATCCTTTTAGTTTAATATTTCTTTGCTCTGTATAAAATATTATTTCGTCAATTTCCTTTTCCATGAATTTTGGCTTAAATAAGTGTCTGAATCGTCCCATAGATTTCAAATATTCAATAAATTTATCCTTATCTATATCTAATCCTCTATAATATGAGAATTTTGGCATTCCATCCGTTACACGAATAGTATATAGTGGCCAATACCCACAATCTGTAGCTAATTTCGATATTTTAACAGCATCTTCAGCAGCGTGTCTCCAACCTCTCATACAATCAGAGTATGCTTGAAGAAAAGAAGAGCCATTAGTTTTTAAAGCCTCAATAATTTTTCCCATAAAATCATTTGGATAAGCAGGGTTCAAGGTAGCTAAGAATAATGCATTAGAACCATAGAAAGCAAAAGGAGTAACTAAATCTTGTTTTACTCCAACTTTTCCAGGTATCTTCTCTCCTGCGGGACCAGTTGTAGTAGACGCGTAAGGAGGTGTAGCTCCACTTTCTTGTATACCAGTATTCATAAACGCTTCATTATCATAATTAAAGAATAAAACGTTGTTTTTTCCATCTCTTGCTAGTAAATCTTCCATTTTTATAATATTTCTTTCTGGTTGCGACATTTATCTATCTACCCCCAAAATTTTATCTTTTGATTCTCTTACACCGAGATAAGAATAAAGAGATCCTTTCATATCTGTTACAGAAGCCATTTTCTTTTTTGCGACAGTAAACTCATCCCTAGTAACATCTCGACCTCCCAAACCTACAATATAGCTTCTAAATATTGTTCCAAGGGGATATAGAGCTGAGGCAATTGTCATCGAAAATGGAGGTAAAAGTCCATTTAATGAATCTGATTTTTCTAAGATTATTAGTTTCTCGATATTGTGTTCTTGGACTATTTTTTGCAATTCTTCATAAGGAAATGGTCTGTAAGCACGTATTTTTATTAAACCTATGTCTTTATTTTTTGTCATCCAGCTTATTATGTTCCCACACATTGATCCCATTGTAAGAAATGCTGTTTTTGACGAATTATCAAGATTAAATGTTTCAATTAAATCATATTCACGTCCAGTGGCATTCGCAAAATCTTTAAAACATTTTTTCATTATTCCTAAAACCGGTTTTTTATCTTCCTCCAATCTCATTCTACCCTCCATAAAATAATCAGGTGTCACAATTCCACCCCAAGTACCAGGCTTTTCAGGTGTTATATGATGCCTTGGCTTCTTTGGAGTTAGTTTTCTGACAACCTCATCGGAGATGAGAGTAAGGTTCTGTACTGAATGTGAAATAATAAAACCATCATGCACAAACATCGTTGGAAAAAGAGAATCTTCTGAAATCATAACTGATATGATTGCAGCATCATAGGTCTCTTGCACGTTTTCAGATACAATGCAATTCCATCCTAATTCAGAATTAGTTTGTGTGTATTCCCAGCTATTCCAAATTGACAAGTTGGGAGAATTAAATGCTCTCGCTGAAATCATCATGGTTAAAGGTACTCGCCATCCTACAGCCATAGGTAATGCTTCGGTCATTAATAAATAACCTTGAGAAGCTGTCGCTGTAAAAGTTCTAGCTCCCGCTGCACAAGCAGCTGTTGAATAACTTATTGCTGCTAATTCTGATTCAACATTTATAAATGCGGCTTTCAATCTTCCTTGATGAACTACATCAGATAGACCTTCAACTGATTGAGTTTGAGGTGTGATTGGAAATGCACAAATAACATCTGGATCTGTTTGTGTCACTCCGCCTGCTACAGCATAATTGCCTATCATCGTAGTTTCGATAGGCTCTTTAATTTCCTTGAAAAAAATACGCATTGGTTCTACACTCATTGAACTATTCACCTCCACTTTCTTCTGGTATTGCACAAGATGCGGGACCTTGTTTTAATTTCTTACTTATAGCTTCTACAGGACATATATTTATACAATTCTGGCATGATTTACAATGAAAACTGTCTATTCCCGCCATGTGCCATAATCCATCATCTCCCTTTTCTCGAATTATCGCGAAATCTGGGCAAATATACCAACATTGAGCGCAATCAGTACATTTTTCTTTATCCCATATGATGTCCCATTCACCCCATGTTCCCGTCATTACCTGAGAACTTCCATAGGGAATGATATTTTCGTCACAATACCATACTCCTGCCTTATCCATCTCTTTATATCCCGGTAATCCAGGTTTTACTTGTTGCCAGGGTACTTTTGTATCTAAAGAAAAATTTATATCTATTCCAAGATCATACAAACAAGTTTCTTCAATAGCTTGTTTTATAGCTTGAATATTTTTGCCTGCGATTGCACCTTTGAACCTTCTCATTATGGCATCAGATATTTCATCTAAGGAAAAGAGATAGGATACTCGAATTAAAGCACCTAAAATAATAGTATTAGTTATATTTCTACCCAAAACCTCTAAAGCAATTCTCGTTGCATCTATTGTTGCCACATTTATATCTTTTCTTCCTACTATATCTTGGATGGAAGCTTGATCCATAACAGTATTTACAATTAACCAACCTCCTTTAGGCATACCGGCAGTTACATTAATTTCTCCTAAAAGAGAGGGATCTAAGACAGATACAAAATGAGGTCCATAAACTTGTTCATTGGATCGCACTAAATCTTCATTTAATGAAAGTCTAACATAACTTTCAGTTGGAGAACCCATTCTTTCAGCGCCGAAAAGAGGTTGACAAACACCATAGCCGCAAAAAGCTTCTACACACAAATTGGAAGCTGTAACCCCGCCTTGTCCACCTCTCGCATGGAACCTAAGGTTAACTACCTCATTTCTTAAAACTTCTTTAATTCGTTCTGGAGTTAACATATTGAGCAAATTTTTAATTGTTTTCTAAATAATCAATTTCGATAAAATAAATCTTAGGATAAAATTTAAGTTATGTATAATCTTTCTTAAAACTTTCCTAGATCTTGTTTATAAAAAATAGCACATATAATTAGGGAATAGGTTACTTAATTATATTCGTTTTCTAGCTTTTTTACAACATCTATACATAAAAGAAGAATGTTTTTAAGTCCTTCTTTTGAAATTAAATCCATATTATCATTTTTAGTATGAACAAATTTTAAACCTGGTTGAGAACCAAGCCAACAAGCTTCAAAACCTTCGTTAACAATAGGCATATAATCAGACCAAGCTCCAGTAGGAGCATAAATGTCTTTTAATTTAATATCTAACTCTTTACCACTTTCTAAAAATAACTTATTTAATTTCTTAGAAGAAACTTTTCTTGGAATTCCATATGATGATATTAATCTAATTAGTTCATGTCCACCTATTAAATCTAGGTTAATAAAATAAGTCGAATTTTTAGCAAATTGCTCTTTATATTTTTGAATGAAATGAACTGCTCCTCCCAAATTTAACTCTTCTGAACTAGTAGACAAAAACAGTAAATCTATATTATTAATTGGATTCATTTTATAATATCTTGCAAGTTCTATTAATACACCCACCGCAGCTGCATTATCATATGCTCCAGGGGATTCATTGCCGGTTTTATTGAAATAATTAATTGCTCCAATTATAGCAATAATAATACTTAGATCCAATAATATACTATTCAAAATAGGTATATTAAAATTAATAATAATTGAAAGTATGCTTAATATAAAATAGATTATCATTAATATCAGAGAACCAAAAACGGAGACAAGAAATATAATAATTCGAGTCGATGTTGGAAATGATTGAGATTTTGAATCCCAATGCCCTATAAAAATTACTTTTGCATAAGATTTGGTACTTTTCAAGATTGTATAAATATTTTCTGTCTCATAATTATTTGCCTCATTTCTAAATAATTTAATTTTCGTTGAAACAGATATACCAAGCGCTTTAAATGAGATATAAATAGCAAAAACAAATACAACAAGTGTTAAAAAAGGACTAATATAGGTTGAGAGAGCCAATAAAATCAATACGGAACCTGTAATTAAAAATATAAATCTTATTAAAATCCAATTATAAAAAGAGGTTTTAAAAGTGTCTCTGTATATTGGAATATTGCCTACATTTTGAAATTCATCAACTACAATCTCTTTAGCTTTTTTCTCTCCCTCTGAACCTATCAATCTAGGGAAAGCAAGTCTTTCTGTTATTCGATATACATTATCGACATTAAATTCCTTATCAGAGTTATTTTTATCTACTTTTTTGGTTTCCAATTCTTCTGATTTCATTTTTGACTCTAAAATCATATCTTTTTGTTATTTATAAAATATTTAAACCACTCGATTGGAAGGGTTTTTTTCACTTTTTCTAAAAATTCTTTAATACCCAGCACACCTAAATCTGAAATAATTCCAGAAATATATTTTGCTGGTGTAATATCAAAATAGTAATTATGGACCTCTAAAAATTTATTTGTTATCTCCCTATTATAAACTTCTTTTATTGGTTTTTCTGATATCAAAATACTGTATCCATAATGGCTTTTTAAATTGTATTTATATAAATCACACACAGCATACACTTTTATATTTCTTGTATTAGCTAATACTGCCAGGGGAAATGTCCCAATTTTATTGACAATGGAACCATCTATTAAGATACTGTCAACACCTACTAAAACCGTGTCAATTTCATCAATAAAAGTACCAATAGCAGCATCTATAATTAAATGAGTTTTAAAATATGGAGATAAGGTTTCAGCAACTCTCTGCCCTTCGAGGAGAGGTCTTGATTCCAGTACATAAATTTCAATGTTAAATTGTTTGTTTTTCAATAATAGATTGATAATTGTTGAGCTATATGATATCAACATAACTTTCAGTGGAATTCTCTTGTTTTCTTTCAAAAATCTGTAAAAAAGCAACTCTAAAGATTCTTTCTTTTTCTGTTTATCAACAAGAAACTGCTTCAATCTTTCTTCTATTATTTCTTTATTTATTATCTCAAAATCATGTATAATATATCCAATTGTATTGATTAAAGGAGCCATACTTGGGCGCGCATCAATTATTTGTTTCGATAAAACCATCATTTCTTCTTTAATGTCTTTTTTTGGGTCATGTGTTAGACTAAGTTGAAATTTAATTATTTCAAGAGCTTTATCAATTAATTCATTCGCTCCAGAGATATTGTCCTCTCTTAATTCTCTTAGTAAATTTTGAATATTTTGTATTTGCAATCTGATTTAATTGAATTATTTTTTGAATTATTGCCAATTAATTAGGATTAATCAAGCATAATTTAAAAATACAGACAATTAGTAGAACCTTTTAAATATTCGACAGATTGCTAAAGTAATCCAAAAGGGAAAATATTTCGTCTTTATATAATTTAATCAAATTCTAGCTAAATTAGATTAACTATATACTTCTCATTTAAAAAATAATAATAAAAAAAAATAATTTAAGTTTTGATTAAGTATCTGTTTTTACTATTTAGCCTTAATGATGGTGCCAACAATGATGCCAATGATGAATCCAATGATGATGACAATGACAATCCCAATGATGAGACCAATGTCTCGGATGTGCATTGAAAGAATACCAAGTTCCAAATGTATGCTCATATCCTGGTTGGTTAGCAGCCACCATTACAATAGTAGTTTCCGTCCGTCTACCCTTAGAAGTCGTAAAATATTTTTTACCTTCTTCAGTTTCATCATTGAGGTACATATGAGTTATATAATGGCATGACCAATATGGAGTACCATCCTTCTTAAAATAGATTGTCGTTTGGATAAAACTTACTTCAAAATCATTATAGACTATCTCATCGTTTAAGTACCATCCATAACCTACTGGACTAACAGTCCAGTCACCCACAGATTCACAATCATCAGAGAATCCAATTTCAGGTATTGAGATATCATCAATATACCATCCTGAAGCAAGAGTATAACCATCAGTCCAATAAGTAAAAGACAAATCTATTGTGTGTCCTGCGAAAGGTGTGAGATCCATTACTTCTGTGTATATACCACCACTGTCTCCTGTAAAGCAGTTCCATGTTCCTGTATAATTATACATATATGGCTCTCTTTCAGTAGGAGTGTATGGATTGTCCTGTGCATAACCAAGATAATCTGTGGTATAAAGCCCTGGTAGTGTTGTCCACAATCCAGTACTATGGTCATATACCTCTACATAGCCATAATCCCAATCTAATTCGATTGAGAAGTAATTTTCGAAAGTAAGAGTCGCTCCTGTAGCAGGTACATCAAAAGTTTGAGTAAGTGTCCACCATGACCAAGCCAATCCATCAGAATGCCAATTATGTGTACCACTAGTTGGCGAGGCACCACATGTATCCTGACCATCGAATTCTATCTCAAGGAAGGTTGGCATCCTAGTAAATTCTACATAACTTGCAGTGTACGGTAACCCACGGCCAACTAAAATATATTCACCTTCATGGGGATATTTATCTACAAACCATTCAAAATAGCCGGTATCTTGATACCAACTGTCCCACATCTCCATTACAAGAGGTATACTTAGCTCAAGATCATAGGTACCACTGTATGTATTTTCAGAAGGAATATCTAATTCAAAGTAACCATATCTTCCCCAATCTAATGTTGGATCATCCAGATAGTTTGCAATACACCAGTCTTGGAAGATTTGATCAAATGATCTTTTGATACCCATTGCTGCAAGTGCATTTTCCCATCCTGCAATTCCGTTTGCCTGATCTTCAACTAGATAGGTTAATAATTCTGCTTCACCATAATGTTCATACATATAGTACGTCCACAGAAAGGATGCGCCATAGTCAGCTAAGTACCCTTCCCATATCGTTAATGGAGTATCCCAGAACCAGAGTAAATACTCCGATATATGTCCTGGTGAGAATCCATATCCACAAAGCCATTCAGCTAAAGTTGCACAGCCTTCATCAACCCAGGAAAGTTCATCAGGGTCTCTGTCATAGTGGATAAGATGCTGGAATTCATGGGCAAAAGTTCCTTCATATTGCCAAGCTAATACACTGAGATATGAGTAATCAAATCCATTATAGGGATCCTCCATTGGTGGATTTTCACCTTGCCTTCTCCACCATTGGTAAGTATCCATGTGGAATGCGTTAGAATAGAAATAATCAGCGATGTCAGACCAGAAATATCCCATGATAAACCCCTGAGCGTCTTCAGGGTGATAGAAAAATTCATCTTTAACGTTGAATACCATTATTTGAACTGTCCCATCCCCATATGGACCAGGACGTACTGCAGGATCATTATTATACATACCGAAGTATTCTATATCAGTTGGATGAATGTTATTATCGAACTCATCTAGGATTTCTAAGAGATCCGCTCCTGTAATATAATCAACATAACCCGGTGGTAAATAATAGCCACCCGGATAACTTGAATCAGGGTAACCAGTAGAAGACCATGGATAACTAAAAAACCATACATCATCAGGACTATAACCAGGCTCACCATTATCAACATACGAATCATATACTGGATCCAATGCAACCCAAATATTCCCATAGGTACCATTAAAGATATTTTCAAAATAGAGCCATTGTTGTGTGCCATAATAATCGTTAATGGTGGGATAAAGCCATGGACTATTTGGTGGTTTAAAGGTTGCATCCTCAAGTGATAAAGTATCAGCAGATTTGCAATCATAAAGTGGTTCAATATCAAAGGATGATGTTTCACTCTGAATATTACCTGTTACATTTAACATTGATGAAAAGCTAGCAATACTTAAAAAGGTGAAGACTATTAAAATTGTAACTAATTTTTTTCTCATTTTTATATCATCTTTTTTTTTTTAAATTTGTGAAAAATTTCTTTTCCATTTATGCTGTTCAATATTCAAATTGTTGTCTCATTTGAACATAGGTTGAACAAAGCCAAAAAGTCACAAAATTTCTGTAAGTGGTTTGCACCCTACGAAATTCTAGACATTTTTAGTGATCTTTATTATGCCGTGTTACATATAAATTTTTTTTTTTCATTTGACAAAATTGAAAAATGTATAAGAGATAATAGATACTAGTGAATTTTACATTAATGTAAAATAAAAAAAAGATAAATTCACAAATATATATCTAAAATTGAAGAATCTATATTATTATATAGACAAATCTGTAGATAAATTTAATAAGTTTACATTATTGTAAATATATCTTTAAATAAATAGAAGAACTATAGTGGATCAGATCCTCATGAAGAACTAAAAGTATCATTACTTATTTCAAAATTATTAATTTCTTACTAAAATTTATAGGCTTATTAAAATAACTAAAGACGCTTAATTTTTCTTGCAAATATATCATCTAATAGAAAAAATGCATTTGTAAAAATATTAAATCTTAAAAATTTAATGCTATAAATAATTATAGGAAGTAATGACAGAGGAAGATTCTACCTACTTAAATGTCAAGGATGTATCGTTCATTAATGATATTAATTCTATTGCTGTTATTGGGCCTTCTAAAAAGCGAGAATACTTTTTTTTAAGAAATCATGCGGAATATTTTAAAGGACCGACTTATGCTGTTCATCCTACTGCCGAAGAAATTCCTAATTTTGATAAGAAAAATATTTTTCCATCATTAGAAGATATTCCAGGAGAAGTTGATTTTGCTTTCATTGCAGTTCCTCCATCCCAGATTTTAAAGACAATAGACGCATGTGTTAAAAAAAAAGTAAAATTAGTTACTGTTTTTACTTCTGAATTTTCTGATTCTGGTACAGAAGAGGGGATTGCTTTAGAAAAGGAATTGTTAAAACGAGCACAAAATAAACTAAGAATATTAGGACCAAATGGATTGGGAATATATTATCCTAAGTTAGGTATAGCATGGCGTCCAGGATTTCCAACAAAACCAGGAAATATAGGCTTTATAGCACAATCAGGCGGGATCTGTAATATTGCAATATATGGAGCAGAAGCATTAGGTATTAACTTTTCGAAAGTATTTTCATTTGGAAATGGAGCAGATATAGATTTTGTTGATTTACTTTACTTTTTAAGTAATGATCCAGAAACAGACATTATTTTATGTTATCTCGAGGGTATTAAAGAAGGAAGAATTGATGATTTGAAGAAAGTTCTTGAACAAAATAAAAAACCAATTGTATTATTAAAAGGTGGGCAATCTGAAACGGGCTCTATTGCAGCCAAAACTCATACAGCTTCAATTTCCGGAGATAACCGACTTTGGAAGGCTCTTTTTAGGCAATTTAATATTATTGATGTTGAATCTTTGGAACAATTACTCTATGCTGCTCGTTTAATTGACTTTTATGGAATTTTTGAGCTGAAAAATTTAGCAGTTTTTAGTATAAGTGGAGGCTATGGTGTGATTTTAGTAGATCTACTTGAGAAAGCAGGTTTTAAAATACCACCATTTAGCCCTGAAATCCAAGATAAACTCAAAACGAAATTCTTTTTGCCAGGTACAAGTTCAAATAATCCTTTAGATTTAGCAGCTCAATTTTTCTTTGTAATTTCGGTATATGAAATTATTGATCTAGCAATCTCAGATAAAAAGATAGATGGTTTAATTCTAGATATGCCTAGCTTTTATTTAACTCCTGTTCTTAAATCAAGAGATAATCAAGATTTTGAATCTAATATGATAGAAAGCCTAACCTTGGGCCACAAACATAAAAAACCATTAATTCCTATAATCCAACGTTTAAACAACCCGGAAGAAAGAGAAAAAATTTCAAAAAAGTTAATTGACAGAAAAGTTCCAGTTTTTGGAGATCCTTTAGAATTTATACCTTTACTGTCTAAGATTTCAAATTATAAAAGAAGAATGGAAAGTTCGTGATTATGTTTCTAAATTATCCGCTGTTTTTACATAATCTGGTATAAACTTAGTTTTTAGTAGATTGGAATTACCGATTGAGATTAAATTATTATTCATATCACGAATTTCTGCATTCGCATGGATAATATTTCTACCTTCCCTTATAATTTTTCCAATTACTCTTACTTTTTCCCCAACTTCAACTTTTCCTAAATAGTCTACATGGAAATCTATGCTAATTGGAAAACCTTTATAACCCAATGTGGCTGTTGTAATCCCTATCACATCATCCATAAAGGCGCATTGTATTCCACCATGTAGTAAGTTTGTGGGATTAGCCATTTCAGGTCTAACTTCAAATTCTAATTCCATTAAGCCAAACTCGGCTTTTATTATTTTCCCATTAGCCCATTTTGAAAAAGGAGGAACAGGTAAGCCTTTTAATTCTTGATTTTTGAAAGAATTAAATAAGTGTATCATCTTTTCTGAGCGTTTTTTTCTTTCTTTTTGAACATCAGCCATATTTTCTAAAATATCCCTTTTATATTATTTCAGTTTTCTTGACCTACAACCAACAAATAAATATCTACTTTAAAGCTATTTTACTTACTTGAGAGATTATATCAGCAAACTTTTTTCCTTCTGCTGCAGAGATCCATTCAATGACAAATCTTTCATCAGAAATATTATTTTTCTTCATCCAGCTTCTAATTCTTTTTTCTCGCTTTATGGCAAAATCATTTCCAGAAATATAATGACAATCTTGTGGATGACATCCAGTCAACATAACAGCTCCAGCTCCATGGTTAAAACAGTGCTTAATGAAGGAAACTTTTACGCGTCCTGAACACATAGTTCTAACAATCCTCGTATTAGTTGGATATTGAATACGACTTGTCCCAGCTAAATCAGCTCCCGCATATGAGCACCAATTACAAGCGAAGACCAATACTTTTTTTGAAGCATTTTCACGAAGAGCTATATCAATTTGTCTAAGGATCATAGCATCTGTAAAATTTGTCATAGTTATAGCATCTGTAGGGCAATCTGCAGCACATGTACCACAACCTTTACATAATACTGGAATGATTCGGGCTGGTGTTTTTTTTTCTCGATCAACACTAATAGCTCCGTAAGGACAACGAGATACACAAGTTCCACAACTAGTACATTTTTCTGTATCTACAAATGCATATAAAGGTTCTACATGGAATTGATCTTCTGAAAGCAGATTTCCACAGCGTCCTGCTGCAGCACTAGCTTGTGTAACTGTTTCCCTAATATCTTTTGGCGATTCTGCTCCCCCAGCAATGAAAATACCATCAGTCGGAGTATCCACTGGACGAAGTTTAGGATGTGCTTCAATATAAAATCCTTTTGAATCTTTGGCAACAGGAAAAGGAATAGATTCGGATGAGCCTTCCACTCCAATAGAAAGGACTACTAAGTCAAATTCTTCAGAGAGGATTGTTCCAGTGCTTATATCTTCAACATTCACTTTAAGATTTTTAGTTATAGGATTTTCCTTAATTTGACCAGGGCGTCCACGTATAAAAAGAACACCTTCTTCTCTTGAACGTGAATATAATTCTTCAAATCCTTTACCAAAAGCCCTAATATCAATAAAAAATATAGTAACCTCAACGTCAGGCCAATGCTCTTTTATCAAAAGGCTATCCTTTATACTTTCCATACAACAGAAGTTAGAACAGTATGGATTGAATCGCTTATCACGCGATCCTACACAATTGATAAAAGCAACTTTTTTTGGTTTCTTTAGATCACTGGGACGTACAAGTTCTCCGTTTGTAGGTCCTGCAGCATTAATTAACCTTTCAAATTCAAAGGTTGTTATAACGTTAGAATAATTATTCCATCCATATTCTGGGAGTTTAGAGGCATCAAAAAGTTCAAAGCCTACTGCGATAATAATAGCTCCAACTTTAAAATTAAAGGTTTTTTCGGAGTCCTCATAAATTATAGCTTCTTTTTCGCATTCAGGAACACATTTTCCACAAGCTAAAGGAGAAAGTCCTAAACAGCTCTTTTCATCGATTATGTAACAAGCTGGTACTGCTTGAGGATAAGGGATATATATTGCTTTCCTCCAACCTAAGTTGCCAGAGTACTCATCAATAACGTTTTCAGGGCAGATTGAAACGCAATCCCCACATGCAGTACAAAGGTTTTCATCTACATAGCGGGGGTGTTTTTTAATTGTTATCTCAAAATTACCAATATATCCAGATATATTTGTAACTTTAGCACAGGAAATTAAATTAATATTTTCATGATTACCTACATCAGCCATTTTGGGACCTAAAATACAGATTGAACAATCCATAGTTGGAAAAGTCTTATCGATGAGAGCCATCTTTCCTCCAATAGTAGGTGATTTTTCAACAAGAATAACTTCAAATTCATCAGCTAAATCTAATGCAGCCTGAATTCCTGCTACTCCTCCTCCAATAATTAAAACTCTTCGTGTAATGGGGACAATGATATCATCAATTGCTTCTAATAACTCAGCTTTAGCGATTGCCATTTCAAGGATTTCTTTAGCTTTTTTAGTCGCTTCTTCTTTCTCTGAAAGATGTACCCAACTACATTGTTCCCGGATATTAGCAACTTCTACTAAGGAAGGATTTATTCCAACTCTTCTTAAAAGCTTTTTCCATGTTGGACCATGCAATCTCGGGGAACATGCGGCAATAACTACTTTTTCTATTCCTTGCTCTTTAATTGCTGTTTCGATTTCTACTTGCCCGGGATCACTGCAAGTATAGGTATTAACTTGAACTAGTTTAACTCTTGCATCTTCTTCAATATCTTTAGCTAATTGATCAATATCAACGGTTCCACCTATATTTTTTCCGCATTTACATAGAAATACCCCGATATTAGATTCGATATCAGGATTATTATCACTTTCAGTCATATATTCAGTCACTATCTTTAATTTTTCTTACAATTTTCTTATTTTGTGCAGTAGTCCGAACTTGCTCTATTTTTTTGCTAAATCCTTCTCGCTCCTCTTCTACAAATTCTCCGCATATAATTATCCCTTTCTTGAAATCAAAAGTTGCTTGATGAGGGGGCCAATCAAGCTTAATTCTAATTTGCTTTTTTAACCATTCTAACATCTCTACAGCATCACCTAATTTATTTTTGGACCCATATTGGATAAAACAAGGAGCAAGTACTTCTATAAAACTGAATCCTTGATTGTCTATGCATTTAAAAATACTTTTTTGTAATCTAAGTGTGTCATATGCAGGCCATCTAGCGACATATGTTGCTCCTGACGCAGCAGCTAGACTTACCAAATTGAAGGGAGGTTCTACATTTCCATATGGGGTTGTTGAAGTAATGTCGCCAATCTGACTTGTAGGGGCTACTTGACCTCCAGTCATGCCATATATGTTGTTATTAATACAGAGAACCGTTAGTTCTATATTTCTTCTTGCAGCGTGGATAAAATGATTTCCACCAATAGCAAAAAGATCTCCATCTCCCGATAGAACTATAACTTTTAATTTAGGATTTGCTAATTTTATACCAGTTGCAAAGGGTATAGCTCTCCCATGTGTAGTATGGAAGGCAGGTGCTTTAAAGCAGCCACTAGATCGACCAGTACATCCTATGCCAGATACAATGGCATAATCTTTAGATGTGAGTCCTCTTTCTATTAAGCAGCGTGTAATTGATGTAATTACAGTTCCAATTAAACAACCTGGGCAAAAAATAAATCGGTGTAAATTTAACATTTCTATTAAGGGATGACCAAGCGCTTCAGGAGGGATTGAGATTTGATCTGATGGACTCATATATTAAACCTCCTTCATAAACTTCTCATAAATAAATTTAGGACTAAATGGTAAGGTGGTAGGAATTGTAATACCAGAAACTTTAAACAAATGTCGAAATCTCTGAACTTCTCTAATTATCATTCCGTTGTTCATTTCACAGACGATAACCTTTGAAACCCCCATTTGCCCTATTCTTTCCATTAATTCATCAGGAAAGGGCCATAGAGTTTTTAATCGTACAAGTCCCACCTTATACCCTTTTTGGCGTGCTTGCTCAACGACTTCTGGCACCCCTCTTGCATTAATTCCATAAGCTAAGATAATGATATCAGCATCATCTAAATATTTTTCCTCCCAATCATTAATTTGAGGTCTTGCTTTCCTAATTTTATCACAAAGCCGTTTAATGAGAACTTCTGCCGCTTCTGGTGTCATTTCTGGATTTCCCTCTATATCATGAGTTAAACCTGTAACATAAAAAGAATAATCGGTTCCTGCTATTGCCATTCCAGGCACAAGATCATCATCAAGAGCTTCAAAAGGTTTATATTTCTCAGGTGGAACTTGAGGTTTTTTGCGCTCTACTAATTCGATATTTGAATGGATATTAACAACTTCCATCATCTGTCCTAAAATTCCGTCTGAAGCGACAATTACAGGTATACGGTATTTCTCAGATAAATTAAATGCACGTATGGTTAAATCGTACATTTCTTGAACTGTAGAGGGGGCTAATACAATTATTTCATAATCCCCATGAGAAGCATATCTCGTTTGATATACATCAGATTGAGATGCATTTGTAGGTTGTCCTGTACTAGGACCTCCTCTCATTATGGTAACAATAACAGTTGGTGCTTCCAGCATCACACCTAAACCTATACTTTCAGCCATAAGTGAAAGACCTGGTCCTGATGTTGCAGTCATAGCTTTCATTCCAGCATAAGAAGCTCCAAAACAGCTGGTGATTGAAGCAAGCTCATCTTCCATTTGAATAAATGTTCCATTAATTTGAGGAAGACGCCTTGACATGTAAGCAGCAATTTCTGAGGAAGGTGTTATAGGATAACCTGCAAAATATAAACATCCTGCTGTAATCGCACCTTCTGCACAAGCATAATTTCCAGTAGTTAGTATTCTTTTTTGTTGGAACTTTGCCTTACTCAATATTATTAACCTCCTTAATATCTGTTTCCAAAATATATAATGAAACGGTAGGACATAACCGTTCACATTGTCTACACCCTGCACACTCTTCAGGTTTAACCACGATCGCATAGTGAAGCATACGACTATTGAACTTATCTTCACTTATTTCTATTATATCTTTTGGACAGAATGACAAACATAATTCACAACCATCACATTGTTCAGAATCTATAAAGATTTCATATTTTTTATCGGGTGTAGGAGGAGGTAAAATGGGTGTTCGTTTAGACTTTAACATTTTTTAATCATCTTTTAATATATATACACTGACTATTTTTTTTCTCTTATGCTTTAAAATAATAGAGTCTCTTTTAAATTTGCTTTTTCACGGGATAACAAACTCATTAAATAACGATTTCTTCATATGAAACCACATTGGTAAGAATTTAAAAGGCAAATCTTACAAGGCACTATTAAACAAATACAATTTATTGGTCTTTATTTATAAATTCCCGATAGAGCGCTTGACCAAGCTGATAACTCTGAATATTAATGGCTCTAAACTGTTTTGGCATATTGTTTAAAACTTGGTCATAATATTCTTTTTTTAAATCAAATTTTCCACTCTCTTTAAGATATTCAGAAAGAAATCCTAAGCAAAGAATATTAGCGCTTTTGGGCATTTTTTTTTCATCCGCACGCCTTGTAATTGGGATACGATGGATTATACCTTTTTTAATTACTTCTTCGGCGTTACCAATTGTGTGTTCATCGATAAAGGAGTGAGTATTTTCATATATACATTCAGAAGCGCGCTCAAATCCATTTTGATCTATGGCCATAAAAATATCAGCATCTTTATCGCAGAATGGATATGAAATAGGAGCAGTGTTTAGAATCACATCACAAAAAATAGGGCCCCCTCTAACGGAAGGTGTATAGTCTACTGTTAGAGTTGCATAAAAATTAGCAGCCATAGCAACTCGAACTAATACACTTCCTAAAAATTTGATACCTTGACCTCCTCTACCAGAAAATCTTATTTTTAATTTTTCATTCATCGAAAATATAAAAATATTTGATACCTATTATTTTAATTTAGTCTATGATATTTTTAAAATATTATAATAAAGAGAAGATTTCTATATTTTATAAGTTATTCTAATGGTTTAAATATATAAGAATATACTTCAGTTCCATTTAGATCGTTACATATTTTTTTATATATTGGTTGGAGTATCATACCAGTTTTTAAATTGTCTTTATTTGAGAGCTGTCCTAAAACTTTTACTCCGTTTTCAAATTCCACAACTCCCAGAGCATAAGATTCCTGATCTCTAAATTCCATTGGTGGTGCTTTTAATATTGTATAAGTCAATAATTTACATGTTCCCGAAGCTAAAATGGATTCAAATTTATCAGCTTTACATATTAAACATCTTAAATGAGTTGTATGTTGTAAGAATCCACAATTTTTACATTTATTCCAAATAATTTTCTCCTCAACATTCACAATAATCACTTCTACAAATCTTAATATTTAGAAATCATTTTCAAAATATTAGTTGATTGTTGATAAATATTCAGCTTTTAAGAAATATTAATCTTAATAAGATTTGATAAATATTCAGTTTCTAGGACTATTAATCTTACTTAAATAAATGAAAGAATCTTTAATACCAGAAAAAATTCAAAAAGAATATTTGATTGGAAATTTAGGAAAGGAAAATGCTGCTGAACTGTTAATTTCATTAATAGAAAGTAGTGAAAATACAGAAATTAGGATAAAGAGTATTGAAGCATTGGAAAAAATAAATTTTCATAGCGAAAACATCTTTAAAACTTTGGAAAATCACCTAATATCAGATGATAGCGCTAATGTGAGAGCTTCAGCTGCAAATTATTTAATTTATAATTTTCTAGACGATAGTCTACCCGCATTAAGATGGGTAATTCAACATGAAAAATCTCCTTTAGTTATTAAATTATTGTATAATTTCCTAGAGAAATCTGATTCTCCTCAATTGAAGATAATAGAGAAGGATCTGACTTATTGGAGGGAAGAATTTTCTTCAAAACTTGGAATAGTCCCTCAAGAATCAATTTTTTTTTTAGATTTGGAAGTGATATTTGCCAAAGGTAAAAGAAATTATGAGATTGATCCTTTTAACTATAAATATTTTGAAGAGTTAAGTGATATCAAAAATGGTGAACCTTGGTTAGTAATTAAAAATAAACATGTAGAAATTTTAAATTTTAATTATTTTAATTGGAGCTTTATTAAGGATAACACGGATATTGTTAAATCTCTTTCTAAACTACAAGATCTTGACGTGTATCTATGTTCATTAAGAAAATATAGTATTAATCAAATTATAATATCTGCAATTCCAGAATCTATAGGATCTCTAATTTATTTAAAAAGGTTAATTTTAAGGAGAAATAGCTTAATGAAATTACCGAATTCCATGAAAAAACTTACATTGCTTAAAGAATTAGATATTAGCTACAACAAATTTGAGAAAATTCCTGAAGTAATTAATTCATTTAACAAACTTGAAATGCTTAATATTAAGCGTAATATCATCCAAAACATTCCTGAATCTTTATCTCAAAATGTAAAAGTAATTAGATAATTATTTAAACTTAAAAGTATAAATTTTAAATCAAACTTAATGGAATAATTTAAATTACGTGAATATTATGGCAGAAGAAAAGAAAATGATAAATGGTGGGGATGTTTTAATAAAATGCCTTCTAAAAGAAAATGTTAAATATTTATTTGGAATTCCTGGTGGACAATTTTTAAACATGTATGATGCAATATACCAATGGGGTAGGGAGCAAGGTATAGACACTGTTTTATTTAGACATGAAGCAGCCGCCGCTCATGCAGCTGATGCTTGGGCAAGAGTAACAAACACTCCAGGTATCTGTTTTGGAACTGTCGGTCCTGGAGCAACAAATCTAATATCAGGTGTTGGCGCTGCTTGGGCTGATAATATACCGGTTATTACAATTGTACCTCAAGTGAATTCAGAGTTTCAGGACTCGTTTACTTTGCAAGGCAGTCTTGATCAAATTACCATGTATAAACCAATTACAAAATATCAAAAAAGCATTCGAAAAATTAAAGAGATTCCAGATGCGGTTCATAAGGCATTTAGAGAAGCTCTAGGAGGTCGTCCTCAACCTGTTTTATTGGAGATCTTTGAAGATGCTTTTCTCGAAGAAATCGAAGAGGATGCATTACCTATTTTAAATACTGAAAATTACCGTTCAATTGAAAAACCCGCTATCAAAGATGAATTAATAGAAAAAGCACTTGATCTTTTATTAAAAGCAAAAAAGCCTATAATAGTATCAGGGGGTGGAGTCTCACGAACAGAAGGCTGGAATGAATTAGAAGAATTTGTTGACTATTTACAGTTACCTGTAATAACAACTGGTAGTGGAATGGGAACTATACCTGAAAAATCAAAATACCTATTGGGAGCTGGGGTTGCGGGTATGGGATTAAAAGTGATCCCAGAAGCAGACGTAATTGTCGCTTTAGGATGTAAATTTTCTTGGACAATGGCGCATGGTAAAGAACCCTTTTGGAAAGATTCTCAAACATTAATTCAAGTAGATATTGATCCTTCAATAATTGGACGTGCTAAACCAATAACATTAGGTATTCAGGGTGATTGTAAACAATTTTTAAGGCAAATCCTTGAAAAAGCAAAAAAAAGAGAAAAAATAGAAAAAAGAGAATGGTTAGAACAACTCGTTCAGACTCGACAGAATAATATCGAAAAATTAAATAAAAAATTGTCTAAAGATAAAATACCTATTATGCCAAAAAGACTAATCAAAGATATTTTTGAATCAATGGATAAAGACGCAATTTTGATACTTGATGGTGGAGATATTTCTGTTTCCGCAGCAGAACAAATATATGACTATAATACACGAAAACCACTCTCAACTTTAGCGGCTACAGGTATGGGTCAATTGGGTACTGCTGTACCTTATGGAATTGGCGCAAAATTAGCAAAGCCAGATAAACAGGTAGTAGCAATAGCAGGTGATGGTGCATTTATGATTAATGTGCAAGATTTAGAAACCGCTGTAAGATTAAAGTTAAAAAATCTAGTATACGTAGTAGCAAATAATAGCTCTTGGGGTATGATTAAATCTGGACAGAAACTTTTTAAAGGAAAACGTTATATTGACGTAGACCTTCCAGAATTTGACTATGCTAAATGCGCTGAAGGTTTTGGCTGTTATGGGGAAGTTGTAACTGATCCTAATGAGATAAAACCAGCATTCGAAAGAGCAAAAAATTCTGGAAAACCCGCAGTTTTAGATGTAAAAATTGATTTCGAAACGCCTGACACAACAAAAATCATGGGTAGTATGGGAATTTTATAGTAGTCGGTATCCATTGAAATATTAATTTTTTTTCCTTTGTTTATTCAAAATTAAAAAAACTTAAGTGAAATAAGTTCGAAGTTCCTATCATGAAAGCTATAACAATACAAATTGAAAAATTTCTTGAACTATTAAATAAAAAATTATCAGATCCTAATTTTAAACCTAAAATTTATGAATTGGTGGAATTAGAGGAAATTCCTGAACCAGAATTAATAAATGAAAATTGGGTAAAAATTAAGGTAAAATTGGGTGGTATATGTGGCACTGATATCCATATCTTAGAAGTTGATCAATCTACTTACCAACTTAATTTTGTTTCAGGTCCTACAGTTCCTGGCCATGAAATTGTGGGTACAATTACAGAAGTAGGTGCGAATGTAAAAAGGCTTTCTATTGGAGATCGAGTATTAATTGACGAGGTTCTTAGTTGTGAAACGAGGAGTCTTGAATTATGTGATGCTTGTAAAGATGGAAACTTTAACTTATGTTATAATTTCGATAAAGGTGATATTGCTCCTGGATTTATGATCGGTTTATGCAAAGATACTGGTGGAGGATGGGGAGAATACCTAGTCACCCATCAAAGTCAAATTATAAAAGTTCCAGATTCGGTTTCTTTTGAAGATGCATTAATTGCTGAGCCTTTAGCTGGTTCAATCCATGGCGTTCTAAAAAATATACCTAAAAATGATGAGAATGTTGTTGTAGTAGGTTGTGGAGTTATGGGATTGTCCACTATTTTAGCACTGAAAGTATTCTCTAAGTGTAAAATTATTGCTCTAGATACAAGGCAATCCCAACTTGATATTGCAACAAAATTGGGTGTTGATGAAGTTTTTTTAGCAAGTAAAAGCACATTTATAAGAAAAATTGCCAGGAAATTGGGAGCAAGGACAGTATCACCGCCATTACAAGATCCTCTACTTGTTGGAGGTGGAGCTGATATTGTTTTTGATTGTGTAGGTAATAGATCATCATTAACAACTAGTCTCAGATTATTAAAACCAAAAGGAACTCTTATGTTAATAGGACAACCGGCAAATCTAGAATTAGATTGGACACCCTTATTTGTCAAAGAAATAACTCTCATTGCATCAAATACTTTTGGTTCCGAAATTGTTGATGGTAATAAAAAGCGAACTTTGCAAATTGCTTTAGATTTAATATCATCTGGTCAAGTCGATGTGAGCGATTTCATTACTCATAGATTTTCCTTGGAAAAATATAAAGACGCATTAGAAGTAGCCTCTAATAAAAGTGAACATGGCTCACTTAAAGTAGTTTTTGAATTCTAATAATTTTTTAAATTCACTTTTAATATTTTATTTTTTTGAATAAAACTATATTAAGAATTTGGATTATTACTAATTATAGTTAAAATTTCTTAACTAAAGAAGGGAGTGGTCTTAATATGGAAAATAAAAAAGGAGAAGTTCAATGTATTAATGATGATATTTTAGAGAAAATGAGTCTACAAAATCGCTACAATTTTCTGAATAATAATTTGATGAGCATTCTAAAACCCAAGCACTTTAACTTTCTCAGGAAAGCGCAAAAATTCTTCGTTAGATTTGAAAAAAAACATAATATTACCCATAATGAAGATTTATATGAGTGGATTCCTGAGATTGGTGAAGCAGGCTTAGTAACAAGAATTAATAAGTTTGATGAGTTGGATTTAAATTATGACCCATATGGTATGACTGCTGAATTTATGCGTTGCCTAGCAGTTGATTTTTTTGATCCACAATTAATTATGGGGATGGGTGCAAGTGTATTAACTGTGAATCCTCTAATGCTTCATCATGAAGATGTTGATGTTCGGTTGAAAGCTCTAAAAGAATTAGTACTTGGAGAAAAAATAGGATGTATATGTATAACTGAACCAGAACGTGGATCTGATGCGGTTCATATGCTTACAACTTGCGCTGAAAACGAGGATGGTAGTTTCACTTTAAATGGTGAAAAAATATATCAAACTAATGGTGCTAGAGCAGATTGGGCGATAGTTTATGCTGTTTCAGAAAAGAACAATGGGAATACAATGGCTCAATTTTTAGTGGATACATCATGGGAGGGGTGGAATGTAGAAAGAATTAACATCCCTTGGACACCACGAGTGTATATAGGCAAAGAAACTTTCACTAATTTAAGAGTTCCCCCAGAGTATGTTTTAGCAAAACCGGGTTTAGGGAGGGAGTATCTTTTTGAAGGATTAAATATTGAAAGATTAGGAATAGTACTTGCAAATGTAGCAGAATGTTGGAATGCGATCTCCCATGCCACTATTTATGCAAACATGAGAAAACAGTTTGATCAGGAAATTTTGAAATATCAAGGAGTTGGCTTTCCTTTAGGAGAAATGTGGGCAAAAACAATGAGTTTAACATTAGCGACTTTGCATATTTGTCAGATTCTTGATGAAAAAATTGAGCAATTTGGTACTCTTCCAAAAAACTTTAATTTAGCCCTTGTTGCTACTGCTTCACAGTTGAAATTACAAAGTGCAAAACTGTCAGAACAAATATGTTTCGGATGTGCAGACTTAATGGGTGGAGCTGGCTTATGTGACAATACTTTAATGAGTGATTTAATCGGGATTTCAAGAATAGCTCAAGTTGGGGGAGGAACATCGCAAATTCAAAAATATATAATGAGTTACGCCTTAAGGCAGCTATTTAAAATGTTATAATATATACAGAATTTTTTTTTTTAATTTTTTTTATAAATTTATAGAATAGATGGATTTCAAAATGAAAATTGAAGATTTGACTGAAGTTATTTACGAAAAAGAAGAAAATGGGATCTGTACTCTAACTTTTCATACTCCTGAAAGAAGAAATGCTCTATCTTATATCACCTCCTTAGAAATTTGGACTGTTCTTGATGATATGGAAAAAGATGAGAATGCTAAAGTGCTAATAATGACTGGTTGTGAAGAAGCTAATGCTTTTTCCTCAGGAGGATATTTCAATATGAAATATGTAACATCTATTCCTCCAGAAATAATGAAAGAAATCGATCTAATGGATATTGCCCAAAAAAGGTTATGTATGAAATTTTGGAATTTTAATAAACCAATTATTGCTGCTATTAATGGGTTAGCTGTAGGTATTGGAATTACATTGCCTTTAGTTGGTGCTGATTTAATTTATATTTCAGAAGATGCTTGGTTAGGATTTTATTTTGTAAAACGAGCAATAATTCCAGAATTTAGCTCAACTTTTATTCTTCCATTTTTAATTGGTTTCCAAAAAGCAAAAGAAATTATATATTTTGGTGATAAAATAACTGCTCGTGAAGCAGAAAAACTTGGATTAGTTAATAAAGTATTAGCTCATGAAGATCTGATGCCTTATGTAAGAAAACAAGCCTTTTGCTTAGTTCCCCCTCAAGCCCCTTCAATGGCTCTCAATCGAATGAAAAAAGTAATGCATGATTATTTTAAGGATATTTTATCAAGAACATTGGATTTAGAAAATGAAGCTCTTAGAGAGTCTATGAAAACTAGCGATTTTAGAGCAGCAACAAAATCATTAATAACTAAAAAAGACCCAGTTTTTAAAGGAAAGTAAAAGATCTCAAATTTGAAAATCATCGAAATTCTTATTAAAAGTGTTTTATATTAATAATTTTATTTTAAAAATATTATAATTACTGTTAAAAAAAGTTGATATTATGAGTTCTAACAGTAAATTCGTATTTGTGACGGGAGGTGTCATGAGTGGAATTGGTAAAGGCGTTGCAACAGCAAGTATTGGTAAAGTACTTCAGTTCCGTGGCTTTAAAGTGTCAGTCGTCAAAATTGATCCATATTTAAATGTTGATCCTGGAACTTTAAATCCTGTTGAGCATGGTGAGTGTTTTATTACTGAAGATGTTTGGGATTTTAGACCGGTGCATGGATCTGATGAAAGATCGTATAGGATTTCTGAAATTGATCAAGATTTTGGAACTTATTCGAGAATATTAGGAATTGAGATGCACCCATCACATAATATAACATCCGGTCAAATATATCTTTCTACCATCCTTAGCGAAAGAAAAGGGAAATTCTTAGGGAAAACTGTTCAGATAATCCCCCATGTGACAAATATAATTAAAGAAAGATTAATGGAAATTGCAGAAAAAGAAGATTTAGATGTTCTATTAATTGAGTGTGGAGGGACAGTAGGAGATTTGGAGTCAAGCATATTTTTAGAAGCATTTCGACAATTAAAATTAGAGAATCCTAAACGTACTGCATTTGTTCATGTAACGCTTATCCCTTATTCTAAAGCAGTGGGACAACAAAAATCTAAACCCACTCAACATTCTGTTAAAATGCTTCAAAGTTTAGGATTACAACCAGATATAATTATTGGGAGAAGTGAAAAACCTTTAGATAAAGACATTAAGAGAAAAATATCATTGTTCTCTAATGTACCAGAAAACGCTGTAATTTCAAATCCTGATTTAGAAATTGTGTATGAATTGCCTTTATTATTCGAGGAACAGGGATTAGGAGATCTGATTTGCGAACTCATAGATTTGAAAGCTAAATTAGTAGTTTATAGTGAAGTGAGTAATTACTCTGAGTGGGTGAAAATGGTTGAATTATTCAAAAAAGCTAAAAAGACAGTGAAGATTGCTATGCCTGGCAAATATTTTAACATTTCAGATTCATACATATCTATTAATGTGGCTTTAGAAGACGCTGCTGCTCATTTAGGATATAAGACAGAACTTAAAATGATTAACATTGAAGAAAACACAGATTTTAGTGATCAATTGATAGATTGTGATGGAATTTTGCTTACACCCGGATTTGGTGAAAGAGCAGTAGAGGGAATGATAAAATCAGCAGAATATGCTATGGAAAATAAAGTACCATTTCTAGGGATTTGCTTTGGAGCTCAATTATTTTTTGTAGCCTTTTGTAGAAAGTTTCTCGGTTTAAAAAATGCTAATTCAACTGAAATTGCTCCCAATACACCATATCCAGTCGTAGATATTTTAGAAACTCAGAAAGAAGTCACTGAAAAAGGTGGTACAATGAGGTTAGGTGCTCAAAAAATAATAGTTGAAAAGAACACTCGGCTTTATGAAGCATATAAACAAAAAGAAATATATGAACGATATCGACACAGATTTCACATTCAAGAAAGATTTATAACAACTGAAGCAAAAGAAAAAGGTTTGCGAGTATCTAGCCGAGATGAAACAGGAACTATTATTAATAGTATAGAATTAGATAGAAAAGATCATTGGATGGTTGGTACACAATTTCACCCTGAATTTAAATCTAGACCGTATAATCCTTCTCCATTATATTTAGATTTTATTAAAGAATGCGTTAAAAATAAAGGGTCCAAAGGATAATTACATTGGCTCCCAACTTTTTATATATTCTAATCTTTTCCTATGGGACAACATTCGATACAGATATTACACCATAACACTGTATTATCTGATAGTTTCTTCAAATTTGCTAGACAATATGCTAAACAAACATCCTTATTATATTTCCCTTCTGAAAAAGCATTAGCAGGGCAAGCTTCAACACAAATGTCACAATCAATGCAATAATTGCTTTCATAAATTGGATTCCCTTTTAATAACGGTGCATCGGTTGCTAAAGCCCTTAATCTCACTTGTGAACCATATTTTGCTGTTATTAGCAAATTATTTTTTCCAATTGGACCTATACCTGCTAATGCTGCTGCTTCCTTTAGAAAAAGACCAGGTTTATATGGAATAATTTTTGATTTAAAACCATTTTTTGCTAAAAAGTTTTTAATTTTATGACATTGATTAACGAGGATCGAATCAGCATAGTGATAATTCACATTTTTATTCTCATCTTTACTCCATGCATCGAGAAGTAAATCGTATAAATGAAGTCCAATAATTACAACTGATTTCGTTTTTTCTAAAAATGAAGAAGGTCTATTATCTAACTGATATTTATCAAAGAATTCTGGATTTGCAAAACCCACTAAATCAATACCAATATTATCACAATAATTTATTAACTCTATTGTAAGATTTTCATTTTTAATCAACATTTATTCAACTCTAATAATGAATTCAGATATTAAATTTAATATTTCAAATCCTTTTTGATTAAGTAAAGATAAAAGATAGAACTAGAATAATTTATTTTATTCCAAGTCTCTTTTTTTCTTGTGCAATTAATTCCCTGCGTAATATTTTACCTGAACCCGATTTTGGAATGTCATCAACAAATTCAACCTCACGGATCTTCTTATAAGCAGATATCCTTTCAGTAATCCAATCCATAATTTCTTGCTCTGTCACCTTTCCTTTAGACTCTGGTTTTAAAATGATAAATGCTTTTGGGATTTGACCAACATCTAGTTCTGTAGATGGCTTACCAATAACAGCAGCATCAAATACATGTGGATTCTTAAAAATTAAGTCTTCAAGTTCAGCCGGTGCGATGCTCCAACCTTTATATTTTATCATTTCTTTGATGCGGTCGAGAAGATGCTCATACTCTTCATCGTCTATATAGGCCATGTCACCAGTTCTAAGCCATTTTTCTCCTGTTTTGGGATCAATCCAAAATGCTTCCTCAGTAGCTTCGCGTCTTTTCCAATAACCTTTCATAACCTGAGGTCCCTTAATAACCAATTCACCAGTTTGACCACGTTCAGGTAACTCTTTACCTGTCTCTAAATCAATTATTTTATGAAATGTATCTGAAAGTAGAGTGCCTTGAGATTCCATTTTACGGCGATACATTGGATTTACAGCTACAACCGGAGAAGCTTCAGTTAAACCCCAACCGTGTTGGATAGTTGCTTCTTTAGCATTGCATTTCTCCTTTGCGAGTTTATCAAATCTTTCAAGAAGTTCAAGAGGGATTGGTGCGGCCCCATTATTAAAGATTTTTAAATTTGCCCAATCGTATCCTTTTATATTAGGGTCTTCGAGATGTCTAACTACATCAAGAAATATTGGGGGTACGCAAAGACTATATGAAACTTGATATTTTTCAATAAGTTCGCAGAATTCTTTTACTTTAAATCGAGGGGTCACCACCTGTGCGGCACCTAACAATATTGCTTGATTCATTCCCACATTTAAACCATAAATGTGGTAAAGAGGGAGTACAATAATAGCAATGTCCAGTTCACTTAACTCAAAAGTTTGAGATACTTGAATTATATTTGATACAAGATTATAATGGGTGAGCATGGTTCCTTTTGGCAACCCTGTTGTTCCACTCGTATATACTAATGTTGCAAGATCATTTTTTACGTTGAATTCGCATTCTGGGGGATCTGGTTTTGTTTTTGCCATTATATCTGACCATCCAATAGTTCCATTTGGTATGTCTGGTTTTTCTTCTGATTCTATGACTATAATGTTTTTAAGATTTGTTCTATCTTTAACTACTGCTACATATGGATATTCAGATTGGGAAACAATGATATTCTCAGCTTCAGAGTCATTTAGTTCATATTCTACCTCCGTTTCTTTAAATTGTGGATTCATAGGGACTAAAATAGCTCCTGCTTTTTCTAATCCATAAAAAGAAATTTCCCATTGGATTGAATTTGGACCATATAAAGCCACTCTATCTCCCTTTTTTACTCCTAAATTTTTCATTACTGTAGCAAATATATCAACTTGTTCTTGAAAGTGTTTGAAGGTAATTTTCTTAGGGTATAGGAAGGCAGGTCTATCTGGAAATCTTTTGGCTGTGTCTTCTAAAACTTTATGAATAGGAATTTCAGGATAATAAAGATGGCCTCTTTTGAATTTAACCACTATTTTCACTTATTTAAATATTTTTTTAATAATTATATATAGTCTTCATTCAAATTTTAAATATATTAAGATGAAATTTCATTATATATAGTAGTTTCTCAACAAGCAAAAATTTTTATGATATTATTCAAGCAAATTTAGATGATCAGAAAAAAAATCACTATTTATTATCTTCATAATTTATTTGTTTTTGAGATTTCTAACATAGATTTTATATGATTCATAAAATTTTCATTTGAACAGAGAGATAATAGCTCTTTTTTTACAATTTCCGCAGCATCATTCCTTTCTCTAAAATCAAAAGGAGAAATAATTCCAGAAGAACTTTTCTTTTTTAAACCCTCTATAATTTTATCTATTTCTATAGAAAACTGATCTAAATTATCTAAGCTTTCAGATAACGCAGCGGGAAGATTTGAATGGACTTTTTTTAACGAATTAGAAAATTTGAGTACTTTTTGAGAGAAATTTAGCCTTTCCTTTAATATTTCACTAACCTTTTCTGACTCGTTAAGGAGTTTGAACATGATTTCATAAAATTTAAGTTCATTCTTATCTCTATTGAGAAATTTGGTTAAATTTCTAATCTTTTCAGTTGTATCGAATTCTTCCAACTGTTCATATTCGCTTATTTTAGTTTCAGACTCCTTTATTTCCAAATTGAGGAGATCAAGCTTTTGATTACTCAAATATGTATCTAATTTCATTATTTTTTTTTGATATTCTTGTTCATCAAGTATAATTCGAGTTGTATCAAGGAATCCTGGTAAACAGTCATAAATATATTTTAATATTGAGATGTAGATTGAATGCTCTGTATTAGCAATTGGTCTTGTATAGAACTCTATAGCGTCTATATTATCGCTTAGATCCACTAAAGATTTGAAAACTTTTCTTAATTCCAACATATTTCTTTGAGCATCTAATGCTATAGAATACATCTCTTCAAAATATTTTTTATAGAACCTTCTTGCCAATTCAAGTTCATTTAAAAAATCATTAACAAGTGGTATTAGCTCTCCTGAAGAGCTTGGTTTTTTATATTCTTCACCAATGTCTTTTAACCGATCCTCTTCTCTCACTGTTATCATTTTGACTATAAATTCTGGAAAATCTTTTGTAACAATATCATAAGTCTTAATGAAATACCTTTTTTTGCTTAAGATTGGGATAATTGTATTTATTGTCATAGTTCTCTTTTGAATAGCTTTTAAATCTTCTTCTAGTATTCTGTTGATATTCTCATCTATTTTCTTTTTATTTTCCAGATTTGAAATTTTTCTATCTTTTAATAGTTGATTAAGCCGAATTCCTCGTATCTGTGCATTTCGACCTCCAAAAATCTCTACAAAAATTCCTCCAAGAATTCTAATCGCTAAAGCTCCTGCTAATACTTTATCTTTCTCCTCATCGACTAAAATCTGATTTGTTTGCATATTCATTAATCTGAACATGAATGATTTCTCTTTTTCTCTTGGTATCTCATGAATTTTTGTTCTGTATTTCTCAATAATTTGAACTTCTGGTAATTTTTTTTCCCATAATAATTCTAAGATTCGATCTCCTTCAACTTTTGGAAGAATGTCTAAATAACGAGGGATAATCTCAATTAAAGCTTTTGCCCAATTTGAATGTTCAATTGCTAATGGAATTTCCTCGTGATAATCAGCTAATAAGTCATGAATTAATCCTCCTTGCTCTAAAACTTTTGGCCCACTATATCTCCCTAGTGTATGCACAAGAATCTCATCAAAAGTAGGTTCTGATGAAAAAGGCATACGAACTTCCATTTTTTTTATAAATTCTTGATATAAATCAAATAATCCACGTACTTTATGATTTGATCTATTAATAATGAATTGATTAACTTCTGCCTTATTCAAATCTCCAATTTCTACTAAAGATCTTGCAAACATGATTGCTCCATTAAATATTAATTCTACTTTTTCAGGTTCGTGATATGACGCGGTTTCTGAATATTTAAACAAATATTTTGCAAGATCCGACCCTAGATATTCTCTATGTTGCTCAGGAATTTGATCAATTGCACCTAACAACTCTTCCATAAGCATTTGAATCATATCTTGTCCAAGAATTCGCGAATATTTTTTTTCTGATCTTTTTAAAAAAGCTTCGACATCTGTAAACTGAACACGCTCTTCTTTCTCTCCAAATAAATGAGATAATATATCTTCAAGTTTATTGCTATTGTTTAATAAATTGCCTTTTTTAGCTTCTTCTAAAAATGCATCGAATAAATCCATTAAAGAATGTAGCTTATTATTACTTCTTATTCTTATTTCTTGATTAATTTGATCCCATGTTTTTCCATCTAAATCTTTTATTGACTCAGAAAATAATAAAGTATGAGCTAATATATTGTCTAATGTTTCTGTAGAATATCTATTGACATTTTGAGATAATTTGAATAAATATTTTGAAATTTCAGAACTCATTTGATCTCGATGTAATTCCTCAATTTGTTCGAATGATTTCATGAGTCTTTCTGTATAGGATTGGAATTTATCTTTTCCCATTTTTCTATAAAAACTCTTCTCAGCACGTTTAATAAATAGTTCAACATCATTCATTTGAGAGAATTCTTCCTTTCCACCAACTAAATATGTCAATAAATCTTCAAATCTTTCGAGATTTTCTAAAACTTCACCTTTTTTCGCTTTCTCAATAAATGCATTTAATAAATCAGAAAGATTTCTCATTTCATTATTACTTCTATTAATTAACATCTGATTTACCTGATTCCTATCTCGATTTACTAGATCTTTTAGAGATTCTGCAAATATGAGAAAAGACTTCAAAACAGCCTCAGTAATCGCAAGAGAGACATCTTCAATCTCCTGTGAATAATTGAAAAGAGATTTTGGTATTTCAGAGCCGATAACGCTTCTAAATTTAGCTGGAATTTCATTAGTAGCTTTCTTTATACTATTTAAAATGGTTAATGCCTTATTTTCACCTAATTTACTCTTAAAAGAACGTTCAGCCCTTTTTAAAAAGACTTCCATTATTAAACCACTTTCAGATTACAAAAAATGTTAGAAATATGATATTCAGTTAAATATAGTTCATTAGTTCAATTAGATAATTAAATAACCTAAATGATCAATTTAAATTTATGTTTAAGGAATAATTGGAATTTAATTTTAAAGCATTTAATTTAATATCTTTCATTAACTTCTGCAAGATAGATTATCATTCAAATTCTTTTTATAAATGTTGGAAAAGAATACTTATTAACAACTAGTACAAATTAAAATTATTAAATTCAAGAATTTATAATTAAATAAAAAAAAAAAATTACAGGTTTTAAATATGGCAAATGAAATTGAAGCAGAATATCAGAAAGCTGCTAATATACTCAACAAAGCAGGGGTGTTTCCTTATCCAATTACCAAAACTACTCTTAACATTTTAAAATTCAATATTAAAGAAGAAAATTTGGATCTTGTAATGGCATTTAAGAAGGATATCTCACAAACGATGGAGCAATTGAAAGAAAGCAGTGGATTATCTGAAGAAGAAATTTTAAAAAAAGTTGACGCTCTTGCGAAGAGGGGGGTCCTTTTCAATCAACCAAATAGCCAAGGAATTATGGTTTATCGGTTACTCCCAATTGCTAGACAATTGGAATATAACTTCATGAAAAAACTTGATAAAACAGGAGAAAATGATCAGCTTGCAAAATTATTTCATGAATTTAATGAAGAAATAAAAGATCTTTTTTATTCAAATCAAGAGAGATTTGAATCAACATTAAAAAATTTACCACCTATCGATAGAACTGTTCCAATTTTGGAGAACCAAGAGACGGGTGAAGGAATTAATATCATTGTAAATGAAGAAATAGAAGTACCTACAGAAAAAATATTACCGACCCAAAAAATTGAAGAGTTAATTGAAAAATATGACGATATTGCAGTAGGGTATTGTTATTGCAGGCAACATAATGAGTTTTTAGGTAATCCGTGTAAAAAAATTGAACTTACGCCAACTTGTTTTACTTTAGGCAAGTCTGCTAGGCATACTTCTAATCATGGCTTCTCAACCTTAGTATCCAAAGAGGAGGCATTAAAAATCTTAAAGAAGTGTGAAGAAGCTGGACTAGTTCATAAAGCATATCATTTACATAGCGATATCTATAAAGATGAAGTAGCAGTTTGTAACTGTTGTAGCTGTTGTTGTTTAACTGCAAGGGAGTCCTTGATTTTTCCTGTAGCTAATGCAACTAATTACCTATCTAGTATAGATCAAGATCTTTGTATAGGATGTGGTACTTGTGTTGAGAAATGTTATAATAAAGCAATTGAATTAAATGATGATAATAAAGCAGAAAGAATAGAAGAATTATGTGTTGGTTGTGGTGTATGTGCATATTTCTGCCCAGAAAATGCAATATCTCTAATTGAAGGTCCTAGAACTGTAATACTTTTCCCTCAAAAAAAAAAATAAAATAATAAAAACTACTTTTTTCTTTTCATTAAAAAATTAATTAAAAACTATCGGTAAAATACTAATCTATTATAGCATAAGCATTTCCAAGAACTATAGCTCTTTCTGTTCGTACTTGAATTATATAGCCTCCATTATCTTTCCAACCTTCTGTAGTTAAAGTTTCTCCTGGATATACTTCAGAAGTAAATCGTGCTTTGAATTCTTTAAATCGTTCCACGTCTCCATTACAAGCACCATAAATTATAGACCGTGTTGCAAAACCATATGTACATAACCCATGAAGAATTGGTCCTTTAAATCTTCCGCTTTGACTCGCAAATTCAGGATCTATATGTAGAGGGTTAAAATCACCACTAAGTCTATACAAGGCTGCTTGATTTTCAGAAGTTTTATAACTAATGCTAAAATCTGGTTTAATACCTTCGGAAGGATTTAGAGGTTCAGATTTTGGACCGGGATCACCACCAAAACCTCCTGCACCAAGATAGAAAAAAATCCAATTTGTATCAAAAACCGTTTCATCCTCTCTCGTGCTTCCCGAAACTTTCATATGAATAACAGCAGCCTTGCCTTTATCAAAAATATTAATGACTTCTCCTTGACAAACTATTTCTCCTGATGCAGGAAAGGGCTTATAAAGTTTGATTGCTTGCTCACCATGAACAAAATGTGAGAAATTGATATTTCCTAGCTTGTTCAACTGAAGACCGCTCTGAGCAACAATACAAGCATAACTAGGGAATACTTTTAACCCACCTTTAACTCCTTCATAAACAAATTGTAACTCATCCGGTTGGGCACCAATCCCTATGTTATATAATACCACATCTTTCCAAGTATACTTAAAAGTAACTTCAGGATATTTTTGACCAATAACATCAAGATTTAACCCTGACAATATTTTATCACCTTCGATTAATTATTTTATCTCCTATTATAATAATTATTTAATGTAAAATAATGTTTGTCTGTAATTTTTATTTGATATTTTAAATAAATCCACTTCTCTTTAAGCCTTCAACAAGCCACTCCATAGTCTTTTCTAAAACTTCAATATATCCTAACTTGATAATTTTCGACTTAGGTATGAATTTCTCATGATACTTGAGAGCTAAGTAATTATATGAAGGATTTTCTTTAAACCACTTAATAATTGAATTTTTTGTAGAAAAATGTAATTTTTCCATACTATTTATTATTTGATCGAAATCCTCATCTTTCCATACCCCATAATGGGCTAATGATATTGAATTCAATTCATCTTTCATATTCCTAAGTCTTTGAAACGTCTTTAATAATTCTGCTTCATGAAAATCTGGTGGCATGAAAGTTGGTTGGAAGTAATAAATACTAGATTTATCAATAATTGCATCACCAGTAAATATATTCTTATTTTTTTTGTCAAATAGCGCAATAGAATCCATAGTATGACCGAAAAAGTCAAGTACTTTCAATTCTAAACCATTTAAATCTATAGTTTGATTATCTTTTAAAGGCACAACACCTTCTATTGGATCTGTTTTAGCTGCAAATACTTCATTAATATTATTTGGATTTTTTAAATTCTCTATGGCATTTTTCGAGGCTAAAACCTCAATTTCTACGTCTTTAATTAATTTTCGTAATTCATGGACACCGTCTGTGTGGTCAAAATGAGAATGTGTAAGGAAAATCTTATGTATAGGATAAATATTTAATTCCTTCAATCTTTCAATAATCTTGGGTATTGTAGTTTTTTCAGAGGCATCGATCATCATTCGAGTACCCTCATTTTCAAGGACATAAATTGAAAGATTTCCCTTTCCCCCAAATAAATATCCATCAATCAACCACGTATTTTCATTAAACTTTCCTTCTTTATTTATAAAAACCAATATAACCACTTTTTATCTGATTTTCTTTAATTAAGAAAATTAAATTGAGATAAATTTTATTATGAAAAAAAAAAAATAAATTTATTGATGAGTTTAAGCATCAAGATTCTCTATGACCGTTGCTACGCCTTGCCCACCACCGCAACAAGCATTTGCAACACCATACTTTGCTTTCTTATCCTTCAAAATCCTTGCTAATGTTCCAGTAAGACGAATTACTGTTGATCCTAACGGGTGGCCAATCGCAGTTGATCCTCCCATAACATTAACTTTTTCTTCTGGTATATTAAATTTGTCCATGCAGTTTAAGGTTACAATCGTAAATGCTTCATTTATTTCCCAGTAATCTATATCATCAGCAGTTAAACCCGCACTCCTTAACGCTTTTTTAGTTGCTGGAACTGGTCCTCTCCCCATTACAGTAGGATCTACCCCTGCCCATCCAATTGATACAATTCTGGCCATAGGATTAATCCCTCTTTTTTCTGCTTCTTTCGATTCCATTAAAACTGCCGCAGTGGCTCCTGCATTTAATGGGGATGAATTCCCTGCGGTGATAACGCCTTGATCGGTACCTTCTCTTTTTATATAACCTTCACGACCTCCATTTTTTTCCAAGAAAAACGGTTGTGTTAGTCTTCGTAATTGAGATACTGTCTCTAAAGTTGATTTTCTAGCATTCATATCTCTATCAATTATCATCTTTTCTTCTACATTCCCGGGAGCATGCCCTTCAATTGGAATGATTTCACCTTTAAACCACCCTTCATCATGATATTTAACGGCCAAATTGTGACTTCTAACTCCAAATTTGTCTAAATCTTCTTTAGTGAAGGTAGGGATTTCTTCTTCGTAGAGTTTCTGAGCTGTTAGCAGCATATTGTATACTACGGAAAAATCTAAATCAGGGCGATAGTATTCACTGTTCTTATTTGCTACTTTTAAATTAGGTTCTGTTCCCTTACCTCGAACTCTGGTCATATGCTCGAATCCAGTACTTAAGACGCAATTGCTATTACCCGTCATGATTTCCATAATCCCTACATGCATTCCACTACCTGCTGAACCACATTGACGATCAATAAAGAATGAAGGGACTTCATAGGGAAAATCAGCTAAAAATAAGGGCATTCTACCCCCATACGTCCAATTCTCTAGCACACCAGCAGCAACTCCAACAGATACTTCTTCAATATCTTTCTTTTCTATGCCTTTATCAGCTAACTTATCTTCAAATAGACTTTTCAATAACTGTGCCAACAACTCATCTCCTCTAATCTCACCAAAAACATCCCTTTCGGGTTGAGTAGGTCTAGATCGAGAAAAAGCGGTACGAGCATAATCAATCAACCAAGTTTCCTTTAATTCCATCTTATTTTCACTTTTTAAATTCTTGTTTTTAAATAAGTTTACATTGTCTATTAATTATTAATATGAGTTAATGATATTATTTTAAGGATTTTAATTTAATATATCAACTTTACGAAGGTTAATGGATGATTATTCATATTTACTAATAAATATTTTAAATAATTTCTTTCGATTCAAATTTCTTTAAATTTTTTGATAAAAAAGTAGCATTTAAAAAGATTAACACATACTTTTGTATGATTTCGCTTGAGAAATCCAATTTAAAAATTAAAAAGAGGCGTATAAAAATACCTTATATAGTAACATTTACATAGTATCCTCCTTCTTTAGCAAATAAAGTTGCTCAGAGATATTTAGAAACACTTCAAAAATACCCACTAATCTCTAGTATTAAACGCATTGTTCCCGCAGCTGTTTCATCAACAAAAGAAGGACTTGAAGTTTTTCTTGTTGATGAAGTAAAACGAGAAGATGTAGGAGAAGCTTTAGATTATGCGTCAAAATTTTTAGTAGAATTTTTTGATATTGAGGGTTTTAGATATGCAATTAGGACTTTTAATACATTAAATGAAGCTATGGGATATATAGGAAAATAGTGTATTTAGAGAGACCTTAATAATTAGTAATGAAATCTCAAAAATTTTTTTTCTTTATTTCTAGTATTATAATTTACTTAGAATTAACCAATTATGATAATTATAAGATCTCATAAATAATTAAAGAAAAAATAGATAAGTTTAATATATTATTTTCCTTGAAATTTTGGAGATCTCTTTTCTAGGAATGCTGTAATTCCTTCTCTGACATCTTGTGATGTAGTATTCAAAGCATATCCCCAATGCTCAAATTGTAGTCCCACATTCAATGGTACTTGAGTCCCATATTGAATACACTTTTTAATAACGAAAAGTGCATTTGTAGCAGAATTTCCGATCTGAAAGGCTTTCTCATGAACAAATTCTTCAAACTTATCATCATCAACTAAAAAGGAAATAAATCCCCAATCATTCATCTGTTCAGCAGTAAAATGTTCACCAAAATACATCATTCGATTAACTCTCATTTTGCCGATCTGTCTTATCATCCGTTGAGTACCCCCATTGGCAGGAAAAATACCTCTTCGAATTTCAGGGAAGCCAAATTCTGATCGTCTTGATGCAATAACTATATCGCAAACTAGTACTAATTCTAATCCACCCCCAAGAGCATAACCATCGACAGCTGCAATTAAAGGTTTTGGAAATGCTTCAATTAAATTATAATAATTGTGCCTTATATACATGGCATGGCTACGATGTCTAAGGTTTTTAGGATCAAGTCGGGTATCTCCTCTTGCAGAAAGATCCGCACCGGCAGAGAAAGCAGGCTTTTTAGTGAATTCTCTAGTTCCACGTATAATTACACAACGAACACTTTTGTCTACTTCTACTGTTTCTAATGCTTCAGCAATTTCTTTAAGTGTTTGATTCTGAAGAGCATTCAATTTATCGGGACGAATTATTGATACAACAGCATAATTCCCCTCCTCAACTTTTTCAATTTTTACATGTTGAAACTTTTTTTCTTCACTCATTCTGTTTTCACTTTTTTTTCTTAATTTAATTTCTAATATTATTCAATCAATTTTTTTTTGTGTTTTAGTTAAACGAATTATAATGAATAAAAATTACTATAATCATATTTGTTATAATTAATCTCTAGAAAGAATCATTCTTTCTTTAAGAAAATCAACTTTATTACAATTTATACATTTCAAAACAAAATGTATAAAAATTGATATATAATTAAATAGAAGTAGTTAAAGATTACTATGTTAAATAATGAAAAAAACACTGAAAATAAAAGCTTAAATGCTATACGTGTTCTAAACAATGTAAACGTTAAATTTAATGATCCTTTACCTGATGTTCATACAGCTAGAATACCTATTGCTAGTTGTGGTTGGGTTGATACTGCAGATGGAGTAGTTTTAATTGACACTTTAATTAGAAGGCATGCTGCAAAACAAGTTAAAGAAAGGATTAAGAGTAAAATCAAATATATTATTTACACACATGGCCATATGGATCATGTTGGGGGAGCTTCAGCTTTTTTAGATGATAAGCCTGAGATTATATCGAGTAAGTACTTACCAGATAGATTTGATAAATATAAAATGTTGGCTCAATATCGTGCTCATATCAATGCTGTACAATTTAACGTTCCAGAAACTTTAGAATCAATTAAATATGTATACCCCACAAAGACCTTCTTAGGAGAAATGACTATAAAACTTGGGGATAAATCATTTGAATTGCATACTACTCGAGCTGAGACTGATGATGCTTGTTGGATTTACGTTCCTGAGATCAATGTGGCTTTTATAGGGGACTTAATGATAGGTAGACATTTTCCAAATATAGGAAACCCATGGAAACCTACTCGTTTTGCTTTGGATTGGGCAAAGGTTTTAGAAGAAGTTCGTGCGAAAGAGCCCCAATATGTGTTTTGTAATGGGGGGGGAGTTATGTTTAAAGAGGAAAGAGCTATTGAAGCATTAAGTCATAATATTGAGGTTATTCGTTCTTTACACGATCAAGTTGTAGATTTAATAAATCAAGGTATACATATTACAGAAATGATTCATAAAGTCAAAGTTCCTCAACATCTTATAGATAGTCCTTATCTTAGGCAATTATACACAAGAGTTGAGTTTTTTGTTTTCAATGTATATAGATGGTATCATGGCTATTTTGATGATAATCCAGCACATCTTCTGCCCCGACCAGAAAAGGAAGTGATGAATGAGATTTATGATCTAATTGGTGATCCTCAAAAAATTTTGAATAGAGTAAAAGAATTATTCAACCAAAATCAATCACAACTCGCCCTTCAAGTTCTAGATGTGCTTATTCAAATAGAACCTGAAAATATTGAAGCTCGAAAATTACATATCAAACTTCTTAGGGCTTTAGCTGCTCAAGATAATTGTCTAATGTCTAAAAATGCTTGGGTGTACTACATAAATAAAGATACCAAGTTTCTTAAATCAGAAAAAAACGGAGGAAAATGAGCGAAAAATCGAATCCAAACCTAAGAAATTTAGACATTCTTGTTAGTTGTATGTAAACAAAAAGAGATTAAAAATAAGAAGGATAAGAATAAATATGAGTTCTAAAGAAAAATATAAACCAACTTGGAATTCTTTAAGAAGACATAGACCTCCAGAATGGCTCGATGATGCTAAATATGGTATTTATTACCATTGGGGAATATATTCTGTCCCTGCATTCGGGCCAAAAACGGCTAAAAATGGATCTTGGTACGGTCATGCCATGTATCAGGAGGGAACGCCTCAATATGAACATCATACAAAAACTTACGGTCATCCCTCGGAGTTTGGATACAAAGATTTTATACCATTATTCACAGCAGAGAAATTTAACCCTAATGAATGGGCAAAACTCTTTAAGCAAGTAGGAGCAAAATTTGCAGGACCAGTGTGCATCCACCACGACGGTTTTGCAATGTGGGATAGTAAGGTGACAAAATGGAATGCTGCTCAAATGGGCCCCAAAAGAGATACTGTAGGTGAGATGGAAAAAGCAATCAGAAAACAGGGTTTGAAATTCATGGTAGCGTTTCATCATGCCGAGAACCACTGGTTTTTCCCTCACTGGAATAAGAACTATGATACATCAAATCCGGAATATTCAGGATTGTATGGACCAATCCACGATGAAGATTCAAAACTTAACTTACAATGGAGATGGATTCATCAAGCTAAACCAAGTAAGGAATATTTAGATAATTGGAAAGCAAAAATTATTGAGGTTTTAGATAATTATAAGCCAGATCTCATATGGTTTGACTTTGGATTGGGAAAGCTTCCTGATAAATACAAGAGAGAAATGCTTGCATATTATTTCAATAAAGCTGAAGAGTGGGGAAAGGAAGTTGCCGTAACTTACAAATTGCGTAATTTACCACCCAATATTGGAATTCTTGATTATGAATTGGGTAGGGCTGATAAACTCACATATTATAGGTGGATAACCGATTCATCCGTTGACGATCAAGGAGCATGGTCTTACGTAAAAGAAGCAGGATACAAATCAGGAGACACGCTTGTTCATAATTTAGTTGATCGGGTATCTAAAAATGGGTATCTTCTACTGAATTTTGGACCTAAAGCAAATGGTGAAATTCCTGGTCCCGCGAAAAATTGCCTACTTCAAATAGGAAAATGGCTTGAAGTTAATGGAGAAGCAATTTATAATACAACTCCATGGTTTACAGCTGGTGAGGGAAAAACAAAATTAGCTAGAGGAGGAATGTTCAGCGAATACACAGAAGTAAAGTATACTGCTAAGGATATCAGATTTACTGTGAAGGATAATGCAATTTATGCCATTACTCTCGGATGGCCTGGTGAAGAATTCAAAATTAAGACCTTGAGGAAATCTTATAGAAAAATTATACGACAGAATGAAGCAAGATTTTTTTACATAATGGATGAATCGGACATTAAATCCATTAAGATGTTAGGAGTTGATAAAGAATTGGAATGGGACTTAACGGATATAGGTCTTAAAATAAAAACTCCAAATAAAAAACCATGCGAACATGCATATGTTTTTAAAATATCAAGATTAAATTAAATTAGTTAAGTAAAAATCTTCCCATTTTTTAGCTAAAAATCTTCATCGATCATAGCTCTTTTTGAGTAGATCCATTACATCATCTACTGTTGCCACTTTTGCATGATTTTCATAATCGGGTAGTTTAAAAGTATCTTTCCCAATATCATTTAATGTACTTTTAGGCACATTTTTATCCTTGAAACTCATCCACATTCCGATTTCTCTTAAGAAATTATCCATCTCATCACATGCTTTTTCTGCAGCTACCTTATCTGGTTCATCCTTTAAGGCAGGATTGAATAGTCTCCCTACATCTGCATATTTTTTGATCTTATACTTCCAAGTCCAGCGATTTATTTCAGGATACACTAAAGCCAATGCTTCACCGTGATGGATGTGAGGAGCATTACCGCCTATGGCCATTCCCATCCCATGTGGTAAAGTTACACTTGCATTAGTAATGGATAGTCCCCCAAGGGTATTTGCCCAATGAAGAGCTTCCCTTGCTTCTCGGTTTTGTCCATCCTTCATTGCTATTGGTAAGTAATTAATAACAAGTCTCATGCCTTCCAAAGCATGCATATCTACATAATCACAAGCACTAGTGTGAGAAGTATAACTTTCAAATGAGTGGCAAAAAGCATCCCAGCCTGTTGCAGCTGTAATATGAGCCGGCATCGTTATAGTTAACTCAGGGTCAATTATAGCAACATTTGGGCATAATAATTTGTCTGCTAGTGCGTATTTCAAATGTATGGCAGGATTTGTTATTACTGAAACCGGGGTTACTTCCGTTCCGGTTCCTGCGGTTGTGGTCACTGCTATAATTGGTAATAATTTATCTTCTATCGATTTTCCATCTACTACACGGTATTCCCATGCCTCACCATCGTGAGTGACTCCTACTGAAATGGCTTTTGCTGCATCAATAGGCGAGCCCCCTCCTACGCCTAGAATTACATCCACATCATTTTTTTTAGCTATTTCTGTACCAACGTTTACCATATCAGTCGTCGGATTAGTAGAAACACCATTATAATGTATAACATTGATCCTCTTGTCTTGACACAGTTTTGTTATTTTTTCTCTTATAGGTTCTAGACTTTTACCAGACCCTGTTACCATTAAACATTTCTTTCCATATTGGGATAATATTTCTCCAATTTCTTCAACCCTACCCCAACCAAATCTAATATCAGTAGGATTATGATAATCAAAACTTTTCATTTAATCTACCTATTCTTTATTTACATCAATAAAAACTTTCATTACTTTATCTTTTTTATCATCAATATATTTATAAGCTCTATCATAATCCTCAAATGGGAAATGCATCGTCATTAATGGTTTAAGGATCATCTTTTTATTATCTACAAGTTCAATCGCTTTAATGTAATCATTAGCTTGATACATTAATGTACCAATCAACCTAAGCTCACGATCTTGCACGAATCCTAAATCAACGGCAGGTTTTTCTCCAAAAACGCCAACAATTATTATGTCTGATCCCTTTCTTGCGTTTTCAATTGCTGCATCTATCGTTTCATTGGTACCAACACATTCAATTATTAAATCTGCTTTATCTGGTCCAAATGCATTTGTAATCTCTACAGACAAATTTTGTTTTGTTGGATTTATGGTAAAGTCAATCCCAACCTCTTTTGCGATTCCCAATCTAAAATCACTTAAATCCGTAATCATTACTGCTTTAGCCCCAAGAGCTTTTGCAGCTTGTCCTACTAGGTTTCCAATTGGACCTGCTCCAAGTACTAGAATATTAAATCCTGAAATATCACCACCTCTTGATACTGCATGCACTGCTACGGCACATGGCTCAATCATAGCACCTTGTTCATATGTCATATTTTCCGGGAGTTTAATGACCTTTTCAGCATCGATGGCAAAAAATTCTGAACCTGCACCAGTTGTTTGGAAACCCATAACTTTTAGATCATCGCAAATATGGTACCTTCCGTGAGTACATGGATAACATTGATTGCAAACTTCTTGAGGTAAAATCGTCACTTTATCACCTGATTTAAGATTCTTAACATTTGACCCAATTTTCTCAATTTTTCCAGATACTTCATGACCTTGGGTAATAGGATAGTCGGTATATGGATGTTTCCCATGATAGACGTGAATATCACTTCCGCACACTCCAATTCTCATCATTTTTATGAGAACATCATTTTCTTCCAATTCAGGAATCGGAATATCGTGAAATTCTATTTTACCTGGAGCCGTCATTACTTCTTGCTTCATATTATTCATCTTGTCATTCTAAAATATTCTCTAATAAGACAAAATATTCTTAATATTTTTAATATTAGCATTCTAAAAGAACCTAAATAATTTTAACGTTAAGTGAATTTGCATCAATGGTTAAATTTATTGTTCTTCCAATATGGGAGTAGATTCAAGATCAAAGGAATAAATTTTAGCTTTTCGAAATATAAACTGAATTTTGATTTGCTCTTCAACATATGAATCTGTGGCTTTTGCTTTCTTCACATTAATGTTAGGATCTACTAGTTGAATACGATAATTGATACATGTTTCAGTGATACGTGGAACTACATATAAAACATCATTGTTATTGTCAAGAATTTTAATGTCAATATATCCACCTGTATCAACATCCGCATTAATTTGAAGTCCACACCAATTATTAGGGATAGTTTTAATAATAGTGGTTGTGATAATCGAATCTTGATTAGGGTTAATTTGTTCAAATCCTGCGAATCCATCAATTCGTAGTGTCGTTAAACAAAAATATCCTTTTCTCCAATCTGTGTGCAATCCATCGCTCCCTAAATAGTAAATCCATATATCATCTTTAATAATAAAAGGACGGTTGGCAGCATATATGCACCCCCAATCATATGCGCCTTCTTCCGAACCATTAGGAATTAAAGATTCCCCGGGGTCAATTCGTTCCCAGCTCGTATTATCCAGACTTAGAGCTAATTCAGTTGAAACTCTATCCGTTTGAGTATTAAATATCGCCACCAATCCCAAGAATACATTAGTATAAGGAAAAACTACCATACTATATACTTCAAGATGGGGTTCTAATCCTTCCAAAACCACTTCAGGTTTGGTAAAGTGAATCAAATCTGCACTTTCAGATCTTCCCACAACCCGATGAGAATGTCCATATTTAAGTATCTTCTTCCACATACGGGTATATAAAACATATTTTGAATGAAAAATATCAAAAAAGATATTATTATGAGTATCCCTTCCCCAGTATGTAATCGAATTTACAGTTTTGAATTGATATTTGTTAAATCCTTCAATCTCAATTGGTTCCCCCCAATGTATCCCATCTTCAGATAATGCATAAAAGAATGAATCTTCTTTATCTAATTTAAAAATTAGCTTATATCTTTGCTGTGGGTCTTCAGAAAAGGGATCAAAATACATTCCTGCTCCATGAAAATTTACTGCAACAATATTCGTATCTTTTGAATCCTTATGCGAATAAATCCCCAAATTTGGCTTTTCCCAGTGAATTCCATTTTCTGATTCTGCATAACATACACCCATAACGCGATAATCTCTTCCAAATTTTTTCCACATTTTCCTCGATAATTCCCGATATTTCCCTAGTAATTTTTCTTCTTCGGGGGTATCTGAGGTAGAATGATCGACTATAAATGGATTATACCAAAGTCGAAAAGGTTTACCTATAAATCTCACGGGATCATACCAAATATTAGCATAGAGATTATCAAATCGAACTTCCCAAGGTTTATCTTCTCCAAAAAGAGGATTATTGACATGCTTCTTAACTTTACCCAATTTAATTTGTGCATTTTTGGCGTTCTCAATAGTTCGGGGATCTAGCATGAGGAATTTCTGATACTTCAACTGTCGTTCAGATTCAGGTGATAATCTCATTTATTAATCACTATTCATCATTTTATCTTTTAGAGTCCTCTTCCTTAATTATAGTATTTATAGGTTAAATTTCTTAAAAAGTTTAGAGGAAAGTTCAATTGAATTTTCATTGAAATCAGACTCTGAATTTATCTTTAAGTATATCATTGAAGGAAGAAAAATATTAAAATAAGACTATATTTCTAATATCAAATTTGATTTGGATACAATATAAATGTTTGATGAAAATATGGAAAGAACTAAAATAATTGATATAAAAGCAGGTAAAATTCAAGGTATTAAAGACGACGGTATAGAAATATTTAAAGGAATACCTTATGCCGAAAGAGTGGTAGGAGATTTACGGTTTAAACCCCCTGTTCCCGCGAAGCGCCTTCCGGGAGTACTTTTGGCAACTGAATTTGGCCCTATTTGTCCTCAAGTTATCTCTCCAAAATTGATAAGTCCACCGAATCCGCAAAGTGAACCCGATTGTCTTAACTTGAATATTTGGACACCTTCTACCGATCGGGATAAACGTCCAGTAATGGTCTGGATCCACGGTGGAGGATTAAGAAACCATAGCGCACGTTCATACGACGGTACATTCCTAGTCAAAAGGGGAAATGTGGTTGTAGTTACATTTAACTACAGATTAAATGCTTTAGGATTTTCGTTTATACCGGGTATCTCTACCGCCCCGTTAGGACTACTCGACCAAATTACAGCATTGAAGTGGGTTCGTGATAATATCGAAAGTTTTGGAGGGGATGCTGACAACATAACAATTTTTGGTGAAAGCGCTGGAGGTTGGTCAGTATCAACATTATTAGCAATGCCCGAAGCTAAAGGTCTTTTCCATCGAGCGATAGCTCAAAGTGGAGCTTGCAATCCTGCGGGTTTCAGAGCTTCAGAAGGTAAAGATATAAGCAAGCGTATGCTTTCAGAAGTGGGGATTCAAAAAGGTGATATCGAGGCACTTCTCAAAATTTCCGCATACGAACTCGTTCATGCTGAATCAAAAGTATGGGAAGAAAAATTAAAAGAAAAGCATTGGCCTCTTACAACTCCTCCCTACATAGATGGGGAGTATATTCCCGAACATCCTCTAGACTTGATTCGTAAGGGTCCTGCAGCAGAAGTTGATCTGTTAGTTGGAACAAATTTAAATGAATCCTCCTCGATGAAACCAGATGATAATAATAATTTCAAGGAAGTAAGTGAAAATGGAATGCATAATTGGATAAAATTTGTGATGAAAACTCTTGGTCAAGATGAAGATAAAGCAGAAAGCTTAATAAATGCATATAGAGAAACAAGGAAAGATGAAGGTTCTCTATCCGCCCAAAAAGTCCTAGATGCATTTCTCACCGATTTTGAATTTCACATTTCTGCCATTCGAACAGCCGAGGCTCAGTCTATGCAGAATCCTAACACTTTTATGTATTTGTTTACATGGCCCTCCTCGATTATGGATGGAATATTTGGTTCCTTTCACACTTTAGAAATACCCTTCGTATTTGGGATGTTGGATGATCCATATTGGAGTATATTTGTAGATACGAGTGAAGAAGCGAGGAAACTCAGCGAAAAGATTATGGATTCATGGATAGCGTTTGCTCGAACGGGAAATCCTTCTCACAATGGTATACCAGAATGGCCTCAATATGACACGGAAAAACGAAGTACAATGATTTTAGGTAAGGAGATAAAAGTAGTTGATGATCCATATGGAAAAGAAAGAATAGCTTGGGATGGAATTATGTAATTTTATGTATATTGAATAAGTGAATTTCATTGAAGGGTTCAAATGTAGAAAAAATGACCCAAATTTGATCCAGGATTATATTGCTCTAATTTTAAGTAATAAAAGAATCATTAACTTTTTTTAAACCTTATAAAAAAGGTTTCTCCATTTACATCCTGTTCTATAACATTAAAACCAACTTTTTTACCTAGATCTAAATAACGTTCTAAGTTGTATTTTTTCCCCCACCTAGTTCCATAACCAGTTGTTATTTTCTTTTTCCCAATATCTACTTCTAATTTAACTGCATAAGTATCTTTTTCTGTTTCAGGTCTATCTGGAATAGTGAGATCCCAAAGAAAAAGCTCTCCTTTCGATTTTAGAACTCGATATGCTTCTTTAAGGACTTTCTTTTGATCTGGTTTTGATATATACATCATAGTAAAAAATATAGCAACAGTATCAAACGCCTCATCTAGGAATTTCAGATCCTTTCCATCCATAATAATTTTCACACAGTCACTTTCTGCTTCTTTAAGCTCCCTTTCAGAAGGATCTATTGATATAACATTAGGACCAGCGAATTGCCCGATAATTCCTTCTCCACCTCCTCCAATATCTAGAATTCGTCCTTTTAACAGGATCTTTTTTAAATCAATCTGATGGAGTTCAGAAAAATAAATATCTTTATAGATTACTTCTTCTTCAAATTTATCTATTGCTTCATTAGTAGCATACCAGTGATCTTCAATCTTTATACCTTGAATTTTATTGTTTTGAAAATGAGTCTGAATCTCATCTTGACTTAAACGATTATGAAGCATTCCACATATTTCTGAAATATCGTAATATTTCTCCCCATCAACTTCTCTCATATAATCACTTGAGATTTTATAACAGCAAAGGACTATAATATTTTATAGTTTTTAAATTTGGCAAAACTAATTAAAAAAAGTTTTTTTCTATTTTCTTATCTTAGGTTTGAAGATGATTGATGGTTTTATTTTATCTAAGTATTTAAAACCTTCTGCTTCATGCGTTTTACCATATTTTTCTTGCAGTAAACTTAGCGGAGCTACATCAAGTGCGAACATAGGGCAGGATTCAACGCAAATAGTTTGTTTTCCTTTTTCAAGGCGTTCTATACAAAAATTACATTTTTCCATTTTTGAATTTTCTTCATTTTGAAACTGGGGAACATCCCATGGGCAAGCTTTTAGGCATTTTGAGCCGCATTCTTTCTTTCCCAGACATTTTTCGGTTACCACATCTACAATTCCATCAGATTCCCTTTTAATTATTGCTTTCGTTGGACAAGCTTTTAAACACGGAGGATCTGCACAGTGATGACATGAAGTAGATAAATAGGCTAAAAATAAGTTAGGAAATGTTCCATGTTCTATGATTTTTATTGCTCTCCAATTAACTCCCACCGGTAAGTCATTCCAATCTTTGCATGCAACTACGCATGTATAACAACCCGTGCACCTAGTTTGATCAAAATAGAATCCCATTTGTTTCATAATTTCAACTCTTTTTCGTTAGAGGGTGATAATTCTATTTCTATAAGAGTGCTATTTAAAGGAAACGAACCTCCTGGAGAATAACCATCTTGTGTTAACACATTAGCGCATCCACCGAGATCTATACCTTCCTTATTTGGATTATACCATGCTCCCTGATAAACACATACAGCTCCTGGAATTATTCGCTCAGTGACTTTAGCAGGAATTCTTGTTCTACCTCGATCATTATAAATATCTATCAAATCTCGATTATTTATATTACGTTTTGAGGCATCAATAGGATTTATCCAAGCATGATGTGGTTCTATCTCTTGTAACCATGGAATATTATGCAATGTTGAGTGAGTCCTTCTTTTATTATGAGGGGTAAGAAGTTGCAATGGAAATCTCTTCGCTTTAGGAGAATCATAATGTTCTTCATGGGTTAAATACTTAGGAATTGGAGGCATTAAGGGATTATTTTTCTCTGCTATATGCTCACAATAAATTTCAATTTTACCGGATAATGTAGGAAAAGGATAATTATCTGGGTCTTCTATTTCCTCTTTAAAGGCAACAAAAGGCTCTTCTACTTTAACTTTATAATATCCATCTCTTTTCATTTTATTATAACTTTTAATATCTTTACGGGGAGCGCTTAATATTCTTAATATTTGGTCTTCTGGTAAATCTAATAGACTCTTTTCGATGCTCAATTTCTTTGATAATTCTTTGCATATTTCTAAATCTGATTTTGATTCATATAAAGAATCTATTGCTTTGTTTAAATAAATATAGTAAGGAGAACCAAGCCAAGGAACGGCAATGTCATTACGTTCCATGAACGTGTTTACGGGTAAAACAATATCTGCTAATTGAGCAGTAGGTGTCATAAACTGTTCATAAACGACTATAAAGTCAAGGGATTTTAATGCCTTGACACCCTTATTTACATCACCATATTGATTTAAACGATTGGTTCCAGCAATATAAGCCATTTTAATGTCTGCGGGATAACCTCCTTTACGACCTTCCAATATAGCATTGTAATAATCATTCCAATGAATACGGGTACTAGCGGGATTAGTTCCTCCCTTTAATTTGTATAAACTATCTTCACGTGGAGGGACACCAAAATCAACTGGATTATCTTGAAGTCTTGGTTTTTTAGGTTTTTCATCTTCTGGCTTGATTGGTCCAGACTTTTTTTTCCCCCCTGTAACGATTCTTTCACGACTATAATATGCTCGCATAAAACCAGATGCATATCCTCCGTGTATTCCAATATTACCAGTTATTGCACATAGGATATTTGCTGCTCGTGAATATTGTTCACCAAACATTGTTCTGGCAGGACCCCATCCGGCAATAAGAGCAGCGGGTTTTCTTGTAGCATATTCTCTAGCTAAATTTATTATTGTCTTAGATGGTACTTTGGTAATCTTTTCTGCCCATTCAGGAGTTTTCGGTTGTCTATCTTGAATTCCAAGAATATACTCTTTATATCTATCAAAACCAATAGTAAATTTTTCGATGAATGTTTGATTATGTAAATTTTCAGAGATAATCACATATGCCATAGCATTCAGCATAGCTGTATCCGTACCAGGACGAATAGGAATCCATTCATGAGCAAGAACCGCAGCAGAATCTGTAAATATAGGATCAACAGCTATAATTTTTATTCCCTTTTCTCGAGCTTTGGCTAACCATAAACTAGTGCCAGGATCCCAAATTGTATTTGCTGGATTCCATCCCCACATTATAATTAGCTTCGAGTTAAGTAAATCTTCTCGAGCATTACCTGTCATCATTGTTCCATAGGTAGCCATAGAGGCAAAAAGAGCACCTTCATAGGAAGGAGCACCCCACATTCTAGTATATCCTCCAATCTGATGAAGCATTAAAGCATGAGGGGTTATACCATGAAGCATCCCTTGATTTCCTCCCCCAGGGACTAGCAAAATTGCTGAATTACCATAATCTTTTTTAATTTTTTTTATATTTGAAGCTACTTCATCCAAAGCTTCCTCCCAAGAGATTCTTTCAAAAATACCCTCACCTCTCTCACCAGCACGACGTAAAGGATATTTAAGTCTCTCATCTGAATAAACTCGTTGTCTATAGGCTCTGCCTCGTAAACAAGCTCTTAATTGTGGTTCTTCTTCATTATCCGTTTCAATTCTTATAATTTTTCCATCTTTTACGTGAGCTTTTAGAACACAACGACCACCACAATCATGACAGCATCCAGTATTAATTATTTCCACTTTGTTTTTTTCTTCTGCTATTTTATTCCAACCATCCATATTATTTTACACCTAACTTAACTAGAAAAATAAACGATGTTTAAATACTTTTCATGAAATGGATTAATGATAGTTTGATCACTATTTTATCTATACTTGAGAGAGAAAATCGAGAAGATCATAGATTATAAATAACTTCACACATTCTCAACAGGAATCTCTTCTCGTCTCTCTCTATTCTATGAAATGTTTTATATTATTATTTTAATTTTATTGGTTAGTCAGGATGTGAATAATAAAACCTTAAAAATATATATGAATTTTTTAAATAGGGTTATTATATTACACTTAAATTAGCTATTTGATATTTTATGACTATATTTAATACAATTCCAGATAAGCTTCCTGCATGGTATTTAAATGATTTAAAAAAAGAAAAATATGATGACGTTATTCTTTTTGCTTTAGCTGTTTTTGGATCTCATAGTTTAGAAGAACTTGTGAATGATCCAAGCAAATCTATTAATAATCGAATGGAAGAGAAATTATTTCATAAATGGGCAGAGAAATTAATAGATGATAATTATATTGAGAAATATGAGAAGTTTGAAAAGACATATTATAAAATAAGGTCCAAGGGTAAAGATAGGGTTATGAAACTTACAAATAATCCGATTGTAAAACAAGTTATAAAAGGTTTTAATGAATTAATAGGAATTTCTCCAGTCAATCAAGAAATACAATCTAAATCTCTTTTTGATTATAAAATTTCCTATCAAGATTATATTTTTGGTCTATTATCAATAATCTGGCGTATTACTCACATCATTAATGCTGGAGCTGCTCGGAATAAAATAAAACCTGAGTTGAAAATTTCTCTTGGCAAATCTTTAGAAGAGAATGCTATTAATTTTGCAAACAATGTAGCAATTCAGTATGAAGACATTCAATATACTTATAAAGAAATGAATGAAAGGATAAACCAATATGCTAACTTCTTCCTATCCTTGGGTTTAAAAAAAGGAGATATAATGAATGTTTTTTTAGAAAACAGACCTGAATTGCTGTTTATAATAGGAGCAATGTCTAAAATTGGTACCATTGCTTCATTAATTAATACCCGTCAACGATCTGCTACACTTTCTCATAGTCTACGATTAAATCCTGTTAAGCTTTATATTATTGGAGAAGAACTGTATGAAGCATTTGAAGAAGTAAAACCAAATTTAGGATTATCTAATGAAGAACAGTTATTTTTCTTACCAGATAAGAATCAAATGGAACTCCCTAATGGGTATATTGATCTAGCAGAGGAAGTAAAAGATCTAGATATTAAAAATCCTCCCACCACAACAGAAATGATAGGAAACGATACTTATGCTTATATTTTTACCTCTGGGACAAGTGGTCTTCCAAAAGCAGCCCCCATGAAGAACATTCATATGATCAGTGCTATGAATGGATGGGGAATTGTTGCTATGCATATGCAGCCTGAAGATGTTGTTTATATTTCCCTTCCATTATTTCATAGTAATGCTATTCATATTGGATGGGCTTCAGCTCTCGCAGGCGGTTCGACAATAGCGCTAGCACGTAGATTTAGTGTTAAAAATTTCTGGAAAGATGTTATAAAATACAAGGTGACTTGTTTCAATTATATTGGAGAAATCTGTCGTTATCTTTATAATCAACCACCAAGTCCAGAGGAAAGAAATCATAGAGTATATAAGATCTGTGGGAATGGTCTTAGACCAGAAATATGGAAAGAATTTAAAGAAAGATTTGGTATAAGAGAAGTTTATGAACACTATGGAATGACTGAAATGAATAGTATGTTCTGTAATTATTTTAATTTAGATTGTACAGTAGGATTTAATTTTTCTCAATATTCTATAGTTAAATATGATGTTGTAAATAATGAACCAATTAAAAGTGATAATGGTTTCCTTCAAGAAGTTAATGAGGGTGAAGTAGGTTTAGTATTAATGAAAATGGGGGATGAATATATTTTTACTGGTTATAGTTCTAAAGATGAGACAGAGAAAAAATTAACTCGTGATGCATTTGAAATAGGAGATTTATGGTACAACACAGGAGATATGCTTAGAAATATTGGTTATAAACATGCCCAATTTGTTGATAGACTTGGAGATACATTCCGTTGGAAAGGTGAAAATGTATCCACATCAGAAATTGAAGATATAGTTGTATCTTTTCAACAAGTTGAACACGCTTCTGTTTATGGGGTTGAAATTCCAGGAACTGAAGGACGTGCAGGTATGGTGTCGATAATGGCAACATTAGATCATAAAGAATTTAATTTTGATAGCTTTCTAATAACTTTAAAAGAAAACTTACCACCATATGCTATTCCTAAATTTGTACGATTTTTAGCGGAATTATCCACAACAAGTACTTATAAGATTCAAAAATTTGATATGAAAAAAGTTGGATTTGATATTAATAAAACGAGTGATCCAGTTTATGTACTATTACCGGAAAATCCAAATTATACACTTTTAACACAAGAGATATACAAAAATATACTAAATTTAAAATATCGTAAATTTTGATTCGAAATTGAATCATAAATTTAAAATTAGAATATTACTTTCCATTATATAAGTTAAATGTACATATATAATTTAAGTAGGAAATTACCTTGACTTCAAAATATATACTCCCAATTGATGCTAAAGATGTCTCATTGGAAATGATTGGTGGTAAAGGAAAGTCGCTAGCAAGGATGGCATCTGCAGGAATGACGGTTCCTGATGGTTTTTACCTAACTACGTCCGCTTATAAGGATTTTGTAGAAGAAAATAACTTACAGGAAACAATCATTAATCTAGCAAAGCCCGAAATCATCGGTAAGACAGTATCATTCGAATCAGCATCAAAGCGTATTCAAGAGCTGATAAAGGCAGCAGAGCTGTCAAGTGAGATTATTACTGAAATCCATCAAGCCTACAGTGCACTGAATGGACAGAATCCAGCAGTAGCTGTGCGTTCTTCTGCCAATGCTGAAGACCTACCTGATTTATCTTTTGCAGGACAACAGGATACTTATTTGAATGTTCGTGGTGATGATGCACTGATAATGGCAATACGAGATTGTTGGGCCTCTCTTTGGACTCCAAGAGCGATCAGTTATAGGCACCAAATGGGAATTCAACAGGAAGTGGTCGTCATGGCTGTCGTGGTCCAACTTATGGTACCATCAGATGTATCGGGGATACTTTTTACTGCTAATCCAGTGACTGGAGAAAGATCAGAGTTTATTATCAATTCAAGCTTTGGTTTAGGCGAAGCAGTAGTTGGAGGGCAAGTAACACCAGACACTTATGTGGTAGATCGGAGCTCTCTCACTGTGAAAGAGAGTATGATCGGTTCAAAAACGCAGAAAATTATTTCCAGCGATGAGCAAGGAACATTATTGCAAGATGTCTCTGAAAAAGAGCGCAACCAGTCATCTTTATCAGAAAAATTACTCAAGAAACTGAGTTCAGTTGCACTTAGTGTAGAACAAATTTTCGAGGGACTTCCTCAAGATATCGAATGGGCAATATCTGATGAAAAACTATGGATGTTACAATCCCGTCCTATCACTAATCTTCCCCCGCAACCTTTAGAAGTTGCTTGGGAACCAACACCCCCAGCACGGATTCTCGCCCGGCGTCAGATCATAGAAAATATCCCTGATCCATGTTCCCCATTGTTCGATGAGCTGTATCTAACTGAAGGCTTGGAAACGGTTGCAAAAGGTGTGAAGCGTAAAAGCTTTTTTGTAGGAGGTGGTCCCATGTTTGTAACAGTAAATGGTTTTGCTTATCAACGGTTTGACTTCCCACAAGTTGTAACTATTCAGGATGAAATAGATAATGCTGTAACAGAAGAAGAAAAGGAAGAAAAAATTGCAAGGATTTGGCAAGAATGGGATGATTCATTCGCGCAAATGATAAAAAAAGTTAATCCCAAGATGGAACAGCATGACTTAGATTTGTTCTTGGAAGAGCTATCACCTGAGGATTTAAAAGCATTCAAAGCATGGGCCGAAAAAACAGATATTAAAGACATTGCTCATGCGGTGACCATGCCCGAAAGTAAATATCCAGCTTATGTCGCTGGCAACAAAACCGAAGCTAATGAGAAACAAATTAAAGAATGGAAAGAAAGAGCAATGCCTGAGCTTCTAGCAACGGTAGAAGAATGGGAAAAGATTGATTATAAAACAGCACCAGATGAGGAGTTATTGAGAGGAATTCGCGAATTAGCCCACGCTGGAGGAATGTACTGGTCCAGCAACGCAAGTCATAGCTTTGGCATTGCGAAAGCAACTGACGACCAGTTACAAGCATTTCTTCGAGAAAACCTACCAGATCATAATTTCACCAGTGGACACTTCCTAAGTGGTTTTAAATCGAAAACCTTAGAAGCCAATGAACATATGTATAAGATCGCAAAACAGATCCAGGAAAACAAAGTGCTCTATGAATTGGTAGTTACGACACCTCCCAAACAATTGATGAATGCTCTTAAAATCCATACAGACGGCGGTCCAGTGGTAAAAGCCATTGAGGAGTATCTCAATATTTATGGTCACTTGGGTTACAGCCTGGACTTTATTGAACCACTTCCAATTGAAGATCCTTCAGGGCTTTTTAGCACCTTGAAAACTATGATAACTGCCAAGGATTATAATCCAAAAAAGCATGAAATTGACGCTGCTAAGAAGCGAGAACAAGCGTTACAGAAAATAGATCAACTTCTGGATGGATTGCAGTATTGGCAGTTTCGTTATCGTAATTGGTTCACCCATCGTTTTTACTTCATTCGCGAGGATGTTATGTTTTATCTAACCAGTGGTTGGCCAATTCTTCGGATTTTAGCTCTGGAACTCGGACAGCGACTTGTAGATATTGGTACATTCAATGTTCCGGATGATATTTTTTATCTTGTTAAAGAAGAATTGACCAAAGCCATCAACGCACGTAAAGAGAACAAAGCGATACCAGAATATAAGCAATTAACCTTGGAACGCCGAGAATTGAGAGAAGCACGCAAACGATTACATCCCCCAGGAACTATTCCAGAAGTCGCCAGCAATAATCCAGGTGTCGCGTTCAAAGAGACACAGGTTAAGAATGATCCAAATAGTGATATCCTGAGAGGTATTCCGGTTAGTCCTGGAACAGTTACTAGCCCAGCTAGTCTAATTAAATCACCAGCAGAATTCGATAAAATGCAACCTGATTCAATTTTAGTTTGCCCTATGACCAATCCCGCATGGACACCGCTATTTGCTCATGCGAATGGATTAGTAACAGACATGGGCGGTATTTTGGGGCATGGATCCATCGTTGCGAGGGAATACGGCATACCTGCCGTTGTGGGGACTGGTACTATCACCCAACGCACTAAACATGGGCAAAGGATCAAAGTTGATGGTGATACCGGAATTGTTGAGTTAATTCAAGAATGATCCAAATTTTGAGGGAAGGGGCAGCACATCGTATTATTGGATATGTTCCTCCAGATGCTCAAGCAATAAGCGGATTTATTTTTTCAGGTTCTGTTTGAAAAGCCCAATTGAGCGCAAATTCGAGGATCTCGAATCGACTTCTCTGTTAAGTTCAGAAACCGATTTAAATGAGTAACAATAATGTTTATTTATAATAAATGTACATATATAATTAAAATTCAAAAATGAAAAATTGATCTATTCATGAGAAATAAAATAAAAAAGCTATTAACTGGGATTATTGTAGTATCTTTAGTTGCTTCATTTTCTATAGCAAATCTATCAATACAAGGAATCAGCACCAATTCTGACGATTTTTCATCTTCCGTCTCTACCTCATCAACTCAAGATACTTTCTGGCCTGGAAATGCAAGTGAATGGACAGAAGTAGCTCCTGAAACCCAGGGATTAAATTCCAGTAAGATCGATGAGATGTTTGAGTTTATTAAAGATAATAGCCAGGATGTTCATAGTATTATTGTGGTACGCAATGGATATCTGCTTGTCTACGAATATTTACATCATTTCGAGATATATCGTTATATCGATGGCACTAAAACGTATTTTGGCGGAGACAATCTCCATGGTCAATATTCTGCTACTAAAAGCGTAATTAGCATATTGATTGGAATAGCTCTCCAAGAAGGGTTCTTAAACAATGTAAATCAAACATTATATGAATTCTTTGCCCACAGGTGGAGTCCCAGTTTTATTAATAGTACGCTTAAGAAGAATATCACAATAGAACACTTATTAACAATGAATTCCGGAATAACTGATCCTCCTGATCATGATCATGCAACTGAAGATGATGTTATTACATTTGCACTAGATAAGGCTCCTTTAACATTTACTCCTGGAGAAGAGGGAGAATTTGAATATACCAACAATGGAGTTGATCTCTTATCAGGTATAATCGCCAATGTATCAGGAACGAGTACTGAAGAATTCGCAAAACAATATTTGTTTGAGCCGCTAGGAATTTCAGAAGACGAATACTATTGGTTGAATGATTCTATAGGTATGGACTATGGTGGATCTGGAATAGAATGCACGCCTAAAGTACAAGCGAAAATTGGAATGCTTGCTCTGAACAATGGCACGTGGAACGGAGAACAAATAGTAGATAAAGATTATATGAAAGACGCAACAACAAATCAGACTAGTGAGGGAAAATGGGCAGATTATGGGTATTTATGGTGGATGATGCCTCCTAATTTCACTTATGGGGGATATTTAGCAGCAGGGGCTATGGGACAGTGTATCTATGTTATACCAGAATACAATATTGTGGTTGGTTTTACGGGGTATGATGTAGAAAACTATGAGCAAATAATTCAAGATTATATCCTTCAATTTGTTGAAATTCCTGAAACGGGACCAAATAGTCCAAGAATACCCGGATTTGATTTCAATACGATAATTCTTATGATTTTTTGCGCTTCTGTTGTATTATTAATTAGGAGGAAAAAAAAAATCTAAGAAATTATATATTCACAATATTGTAAAAAGAAAGATTATAAATGAACACCATATATTAAACAAACTTTAAATAGTGCTATTACTAAATATTTTCAATTACAATATTTTTGTTTGTAAATTAATTTAATCAAAAAATTGAACAGAAATGAGAAATAAGATTGAAAAGCTAATTATTTGCTTGATCTCATTGGTTTTAGTTACTTCAACTTCGATAGGCTCTCTATCAATGCGAGAAATCAGCACCAATTCTGACGATTTTTCAAATTCCGTTTCTACCTCATCAACTCAAGATATATTTTGGCCTGGAAATTCAAGTGAATGGACAGAAGTAGCTCCTGAAACTCAAGGATTAAATTCCAGTAAGATTGATGAGATGTTTGAATTTATTGAAAATAGATCAATTGATATTCATAGTATTATTGTTGTACGCAATGGACATCTGCTTGTCTACGAATATCTGCAATCTTCCCAAATATATACAAATATAGATGGTTCTAAAACGTATCCATGGGGCCTACTCCATGATCAAGCTTCTACCACTAAAAGCCTAATGAGCATTGTGATTGGGATAGCTCTCCAAGAAGGTTTCTTAGACAATGTAAGCCAAACATTATATGAATTCTTTGCCCACATTTGGGATGCTAATTTTACTGATAGCGAACTAAAGAAGGACATCACAATAGAACAATTATTAACAATGAATTCCGGATTATGTGGTGAAGGTCCTCTTTATCCTCCTAACGCCAAAGACCTTTTAGATTCTTATGGTTCCATTAAATGGGCACTTGATCTTGTGCCATTGGTTTTTACTCCTGGACAAGCGGGAGCTTTTGAATATAGCAATGATGGGCCTAATCTCTTATCAGGTATAATTACCAATGTAACTGGTAAAAGCACTGAAGAATTCACAAAAGATTATCTATTTGAACCTTTGGGAATTTCAGAAGATGAATACTCTTGGTGGCATGATGATTACAACATTAGTTCTGGGGGATATGGATTTTTTTGTTCACCGAAAGTACAAGCGAAATTAGGAATGCTATGTCTAAACAATGGCATGTGGAACGGAACCCAAATAGTAGATAAGGATTATATGAAAGACGCAACAACACACCAAATTACAGGTTGGTCTGATTATGGGTATTTATTTTACATTAATATTTCAGTGATGACAACTGATTGGTTTGGACTTCCAAAAATAATAGAGTATGATGGATATTATACTGTTGGAGCTGGAGGACAATGTATCTATGTTTTACCAAAATACAATCTTGTGGTATGTTTTACTGCTTCAGATGGAGGCCCTTATGAGCAGATGATATATAATTATATTCTCCACCAAATTACTGATCCTCCTGAAAATGGACCAACTAATCCAGCAATACCCGGATTTGATTTTAATATGGTATTTCTTATGATTTTTTGCGCTTCTGCCCTATTAGTCTTTAGAAGGAAGAAGATCTCTAAGAATTCTTAAAATATCTTTTTTTTACTAATTTTTTTCTAGAAGGTAATATTCTATTTATTAATTATTAAAACTTGAAATAAAAATGAAAATGAAGCGAGAGTTACGGATTGAAAAACGTTATTTGAACTTTCCTGTTAAACACGTTAAATACGGAACAAAAAAAAGTTTAATACACTTCATTATTGATGGTAAACTCGTACGTGAACTTGAAGTTTCACTGGCAATAGACGAACCTGATTTCTGGGTGTTTCTTGATGTTTCTGAATTTAAAGGTAAAAAAGCAACTTTACAAATCAAAAAGGAAAATGAAGCATTCAATAAAATTTATCAGGCTGACACATTTCCTGGAGAAGAAAACCTCTACAAAGAGCGCCTAAGACCTCAGTTCCATTTCTCAACACGTCGAGGATGGAACAACGACCCAAATGGTCTCGTCTATCATGACGGAGAATATCATTTGTTTTACCAGCATAATCCTTACGGATGGGATTATGGTTCTGATGCCAATAAAGCTTGGGGTCATGCAATAAGCACTGACTTGGTACACTGGAAAGAAATAGGTGATGCAATTTATCCAGATAACCTAGGTGGAATATACTCTGGTTCAGCAGTTGTTGATAAGCTTAATACTACGGATTTTCAAAGTAGTGACGAAAAACCAATAATATGTATCTATACTTCCGCTGGTGGTAAAACCCCGTGGTCAAAAGACAAGCCTTTTACCCAATCTATTGCATTTAGCAACGATAGGGGTAGAACTTTTACCAAATATAGTGGAAATCCTGTTCAAGATCTCATTGAACCAATGAATCGCGATCCAAAAGTTATTTGGCATGAACCATCAAATCAATGGGTAATTGTGTTATACTTAGAAGAAAGTGTTATGGGATTTTTCACATCCAAGGACCTTAAATCCTGGAAACTTCAAAGTAAATATGGAAGAGAAAATCTTCACGAATGCCCGGAATTATTCCAATTAGCTATTGATGGAAATCAACAGAACAAAAAATGGATTTTATATGCTGGTAATGGTCGTTACGACATAGGACAATTCGATGGGAAGAAATTTATTCCCGAAACTAAAGAGATTGAGTTTTGCTATGGTAATTGTTTCTATGCATCACAAACTTTTAACAATGTTCCTGAAGAAGATGGTAGACGTATTCAAATGGCATGGGGATTAAGTCCTATGCCAGATATGCCATTTAATCAACAGATGCTCTTTCCCGTTGAACTCACGCTAAGAACTACAGAAGATGGACTGAGAATGTTTGCTCAACCTATAGATGAAATTAAGAATATTTACGGCAAGAACTGGATATATCAAGAAAAAATTATCGAGGAAGGTCACCATTCAATTATGGAAGAAAATGTTGATTATGGCTTATACGATATTTCAGTCGAGTTTGAATTTGGGAGTGCCGAAAGATTTGGACTTTTAATTAAAAATATACAAATTACCTACGATATCAATGAGCAAAAGCTCTATTGTCAAGAACGTTATGCGCCATTAAAACCCATGGATGGTAGAATTAAACTCAGAATCCTTGTTGATCGCACAACATTGGAGATTTTCGCCAATGATGGCCAAATTTATATGCCGGTCCGTACATCTATTAAACTCTCAGATTTTTCCGAGGACTTTTCAAAATGGGGAACAGATTTTAACATTTCAGAATTTGTTGAACTATATCCACACAAAATCAATTATATAGTGTCCTATTTTAAACCTATCATTATAGAAAAAAACAATATTTTAGCTTTTAGCGAAGGTGGAGAAACTAAGCTAGCCAAAATGGAAATTTATGAGCTAAACTCAATTTGGTATTAAATGATAATTAAAAGAATTATAATCTTCTAATTTAATTAATCCATTCCTTCTCTGTCTTTTACTCCATATGGTGGATTAACACACCAGATATAATGGCCTTCATCGATTTTTATTTGATGGGGTGACTCAAATTCGCATTCTGGTGTTCGATTATCTGATACACACCGAGGATTAAAAGTACATCCTGGTGGTGGATCAATTGGGCTCGGAACTTCGCCATCTATAACATATTTTATATCTTGATCAAAAGGATCTATTTCAGAGTGACTCTTTAGGAGTGCTTGAGTATAGGGATGGGCTGGATTTAAAAAGATTTGATCAGTTTCCCCAATCTCAACAACCTTACCTAGATACATTACAGCAACTCTATCCGCAATATGATTCACAACGGCTAAATTATGTGTTATAAACAAGAAACCATATCCATATTCCTCCTGTAAGTCTATAAGGAGGTTTAAGATTTGTGCTTGTACAGACACATCAAGAGCTGATGTGGGCTCATCAAGGACAACTAATTCTGGATTACAAGCAAGTGCTCTTGCTATAATAATTCTTTGCTTTTGCCCCCCTGAAAACTCGTGAGGATAACGATCCATGTGTTCTCGTTTTAATGAAACCTGTTTCAATAGCCGCAAAACATGTCTTCTGATTTTCATTTTATCGGTAATAGCAAGCAAATTCTTAAGCGGTTCTGCTATAATATCAGTAACTTTTAAACGTGGATTTAAAGAAGCATCAGGATCCTGGAAAACCATTTGAATTTTTTGTCTGAAATAACTTGAAAATTCGTTCGGGATAGGTTCGTCATGAAATAATATTTCTCCATCTTCTATATCTAGTAATCCTAAAATTGTGTTTGCGATAGTTGTTTTCCCACATCCACTTTCTCCAACTAACCCTAATGTTTCACCTGTCTTGATCTCAAATGATATACTATCAACCGCTTTTACTTCACCAATTTTCCTTTTAAGTACCCCTTTAAGTAGAGGATAATATACTTTAAGGTTTGTAACTTTTAATAAAGGCTTACCCTTTTCTAAAACTTTTAGATCTCTGATCTCCTGAATTGGTATGGTTTTATAAGCGATTAATTTGGCTATAGCTATAGTTATAATAGAAATAATAATACTTATTAAGGAATCTACAATAAAATAATCAAAGAACATTCTTTGTTGAATGATAAACATTAACATTAGACAAAGAGGGCCTGGTATTACACCGACAATAACGACAACTCTTCTTAACTTCACCAATTGAATTTTATCTCCCCAACTTGCTATAAATCCTGATACACCAAAAATAACTAGAAGGAACAGAACAAAAGTAAATTTTGAACCATCCAATTTATCATCACCTGTAATTAGAAAAATATCTATAATATCAAAAAGAGAAGATATATAAATGGTAGCAATGAATAAAATAATTTGAGCGAAGGCTACAATTTCTAAAGATCTTAACCACTTCTTTTTTTGAATTATTATTAAGATACCTAATCCAATAATAGTATTGATAAAAATCATGAGAAGGTCAGTGAACAGGTTTTTACCGATCAATGAATAAATGGTTAACCCCACAACCATGCCTATAACAAACCAGGTTATATTTATAATCAACGCTGATAAAAAGGATTTATCCCATCTTCTAAATTTGATATGCCTATTTATATAAAACGTACCCACTAATATTTGTAATAGTTGAGTAGTAAACAATAATGTTATATTAACAGCCATTTTGACTTATCCTTCCATTTTTATATTATTTAAAATAAGTTTTATTGACTTTATTCCTCATGTTTTTTTATAGAAATTTCTGCTAATTCTTTAAAATCATCATCATAAAGATGACAGGCTACAAAATAATCTGGTTCAAGCTCTATACTTTTTGGTATTTTCGAATCGCAAGGTTCGAAGCAGTACTTGCAACGTGGATGAAATCTGCATCCAGAAGGTGGATAAATCAGGTTTGGTACCGTTCCTTTTATAACTTCAAGATGACGTCTCTTTTTTCCTACAACGGGAACAGAGGCTATGAGACTTCTTGTGTAGGGATGATAGGGTTTTATGAATAGTTTCTGAATACTCCCATTTTCGACTATAAAACCTGAATACATCACAGCAACCCTATCACACATTTTGGAAATTATTCCTAGATCATGTGTGATAAACAACATTGAAGTATTAAATTTACTCTTAAGTTCTTTCATTAACTTTAGAATTTGATTTTGAATGGTTACGTCCAGTGCTGTTGTAGGTTCATCCGCGATTAAAAGTTTTGGGCTGCAAGCAAGACCCATAGCGATCTGAACCCTTTGTCGCATTCCTCCACTCAATTCATGTGGGTATAAATTAAAAATCAAATTTGGGAATGGGATATTTAAATCCTGTAAAAGTCGCTCACTCCACTCTCGCGCAACAGTAAAAATACTTTTATCTTGTTTAGATGCTTCTATCAGCAATTCATTTTCCATATGCAAGAGAAAGACTTCAGTGATTTGAGCCCCAATTCTAAAAACGGGATTAAGAGAATTAAGGGGATCCTGAAAAATCATGGTAATATCTTTCCCACGATATTCCAATACTTCAGATATCGATTTTTGTATCAAATCTTCTCCTTCAAAGATGACTTTACCTTTTTCTATTTTTCCTGGAGGGCGTACTAATTGTAGAATAGATAATGCTGTAACGGATTTACCACAACCAGTTTCTCCTACAAGACCAAGAGTTTCTCCCTCATTAATTTTAAAAGAAACACCTTCAACAGCTTTTACAATTCCCTCCTCTGTGTAGAAATAAGTTGTAAGATCTTGAACTTCTAAAATAACATTATTCCCAACACCCCTTATTTCATCACTTTGCTTTTTCTCATGTAGTTCAATGACTTTCTGAAGTTTTACTTCACTCCTTTCAAGAGCTTGTGGTTTAAATATCTTCTTTAATGTAATAAAGTAAACAGTGACATATAGTGCATTAACGACTATAATTAAAATACGAATATCTTGCTCGTATAGAATGATACCAAATAGTCTCTGTAAATATAGTTCAACAATAATGAGCTGAATAGACCAAATTCCAAATGAGATAAGTCCACCAGTATATATGGCCTGCTTAAGCACGTTATCCGGAATCCGTGTCTCAATTGGCCGAGCTTTATTAACTGTAATTGTTATGATCATAGCAAAACCGATTACAAAAATAGCCCACAGAAAACCAAGATTGAATACATCAGGAATTTCCATAGGAATTTGGAGGAGAGGTATTGATAAAAAGATGGCTCCAACGATCCACGCTAGTATTATAAATTTAATATATAATCTCCTAAATTGTTCACTGATAATATTTTCCTCATCATGCAATTTGTATTTCGCAAATCTCTTCAAAAAAATGGCGTGTAAGGGTAGAAATATTGTTGTCATTATAGCAAATAAAAATGCATCTGTAGTCAAGTATCTGAATAAATAATACCCCTCAAAAATATAAAAATGTCCGAGAGATTCTAAAAGCAGACGAATACTTAATATTATCCCAAAAATAATTAGGGTGCTTACACCCGAACTATATCTATGAACCCTTTTAGAAATCCGAACTTCATCTCGGAGATTATTATTTAGAATGACAGCACTCAAATATAAAACCGAAGCTGCTACTAAAGCTTCAATTAATGACATTCCAAAATTTAATTCAATACCAACTTGAAATACTATTCCTATGATTATAGTTTACCTCATTTTTGTATGGTTAATCGTGGATCTAAAGCGTCCCTTACTCCATCCCCCATTAACATAAACCCAACAGCAGTTATTCCGATAAAAATACCCGGCCATATTGCTGCCGCTATGGCAGTCATTGGGCGTCCTAAAGTCCAATTTATATCAATTCCCCAAGTTGCAATGTCAGGGTCTCCAAAACCTAGAAAAGCAAGCCCCGCTAAACCTAAAACTGTGCCCGCAGCTCCACCGAAGAAAGTTATTATCATAGGTGATATGGAGTTTGGTACAATATGTTTAAACATGACTTTAAATTTAAGAGCACCACCTGTTTTTGCTGCCTTTACATAATCAAATTGTTTTACTTGTAAAACCAATGATCGCATAAACCTAATATTATATGGAATGCCAAGTACCCCATAAATTACTAGAGTAGTTAATAAATCTTGACCAATTATAGGAGCGAGAATGATTATTAAAATTAACATTGGAAATGAATACCATAAATCAGCAAAACGCATCATAAGATAATCAACAATACCACCAAAATAGGCTGAAATTGTTCCTAAAATTAGACCACCCCCCATCGATATAATTACTGGTATAAACGCCATTCCTATTGAAGTTCGAGCACCCCATATTATTCGTGCATATACATCATACCCATACAATGTTGTCCCTAGTGGATGTTCCGGGCTAGGATCATCGAAAGGAACGCCGTCTGGGGGAATGTATGGGGGTACTACCTCTTGTAGCGGAATATCGGTTAAAAATGGCCCATAAACTGCTAAAATTACAATATATAAAACCATCAAGAACCCAATAATTGTTAAAGGGGTAAGAAAACGACGGAATACCCGCCTTTTTGATTTTATTTTTTCAATTTCATTTTCGTAAGCGGAGAATTCTGGATCACGCCAAGCGGGAAGTAGATAAAATTTCAATAGGCGTACCCACTTCTTACCTCCACTTACAGAAAAATCTTTATAATCTCTTTCTTCTATTGTTATATCTTGTTCAGTCATATTTCAAATCTTTTGTTTTAATTATATCTTTAATTATATGTTATCCTCGGATCAATAATGGTATACATTACATCAGCAACCAATAGTCCAATGAGTGTAATTATTACAGCAAATACCATTAAGCCATTAATGACCAAGTAATCACCTGCTGTAATTGCATTGAGAAACCACCAACCAAATCCTTTGTAATCAAAAGTCATCTCAATGAAAAGTGATCCTAAAATTGCTCCTGCAGTACCCCCAATGATAAGATTACTCGTGGGGATGAGGGCATTCCGGAGTGCATGTTTATTAATAACATCGTTTTCTTCAACTCCTTTTGCACGAGCAGTTCTGATATAATCGCTATCTAATACTTCTAACATGCTTGAGCGCGTTAGTCTAGATATCCCTGCTAAGGACAAAAAAACCATACATATGGAGGGAAGAATTAAATGCAAAATTGTATCAAAAAGAAACTTTTGATCATTATAAATAATGGCATCGAGAATTCGGAAGCCTGTGGTAAATCCACCTGCAGCATTTGGTAAAAAAAGCCCCGGTGAATTCGTTAACTGAACAGGTATAGCAAGTTGACCATTAGTAAATTCGGTAATATAAACACCAAAACCAATTTGAAGCAAGATAGCAATCCAAAAAACTGGAAAACCCGCGCCAAGTATCGTAATGAAACGAATTATATTATCTTTCACTTTATCTTTGTGTCTTGCTGCTGTAGCTCCAAGTTTGACAGCGATAATTGGAGTCAAAAAAATAGGGACTATCATTAATTCAATAGTCTTAGGAAAGATTTCAGCAATAAATTCAAGGACAGGTTTTCCTTCATTAAGTGTGTAAGATTCACCCCATTCTCCTATGAAAAAGTTTCTTAAATAATTAAAGAGTTGAACGTACCAAGGATCATTATATCCCACTCTTTCCATTTCCGCTGCAAGTAGTTCTGGGTTATCAGCTCCAACTCTAAATAGTATAGGGCTTACTAGCATCATCCTCGCTAATAGCCATGTAATTATTAAAGAAAGTATTAACATCGGAAACACAATAATAATTCGCTTAATGATATATTTTATCATGTTAGTGTGTTTTTTTCCCTTAGATTTCTTGAATTTGATTTCCTTTTTAGAGTTCTTTTCCATTTTTATTCTTCACTTCTTTTATTATAATCCTTTTTTACTCAAATTTTTCTTCTCTTTTTTATAATTTGTTTAAATTTCATCCCACTTAAAGCCCCAGTAAACGTACACCCATACAAGATTAAAATATTTAAATAACCCTCTCCATGAGCAAATTGTAAGATGAACGGCTCTGCAGAGAATCCAAACATTATCCAATAAAACAAAAAACCTTCAGCTATTAATAATGGTACCATCCACAATGAGGCTTTTATCCCATAATGTGGAATTTCTTCCTTATAGGTTAATAAAAAACATATGAAAAATAACAATAAAATGGGCAAGTAGAAAGTTTGTGGATATACTTTATAGGTCCAAAACAATATTGTAGGATCCATTTCAGTATAAGGGATCGATACCGATCTACTACTAATCAAGAGTATATTCGCGACAATTCCGAAATAACCCAATAAAACAACTATATATGCAAAAATAATTGACCCTTGTCTACCCCAGTCAATTTGGAAATGTCCCTTTATTTCTGTATCATTTGTCAAAAGATATTCCTCTTTTTTATTGCTATTGTTATTAATTGTTCTTTGTGTTTTCCGATATATTCCGAAATTAAATATCTTACAATTAATCTACGTTATTTCTAAGAAATATTGAAATATTTAAATATCTTAATTACGTAACCTTATTTAAATTTACGATGTAAATTTATCTAAAAAAATGGAGAATAAATAAAAAATGCAAAAATTCTCAACTAAATTAATTTTTATGCTTTTAATTAGCTCGCTTATTTTACCTTTCTTCCCTGTAAACACTAAAGCTGCCTCCGTTACAATACCTACATTAAAAATAGGATTGAAAAGCGGTGGAGTGGGAAGCTGGGACGGAATTATAGCAACATCAGGATTCCATGCTTCTTATGGTCAAAATGCTCTTGAAGGGTTCGTGCAGATGCATCCTGGGTGGTCAGGTGATCCCGAAGATCTTCTCCCTGTGCTCGCAACGGAATTGGAGATTCATGAATGGCCAGAGGAACCTAATTCTTATGGCTGGATCAATAAAGGTGGTGTTAGGGCAATAGACTTAACTTTGCGAGAGGGTGTTACCTTCCATGATGGTTCCGCTTGGAACGCAACGGTGGCGAAATGGAATATTGATCGTAATATGGTGATGACTGGAAATATAACGGGTTCAATAACAATTTATGATATTGGAGTTACTAAGGCGAGAACTGCTTATTGGGTAAATGCCGAGGATTGGGTAGATTATGAAACTGCTACGTGGAATATATCCCAATTTATTGGAAAACCGGGTACATACGAGGGATTTGGATCTTCTACAGATGATGATATGATTGGGCGATATAGCAGAATTAAAAATGTGACCATACTCGAAAATCAAGAATTTGGAGGAAAAATTCGAATTTACTATAATGATTGGGGTGGTGCAGGCTCGCAGTTGCTATATGGTCTTGACTTTATGATGATTTCAATGGACGCGTATAAAGACTATTTCGATCGACCAATTTATGGTTTGGGACAAGACCCTAACTTTCCACAACCATCGGGTCTTACAGGAGACCCGGACGATTATCCTACTACCGGATTTCCTGGGCACTTGATTGGAACGGGACCTTATATATTTATCCAGCAAGATGAATTGATATTTCAAGGAGGTCGTATGATAAGAAATCCAAATTGGTGGAATGCTACTGCTGCTGCTGCTGATGGTTGGCATCAAGTTGAAGAACTTGCTTTCGTTTACTTCTATTCTGACGATCTTACCGGAAGAACTATAGGAATGGTTACTGAGACCATTGATATGGCTTATGATGCCCTATGGGCTGGAAATCTTATCTATGATGAAATGGAAGCTGATCCCGACATTAGATATATGGATTTGGGTTATGAAGAAACTCGTACTTTTATAACATTGAATAGCATTAATGAAACATATTGGAAATATTGGGCAGATAATCCATCAAGAACTCCCTCAGAAATTAAGTCGAGGACTGAATTGCATGACATTGATTCGAGTGGAAGAGTCCATACTGACGGAATTGATAGGGCTCTTAGGAAAGCGTTAAGTTATGCATTTGATTATGATACTTTTATTAACGTCGTCAAACAAGGACGTGCAATACGATCTGCAGGTTTTCTTGGACATCAAAGTCCATATTACAATCCAAATATATCTATTCCTTACCGAAATCTTACAATCGCACGAAAAACGCTAATTAATGATCCTTTCTGGGGCCCAAAAGTGGCGGCTAGAAAGTTAGATATCAATAACGCAACTGCTGATTGGATTTGGGTAGCGAACAATGATCCTATCTTTGAATTTAAGCTCATGTGGGAGGAGTCTACTGTACCCCAGGCGGACTTATTCTCGACGAACATTAAAGAAATTGGGATTAAGTTGGACACTCCAGATGGGAAACGTGATAACGACTTAAAGTTACACCCAAATATCTTACAAGTAATGATTTTCCGTATTGAGGAATTCCCAGCGTTCACGTATCATGGAGTCCCTACTAACTGGCCTGATGACAGCAAGAACTCTGTACCAGTCCTTGAATATTATTATAAGAGTCCTGGACTTCCGTATGTCAACGGTTCGGGGCTAGCTTGGCCTGGTGTAGGTTATCTTGGGGGACAATTCTTTAACATAGGATTTCATTATAATGCAACCGTTGATAAATGGATAGAGAAACTTTGGTTTTCAGACAGCACTAGAACGCAAGCGCTAATGAATAATATGACCAGACACGTTCAAACCTATCACTACCCGGAGATCTTTATTTCTAATAACAAGTTCGGAATTGCAATGGATAAAGATTGGAAATTTGCTAACTTTCGGGATTATATCCATGCATTCGTAAAATATCTTCCTGCTAGTGGTGGTGATGGTGGTGTCCAAATCCCAGGGTTCGAAACTGCTCCTCTTTTAGCTATTGCTATTGTAACTATTACGGGAATCGGTTATTCGTTGAATAGAAAGAGAAAACGAGCTGAAATTTAAAAGATATACATTTTTTTTTTTTAATTTTTTATTATATATTTTTCTCGAATTATTTAGAAGAGAGATGAATAAGAATGGTTTCTCTTGAAATTTATTTTTAATTTATAAAATAATTATTTGAAGTACTACCCAAGTATCCCTATTACTACTCCCATTACTAGTTTAGTCATCCTCAGCAAACCTCATTAAAAAAAAAGTAACCACGTAAACTCTAAGTAATTATTTTAATTATTAGAATAGTTAATAAAGAACGATGAACATGAACGAAAAAACATATATTATTGCAGATAAGAAATATCATATAATTAAAATAGGAAGATCTAAGAATCCAGACAAACGCTTGAAAACAATTCAAATAAACGGTAGTACAGAATTGGAAATCATTTGTGTTTTTGAGAAAGATATTGAAAGAGAGATAAAGGAGTTGTTGAAAAAATATAAAGTTCGAGGAGAATGGTACTTTCCTAACCCAAAGACACTGCTAGAAATCCAAGAAAATTATCTTCCTAATAATCAAGAAATAGCTTCATTAATTGATAATTTATTTGGAAAAATAGAACTGAGTGATCAACCTATTTGCTTTTGCTGGGTAGACGATAAAGAAAGTAGATGTCAATTCAAACAACATAAAGGTTCGATTATAACTTGTGAGTCTTACGAAATTTGGAGATCTTGTGTAAGAAAAGAAGAAATAAATTTCGGTGATTAGTGATTTTTAAGAAAAAAGTTAAATAAAAAAAAAAGAGATTTTCTAAATTTTAATTATTTCTTTCTCTTCATTCGTATTATTATAGCAGCGGTCAATGCAGTGAAAATGCCCATAACAACAAGAGGTTCATAACCAGGGATTGGTGGTGGCGGTGATGGTTCTGGTGCTTCTCCAACAGTCATGATAACTTCATCATAAACAACATGTCCGCGTTGATCTGTAAAGCCGACTCGAAAGAGGTGATCTCCTGCAGCTAAACCATCTGGAACGGCATAACTAACTTCTACTCCGCTTGTCCAAGCAGTTGGAGTTAGTACTCCGGTTCCATTCCGGGTAATCCCATATTGATAAGGATTTGCATCTGTTGCTGTCCATTCTATTGTTACTCCTGTGTAATCATGGTCGACTGCAAAATCAGCTGGAGTTGCAGTTAATACGGGATCAGCTGAATCCTCTAGCGTTACATCGTAGAGTATAGTACTACCATACTCGAATGAGTGGTATGTCAATACACCATCCGACCCGTAGGTAGTATTTATAGTTATGGCAAGTGAATTATTTCCAAATCCCATGGCAGGTGAAAACATTGAAAACCCGTTAGGTAATTCGGAAAATGAGAGAGAATAACTATAATTAGCTGATATTGCATAATATAATTCTAACATTGTATCAGATAATGATACGAATTCCGTCCAGTTCACATTTGTTGGTGCAAAGAAGATTGAGTTTGCGTTAAAAGTACCCCACATACCCAAATACCATATGTTAGTGGCCCACCACAAATTAGTACATAAAAGACCATACGACATATCTTCCGCAAATCCTGCTGTCTCGTTATTGATAGCAAAGGTCCTAGGCGTTTCCCAATATCTGTAATAAAGATAATCTGGAAAATTCATGACAGTATAACTGTCATTTATACTCATCTGAACAAGTGAGTTACCAGGATAATCCCAAGCTTCAAATGGATCTGACATATTCACTCCTTCATCAAAATTCGTATCGTAACCATCTTTGTCTGAGAAAATTGATGCAATGTCCATACGTATAGTATACTGTGGTGCAGTAGGAGTCTTATCGGTCGATCCAAGTATCGTAGTAAAATTATCTATCCAGCTATGACCAAAGGGTTCCCCCCAGTGAGGGGTCATATTATCAGTGAACCATTGGTCCCATTGTAAATATATATTTACATCGAATTCGTAAACATCCCCCTCTGACACACCAACATAGGGAGTAGGTTGAGCTATCGAAGGTCTCATGAATGGAAGAAGTAATAACAATCCTACGAGTGAAATCGTTACTATTTTAGTTTTTTTCATATTCCTTTATCACTTTTTTTATTTAATAGTTTTTATTAGATGTGTTTTAATATTATTTATCCGCATTATATATAAATGTACCACATACATTTATGCCAGCCACATTTATCAAAAATTTATCCATTAATTTAAAAGCAATTGATTCAAGGATATTATGTTAAATTATAAAATTATTCATCTCAACTAACGTCCCAACAATTTATAGAATCGTGTGTTCTCCTCATACGTCATCTTTATAAGAAAGGGTACACCTAATTCTGTATGTGGAAAATCAACAATCTCAGGTTATAATTTTCCTATATAATTCTCTATTTGTTGTCAAAAAAATATTTTCAAAAAGTCTGATTATATTCGCAACAATCCCAGAACTCAAATAAAACTCCATTTTATTAACGGATTTTCTTTAAAAATCTGGACTTTCATATTCTGGGTTAGGATATTTATAAAAACCTTGACCCGTCTTTATTCCGAGATGCCCTTTATCTACGAAATTAGTTTTAAGATACTCATATATTGCTTGTGCTTGTTTATCCCCGGATTTTATGGCATGTCGTTCTCGTAACTCTAAACCTACATCTAAGCCAATGCTATCCATAATCCCGAAAATTCCAATTCCCATATTCATCGTTTTCATCCAAGATTTATCTACTTGCTGAGGAGTAGCGATTCCGTTTACTACTAATTCAAGTGCTTTATTTATCAATGCTAACAATAATGAATTGGTGATATATCCTGGATGCTCTTTGTCAAGAACGATCGGTGTTAATCCAATTCTTCTGCTAAATTCAATTATAACATCAATTACTTCTTTTGCTGTACCAGGATGTCCCATAATATCTGCAGTTTTAGTAATAAATATAGGGTTATTGGTGTGTAGTGCTAAAAACCTTTCAGGACGTCCTGTGCTTTTAGCTAACCATGAAGGTAAAAGCATGGATGTGTTTGTAGTGAATATTGTGTGTTTTGGGCACAATTTGTTAAATTTCTCAAATACTTCTCTCTTTAAAGAAACGATTTCCGGAACAGACTCAGAAAGTAAATCAACATCTTTTGCTGCATCTGCGGGATCGTTGGTTGTATATATCCTCTTCAGCATTTGATCTGCTTCTTCCCTGCTAATTACTTCTTTGGCTACAATCAAATTCGTTCGCTTTTGAATATCATCCCACACTATATCGTTCTTCGCTGGATTTCTTATAAAAATTCTCACATCGTATCCATGCATGGCTGATTGCATACCCATTTGGACACCCATAGTCCCTGATCCTAGAATTATAATGCGCTTTATATTTTCGATTTTCAAAATTTTCAGTCGATTTTATTCTTGATTATGCTTTATAGAAATTAAGTCCTAAATCCGTAATAAAATTCTGTATTAGATACTTTTTACCTATGGATCTACAATTTTTCTTACCATTCCTATTACATAAACCTTAAGTTTTCAAGGAATTATTAAATTTATTAGAGAGTCTAATAGACTAGTAAAAAAACTCTTCTTCAGTTATAACTGTAACAATTTATAAAATCGTGCTTTTTCTTCATCTGTCATCTTAGTAAGAATCGGTACACCATATTCAGTTTGGGGAAAATCCTTAAGCTCTGGTGAATGTCTCAGTCGTCTAGCGGTAATATTATGAAGACCTTCTCCACCAATCCCCATGAGTGCTTCTCCAATAACAGGAGGAAATAATGGTTTGCTCTTGAAAATACTTGTGTTATTACGTATTCCTACTATTTCTAATTCTTCAAACAACTTTCTTTCATCATTCATTCGCTTTTCTTGGCCCTTAAGGTCGTAGATGAAGGAGGAGGCATGTGCTATTAATGCCCACTCAATAGCAACATGAAATCCAGGAAGTTCTAGGCATTCTTTCGATAATGATGCTCCTCCACTGACTTTTCTGTCGTGGATCATAAAGTGCCAACCTACTCTATCTCGTCCAGCTAAAAGACGTTTTGGTATATGTGTATATTCTTCACTGAATCCCCATTCAAATTTACTAAGATCTAACTTAGCTTGCTTGATGAGATTCACACCTGTTTTAGCAGCAAACTCACACCACTCTAAAGAACCGAACTCCCACTTTTCAAGTTCATTCACATTTTATCTCCTCTTGATGGTTAAATCTTTTATTTGTTCTAATATTTCAGTATTGGTTTATTTAAAATAAAAATTTTAGGTTTCTATTGTAATAATACTAATATAATTCACAAATTTTTTCAAATATGATTAATAATCATTAATAACGGGATATTTTTAAAAATCGGTTCAAAAAATGAAATTAAGGGATTATCATACACACAACAGACGATGTGGACATGCGTTAGGTGAAATTGAGGATTACATAAAAGCTGCGATTGATAAGGATCTTAAAGAAATAGGGATTTCAGATCATTTTCCATTAGGAGCGGTAATTGATGACCCACAATTAGCAGAATTCATTAAAAAAGCGTCAATGGAAGTTGAGGAATTCCCTAGGTATATTAAAGAAATAAAAGGACTGAAAGAAAAATATAAGGATAAAATAAGCATTCGAATATCCACAGAAGTTAATTTTTACACTCCTGGAAGAGCTTTATCTCGGCAAAAGGAGGTTCTTAAACCTTTTATGGATGATATGGATTATATAATTGGGGCGATACATGATATAAAATGGCATGAGTCTCCTGTAATCGTCATGTATCCCAATGAGGAAATTCTAAGAGAGTATGGTGGAGACAAAATTATATTAGAATATTTTAACAAGTTGATAAAACTGGTAGATTCTAATTTTTTTGATGTAATTGCTCATTTTGATTTTTATCGTATTTTATTCCGTCCAAATAATCCCGAATATTCACAGTATTTATGGCAAAAGCTCTTGGATCTATTAGACAAGATTAAAAGTCGAGGATTGGCTATTGAGATTAATACGTCGGGATTTCTTAAAAAACTTGGAAGTCAACATCCAGATGATGAAATTATTAAAGAAATAATTCAACGTAATATTCCTCTAGTGTTAGGTTCTGATGCTCATAGACCAAAATATGTTGGATACATGTTTCAAGAAACTATAGAAAAGTTAAGAAAATTGGGTTTATCTCATTTATGTATATATGAAAAACGTGAGCAAAAATTAGAAAAAATTTTATATCTCTTTTAAGAAAAGAAAATATTTTGATGTTATAAAATAATAGTCGTTACAACCGAATTCTCAATACAAAGTTTAATTATCTTTAAGCAATTGAAAATGAATCATAAATTTAAAATTGAAATATATCTTTCAATTACATAAGTTAAATATACATATATAATTTAAAAAGTAAGTAAAAAAAAGGAGATTTTGTTGGAATTTGGAGCGCAAATATTAAATTATTTTAACACATGGGAAGAAATCCTTCCGACGATTAAGCATATAGATGCAGGACCGTGGAGTAGCCTGATGTTCTCAGATCATTTTCTACCACCCTATCCTGGAGCAAATCTGGAAGCTGAATCTGCTTTAGAGAGCTGGACCATGCTCACGGCGACCGCTGCTGTTACAGAACGAGTGAGATTAGCGGTGCTTGTAACAGGCAATTTATTTCGTAATCCGGCATTACTTGCTAAAATGGCTTCCACTATAGACCAAATCTCTAAAGGTCGGCTTATCCTAGCTATTGGTGCTGGTTGGTATGAACGAGAGCATGAGGCATTCGGTTGGAACTTTCCAGGAGTTAAGGAGAGGTGTGATCGTCTTGAAGAGGCAGTAGAGCTGATAAAAATGCTGTTTACTGCTGATGGGCCAATAGATTACAATGGTCAGTATTATAAGCTTAATCAAGCATATTTTTCGCCTCCCTGTATACAGAAGCCACATATTCCAATCATGGTTGGAGGAAATGGAGAAAAAAGGACATTACGTACACTCGCTCGTTTCGGTGATATTGCTAATATTGATCTTAATAAACCTGGAACTCCAGAATTGTTTAGACATAAACTGGATGTGATTGAACGACATTGTGAAGAACTTGGTCGTGATCCATCTGAAATTAAAAAAACTATGGTGACTCCATTACGAATTTTTGACGATGAAAAAGAAGCTGCCCAGTATCTTGAAAAACGTGGAAGAAAAACATGGTTATACGGTACAGTTCCATATATAATTGAACGAGTTCAGCAATATATCGATGCTGGTGCCGAGGAGATCATATTTAGTGGTCTATCCACCGTTGAATGGGCTGAGCAAGTAGAAGACAAGATTTTTCCAGCGTTTAGCTGAGATTTTTTTATTTTTAAAAATAAGTTCCGTGTAGTATCTTCAAATGACCAGAAAACAAATATTGAGAAATGAAAGGATTAATTTATGACATTCAAAGGTTTGCCATTCATGATGGTCCAGGAATTAGGACCTTAATTTACATGAAAGGATGCCCCCTTAGATGTTTATGGTGTTCTTCACCTCACACGCAAAAAAAGTCTCCAGAAATTCTCTATCTTGAGTCAAATTGTAAAGGATGCTTGAGCTGTGTTGAGGCGTGTCCAGAAAAAGCCATTAAACTTTCTGATAATGAGAAAATAACGATAGATAGAAACATTTGTAATACCTGTGGTCAGTGTGTTGAAACATGCCCTAACGACGCTTTAAGACTTGTAGGAAAACAAATAACGGTAGAAGAACTATTCCAAGATGTAATGAAGGACAATCCCTTTTACAGAAGGTCAAAAGGAGGGGTCACGGTAGGGGGCGGTGAACCTACTATGCAACATGAATTTGTCGCGAATTTTCTTAAGAAATGTAAGGAAACGTATATTCACGCAGCAATCGAAACCTGCGGATATGCAAAATGGGAAAGTTTGGAAAATATCCTCGATTATGTAGATCTCCTCTATTTTGACATTAAGCACATGGATTCAAACATCCACAAAAAAATTACGGGGATTTCAAACGAAATAATCTTAGAGAATGCAAGAAAAGCTTCTAAATTGAAACCACTTATAATCCGCATTCCTCTAATACCGGATATTAACGATTCTGAAGAAAATATTTTAAAAACGGCAGGGTTCGCTGCCGAATTAGGAGAAAATCTACTGTGGATTGAACTTCTACCTTACCACAAGTTTGGAATTGTTACTTATGAGCAACTTGGTCGAGAGTATGAACTCAAGGATGTTGAACCTCCGAGCGAAGAACACATGAAAAAATTAAAGGCGCTCGTTGAGTCCTGTGGTGTAAAGGCTCAAATAGGTGGATAATACCTCTTAAAAAATCCATCTACATTTTTTCGACTCGACATAAAAGAGCTTTTGTTGATACTGAAGCTGTTATTGAATCCTTTGGGCCATCGTCTGTAATTTGATTAATGTTTAACTTTTCCCACCCATCTTCTCTTCCATACCAGAACCCGTGAGGTGTGTGAACAATTTTTGGATGTGTCTCCTCGAAGTACTTAACTTTAACCTCAACTTTACCTCTTGGTGAAACCAAATGAACCCACTCTCCGTCTTCAATTCCTAGACTTTTACATGTATCAGGATGTATTTCAAGTTCAGGATCCGGTGCGTTTTTCCTAAGAGATGGAATATTTCGAAATGAGGAATGATAATAGGACAAGATTCTCCTCCCTGTGGTTAATACAAGAGGGTATTTCTTCCATAGATCAGGGGTGCTAACAGGGCTTTCTGGTGGTTCCTTATACGCAGGAATAGGATTTAAACCCCATTCTTCAAAATACTTTGGACACAATCCAATTTTACCCGATGGTGTATTAAACCTACCCCTTTTTTCATACAATTTGTATTTCATGGGAAGAGAAAATTTGCCGACTTTTTTAAATTCCTCAAATGTCATCCCAATAGGTTCTAAGCGATAATTGAGAGATTCTTCAACTGTCTGCCAATAGTCTTTGAGACCCATTTTTTTAGCGAGTTCAACTAAGATTTCTTTTTCGCAACGACACTCTGGAACGGGTTCTACAGCTTTCACTTGACAGAAAACATGGTTTTTCATGCTCAAATCTTCAATATCATCCCTTTCTGTCCAATGCGCTGCTGGAAGCACGACATCCGCCATTTGTGTGGTAGGTGTGTGGAAGTAATCCACGGAAAATAGAAATTCTAAAGCATTTAAAGCTTCCTTGACATGTTTAGAGTTAGCATATGCACACATGGGATTAGTAGCAAACAATCCAATGGTTTTAACAGGATACGGGTCTTCCTTAAGAATAGCATCCCATACTAATTCAGGAGTTACTGACATTCCTGTGAAGCGTATCCCTGGAAATTTATCACGACCTATTTTTTTCTTTGCTTGTTCAGCTGATAACGCGATTTCATATTGATAGTCGCCCCCATAACAACTCCGCGCTTTTGTTGGAGGTACATGACTTACATTTCCTCCTTTAATGTCTAAATTTCCGGTAATCGCGGCTAAAATGGTGAGTGAGCGTGTGAGATCGAAAACATTAATTGATTGGCAGGCACCACCAGGACCAGGACCCATCGCAGCAGGCTTAGTTGTAGCATAGGTGATCGCTGCCGCTTCTATCTCTTCAGATGGAATCCATGTTAATTCAGCAACACGGTCCAAATTGAATTCTGAGGCACGTTCCTTTAACTGGTCAAAACCTTCGGTCCATTTTTCTACGAATTCTTTATCGTATAGTTCATTTTCAATGATTACGTTTATGAAACAAAGAGCCAATGCTACATCAGTTCCAGGTCTAATGGCAAGCCAGTGATCTGCTTTGCGTGTATATGAATTACCTCTAGGATCAACAACAATGAGTTTAGCTCCTGCTTTTAAACCTTTTCTAATGAAATAATTATAAATTCCGGGGTATGATTTTTCAGGATTATGTGCCCACAACAATATGCATTTACTATTCCCATAGTCAGGATCGAGTATTCCAAATCCAGCGGTGAGAGAGCTTGCGAGGACAATAGGAGCACCGCTCATGTGACCAGCTGACATGAAATTAGGTGTCCCAAATAGACTCATAAAGCGGTAAATCCAAGGTGGCATGCCTCTTGTCGTGCCTTGACCAAATACGACGGATTCAGCCCCCCATTTTTCTCGCGTTTCAAGGAGTTTTTTAGCTATAGTGTCAAGAGCTTTTTCCCAAGATACTTCCTCAAACTTTCCTTCTCCTCGTTTCCCAACTCTTATCAATGGTTTGGTCAGTCGTTCAGGATGATATATTATCTCCATACATGCCCTCCCTTTTGGGCACATATATCCATGGCTTATGGGATGGTCCTTGTCTCCTTTTACTCCCACTATTTTTCCATCTTTTACTTCGAGAAGCACACCACAACGGGAGTGACAGTCAAAACAGATCGTTCGAACAGTTTTAGTACTCATACCCTACTCAATTTTAGCAATTTTAACAATTTTAGTATTTATGAATATTTCTTTATTTATAATCTTTCAAATCAGAGATTGAAAATGTTAATATCTAATCTTTTCGCTTTCCCATAAAGATATTATAATAAAAAATATTAAAATCGGAATAAAATATACAGCATATATTTAAAAATTTCTAATCCCTAATATAAACAGTAGTTAATTTTTTCATCCTTTTAAAATAATTTAGAAGAGAAGTTTCGAAAAATGGTGCAGATTATAGAGAAAGCAGATAAATCGAAACCCGAATCTTTATTGGAAAGAGTATTAACTGTACAGCCAACTGAGAGAGTGGAGAGGCATAGGCAACGCTATATAGACCGTAAACTTGTATACTCGATTGATAGAGATCGTATTGAAGTGAGGGTTATGAAGGAAACAGAAGGTGAGCCGATGATAACTCGCAAAGCGAAGCTCTTTCAAACCATAGTTAGAGAGTTACCCATCGACATCTTTCCAGATGAGCTTTTAGTCGGTTGGTATGATCCTATACCAAACAACTGCCCTCTTCCTGTAAGAAGTGACCCTAATCTAGAAAATTATCTCGATGTTATTAGTAGTCGAGAACGCAATCCAATTTTAATTACCCCAGAACAGATGAGAGAATTAAAAGAGGAAATTATTCCCTACTGGAAGGGGCAAGGCAATTGGGAAAGAACACGCCATGATCCTGCTCATTACAAGCCAGTTCCTAAGGGATTTACTTTTGAAAGGTGGTATAATGAGAGTAGAACGATGGCATATTGGCATATTGGTCACTTCATTCCCAATAATGAAAAAGTATTGAAAAAGGGATTTTTGGGAATAAAGAAGGATGCTGAGGAAAGGTTGGGAAGGATCGATCGGACCAATCCTGAAGAGGTCAAAAAAATACCCTTCCTTGAAGGTGTGATTATGGTTATGGAAGCCGCAGCTTCCATCGGTAAGCGTTTTGCTACCAGGGCAAGAGAATTAGCCGAAAAGGAAGTAGATTCTAAAAGGAAGGCTGAATTACTCAAAATAGCTGAAGTGTGCGATTGGGTACCCGCAAATCCCGCGAGAACATTCTACGAAGCGATACAATCAATCTGGTTTTCACATATCCTTCATTGGTGGGAAATCCGTGATGTGGCATCCATTAGTCCTGGAAGAATGGATCAGTATCTGTATCCTTACTATGAAGCCGATATAAGAGAGGGGAGAATTACCAAAAATGAAGCACAGGAACTTATTGATTGCTTCCTTCTAAGACCTTCATGGTTTCTTTATAGTTTAAACACCCCAAAAGGTTATCTTCTAACGGATACTGCCGGAATTGCACAGCATGTTGATGTAGGTGGTCTCAGATCAGATGGAACCGATGCTACTACTGAACTTTCATACATGATTCTTGAGGGTATGATGCATACCAGATTAGTAGAACCTGATGTAGGAATCTTGCTTCACAGTAGAACACCTGAAGATCTCCTCATTAAGGCCTGTCAGCTTTGTGCACTTGGAACAGGTCATCCTGAATTTCTCAATCATGATAACTTTATTGTTAATCTCCTTGGCCGAGCGACATACGGTGGAGATTCACCAATAACACTGGAGATTGCCAGAAAGGCTAGTGCAATGGGCTGCGCTGAGCCATCTTTAGCTGGTATGGATTCTGGGTATTGTACCTCAGTTTATATCCCATTACTTCCAGGAGTCTTAATATCGGTGTTGACAAATGGAAGGAGGGGCTGGCTCGAAGGAATTACAGCTCCTAAAACCGGAGATCCTAACAACTTCAAAAGCTTTGAAGAATTACGGGAAGCATTTAGAAAACAACTCGTCTGGGGATTTGATATGGAGACAATTGCCACCAATATTGGCGAGAGACTTATGGCCGAATACGACCCAACTATATATCAATCAGCACTCATAGAGGACTGCATTGAAAAAGGGTTATGCAGGGAAGAAGGTGGAGCTAGGTTTAATTTTGGGCCATTCGTATCATGTGTTGGTGTTACCGATGTCGGAGATTCCTTGGCCGCTATTAAAAAACTTGTGTTTGAAGAAAAAAAGATTACTATAGACCAGTTGGTCGATGCATTGGATAAGAATTTTGAAGGTTACGAAGACTTGCGCCAAATGTTGTTAAAAGTACCTAAATTTGGAAATGACAACGACTATGCCGATGAACAAACAGCGTGGGTAATGCGCACTTTCGCTCAAGAAGCGATAAAACAAAAAAATACGCGTGGTGGTCGAAAAATACCGGTTCACATACCTTTAAGTAGCTATGTCAGAGCTGGTGCGGCTGTAGGAGCACTCCCTTCTGGAAGACTAGCCGAAGAACCGCTAGCAGATTCACTCGCGCCCACGAAAGGTAGCGATGTTAGTGGTCCTACTGCGGTTTTCAAGTCAGTAGGTAAGATCAACCATGCCGAGGTTTTCGCAGGAATTTCCTGCAATATGAGGCTAGATCCAGTGATGTTCAAGGAAGATTATGGCTTCAAAAGGTTTGCAGATCTAATGAGAGTTTTTGTCGACCAGAAAATACATCATATCCAGTTTAATGTAATTTCATCAGATACATTAAAGGCAGCCCAAAAAGAACCCGATAAATACAGGGATTTAATGGTGAGAGTAGCTGGGTATGTAGCTCGATTTGTTGAGCTGCCTGAGTCGGTACAAGATAGTATTATCGATCGAACGGTACATGGTTCATATTAATAATTGTTAATTTTAAAAATTTATTTCTTTTTTTAACTTTAGATAAATTCTGAGAGGATCTCATTATTTAAACGCTTATATAGTTCCGCTTTGGATGGGACGCTCCCAAAAATGAGCTCTTCAACACCAACATCCAAATATTCTTGGATGCGATTGATAATAAAAGAGGTAGAGCCAGTTAACGTCCAATCTCCTCGTATTTTGCGATATCTTATTGCTTTTTTCTCGTCATTTTCTAGATGAATGGGCATATGTAAAGTCTTCTTTATTTCCTTTGGATCACGCCCAAATTCTTCACAGTGGCGCTCTAAGACTTCAATTTTACGTTTAAACATTTCGGGGGATCCTGGTGCGTTAAAATCAAGATTACAAATATCTCCAAACCTTGCCAATGTTCTTAATGTTCGTTTTTCTCCGTTTCCTCCTATTAAAATCGGCATATGTGGTTTCTGCGTACAAGGCGGTGAAAAGTAAGCGTTTTTCAGCGTGTAATACTGTCCATTGTAACTAACTGGTCCTTCTGTTGTAAAGAGTAACTTGATCAGCTCTACTGCCTCTTCGAGACGATCGCTTCGTTCTTTAGCACTTGGAAATTCCCAACCGAAGGCTTCATATTCTCGCTTATACCAACCGGCGCCAATTCCAAGGATAAACCGACCACCTGAAATTTGGTCCACGGTTGCCGCCATCTTTGCTAATAAGGCAGGATTGCGGTATGTATTGCCTGATACAAGAACACCTAATCGTAAGCGCTCTGTAACTGTAGCAGCTGCAGTTATAAGCGACCACCCCTCTAAAGCATCTTTATGCTCTACATTATCTCCAATTGGTGGAAAAAAATGGTCCGAGACCCAAAGACTGGACCACGGTCCTGACTCTACAGTTTTAATTGTGGAAAGAATACTTTCCCATGAGGTCAAATAATTATTTATCTGGGCACCAAATTGCATTGATAATCCTCTTCTATTACATAAAAGTTAATTCTTAAATTAGATTTTTTAAATAATAATAGTTTTTTTAAAATTTAATAGTTGTTTTATTGCTTTCAAGATTTATAATATTCAATGTCAAAAAAAATACATGGTGGAGATATTTTAGTTAAATGTCTCCTTGAGGAGAATGTTAAATACTTGTTTGGGATTCCTGGTGGTCAACTCCTCCCAATGTATGACGCAATTTATCAATGGGGTAGAGAAAAAGGAATTAGTACCGTATTATTTCGCCACGAACAAGTTGCAGCTCACGCAGCTGATGCTTATGCCCGAGTCACTAATACACCTGGGGTATGTTTTGGAACTGTAGGACCAGGAGCTTTGCACCTATTACCTGGAATAGGAGCTGCGTGGAGCGATAATGTTCCGGTAGTTGCTATAGTACCCCAGGTAAATGCACAATATGAAGATTCTTTCATTCTCCAAGGTAATTTAGATCAGATTGCATTGTTCAAACCAATTACTAAGTATCAAAAGTCGATTAGAAGAATAGAAGAAATTCCTGATGCTGTACATAAGATATTTCGAGAAGTAAGTAGTGGACGACCACAACCTGTGGTTTTGGAGGTTTTTTCGGATGCATTTTATGATAACATTGAAGAAGATCATTTATCTATCTTGCCTTCTAATCAATATCGAGCAATAAAAAAACCTGCTGTAGATATCTCTTTAATAAAAGAATCTCTGGAATTACTAATATCAGCTAAAAAACCACTAATCGTATCTGGTGGCGGAGTTTTAAGAGCTGAAGCATGGAACGAGTTAAAGGAGCTTGCTGAATATTTACAAATACCCGTTATTACAAGCCTTGGAGGAACAGGATCTTTTTCGAATAAATCTAAATGTTTTCTTGGGGGTTTAAATTTGTTTTCAGTCCAAGCTACGGTAGGAGCAGATGTAGTATTAGCCCTTGGTGTTAAATTTTCATATACCTTAGCACTCGGAAAACCACCAGCTTGGGAGGATTCTCAAAAATTAATCCATGTTGATATAGATCCATCCATAATTGGAAGATCGAAACCAATAACATTGGGTATTGTAGCTGATTGCAAACAATATTTAACACAATTACTAACAGAACTAAAAAAAAGTATTCATGTTGAAAAAAGAGATTGGTTGGAAACTTTAGTCACCAATAAAAAAAAATATCACGCTACTTTTATAAAAAAAGCTAACACCAATGAAATTCCGATTACTCCTGTAAGAATGGTTAAAGAAGTTTATGAATTTATGGATGAGGATGCTATTTTAATCACCGATGGAGGAGACCTTACTGTTTTTGCGGTAGAATCTATAAACTTATATAAGGATCGAAAACCCTTATCATACCTTCAAGCAATTGGGATGGGACACCTTGGTGTATCCGTAGGCTACGGAATTGGGGCAAAGTTAGGAAAACCTGATAAACAGGTGATTGCTATCTGTGGAGATGGGAGCTTCATGATAAACATCCAAGATTTAGAAACAGCAGTCAGATTAGGATTGAAAAATTTAATTTTTATAATTGGGAACAATTCTTGCTGGGGAATGATTAAGAGTGACCAAGTTTTTAAATTTAATAATCGCTTTATTGACGTAGACTTGCCTTATTGCAATTTCGGGAAAATAGCTGAATCCTTTGGATGCTACGGTGAGGAAGTTGTAGATCCTAATGAAATTAATCCTGCTTTAGAGCGTGCAAAAAATTCGGAAAAACCCGCGGTTATAGATGTTAAAATTAAATTTGAAAGCTCCAGTATGTCTGGAGGATAATCGTTAAGTAATTAATTGTTAATCAAATTTAAGAGAATACAAAATATCTCTTAAATTTTCAGAATAATAATTAGCGTTGGCATAAATGCTAATGACAATCCGATGATCATCTTTTTCAACCGAAAGATGGATGCTTATAATCTTAAAAATACCTGCGTATTTATATTCAATAACACTTTCATAAGCAGGTGTTCCGTCTCTTAAAGTTTTCGGTTCATTGGAAATAATATTTATATCTCTTGCTATATCCTTGATTCGTCCTGCAATTTGTTGGGCAGTTTCATCTAATGGTCGATCATGTATCGAAGATTTAATAACAGAAATCAAAAGATCAATACCAGGCTCTTTAGTGGCAATTAAGACCGGTTTATTCTCTGGAAAGTTCATTGGGTTTGGTTTCAATTCTATAAAACTTTCGGGGTAATATATGGAAAAAACAGGCGTATAGCTTTTAAAGATCTTCGATTTTTTTTCACTTTTTGCCTTAAATCCTTCATGCAATTCTAAAGTATCTTCACTAATGCACTCAAACCGAGACTTTACCAATGGTATGTATTCTGGATGAGTTAAAACATAAAATATGTCGTTTTTAATTGCTTTAATCACTAATTCTGCCAAATATTCTGGAGCCATTGCTCCCGCCAAGATTCTATTCATATTTTCCCTACTAATTTCTGATTGTTTAATCGTTTCTGCTGGTGGTTGCCAAACACCTGGTCGGTTTTGTCTAAATATATGTGTATTATTTATAATATTTGTATTAACACGCCCAGGACAAACTACAGATACGCCCACATTTGTATTAAAGCATTCTAAAGCCAAAGATTCAGAAATTGCGATTACAGCGGATTTAGATGTAGGATATGGTGAATTGTCACCTGAAAGTAATCCTGCCATTGATGAAGTATTAACAATATGGCATGGTTCTTCACTTGTTAACATTCGATTTAAAAAATGTTGAATACCATAGATAACCCCAAAAACATTAACACCAAGAATCCAATTCCAATTTTCAAGTGTAATTAAACTAATGCGCCCAGCTCCTCCGACCCCCGCATTGTTACAAAGTATATTTACGGACCCAAAACGTTCATAAGAAGCATCTGCTAATTGGGCCACCTGTTCTGGGTCACTCACATCTGTTATTTGAGTCATTACTTCAGTCCCGATTTCTTCAAGTTCTTTTGCTACCTTATCTAGATTTTCTTTATCGATGTCTGCTAGGACAATTTTCATCCCCCGTTTAGCAAAACCATAAGCAAGTCCACGCCCAATACCACTTGCCGCTCCCGTAATTACAGCAACCTTTCCTTTAAAATCTTTTATCATAATGTTCACATCAATTTATATTCGAAATTAGACCTTCTTTACTTAAAAGAAATTCATACTATGCTAATATGCCAAAGCTGTTAAATATAATAAAACTTAGTTACATATAATTTTCTATAAAAATCACTGATTATTATATATAAAAACTTAAAAGTGAAACATATGGAAGTATTAGATGGGAAAGTAGCCTTAATAACTGGTGGCTCGAGTGGTATTGGGAAATGTATCGCTCTAACATATGCCAAAGCAGGAGCCAGTGTTGTGGTTGCAAGCCGAAAACAGGAGAATCTCGATAAAGTAGTTGAAGAAATCAGAGCATTTGGGAGGGAATCGCTTGCTATATCTACTGATGTTAAGATTCCGGAACAGGTTGAAAATATGGTTAAACAAACAGTAGATCATTTTGGACGACTTGATATAATGGTTAACAACGCTGGTAGGGGGATCCCGACTCAACCATTAGATATCTCTGTCAAAGAATGGAATCATGTCCTTGCTCTCAATCTCACGGGGGTTTTTCTTGGAAGTTTGGCTGCTGGTAAGGTAATGATTGAGCAGAAACAAGGTAAAATTATCAATATAGCCTCAACGGCGGGAGTTATAATGTCTCCGGGAATGATGCATTATTCTGTTGCAAAAGCAGGTGTCATCATGCTAACTAAAAATTTAGCAGCTTCATGGGCGGAGCATAACATTAATGTAAATTGTATTGCTCCGGGGTTCACATTGACCGAAAGAATAATACAATGGGGGATATTAGCTCCTGAACAATATGATGATAGTACACCTCGACTATTACGTCCTCCAGTTCCTAAAAATATCGCTGATCTGGCTCTTTTTCTCGCTTCGCCAGCGTCCGATCAAATAACCGGTGAACTTCTAATTATAAGGAGTCATTTTTCTTGGGATCGTGGATCCCAATAAATATACAATATAAATTTATATTTAATGTGATTTTTTCTATAGTATCTTAATAAGAAAAAAGAAGTATTTAGGGAAAAACCCGATGAAAGAAATAGATTTATTCGATAAGATTTATGGAGCTTGGACTGGAAAAGTTGCGGGAGGTACATTTGGGATGCCAGTTGAGGGAAGATCTCGCGTTGTCATTACTAACATGCACCCTCCTTTAGACGGATGGAGCAAGCATCATAAACAAGGTATAAATGATGATGAACAATATGAATTAATAACTATATTAGCATTAGAAGAATTAAGTGATGATGAATTTGCGAATAAGTTTAAAGCGGGAACAATTTTGGAACCAGACTATCTTGGATCATATTGGTTGAAGTATTTACTCCCTCAGTATGTATTTACAGCAGAAAAAGCAGCGTATGATAACGCAAAAGATGGTGTCCCTTGGGAACATGCAGGTGATTACGTTTATGAGCATAAAGGTAAAGTCTATGGAAATGAGTATGCTGATTGGATTGGAGCACAAATGAAGGGAGAATTATATGGAATGTTACTCCCTGCATGGGGTTGGTATGAAGATTCCAAAAATGATCTAGAATTATTAAAACCATGCTTAGATTTATCACTTCAAGATGCAATAATTGCTCATAGAGAGGTAGGAATTGTAGGGGAATTATTCATCTCAGCCATTATTGCAGTAGCAATAGCACATAACCCATTTGAATATAAGGAAGAGATAAACTTCCCAAAGTCAGCAGTTCATAGATGGGATAAGGAAGAAGACGAGATTTCTGAAGGATTTAAGCAACAAGTTGACCAGGCGGGGATTTGTTCTGAAACTATAATCAGTGATATTAAACGCATTAAATCAGTCTTGCTAGAATATGCTTCTTTAAAAGATTCGATATCAACTGAAGACGTAGAAGTATATTATAGCTTTATTGATCCTATAATCGATACCTACCTCGATAATCCAGATTCAAGAGAGTGGGAAACCAATTTTTATGCTAAAACTAAAAAAGATTGGCAAAAAACTTTGGATGGTTTATGGTGGCTATTTGAAAGAAAAATGGTAAAAGATGCAATTTCCAGATTTAAAGATTTTCCAAGCATGCTCGAACGACGATTAAATTCCTTTAGTAAAAGTAAAGCTGTTCATACATTATTCAATAATGGTGCAATTATTGTCGGTTTATTATATGGGGATGGAGATTTCATTCAGACGGTGCGTATTAGTACCTTATGTGGAGCTGATACCGATTGCAATGCTGGCAACGCAGGAGCAATCATTGGTGCTTATTTAGGTCAGAAATTAATTCCATCATATGCGAAGCGTTTCATTCGCGGAGAAATAATACCTGGTCTTAAGGAATGGAAAGATAAATCAATATACAACCTTGCAGAGAGAACACTAACTCAAGCAGAACGTTTCAAGAGGTTTATGTCCCTTTAACATTCCGTAAATATTTATTTTCTAAATTCCTATAACTTTAAGAGAGAATAATATGTTGAAAAAAGACTGGCAATTGCATCACGTTTGTCTCGTTGTTAGGAACTGGAATAACGCTTTGGATTATTATCAAAGTACAAGAATGGGGTTAAGTGTAGGTCCTCAAGCAATGTACATGGATTATCGGCATGGCGGACCCGCCGATATCTACGCTAATGATAAAGTTCCAAGGGTAAGTGGTGGTTCTGGACCAGGAAAACCTCTGAAAGTGGAATCAAAACAAGGAAGAAGAGAAAATAACTATAAGTTTATGGATAAAGACTGCCTAGTTGGGGATCTACTCCTTGAAATTGGGGAAAATCAAGGTATTCCATTAGAGGGAATTACCCACGTATGTTTCAATGTCCCAGATATCTACGCAGAAACGGATAAACTGCTGAAAAAAGGCTGCGATCTCATGTGGAGTATTACTCAGGGTGATAATCTTTTGGAAAATCACATCGACACTCGTAAGTATGGTAACGTGGATATATCATTCAGACCTCCTGTACTCAAGCTTGAAAGAGCATGGTTAGATCATCATCTTTCGTATCCTTATCTAAAGGATTGGAAATTCCATGGAATTGGTATTGGAGTTCGGGATCTTGATAAAGCAGTTGAATACTACGAGATGCTGGATATTATCGATTTTCAAAACGAAACTGATCTTGATGGCAATTCACTTGACTCAATTAACGTATCAAGCGAAACTATAGATTTAAATTTCAAGACGAGAGCCATTGTTGGTAAAATTGGTCCAATGGCTTTTGAGTTTATTCAACCTCTTGAAGGAAATTCTGTCTATCAAGAATCCCTTGACAGTAGAGGTGAAGGTGTTGCCGATCTTGCCTTTACAGTAGAGGATCTCGAGAAAGAAGCCGCAACCATGATATATAGGGGCATCCCCGTAGTACTCAGCGGTAAACCTAAGAATGGTCCTGCCTTTGCTCGCTTTGATACTCGTAAAAATAGCGGTAATATCATGATAAGACTGATCCAAAGAGAATAATAGAAAAATGGATACTGAAAAAATATGGAAAGAAGGTGAATGGACAATTGAAGCACGTCAGATAATTGATGGGCTTAAAGAGTTCCCTGACAATTCAAAAATAATCCTAATTTTAAGACATTCCCATCGAAATGAACCGACAGCATTAGAAAAAGCTCAAAAATTAAGATTAACACCCCAAGGTCATACAATTGCTAAGAAGTTCGGCGAGAATTTACCTATTAATAGACCTATCAACATTTTCCACAGCATTATATGGCGATGCAAAGAAACGGCTCAAAATATTCATGAGGGATTTAAAAATATTGGCGGAACAAGTGAAATAAAGGGAGTACTTACAGCTCTCGCTGATGTTGGAATTACTAATAGGGAGTTTTTTTTGAATGAATTTAATAATTTTCCTGTACTTGACACCTTTTATCGATGGGTGGTTGGTCATTATGATCTTATTTATTGGAAACCGTTCATCGAGTATTGTCAATCAACTGCTCTCACTATTCTGGACCAAGTTAAAACCTCTCCTGAAAATGGGTTGAATATTTTTGTAACTCATGACTTTAATGTAATGGCTCTTAGATTTGGATGGTTTGCGCTTCTACCAGACAAATGGGTGAAATTTCTAGGTGGATTTGCATTCACGATAGAAGAGGATCAAATCTTGCTTTTAGATTATGGCGAATTAAAACCAGTACCAATTCCATATTGGTGGAAAAAATCATGAAAGCTCCAAATTGAAAAAGAAATTAAACTTTTGATAAAAATGCTGCATGAAATTTTTCTGCTAATTCATTCCGAGACCGCAATTGATAAAAGAAAAACTTAATATATAAATCTAAAAAAAAATTTAAATTTAGATTTTTCTAATTACCAATCTCAATATCACGACGCTGCATTTCTAAAAGGCGCTTATATTTACCGTTTGATGCTAAAAGTTCGTCATGATTCCCTTGTTCTATTATTCCTTTCTTATCAGCACTCAATACAATAATATGATCAGCATTTTTAATTGTAGAAAGCCTATGAGCTATTATAATTGTAGTTCTGCCTTTTCTTGCCTTATTCAGAGCATCCTGGATCAAAGTTTCAGTGTAGGGATCAACAGAAGAAGTCGCCTCGTCTAATATTAAGATTTTTGGGTCAGTAATCATAGCTCTAGCAAATGCTATTAATTGACGTTGACCAATTGATATATTAGATGCGTTTTCTTTAAGTTTAGTATCATATTTCTTATGTAATGCTTCAATAAAATTATGTAATCCAAGAAATTTCGAGACTTCAATCATTTTCTTCTCTTTTTCGTGTGATGGATTATCATAGGCATATAGTAAGTTTTCTTTAATCGTCCCAGTAAAGAGAAATGCATCTTGAGGCACTAAACCAATCAAGTCTCTTAGATCCTTCTTGGTAATTTCACGAATATTAATACCGTCAAGTTTAATATTCCCTTTATTAACGTCATAAAACCGAGAAATCAATTTTACTAGTGTGGTTTTCCCTGCTCCAGTTTCTCCAACAATAGCTATCGTCTTTCCTTTCTCAATTTCTAAATCCACATTTCTCAATACATAACCTTTATTTTGTTCATGGCTAATTGATATTTTTTCTTCCTCGATAGCAGTTTGTACAACTTTATGGATTTGATTATAGACATCTTCAGGAATTTCTGTACTTGCTAGCATCCTAATCATTGATTTAGGCGACATTTGAGGCATCCATCCCATCATTCCCGAGCTTTCAGCCTGCATTCCACTGTCAGAAGACTGCTGAATAATAGCTTTATTCCTTAGACTCCTTTCCAGAAACTTAGACATTTGTAAGATTGCATCATGAGGAATAATAGATAAAGACCTAATAGTTGAGTCTTTTTCTTTACTAAAGGAATTAATATACTCTGGATGTTCATTTGAAATTTCGGTATTTGGTACTGCATATCCGAACTCTGCTAATGTTTTATCAATCATTTTAGGAATTTCTGCTGAGTCCCTACCCTTAATATTCATAAATAATTTCATTCTAATATTTTGGGGCATATTCATCCCATTCTTCACCATAAAGGAAGAATAAGGTTCAGGAAGGGATTTAAAGAACTCGATTAATTTTTTAAACATAGGATTATTTTGCATATCTTGGGGATTCATTCCTGTTCGGTGCCCCATTTTGGGAGTTATTTTTTTTGCTTCTGGTGAGTTTGATAATACTTTTTCTCCTCCAAGTTTAATTAAGTCATTCTCCTCCATTATATATCCAAAACTAATATCTTCAAATTGAATCTTACCTTGAAAATTTTCAATTTTTTTTGGGTTATCTACATCAGGTATCTCCACCTTCTCTTTCAACAAAGTATATATTCTGTCACTAGCTGCTAAAGATGAGGCTATAATTTCTTGTATTCCCATTAACATCTTGAATGGTTGGAAAAATTGACCTAAAATTGTTATATACGCACTTAGAACTCCAACGGTCACAGAAATCCCAAAAATAGAAATATTACCCAAATAAGCAAATCCCGCTGCCAATAATACTCCTGCAGTGAGAATTGTTGTTACTAATGAAATTAATGGGAAAATTGTCGCCATAAACTTTCTTATTTTTAAAATAGCATTATAATTAGCAGTATTTACTCTGTCAAACTCTGCTGAAGCCTTCCTTTCTTGGCCATAAGCCTGAATTACCTTTGCTCCTGCTACATTCTCTTGAATTGAGGAGGTAACACCTCCAATTGTTCTTCGAGACTCTTTAAATAGCTTTATTGCTACTCTTTTAAATAAATATGTGAAAGTGTAGAAGATTGGAAATATAATCATTGAAATTAGAGCTAAATAAATATTTAATATATACATTATTGCAATAGTAAGACCTACACTAACTAAACTATTAATAATTTGTACAAATTGGCCTCCTACTAGTTGATTAAGCAAAGTTACATCATTTGTTGTAACAGAAATTATATCACCAGATGCCCTTTTATCAAAATAACTTAAAGACGTATCCTGTAATTTGAAGAAGAGGTCATTTCTTATGTCATATGTGACTCTTTGGGAGATTTTACCCATTCCAAACTGTGAATAGTAAGTAATTGATGCCATTATTAAGAGTAAAGCAAAATAAAATGAACTCATGTTAATTATATATCGAGAATTTCCTCCAACTATACCTATATCAATAATACTTGCAGCGATTAATGGAGTTATTGAAGTAATCATGGTTCCAACTAATAACAATATAAAGAAAATTACAAATTTTAATCTAAATTGTTTGATGTAAGAAAAAAGCCATTTCCAAAGCTCATTTCTTGGATGCGCTAGTTTAGTTTTTTCTGTATCCAATAAAAATCGAGGTTTTGCACTTGCACTTGGTTGGATTATCTCTTGTTCTTCTTTTTTATGATTATTATTATGATTATTATTCAACTTTTAAACCTCCTAGGTTGAAATTTTAGATTTTTGTTTTTGTAATAAAGTTTCAAATATCTGTTTATACAAAGCATTTGATTCTATCAAGTCATCATGAATCCCATAGCCCACTACTCTTCCGTGGTCGAGTATTAGAATTAGATCAGCATTGCGAATTGTAGAAATGCGTTGTGTTATTATAATTGTAGTAGTATCTCTCATAACCTTTGTGAGGGCCTCTTGAATCCTGTATTCAGTCTCTACATCAACTGAACTTGTTGAATCATCGAAAATTAATATTTTAGGCTTTATAATAAGAGCTCTTGCGATAGAAAGTCTTTGTTTTTGACCTCCTGAAAGTCTTGTACCCCTTTCTCCTACAATTGAATCATAACCGTTGGGTAAGGATATTATAAAATCATGCAAATTTGCGATTTTCGCTGCATTTATTATCTCATCTTTGGTTGCATCTTCTTTACCATAAGCAATATTATCAGCAATACTTTTATTAAACAAATAAGTTTCTTGTGAAACAATGCCGATATTTCGGCGTAAATCTTTTAGTAAATAATTTTTAATATCTTTATCATCAATTTTTATACTACCTTCATTTACTTCATAAAATCGAGGTATTAAGTTAATAATTGTTGATTTACCGGATCCAGTTGTACCAAGTATAGCCATAGTTTTCCCAACAGGCACTTTAAAAGATACATCTTTTAGGATTCGATTATCAGGAATATATCCAAAAGTCACATTTTCAAATTCAACCTCACCCTTAAATAATTCTATTGGAATAGCATCAGGTAAATCATTAATCTCTGGAGATGAATCGAGAACCTCTCTAACTCTAGTCAATGCAGCATCAGCTTGTATATAAATAAGCATAATATTACCCAAAATCATCAATGGGAATCCGAGTGAAGCTATATAGGAATTTAAGGTTACTAAAGTCTGGAGATCCATTCTTCCCTCTATTACCCATATTCCCCCTAAGAAGAAAGTAATAATAACCATGAATCCAATAATAACGTAGATTAAAGGCATATATAATGAATGATACCTAACTGATTCTACACTTGCATTATAAAACCGCCTATTATCTTTCAGAAATTTTTGACGTTCTTTCTTTTGGGTATTAAACATTCGAACCACTTCAGCTCCAACTATATTTTCTCTAATAGTGTTCGTTAATTTTCCAAAACTTTCCCGAGTCTCAATGAAAATCGGTTTCAATTTCTTGGCTACATAATAAGATAAGCTAATTGATATTGTAAAAGCTGTTACTAAAAGGAAAGATAATTCAAGACTGAAAATTATAAATCCAACTGTAATTCCAATTAATTGTAATATTGATTGTATACCAAGTGCTAATCCAAAACCAAAAATTTGCTGCGTTTCCTCAATATCACTTGTTGCTCGGGATATTAATTGTCCAGTTTCAGTCTTATCAAAGTAAGAAAAAGACTGACGGTATATAGCATTACTAATATCATTTCTTAAATGATATATTGCTTTCGAAGAAACTTCAGCACCTCTAAGTCGAGATGCTCTATTCGTAAGATATGCCAAACCAGCAAGTATTATTATAGATAAGAAATCCATTATTAATTTTCTTGCATCGGTTAATCCTCCTACTAATCTTCCAATAAATATTGGGGTAGTGGTTGAAAGAATTGTAGACAATGTTAGTAGTATAAATTGAATTATAAAATCCTTTCGAGATTTCAACCAATATTTTAATATCATTCGTGCTGAATTCATATTTAATTCTCCTAGTTACTCTTTGCTACAGAAATTCATTGAGTTTAAATCATCATGGATGACAAACCTCTGAATGTCGTAAATAAATCCTTTCATTTCTCAATATCTATGTTCTGTACATATGTGGATAAAATCTTGAATTTCTTTATTTAAATAAACAAAACGTTTAAATGTTAAGTGTTAAGTTGATTTTTAAGTTTTTAATGATTTTTGGGATGTAAAAACTTCAACCAATAAGATCCAAGATAGTTTGGTTCCAAAATTGTCCCGGCTTTTAACCTATTAGCAAAATCATCATCACTTAATGCTTCTAATGCTAATAAAGATATCAATTCATATTGTTCATCATCATTTACAACTTGTCTATGATGCTTGCTCCATCCGCTTAAAGAAGGGTGCATATTAGTAATGACTTCGCGACGTTTTCCTTCGACAGGCATCCCAAATGTGCCTCCTGCAATTTTTCCTGTCCAGCTACCCCAAATTTTTTGGAGCAAAAAATTTTTATCAACCATAATCTATCCTAATTTTTTCTTTAATGCTTAATTTAAAAAACATAGTAAAGTCTTAAATTTATATTAAATTTTATAAATAGACATATTATATTAGGATTAATATTTATTTAATTTTTTGGAAAACAGTAGAATTCAACATGAGCATAAATACCATACCTGATAAAATCCCTAAAAAATTCTTGATGAGATTAAAAAGAGGAAAGTATGATGATACTATTCTTTTTGCTCTAGCGGTTTTTGGACCTCATAAAATTAAAGAACTCGTTAATGATGTAAGTGACTCTATTTCTGATAGGATGGATATGGAGTTATTTTATGAATGGGCAGACAAATTAAAGACTAATGGATTCATTGAAGATTATAAAAAAGATGATGACATCTATTTTAAAGCAACAGAGAAGGGTAAGGATGAATTATTATCGAGAGTAGAAAACACTTTTATGATACGGTATTTAAAAACGTTTTTTTCGCAGTGGCTAGGACCAATTGAACCTGAAAAAGAAAATAAATCAAAATCACCGGATGTCTTAAAATATAGGGATATTATATTTGGTCTCTTATCTGTTTACTGGAGATTATGTGATTTCTTCATTACTATAATAAGAGGTGCAAAGATAGGACCAGATGAAGATATCTCACTTGGTACAAGTCTAGAATATAATGCAGAACAATATTCTGGTAATCCTGCTATTTATTATGAAGATGTTATGTATACATATAAAGAATTCAACGAATTAATTAATCAATACGCTAATTATCTTCTTTCTTTAGGTGTAATTAAAGGAGAAGTAATTAATATATTCGTGGAAAACAGACCTGAATTGTTATTTTTAATTGGAGCAATGTCAAAAATTGGTACTATAGGAGCATTAATTAATACAAGACAAAGATCGTCAACACTTCTGCAAAGCTTAAAACTAAATCCAGTAAAAATCTATATTATTGGAGAGGAACTTATTGAACCTTTTGAAGAAATAAAATCAGATTTGGGCTTAACTGGGAAGGAAAAACTCTTTTTTTTGAAGGATAAGGGGAAAATTGATATACCAGAAGATTTTGTTGATCTTAAAAAAGAGATTGAGGAAGAAAGTAAAGAAAATCCATCAACTAAAACAAAAATAAAGGGAAAAGATACCTATATTTATATTTTTACTTCTGGAACAACAGGACTTCCAAAAGCAGCACATATTCGGAACATGTATACGGCAAGCTCAATAAATACCTGGGGTAAAGCAGTATTACATATGACACCTGATGACATTATGTATATATCTCTTCCCTTGTTTCATAGTAACGCGCTCCATATTGGATGGTCAGCCGCTATTAGAGGTGGATCAGCAATAGCTATTGCTCGAAGATTTAGTGTTCGAAATTTCTGGGAAGATATAAAAAAATTTAATACTACATGTTTTAATTATATCGGAGAAATCTGTCGCTATCTTTTTAATCAACCACCAAGTCCGGAGGATCGAAAACATAGAGTTTACAAGATTTGTGGGAATGGTCTTAGAGCTGAAATATGGAAAGAATTCAAAGAACGATTTGGTATAAGAGAAGTCTATGAACACTATGGAATGACTGAAATGTGGGGAATGTTTTGTAACTATCTTAATTTAGATTGTACTATTGGATATAACGCTGCTCCATATGCTATTGTAAAGTATAACATTGAAAATAATGAACCTGAAAGAGATAAAAATGGTTTTTTACAAAGAGTTGAAGAGGGTCAAGCAGGACTATTGATTATACAAGCAGTGTCTGAATACATTTTTGCTGGTTATACGGATACAATAGCATCCAAGAAAAAATTATTATATGATGTATTTGAAAAGGGTGATGTTTGGATGAATGCAGGTGATATAGTACGGAATATTGGATATAAACATGCTCAATTTGTTGATAGACTTGGTGATACATTTCGATGGAAAGGAGAGAATGTATCTACCACAGAAGTTGAGGAAGTAATCTCTTCTTTTGAATCAATTGACCACATTTCTGTGTATGGAGTTGAAATTCCAGGAACTGAAGGACGAGCAGGGATGGCATCAATACTAACAACTGTTAAACATGAAAAATTCGACTTTAATCCTTTTTTAAGAACAATGGAGAGTAATTTACCTAAATATGCTATCCCAATATTCATTCGATTCTTGTCTGAATTATCAACAACAAGCACATACAAAATCCAGAAATTTGACAAGAAGAAAATTGGTTTTGATATAAATAAAACCAGTGACCCTGTTTATGTATTATTGCCAGAAAGTCCAAATTATACACTTTTAACTCCTGAAATTTATGAAAGAATTCTACAAATAAAATATAGATTTTAAAAAAGGAAATTACACACACAATCACAGCCCCAATCTTTCCTCAAAACTATCACGAGAACTATATGCCTTCGATTCAATTATGCGATGAATAAAGGATGTTCAGCTAGAATCGTTATAGTTTATACTATAGTTTTATGATGTTGGGAATGTGTATTCCGAAAGTTTGCGAGATTAGAAATTTTTATTAATTCCTGAAAGGTAAATTCAGAATCTGATTTCAATCAAAATTCCCTTGAAAGTTATGATTTAACCAGTCGATTAACGAGCAGATCCTTAAAAGCTTGAACATCTTTCCAAGTAATGGCGCATCGTATATTATTTCCTTTTTCACTTATCTTGGTAATCCCTTTCTTAGTAACTTTAATTTTTAAATCTTCAATATTTAGTAACTCTTCAGAGAATCCGAGGTAAATCGCCACCGTATCAAATAGGATCGACGTTTTTTTATCTTCAGTGATCAATTTGGTTAAACTTTTTTCCTTAGCCCATATCTTAAAATTTTCCTTGATTAATTTGACAATTGTATTATCACAATTCATAATACGTTCGAAATTATCACCCGATAACACGATATTTCCACACGTATCCAATGGAGTGATTGTTTTCTTCCATGGTGCCTGAAACACCTCTCTACACGATTGAATATCATGTTCCACGTTATATTCGGGGTATGGAGAAGGTGCACCTTTGTATCCAATTCGAATGCTTCCGTGCATTCCTACAAATCGAGCATTCTCTGTGATATTAGGATTCATTTTAAGTGCACCTGCCACGGTTCCTAAAGGCCCAATGGCAATAAGCGTTATAGAGTCAGGAGAGTCTATTATAGTGGAACAAAGTACCTCTATGCCGTTTTTATAGACAGATCCAGAGTATTCGGATAATTTATAATCTTTAATCCAACTATACTGTTTTCCCTTTTTACGATTTTCTGAAGGACCAATCCCTATAGGAATATCCGTGCGCCCAGCAATCTCGAGAAATTTAGCGACAAGCTTGGCTTTTAGCACAGTATCGTCTGTTGTTGTTGTAATTAATTTAACATCGAATTCGGGACACTTCAATAAAAAGCCCAAAGCCCACGTGTCATCAATATCCTCCCCTATATCGGTGTCCAGAATTACTGGAATTTTTTTACTGCTTAAATTTCTCACCGCATCTTGTTTTCCTTTTCATAATTAAATATTAATGCTAGTTTTAATAGGAATGTATTAAAAATTAAAAATTAAATGAAAATAGTGGTTAAGCGAGAATCATCAATACAAATAAATTTTAATGAATCTATTGGAAAATGCATATCATTATCAGAATCAATAGTAATGGGGGCGTTCGAATAAAAACTCTTTTAATTTTAAACTATACCTCATAAAAACTCTTTTATTTTCTTTTTATTTATTTTCTTTTTTGCTTATTTAGCATTTCATTTTTTTATTCACAATTGATAATATTTTTGTCAATAGATCCAATTTGAAGAAATAAAAATATGACTAATATGGCATTACCTTCCAATACTCATTCCCTTAACCTTATTTAAATTTATGAAGTAAATTTATCTTGAAAAATTGCTCACCATAACAAAATGCGAGAAAAAAATGTGACTGCTTAAAAAAAATAAAAAGTAAATATCGGTTAATCAATCTTGGTTGTCTATATTTTAAAGTTCGTTTTCTTCAACATGTGAGTTATTTCGAATGACATAATAGCTTCCTTACTTAAATCTAAATTAACTTTACTGATAGTAAATAAAGATTTTAAGATTCCTCTATCATTGTATGTTTTTGATTCTTGCTTGTTAAGAATTTGTACTTCCACTTCCATGGTATCATCCACTCTTAGGGATGTTTTAAATTTAAGATTTTGGATTCCCAATAATGCTATTACTGTTCTCTCATATACCCCTAATTTCAAAAAAAGACCTATCGCTAAGGGGATAATGAACGGTCCAGGAAATACAGTAGTTTTATAGGGCATTTCTTTAGTGGCATAAATTTCGTCAAAGAACATGGATGAATTGAACCAACATAAATTACAAAAATCTAATAAATCTGATTCTCTTAAAGTCCTTCTAGAAGTTGTGAAAATATCTCCTTCATTGAATTCCTCAAAATATTTACCTCGAATTTCAGTTATCTTTTTCACCTTTATAAAAGATTTTACATTAAATTAATAAGAATTCCACACAAAAAATAACTTTTTTGAATTTAAAATTCACTTTATAGGTTGAAATGAATGAAGCAATTTGTTAATAAGATTTGAAATTACCAAATTTAATTATTTACTATGAAAAAGGATTAAATTTTCAACTTTTTTATGTATAAATAAGAGCAGAATCTATGCTTCTCTAATTTTAAATACTAACAGAATATTGAATTATTACTTCAATAATACATCCATTCAGATGGATTTACTGAGTTTTAATAAATGAATTATAATTCTTGAATTATCTTAGCAAACTTATAATTTGATATTTCATTGAACTTTTTAATTAAATTTTAATCATTTCTAATAATAATAAAAATTGATTTAAATGATTGGAACTATACAATTTGAGGATTTAGATTTAAATTTTGGATATTCTTGTATGCCCGATAGATTATATTATTATTCAGAAGAAGAAAATGAATTCCGTATGGATGTGCGTAAATGGTGCGAAGAGAATATACAACCCGTTACTGATAAGATTGATAAGGAGAGAAATACAAAATTAGCTGTGGAAACTCTACGAAAAATGAAACCATATCTAAATATAGTAATTCCTGAAGAAGCTGGGGGATTAGGTAAAGGAATAGTTTATCGTACGATTTTTGGTGAAGAGTTATCTGCTTTTAATTATTCCATCGGAACTATATTTGGCGCTTCCTCTTGTTTATTTACTGGACCTATCATTGAGTATGGGACTTCTGAACAAAAAAAGAAATATCTTACAGGTATTGCTGATGGTACAAAAATTGGGGCAATAGGGATAACAGAACCTACAGGAGGTTCTGATGCTATAGGAGGAATGAATTTAAGAGCCAGAAAACAGGGAGATTACTATATATTAAATGGAGAAAAAAGATTTATAACTAATGGAAGTGTTGCAGACTACATTTGTCTATATGCGGTTACTAATGACCAAGTTAATAGACATCAAGGTATTTCAGCTTTCATCTTTGAGACAGAGACACCTGGATTTGAGGTTATCAAAGATTATAATCATATGGGCCGTAGAGGAATGCCAAATTCTCATCTCCGATTTGATAATTGTAAAGTACCTGTCGAAAATTTACTCTATAAGGAAAATGAAGGAGTTGAGGTATTGATGTTTGGACTTGATGGTGAGAGAACATTTACAGCATCTCAATATATTGGTTTAGCTAGAAGTGCATTCGAAGTTGCATATAAGTATGCTCATAGGAGGATTCAATTTAAAAAACCAATTTACTCATTTGAAGGAATTTCATTTAAACTTAGTGAGATGTACATGGATATAGAATTAAATAGGATTGCAATGGCACAAATAGCCCGAATGCTCGACGATGGACATTACTGTAGAGCATCAGTTGCTGCTGTTAAAGCTAAACTTGCAGATGCTACTGTTAAAATTACCCAAGATGCTATTCAGATTGTTGGTGGTATAGGTTATTCTGAAGAATATCCCTTAGAACGCTATTACAGAGATGCAAAAATAGGGCAAATTGCAGCAGGTTCAACTGAAATAATGAAGTATTTAATCTCAAGAGAAATGATAAGAATGTGGGGTAAATAAAGCTATGGGAAATAAAATTACTTTAGACATTAGAGATAACATTGCTACTATAAAATTAATGGATCCGGAAAAATTAAATCCACTAAACAAAGAAACTGGGAAAGAATTATATGAAACTTTAGAAAATCTTAAGGATAATAATGAAGTGAGATGTTTAATAATTACAGGTTCAGGCAGAGCTTTTTCTACTGGAGGGGACATAAAACAATTTAAATCAAGTATTGAAAATGGTACACCAAGTCAGGTTATGGAGGAAACATTGAGTAGTCTGTATATGATTGCGAAAACCTTGCGACTTTATCCAAAACCAGTAATAGCAGCCGTGAATGGATGGGCTGTTGGTGCAGGAATGAATCTTGCTTTATCATGTGACTTTATTATAGCGTCAGAAAAAGCAAAATTTAGACAATCATTTAGTAAACTTGGTTTAATACCTGGATTTGCTGGAACAATCCTACTCAGTCGCCAACTTACATGGCAGCAAGCTACTCAAATGGCATTTTTTGGCGATACGTACACTTCTGAAGAAATGTCTAAACTTGGCTTTATAAATGAAATTACTTCTCATGAAAATTTAGATGAAGTTACTTTGAAATGGGCCCAACGACTCGCTAGAGGGCCAACATTGGCATATGCTAGAACTAAGAAATTATTCTTTGACTCTCTAAGCACCCCGCTTGATATCCATCTCGAAAATGAAAAACAAATGCAAGTGAAATCTGCTGAAACCGAAGATTATAAGATAGGTGTTTTTGCTTTAATTGAAAAAAAAGAACCTGATTTTGTGGGTAAATAAGAACAGTCATTAAAAAAAGAATTTTTCCTATTTTTACTCAATTTTATAATCGATATTTGATTTATTCCTTTTTATAACTCTTTTCAATTAAATAGCTTATATCATCAAAGTTTGCTAATTTTGGATGAAGCGAATAGTTTCGGAGTTTTAATGTATCGTTAATTATTGCATTAAAAATGTCTTTTGACACTGCTTTATCTTCAAGACTAATCCATAACCCTATATCTTTCAAAAAGGATTCAATTTCATCACAACATTTTTCAGCAGCAACTTCATTGGATACCTTTTCTAATTCAGAGTTGAACAAGCGCCCAACAACAGCATATTTATCAATGGCATCTCTCCAACTCCAACGATTTATTTCAGGGTAGACTATTGCGAGGCTTTCACCATGATTGATACCGGAAGTATTCCCTCCAATAGCCATAGCGACTCCATGCGGGAGCGTAGTCCCAACATTCGAAATACATAAACCACCTAGTGTTGCTGCAAATGAAAGAGCTTCTCTTGCTTCCTTATTAGTTCCATCCTTATACGCAATCGGGAGATACTTGATTATCTTTTTTAAAGCATCCAGAGCGTATAGATCTACAAATACTGATGAATTTATATTGATAAAGGGTTCAAATGAGTGAGAAAATGCATCAAAACCTGTTGTTGCGGTGATATGAGAAGGAACTGTCATTGTAAGTTCAGGATCAACAAGAGCAATCCTAGGAGTAATACTCCAATCAGCCAAGGCTGATTTTGTTTTATCCTTGGCACTTTTTATAACGGCCATATTTGTAACTTCTGATCCTGTACCACCAGTTGTTGGCACTGCAATGATTGGAAGGGTTTTCTTACCATCGATACGCTTTTGACCTAATCTGTAATCCCAAACATCTCCTTCATGAGTAGCTCCAACAGCTATAGCTTTAGCAGCATCAATAGTCGAACCACCTCCTACGCCTAAAATTACATCTACATTATTATCTAAAGCTATCTTAGAGCCAACGTTTGCACATTCATCGGTTGGCTCTGGAATTGCACCTTCATAATGAATTATATCTACTCCTGACTCTTCACATAATTTTTTTACTTTTTTAAATAGTTCTTCCATTGCGGGAAAGGGTTTTACAGTAACTAATAAACACATCTTACCATTTCTTCTTACATTTTTCCCAATCTCATTTATACGATCCCAACCAAAATTAATTCGTGTTGGGTGAAAATAATTAAATCTCATCTTATTTCATCAATTTTAGTTTTTTTATAATTAAAGAACAATAATATTAAAAAATTCCTTCTAGATACAATTATTTATGATGATGTTAATCCTAAGGTATTGTATTCTCTAGAAAATCTAGGAGGTGATTTACAAATTGCCACTAAGAAAGCAGAATCAGTCATCCCTATAGCCACTCTATTAGAAAAATATTCATTCATTCAAAAAATTAAAGGAGAAGTGCAGATCGAAGCATTGAAAGAACTAACTACGAAGAAAGGAGAGCAGACTTTTTTACTGGCTTTAGTTTTGAATGATGATTTTGATTCGGTCAAGCTTAACATATGGGGAATGGACGCTGTTGAAATTTTAGGTATAATAGAGGATGGATGTTTCATAATGATATCTAATCTTTCCGTAAAAATTAATACTTACACTCAATAAAAGGAGTTATTTTTTACGAAAAAATCAAAGCTTCAATATTTTATTATAGTTTGCTTAAAATACAAGATCCTTTAAAATTAAAAAGAATAAAATAAATTTTTTATTAATTTCCTTTAAAGTTAGGATTTCTTTTCTCAAAAAAAGCTTTAAGACCTTCTTGAAAATCATTAGTACCTGCACACTCTACAATATTTTTAATCTCTGTCTTTATTTGCATGTCAAAATCATTTGAAAATGAAGTTTCAATCATATAACGAGCTTTTTTGAATGCAATAGGAGCAACTTCACTCAATTTTTTGCCAATCTTTTTTGCTTCACTCAAAAGTGTATCAATAGAATCATACACTCGTGATACAAAATTGAAGTGTAAAGCTTCCTCAGCTGATAAAATTCTATTTGTAAGAATCATATCATTACTAAGTGTCAGTCCTACAATCTTAGGTAAATGATAAGTTAGACTACTATTAGGAGAAAGGCCTATACCCGTGAATGCACTCCCAAATTTTGCATTTATGGAGCATATACGTAAATTACAGGTACTCGCTATACCTAAACCCGCTCCAAAACATGCACCATTAATAACTGCTACTGTAGGAATATTTATCGTTTTTAATATTTTCAATGCTGCATGAAATTTTTCTGCTAATTCATTCATGTAAACACTTGGATCTTTTGCATTTTTAAAAGCGCTGACATCTCCACCGACACAAAATGCTTTCCCTTTTCCAGTAATTAAGATTGCCTTGATTTCATGATTTTTACTTATATACAGTAAGGAAGAATGTAGATCTTCTGCTAATTGCATATTTGATGAATTCAAACTATCTGGTCTGTTTAAGTAAAGAATAACATATTGTTCTATTTTCTCTAAAATTATTGTATCATACTCAGGCATCATTATCAAATTTTAAACTTAAGTTAATAATTTATATTTTAGGGCAATGTATTTAAATTAAGCAGTTTGAGAAATTGTAAAATAAAATTAGGTAATGCATCCTGCTCGGAATCTTGAGATTCATTGAAATAAGCTATATAAGTAAGATTGAATTTAACTATCTATTATTGCAATAAAATAAAAATATGGGTTTCATATGGTAAATGGATATACTGGAAATATTTTGAGAGTTAATTTATCAAATGAAAAAATCTCAATTGAAAGCCTTGACGAGATTTTCTGCCGAAGATATATTGGTGGAGAAGGTTTTGTAGCTTATTACCTTTTAAAGGAATTGAAAGCAGGAATTAACCCCTTAGGTCCTGAAAATAAACTAATTTTTGCTACTGGTCCTTTTACTATATTTGTCATACCCGGAACAGGTAGAAACAGCGTTGGAGCAAAATCTCCTTTAACAAGTGGATTTGGTGTTGCTGAAGTTGGTGGTCATTGGGGGGCTGAGTTAAAACACGCTGGATTTGATGCTATTATAGTAGAAGGAAAAGCAAAAAATCCCGTCTATTTATGGATAAACGATGGAGTAGCAGAGTTAAAGGATGCAACTCATCTTTGGGGAAAAATAACTGGAGAATCGCAGGAGATTATCCATAAAGAGTTAGGAGATAATTTGATTCGCGTTGCACAAATCGGACCAGGAGGAGAGCGATTAGTACGCTATGCATGTATTATTAATGATTTAAGAAATGCTGCTGGTCGCACTGGAATGGGTGCTGTAATGGGATCTAAGAAATTGAAAGCTATAGCTGTAAGGGGGAATCAAAAACAGGAAGTAGCAGATAAAGATAGATTGAGAGCGTTATTGAAATTATTCAATGAAAATATTCAGCAAAGAAATGCAGGATATTTTGAATTTGGTACAGGAGGAGATTATATGGAAGAATCTGCATCATCTGGTAATCTATCATTTCGAAATTTCAGGGATGGTGGATTTACAAATGCAAAAGCATTAGAGCCTAGGACCATTAAAGAGACACTAGGGCTTGAGAAGGATGGATGTTATGCTTGTTCTATTCGTTGTAAAAAGGTTATCAAAATCGGAGATCCTTGGAATGTTGATTCAATATATGGAGGACCTGAATATGAAACTTTAGGTGCTTTAGGGTCTAATTGTGGAGTCGATGATGTGGCAGCAGTATGTAAAGCCAATGAAATTTGTAACAAATATTCATTAGACACGATTTCAACTGGGATTTCTGTTGGTTTCGCAATGGAGTGTTATGAAAGAGGAATTTTAACAGATAAAGATACTGATGGTATTAAATTAAATTTTGGTAACGCTGAAGTAATGGTTCAAATGGTTAAAATGATTGGTAAACGCGAGGGATTAGGTGACATATTAGCAGAAGGTGTTAAACGAGCTAGTGATAAATTAAAAAATGGATCAGACAAATTCGCTATGCATGTAAAGGGGGTTGAGATTCCTATGCATGAACCTCGCCTTAAAAAGGGAATGGGTCTTGGTTATGCTATTTCACCTACAGGTGCAGAACATATGACAAATTTGGATGATTATACAGTTGCTCATAGTAGGGTTATGGCATATCATGGTCCTATAGGAATTTTAGAACCTTTAGAGTTGGATGATTTAAGTCCAAAGAAGGTACGAGCAGTAGTTTATTACACTAATTGGCGTTATTTATTTAACGCGCTATTGATGTGCTATTTTGTCTTTTGGCGTTATAATCATATTACTGAAATGGTAAAAGCGGTAACTGGTTGGAATACTTCAATATGGGAATTAATGAAAGCAGGAGAAAGGATTTCAACTATGACAAGAGTTTTTAATATTAGGGAAGGATTTACCAAAAATGATGATTGGTTACCTGAGAGATTTTTCGAACCACATACTTCAGGAGCTCTTTCTGAGACTGCAATTGCACCGGACAAACTTAAAAATGCGATAAATACATATTATACAATGATGGGTTGGGATGAGAATGGCACCCCTACTCAAGCTAAACTTGAAGAATTGGATATAGATTGGGTTGTAAATCCTTAAAAAACTAGTTTTTGTTATATTTTTCTCATCATTATTCTATTACTTATTTCCACATCTCCAATGGTTATAGGTTGAAATTTAAACAATCAAATGACCATAAATACCATAACTGATAAACTTCCAAAAAAATTCTTAATGAGATTAAAAAGAGGAAAATATTACAACATCAAAAAAACAAACAATCCTATTTATGTTTATCTCCAAGAAGCACTAAATATACACTTCTCACAGAAAGTATTTATGAAAACATTCTAAATAAAAAATATAGATTTTAAAATTAATGGTAATAATTATGCCTTGGATATTAAGTGAAGGAAAGTTCAATAATAATACTTATTTATTTGATTCATTTCAATGTGATACCGAGTATAGTATGGGGTACTATATTTTGCAGGGAACTAAAAAGAGAGCGCTTATTGACACATCAGGACCTATAGAAGCAGAAAGATTTGCAAAAAGGATTAAAAATCTGGATCTAATACCTGATATCCTCATATTAACGCATTCACATTGGGATCATGCTGGTGGAACCACAGTTTTTCAAAAAAAATTTCCAAATATTGAAGTATTTGCAGCAAAACCTGCCATAGAATCGTTAAAAAACAATTCAAAATATAATGAAGCCTACTCAGAAGTAGTTTCAGATTTAGATCCTGTTGAAAATATTATTCCGGTAAAACAGGGAGATACAATTGATCTAGGCGGAATCGAATTGTTAATTTATGAAACTCCTGGTCATACTAATTGTAGTATTTCAATATTAGAGCAAAAGAACAAAATATTGTTTACAGGGGATGCTTTAGGGTATACATGGGAGCATTTTGTTATATTACCACCAATTATGCCTCCTGAGTTTTCTCAAGAGAAATTATTATCTACTTTTGAAAAAGTGCAAAAAATCGATTGTTCAGTAATTGCATGTGCTCATTATGGTTTATTAACTGAAGATTTAGCCAAATTTTTTCCCAAATATACTGAGTTATGCTATATTTTCTGGAGAGATTTTTTTATTTCATCTTTTGAGAAAAATATTACAACAGAAAAAGTAGTTGATAATTTTATTGACAAATTACATGAATTGAATATATATGATCCAGGGGGGAAGATAACATTTAAAATGGTTGGTGGTTGGATGATTAAAGGTTTAAAATCAACAGGTTTGATTTAATCTTTATTAAACCTTATAATAAAAGATTCTTTAATGTATAATGTATATTTATATAAAATATTTATAATAATAATTGAAGATGAAATAAATGGTAAATGTCAAGAATATTGTTATGCTTGGTTTTGGCGATATGGGCAAAGGTATAGCCCAAGTATGCTTGATGGCAGGTTATAGTGTCACAGCGGTTGATATTAGTGATGATCTTATTCAAAAAGGTTTGGAATACATAAAAACAGGATTTGAGAAATTAGAATCAAAAGCTAAGTTGCCTGAAGGTTCCGGCGCTAAAGATTTTTTAGTGAAATTAAAAACTTCAAAGGATCTCATTGAAGTTGTTAAGGATGCCGATTTAGTAATTGAAGCAGTTGTAGAAAAATTAGATGTAAAACAAAAACTTTGCAAAGATGTCATTGAAAACTCTCCAGATCACTGCATCTTTGCTTCCAACACATCAACAATGAGTATAACTGAGATCGCAGAAAATTGTAGCAAACCTGAAAATGTAATAGGAATGCATTTCTTTAATCCAGCACCTTTAATGAGATTAATTGAAGTAATAAGGGGTGATAAAACTTCTGATGAATCCATGAATATTGGCATTGAAGTTTCTAAATCATTGCCTTGCTTAAGGGGAGAAAGATATGTAGCTCGTGTACTGAAAGATCGTCCGGGTTTTATTGTAAATCGTGTACTTTCACCTGGTAGTATTTATATCAATCACATTATTGATTTAGCATATGAGAAAGGAATTCCTTGGGAACAGGTAGACGCTGATCTTTCTGGCGAAAATGCTCCGATGTCCACATTAACTTTATCAGATTTTACAGGACGTGATATCGCTTATCATGGACAACTCTATTATAGTGAGAAACTTTCCCCTGATTATAAACCTGGTAAAGTTTTAACTATGCAAATGGAACAAGGAGATCTAGGGAAAAAAGCGGGAAAAGGTTTTTATGATTGGTCAAAGGGACGACCTCAACCCGATCTCTCAAAAAAGGCAGGAATTGTGAATCGTGAGATTTTTGTAGCAATTAATGCAAATGAAGGATGTAGAATCCTCGAAGAAGGGGTTGTAACAAGTTGGAAAGTTATAGACGATTCTATCTTGGCAGGTATGAATTTCCCAGGTCCAATGGAATATGCTTCAAAGAATTTTAAAAGACTAACTGTTCTCCTAGAAGAAACTTCCGAAAAATTAGGTAAATCATATCTTAAACCCTGTGATTTATTTAAATCTGGAAAATTTGTAGATATGGTATAATAAAAAAAACCTTTATAATCTAATATGGGGAAGTGAATATAAGTGGATTATAAGTATATTATAGTTGAAAAGAAAGAGCATCTGACAATTGTACGTCTTAATAGACCAGAAGTAAGAAATGCTATCAATCCGTACGTAAGCCTCGAGTTAGAAGATGCATTTCATGAGTTTGAAAATGATTCAAAAGCATGGATTGCTATTGTAACAGGAGTAGGTGATAAAGCATTTTCTGCAGGATTTGATCTAAAATGGGGTGCCACTAGTACTATTAAAGAACAAGAAGAAGCTTTTAGTAAGCTTAAATATAAAGCTATTACGGGAGGTCTAACATTCAACCCAAATATTACTAAACCAGTCATCGCTGCTGTAAATGGTTTTGCTTTTGGTGGTGGATTTGAACTTGCATTAGGCTGTGATCTAATTATTGCCGCTGAACATGCGTTTTTCTCCTTGCCTGAACCATTAGTAGGTCGCGTTCCTACTGAAGGAGGCGTACATCGTTTAGTAAGATATCTCCCATATCATTTAGCAATGGAAATTCTCTTTACGCATAAGCGGATTTCTGCTAAAGAAGGAGTTGAACTTGGTTTTGTAAATAAAGTGGTGCCATTAGACCAATTGATGACTGAAGCTGAGAAAATAGCTAACGTTATTATGGAAGGTTCACCATTAGCTATTCGAGCGATCAAACAAATGGCAAATGATGGTCTTGAAACAACATTGAGAAAAGCTATTAACACAATTTTTCCTCTTTATGCGAAATTTATGCGATCTCACGATTTTATTGAAGGTCCAAAAGCCTTCTCTGAGAAAAGAAAACCAATTTGGAAAGGAGAGTAGTATAGAAAATTATAATTTTTTTTTATTTTTCTCGAATCGGTATATATAGATCAAGTTCAGAAGTATCAGAATCTTTCTGAAATCTCTGATCATACCATTCAAATTCGGGAGCAAACGGTACACGTTCATATCTAGAATTGTTAGGAAGCCATTCTCCATAGATAAAATCAAAAGTTTCTCCTAAATTGTCTAGTTTCCCCAGATGAGTGAATACAGCATATTTTTGAGCAGGAAATTTTTCTATGATGAGTTCTTCGGGTATAATTTCGACTTTAAGTATTTCTTGTGCTACAATATAACGATCTTCGCCCTTTTTAAGCAGTTCCTTAGAACTTAAACTTATCCCTAATCCATGAGAACCATCTCTATTTTGCACTTTATAAATAATCTCATAGAATTTTGCCCACATTTGAGGCACGTTCCGTTTTTCTCTTTTACCAACGTCTTCGATTCCCACTATCTGAAAAGCTTCTTTTTCTACAATTTTAGGACCTCTTATGAAAAGTTTAAAAACCTTCGAGAATTCTTGACCTTCTCCTAAAACTAAATGTACTTTTTCTAATTCATAAGGAATATTAATCTCCTGAGGACATTTCTCAAGACACTCACCACATTGAACACATAGAGCAGCATTTCCATTATTTCTGCTTTCATTTAGTTCTTCCTTAGTTTTTGCAAAATAATCATAATATTTAATAAACTCTTCACGATTTTCTACCCAAAGGAGTTCATTTAACATTCCAAAATTTTTTGGTATATTTACACCTGATGGACAAGGTTGACAATAGTAGCAAAGGGTACAAGGTATTAAGGACTTAGTTTTGAATCGGATTGCCATATCAGAGATAATATTTAATTCTTCTGGACTAAGAGAATTAATTCCTGATTTATTTGCACTTTCTATATTTTCTATTACGTGATCTAATGTACTCATTCCAGATAGAGCAACTGAGACTCCGGGATGGTTCCATACGTATTGTAGTGCCCAACTTGCTGCTGACCTTTTAATAGGTGCATTCTCTATAATATTTTCAATTTCTTTTGTTGTTTTTGTTAGAAATCCTCCTTTAATAGGTTCCATTACTACGATTGCTATACCCTTACTTGCTGCATATTCTAAACCTTTTGTTGTTGCTTGTGTATTATGATCAACAAAATTCCATTGAATTTGAGTCATATCCCAATTATAAAAATCAATGATTTCTTTAAATACATCATAAGAGTCATGGAAGGAAAATCCTATATGTCTAATTTTTCCTGCAGTCTTCGCCTCTTCCATTTTCTCTATAAATTCATATTTTTTAACTAATTCAAAAGTTCGTTTGCTTAGGCCGTGGAATAAATAGATGTCTAGATAATTAGTCTGTAATTTCTCCAATTGAGTGTTAAGGTAATTATCAAAATCTTCCCTTTTAGTTACTCTCCAAATTGGAAGTTTGGTGACCAACTTAATTTTTTCACGGTACCCGTCCTTTAATGCTTTACCAACTATGATTTCACTAGTTTCATTATGATACGGAAAAGCTGTATCAAAATAATTTACACCATTATCAATAGCATATCTAATCATTTTTATAGCTACTTCTTCATCAATCACTTCATTTCCATTTTCTTTCTTAGTAGGAAGTCTCATACATCCAAAGCCTAATACTGATACGTCCCAATCTAATGATCCCATTTTTCGATATTTCATTTTTTCTTTTTTATTTCTTTTTTTTTTTTTATATATAAACTTAATATACGTATTATATTTATAGTTTCGAAGATTTATAATAGATAAGAATTAAGATTGATAAACAGGTAATTATGAAATGATTGAAACGAGTATTACTAAAATGTTTGGGATAAAATACCCAATATTTAGCGCCCCAATGGGACCATTTTTCACGCGTGATTTAGCATTAGCAGTATGTGAAGCTGGTGGATTGGGAGTATTATCAAATGTTAATATTGTGGGGACTGATCCTGTTAAGGAACATGTTGCAAGTATAGAATATATGATTGAACACACAGATAAACCATTTGGGCTTAACATTCTTACTTCTCGCAATAATGTTGGAGTTCGAGAAATGGTAAGAAAATTGCCACAAATTGTTCTGAAGAATCCTAAAATGAGGGATCAATGTAAATATTGGCTTACTTCAGCAGGTTCTTCAAAATTTCTCCCAGGCTCTAAATATTTCCAAGAATTAAGGGAAAATTCGGAAGTTAAGCATTTTCATGTAGCACCTGCCGTATGGTTAGCACAGAAATGCGTGGATGCTGGTGTAGATGGGATAGTGGTTACTGGCACTGAAGGAGGTGGTCATCAATCTTATGAAAGAGTTTCAACACTCGTATTGCTACAACAGGTTAATAAAGTTTTTCCTAATTTACCCAAAATAGCATGTGGAGGATTTGCTACAGGAGAGGGACTGAGTGCAGCACTTTCCTTAGGCGCAGGAGCTATAGCTATGGGTTCTCGATTTATTGCTTCAAGACAAAGTGAATTTCATGAAAAATATAAAGCATTAGTTCCACCAGGGATACCGCAAAATACTGGGCTTTACACTGGAGCATTTGGTCCTATTCGTTTGTACAAAAATGAATATGCTCTACGACATCCTGCACCCGGTTCTAAAGAGGAGATGATAGCTTATGAACAATCTATAAGCCCTGAACAAAGAGCCCATGATTTAGGGGCTTATGATAGGGTTTATAACGGAGATATTGAAACTGGCGCCGTATTACTAGGTCAATCAATTGGTATTATTGATAGTATTGACGATGTCAATGATATTATTGAAAGAATAATGAAGGAAGCAGAAAATGCAATTCGAAATAATTATTCTTTATTAAAATAACAAATAAAGTAAATTAAATTATATAGAGAATGATAAAAATTGAAAGAAACACTAGATAAAAACCTATATAACAAATATAAAAAAGTAACTCAAGCAATAAATAGTGCTGGGGGTACTCCATTTGCGGTTAATGATATACTAATTTCGATTGTTAAGCATATCACATCTGAAGAAGATTTAGATTTCATTCTGGTTTTCAAAAAACAAAAGTCTCAAACAATGGAACAACTAAAGTTAAGTAGCAATTTAACTGAGGAAGAAATTTTAAAAAAAGTTAAAAAATTAGCGAAGAAGGGACTTATTTTTAATCAACCAAACCGACAAGGAGTATTGGTCTTTAGATTAATGCCATTTATAAATGTGGGTGTTTTTGAATATACATTTATGAAAAAGCTCGAATATACTAATGAAGAGAAAGAAATAGCTGACCTATTTGCAAAGTTATTCAAAGAATCAAGAGAACTGTGGGTCTCGAATTATGATATCCTTGACAGCTACTTAGAAAGGATGCAACCAATAGATAGAACAATTCCTTTTACTGAAAATAAAGAAACTGGAAAGGAAATTAATATCACTATTAATAAAGAATTAGAAGTGCCTGAACAGAAGATACTACCTACTCAAAGAGTAGAAGAATTAGTAGAGAAGTTTGATGAGATTGCAGTTGGGCACTGTTTTTGTCGTCACCATAAAGATCTATTAGGAAAATCTTGTAAACAAACTGATATAAGGGAAAACTGTTTTACTTTTGGTAAATCTGCACGATATACATCTGAACAGGGATTTAGTAGACTAATATCAAAAGATGAGGCCTTGAAGATTCTAAAACAATCTGAGCACGATGGATTGGTCCATAAAGCATTTCATCCCCATTTTGACATAAAAAGAGATGAGACCAGTATTTGCAATTGTTGTACCTGTTGTTGCGGAAATTTTGGAAATCCTACCGTTAATGCAACTAATTATTTCGCTCAGGTTAATCAAGATCTTTGTGTAGGATGTGGAACTTGTGTTGAAAAATGTTCTACTAGTTCTATGCAGTTGAATGAAGAGGGGAAGGCTGAAAGAATTGGAGAATATTGTATAGGATGTGGAGTATGTGCATATTTTTGTCCAGAAAATGCCATATCCCTAGTTGAAGATAAGAGAATAGTGAGAATATTACCTCCTCGCCCAACTTAAAATAACACTTTTTTTTTAATTTTTTATTTTATTAATCATACGATTTTTTCAAATATACATATTATATTTAAGTTATTGATAATTAATATGATTAGGCAAAATTGATATTAAGCTTGAAATTAATATAATTATATCAGACTCTATATAAAAACTAATGGAGAAATTTATGAGCGAGAAATCAAGTAAAAAACAAACTCGAAGTCGCTCTCCTGAAAAAAAAGCAGCTCAATTTGAACAAATTTTAGAAGCAGGAAAAAATTTATTCTTGGAAAAAGGAAGAGATGGGTTTAGCTTGCGGGGGTTAGCTAAAATTCTTGGAATGAATCAGAATAATCTGTACAATTATGTTGAGAGTAAAAGAGAACTGTGGATAGCTATTCGAAATAAATTTTTTAAACAATATAGGGATGAAAATATTGAAATTATGAAAGTTCACGATGGACCTACAACTGATCTTTTAATGAAAATCTTTAGTAACTTTTTAGAGTTTGCTGGTAAGGATTTTGGTGCTTTTAGCATGATGCATCTCACAGAATCTCCCCCTTCTGACAAGATAGGACCTTTCGAAAAAGAATATCAGGAATTTAATTATTTAAGAGGGACAGCTAGAGTTGTACAAAATGCAATTGAAGCAAAAGAAATTAAGCAATCTAATCCGGGATTGATAACTTTCTTTACTTATAGTTTAATATTAGGTGCAGCTATAGTAGAACGAAATATGAGGTTGCTTGAGCAAAACCCTGATTTTGAAGGAGATTATGTCAGTGAAATCTTAACATTTAAGCAAACTGATTTTGGCAGTACAGAATTTCGTAATTATGTTGTAGAAAAATTAGAATTAATTTTAAAAAACTCAAATTTAGATAAAAAATAAAAAAGAAGAATGGATTTTTTTTGATTATTCTTTTGGATATAATAACATCCTCTTTATCTTAAATAATTTAAAATAAAACACTTGGATTTCTTAAGAAAATTGTACTTTTATTTTCTACCATAATTTCACTCCTCTATTTTGTAAATTAAAGTGATTATGAAATATCTATACTTTTTTGTATATAAAATTGAATAGTTATGACACATTTGTAGTTTTTTCTGCCAATTTAATGACATCTATATAGATTTCACAATTTTATTTATTAATAAATGAAATTTTATTTTAAAATACTTAATTTTTTAGTGATAAGATGGTAAATAAAGAAGTTTGGGAAAAAGTAGTTCTTCAGCAGCTTGAATTACCAAATCAAGTGAATATACCAAACAGAATTTGGCGAGCTGCTACTTGGATGGGTATGGCAAATCCTGATGGGACAGTAAATGATACTGTAATAGATACTTATAGTAAAATTAAAGCGGGTTTAGTATTTACCGGTTTTCAATATGTCTCTCCCGAAGGGAAATCTCTTATCGGCCAACTTTCAAACTCGAAACCAGAAGATCTCCCAGGTTTAAAACGCCTAGCTGATGCAATACATTCAACAGGAAGTTTGGCTGGAGCTCAATTGGTTCATTGTGGCGGGGCAGCTAATCCGAGATTTTGTCATGGAGATGTATCCTTTGGACCTAGTGATGGAGAATTTCGAATCCCTACAGGGGGGATAAAAAAAGTTAAAGCTATGACCATAGAACAGATCGAAAGTGTAACACAAGACTACGTTGAAGCAGCGAAACGCGCAGTAGATGCTGGATTTGATGTGATCAATGTTCATGGCGCTCATGGGTACCAACTTTGGCAATTTTTTGACCCTAATACAAATAAACGACCTAAGGATGATCCATACAATAGCACATCTTTAGAAGGGCGCTCTAAAGCTCTGATTGAGGTGATATTGGCGATAAAAAAAGTTGTAGATGTACCGATTTTTGTAAAAGTAAATTCAAGCTCATCTGGGACGAAACCAGAAGAGGTTGGAGAACTAGTAAAGAAAATTGCTCACGCTGGAGCACATCTCGTGATTATAAGTGGTTCAAGATCAACTCAGAATCCTAAAGAAGTAGGTGAAGCATACTTTTTAGAAAAAGCTATGAAAATTAAAGAGATTACGGGGGATACTGATATTTTATTTGCATTAGTTGGGGGAATTCGGACACCTAAAACAATAGTGAGGTTACTTTCGGGTAATGGAAGCAAAAAAGCAAGGTTTGATGCGATCGAGCTTTGTCGCCCATTCATATGTGAACCAGCTCTTATCGATCGTTGGAATTTGGAAACAAAAATGGGAAACCAAAACCCCGCAAGATGTATATCATGTATGGGATGTTTTGAACCCGCATTTTCCGGAAGCGGAACTCAATGTACGTCCTTTAAGGATTAAAAATCATAAAGAAAAATTAAAAAACATTATTTAAATATACATAACACATTAATCTATCTGAATTAAAAAAATTAATAATCTTAAGTGAAAAATATGGGAATGTTAGATGGAAAGGTTGCTATAATTACTGGAGCAGGTCGTGGTGTAGGGCGTGAAGAAGCCTTAGCTATGGCTAAAGCTGGTTGTAATTTAGTTATTAATGATATTGGTGGGGGTTCGAGTGATTTAGAGCAAGAAACAAGAATTGCAGAAGGGGTAGTTGAGGAGTGTAAAAAACTAGGAATTAAAGCCGTGGCAAATTATGATTCAGTTGTTGATTTCAATAAGGCAAAGGGCATGTTAGATCAAGCAATTTCGGAATTTGGGAAATTACATATTGTTGTAAATAATGCGGGTGTATTACGGGATAGGATGATTTTCAATATGACAGAAGCGGAATTTGATACAGTTATTGCTGTGCATTTAAAGGGTACTTTTAATTTAACCAGACACGCTGCTGAATATTTTAGAGAAAAGGGAAAGGAAGATCCTAGCTTAAAAAATTTTGGAAGAATCATTAATACTGCTTCCGATTCTGGCTTATACGGAAATGTAGGTCAATCTAATTATGGTGCTGCTAAATCAGGTATTGCAACTTTCACTTTAATTGTATCTCGAGAATTAGCCAAATACGCAACTGTTAATTGTGTTGTTCCTAGTGCTAGAACTCGAATGACAACTGATTTAACACCAAAAATGGTTGAATGGATGAATACGAAAACTGATGATGGATTTGACATATTTAATCCTTCACATTTTGCTCCATTGGTGGTATACCTTGCTTCTGATGCAGCTAGTAAAATAAATGGGGAGATATTTAGAGCAATCGGTGATAAAGTTTGGGTTTATAGTGGATGGCGCGCCGTTAATAAAATATCTAATAACTGGAAACCATTCACTCCTGAACAACTAGCCGAAAGGGTCGAATCAGAATTAATGAAGGATTTACCTGATAAAAGAGAAGGTGCCATCACCCCCAAAGAAATATTCAATCAATGATATTTAATATTTTTTTATTATTTTAAAAATGTTAGGAGGGATGAAAATGCCAAAAATAAATTTGGATGCTATAGGTCAAACTAAAGAAAGTGTTTTTGAATATAATTGGAAAGATGTAGTACTTTATGCTCTAGGGATAGGAGCACAACCAGAAGAATTACCATTTCTATATGAACGGAATCCTGGAGGTGTGAAAGTATTCCCAAGCTATGCGGTTATTGCAGGAGATGGAGCTGCTCCATTAGAAAAGCTTGGGAGAATCGATTTTTCTCGATATATTCATGGGGAGCAGTACATAAAACTTTACAGCCCATTTCCATCACAGGGAAAAATTAGAAGAAAAGGAACAATAACTCATATCTTTGATAAGGGAAAGAGTGCTGTAATTCATTCACTAAGACAGGGCTATACAGAAAAGGGTGAGCATATATTTGATGCAAAATGGGTACATGTCTATCTAGATGCGGGAGGATTTGGTGGGGATCCAGGGCCAAAATCTGCACCTATAAATCCACCAGAGGGAGTTGACCCCGATTTCAGTATTTCATATAAAATATCAGAAAATCAAGCCGCTATCTATAGACTTAGTGGTGATTTTAATCCTTTACATATAGATCCTGAATTTGCTAGTCGAAGTGGTAGGTTTAGAGCGCCAATCCTCCACGGGTTATGTACATATGGATTCACAGCTCGTGCAATATTGTATGGAGTATGTGATGGTGAAATCTCACGATTTAAAGAGTTTAGTGCAAGATTTTCCTCACCAGTTTACCCAGGCGATACACTTACAACAGAAGGTTGGAAAGAGAAAGATAAATATATTATTCAAGCTCGTACCGGACAAAACATTGTCATTAGTAATAGTTATGCAGTAATAGAATAAGTATGGCTTATTTCTATGCCAATTATAATTTCTAAGTAAAAAAATAAATATATAATGGAAACGTAATTATGACAGAGCAAATTTCAACTAAGATTGAAAATAGAGTATATCATATAATATTAAACAGACCAGAGAAAAAAATACGTTAATAAAAGCTATGTATAGTAGTATGGCTGATGCATTTGTAGAAGCAGAGAACAACAAAAACATAAGGGTAATACTAATATACGGTAATGGAGACTCATTTTGTGCTGGGAATGATTTAAAAGACTTTCATGATATAGATTATTTCTCTAGTACTGAAGAACAATCTTCAGTATATTTTATGTCATGTTTAATGAAATCCAAAAAACCAATAATTGCAGCCGTACATGGCTATGCTATTGGAATTGGAACTACATTGTTGTTACAGTGTGATTTACTTTATGCAGCTGAAGATGCGAAATTTCAATTTCCATTTACAAATTTAGGATTAGTACCTGAATTCGGATCGACATTTAATCTCCCAGAATTAGTTGGAAAGTTTCGTGCTGCTGAGCTATTATTTTTCGGCGATTTCTTTACAGCAGAAGAAGCACATGAAATGGGAATGGTAAATAAAGTATTCCCAAAAAATGAGTTGATTGATAAAGCTATAACGATTGCAGAACAACTGGCAGAACGACCACCAATAGCTTTGAGATCAACAAAAGAATTAATGAAAAAATATCATAAAGGAATTTTAGAGAAACTAATGCCTGAGGAAGGTGCAGAATTTGTAAGGAGACAAGTATCTTCTGAGGCACAAGAAGCATTTGCAGCTTTTTTGAAGGTAGAAAGCCGGATTTCTCGAAATTATAATAATTAGAGTATACTAAGATATAAAAATAAAGATATAAGTAATTAAAAAGAGACGATATTATGGAAACTCAAGACGATAAACGTGAAGTTGATGAAGTTAAGTTTGTAAGGACAACATCAGCATTCGATTGTGGCGGACGATGTCCCCTTAAATTTCATGTAAAAAATGGTAAAATTATACGTGTTGAGGGCGATGATCTAGTTGATGAGGAAAATCAACTTAGAACCTGTGTAAAATGTCGTGCTCTTCGAAAACAGATTTATCATCCAGAGAGGTTAAAATATCCATTGAAACGAGTAGGACCAAAAGGAGAGGGTAAGTTTGAACGCATTTCATGGGATGAAGCTTTGGATGAGATAGCTGAAAAACTCAAATATACGAAAGAAAAATACAGAAATGAAGCTATATTCCTTCCACAGAGTGGTGGATATATTGGTGCTTATCATCATCCTATACTCGCTATGATGAGATTATTTACACATTTTGGTGGTTTCTCCACACATCATGGAAATGTTTCCTCTGAAGGCGCTGTTTGGGCTACCCAGGTTCAATATGGCTCTCCATTTGTAGGTCATAGCCGGGAAGACATGCTAAATTCAAAATTAATCATATTATGGGGTTGGGATCCAGCGAGAATGAACTCAGGAACAGATGCTCTGTACAACCTTGTTAAAGCTCACGAGAAAGGTGCTAAAGTTATAAGTATTAATCCTAGATACACAGATACAGATGTTGTTGTAGCAGATAAATGGATACCTATTATACCTGGGACCGATGTGGCAATGATGGTTGCCATGGCTAATGTAATGATAAAAGAAAATCTCTATGATCAAGCATTCTTGGATAAATATACTGTTGGATTTGATAAATTCAAGGAATATGTAATGGGACAAGAGGATGGGGTTGAGAAAACACCCGAATGGGCAGAAAAGATCTGTAAGGTGCCCGCAGAAACGATCAAAGAACTAGCTCTTGAATATGCCACCACTAACCCCACTGCGTTAATGGACTGTCAAGGACCGGCACGTAGTGCAATGGGGGGGCAGTATAATAGAGCTGCTATGACATTAACAGCAATGACTGGTAATGTTGGACGAAAAGGGGGTGCGGCTTGCGGAGGATTAATGGGTATTCCAATTGCTCATATGTTTTTTGGACCGATGATTCTACCTCCAAGTCGGAATCCAGTGGAAGAAAATCATCCTAAAAGAATATCAGTGAGAGGATCTGTGAACTTAAATCATCGCTTACGCACAAGAGTTCATACTAATAAGATGTTTGATCAAATTTTAGAAGGGAAGAAAGGGGGTTATCCATACGACATCAAGTTTGGATGGTTTTGTGGCAATGATTTTTTAAATCAGTTGGGTAATTCTAATCGTAATGCAGAAGCATTAAAAAAACTTGAATATATGGTTAGTGTTGAACTATTCATGACACCAACAGCTAGATATGCGGATATAATATTACCAACCACTAGCATAGCAGAAAGATCGGATTTTACTCGTCCATGGCCATCTGGGCCATATTTTGGATACATGAATAAAGCCATTGAACCAATAGGAGAGTGTAAGCATGATATAACCATTGCTGAGGAACTCGCAGAAAGATTAGGTATTGAAGATTTTAAACATTACGATGAGGAAAAACAATTAAAGAGGTTTTGGAGGGGTACAACAGATATTAAAAACCAGATTACCGATTATGAAAAATATAAAGAAGATGGAATATGGAGAGTGAAATTAGATGAACCTTATGTAGCGTTTAAAAAACAAATTGAAGACCTTGAAAACAATCCTTTTAAAACACCCTCGGGAAAGATTGAGATCTTTTCCCAACGAGTGGCTGATATTGACGATCCTAATTTACCCCCAATTCCTAAGTATCTAAGCACTTGGGAGGATAGATTTGATCCATTGATTGAAAAATATCCATTACAAATGCTTTCTCCGCACCCTAAGAATAAAGTTCATTCCGATTTATATCACGTTGAATGGCTTAAAGAAGTTGATCCTCATAGGTGTTGGATTAATTCCGCTGATGCTGAGCCCAGAGGTATTAAAACAGGAGATTTAATATATGTTTATAATGATCGAGGGATTTTATCAATTGAAGCATGGGTTACAGAGCGAATTATCCCAGGAGTAATTATCATACATGAAGGAGCATGGTATACACCTGATGAGGAAGGTATTGATAGAGGTGGAAATCCGAATACTTTGACTAAAAATGCTCACGCTCCTGATGGGGCTTCTTGCTTAAAGACATGTCTTGTTCAAGTAAGTAAAGAAAAACGGAAGGTGAAATAAAATGCAGATTGGTTTCTATTTTGATCAAACTCGATGTACTGGATGTGCTGCATGCATGGTAGCCTGCAAAGATTGGAATGATATTCCAGCAGGACCAGAATTTTGGATGAAAATACTTTATAATGAAGAAGGAAAGACTCCAAACGTTTTTGTAAGTTATTTAGTAAGATCGTGTTATCATTGTGAAGACCCCGTTTGTATCCCCGTTTGCCCTGTCAATGCCATAACAAAAAGAGAAGAAGATGGAATAGTCATTGTAGATAGTAATAAATGTCTAGGCAACGAGGAATGTGATTCTAAATGCTTAAAAGCATGCCCTTATGGTGCACCCCAATTTGGACCCGAAAAAGGTGCTAAGATGCGAAAATGCACTTTTTGTTTAGATAGGACCCTAGAGAATAAAATACCCGTTTGTGTTCAAACCTGCCGACCAAGAGCTCTCTATGTGGGTAATTTAGAAGAACTCAAAGAAAAATATGGAAATATTCGGGAAGCGGATAATTTTAAATACTCAGATCGTACTAAACCGGCTATTATTTTTAAACCAAAAAAGAAAAATTAAAATTCAAATAGATTCATTTTTTTTATCATTTTATTCAGAAATGCTTATAAAATCTCAGTAAATCTTTAAAATAAAACACTTATCGTAATTAGATGTTTAATGAAAATTGGTATTCATCATATATAAATCTAGATAAATAGACTATGTATATATAAATAGACTACGTAAACATCGAATTCTTACCATTAAATTATACGCTTTTGAGGACATTTTGTCAAAGTTTTTTTGAAAAAATAAGATTAATAATAAACATACGAGAATATTTATATCAAATCATTTTTTTAATGTTTTTTAGAATTGAACTAATGATGGCCTGGATTATATATGGTTGATGTTATAGCAATTGGAGAATTACTCATAGATATGATTGCGGATAAGCCAGGAACACCTTTAGAGGAACAAATTACTTTTAATCGGTTTGCTGGAGGTGCTCCTGCTAATTTTGCAGTTGGAGTCCAACGATTAGGCATTTCATCAGGCATGATAACAAAGGTTGGTAATGATTTCTTTGGTCATTTTTTAATTAACAAGCTCAAAAAAGCTCAAGTTGATATAAGCCAAATAAAATTGTCAGATGAGTATAAAACTGCATTAGCGTTTGTAGGATTAGATGAAAAAATGACTCCGAGTTTTTCATTTTATCGATCTCCTTGTGCAGATATCATGTTAAAGGAGGAAGAAATTGATGAGGATTACATTAAATCCGCTAAATTACTAATGTGTGGAACAGTATCAATGGCTGATGAGCCTGCTCGTAGTGCCATTTTTAAGGCAATTGAATATGCCAAGAAACATGGTTTACAAGTAGCATGTGATCCAAATCTTCGCGATAATTTATGGCATTTTAAGGATCCAAGAGAACATATTTTTAGGGTTTTAAAAGACACGGATATTTTTTTACCCTCTCTTTCTGAAGCAGAATTTATTACAGGAGAAAAAGGAGAAAAGGCAATTGAAGCGGTATTGGAATTAGGGCCTTCCATTATTGGTATTACTCATGGGGCGGAAGGATCAACTCTATTAACCAAAGATGGAAAATTCTCAGCTTCTTCCTATAAAGTTGATGTAGTGGACACAACTGGAGCAGGTGATGCATATGCTGCGGGCTTAATTACGGGATTGCTAACAAACATACCTTTAGAGAAAATTCCTTATTTTGCAAACGCGGTTTCAGCTCTAAAAATAACACGAAAAGGTGCTATGAATATCCCTAGTCGTTTAGAAGTTGAAAGTTTTATGAAATCTTACAAAACTCTAAACAATAATTGAAAGGAAGACAATGTTAGCAAATAAGGATCAGATAAAAGAGCGAGTAATTAGGATTGAAAAACAATATTTGAATTTCCCCGTTAGGCAGGGTGCCAGTAGACGGTTGATAAGACTCGTTATCGATAGTAAAATTATACGTGAGTTTGTTTTAATTCTTCAAATTTTTTTTTATTTAATTCATAAAGGCTTATGAAGTCTCGGTTAATCATTTTACTATAAAAAAGAAAATAAAAAATTTTAGTCTTAAATTACTTTTCAGAAACCGATTTATCTAAATCAGGAGTAATCATTTTTGTGGTATTTTTCTCATTGAATTTCACTCTACTCTTATTTATTATTTAACTCATCATCAATTCCAGCTATTTTTTTAACCATCGTTTTTCTGGATTCAATATCATATTGGGTGGTAATAGCTATCTCCTCCATAACAGGGCTTCCTCCTCCATGATAATTTCCAAAAAGAGAAATTCCACTACTTGCAGAACACAAACTATCACCTACATACCGCCAGAATTGTGCGGCATTTTCAGGCGCGATCTTTGGATTTCTAGTAATATATTTATATAATTGATCCCTGAGTTTTGAGTTCATAAAATCTTTTTCATGGGGAAAAGTCGCTGGAATGCCTCCACAAAGATCAACAATTATCTCAGCTTCGCGAAATACACTTTCTCCTGATATACATCTGCCAACATTGCAATAAATTGAATCTGGAATATAGCTACCTGGGCCATAAGGAATAAATCCTACCCCAGGCATATAGACTTCTGATTTCCCTAAATCTGAAGCAGTGTACCCAGCAGCATATCCAAGTTCAGTTATAAGGATTAATTCTGCTAATTTATGCCTAAAATGGGAAGCCCTTGCGAAGTTATTATACTCAGCTGCTAACGCAGCAGTCCCAACTGTTAAATCTCCAATTGCTGGTTTACACCCCGAGTAACTATGGCGGTGAAAGAGACCAAAAAGTAGAGCAAGGGCACCACCATGCTGGTGTTCACCACACAAAAATACTCTTTCCCAAGGAACGAATACATCGTCAAAAATTATATATGAATCCGTGCCTCCTGGTGTAAAACCACGTGGAAAATGTTCTCTTTTTCGGAGATTGTGAACTGTCACCACGTGGGTTACTCCTTCATAATCTGCAGGTACAGCAAATGAAACAGCATAATCTTTATCTTCTGGCCGTAATGCCCTCGTAGGCATAACTAGAAGTTCGTCTGAAACTGATGCTTCCGAGATATTAAGCTTACAGCCTCTAACTATAATTCCATCCTTCTTTTTTTCAACAACATGGACATACATATCAGGATCCGCTTGATCAGCAGGACGTTTGATTCGATCGCCTTTTACATCAGTTTGAGCGCCAGCTGCTACTAAATCTTCTTGTTGAAATCTTAAAAGCCATTTTTTAAAATTTTCATGGTAATGAGACTCTCCATTATTTAGTTTATCAGCCTCATATGAAACATTGTATATCGCATTTGCTGCATCGCAACCCATGCAACGTTGAATGCATCCACCAACTTTTTGGCATAATTTCCGTACCATGTCTTGCTTTTTATGAAGATCATCGGTACTATGATTAATATGCGTAAATCGATTAATGATCTCACCTGTAAGATGAGATTTTACTTGTATTAAATCTTTGTATTCAGGATCATTGAAAGCATCGAAAGTAGTTCCTATCGTATTAAAACAATCCGTATGAAGATCATCTAACCTATCGAATTCTTTTCCATCGTAATACAGATTTGGTTTCATCCGACCTAAATCTTTAATGTACTGTTCTTTTGTTCTAACCATTTCTCATCAATTTTTTTAAAAAGTTTTTTTATAAATTTCTTAGTTAAATAGTTTATGTATATTTATAACACTTTAATTTTAATATATTTCTCTTTTTTTTAAAAATAAAAATGATAATATAAAAAAAGGTTATTCAAACTTGCTTGAGATATTAAAACTGCTATAAACACCTCACCCTCAATGCCAATTCCCGTATGAGAAATTGAACCATCGATTTCTGCATAATACTTAGCAAGATTTGGGCACCCCGGTGTTAACAATCCCCAAATATTAGCTCTCATTTGAGCACCTATAAAATCAAAATAGAAATTGTTTAGGGTTCCAGATTGAGGAGGTTTAATACCCGCTTTAAGATTATTTAGAGCTATCTTTTCTGCTGTAAATACATAATCTTCTCTATTAAGGAGATTTACCCATTCGAGAGCGACTTGTTCAGCTTTTATATCAATACCATATTTTTCTAATGCTAGTAAAGCAATAATCTCATACATTTCATTATCATTAACATGATTAAGATCTATTGGTTCGGGATAATTAGTGGTAATACCATATTTATTTTTAATGTCCTCATAAGATTTCAATTCAACAGGGACACCTACGTAATCCCCGGCAACCGACCTATCCATGAACCCAAAACCTTATTATAATAATCAATATTACTAATTTCTTTCATTTTTGAATAATACTCGAGAATTAATTGAAAACAAAATAATAAATGAAATATGTATATTTAATAAATAATTCTTAATTAAATAGATTATTACGCTACTTAAAAAAAATTAATGGATAAGGAGAGAGTATAGTATGGTTTTAGAGACAAATTTAACTAAAATGTTAGGAATTAAGCATCCCATTGTTGCAGCTCCTATGGGTCCATTCTATACAACTGAATTGACAATTGCTGTTTCAGAAGCTGGAGGACTAGGTGTGCTAAGTCATAGTGCCCTATTGAGCGATTATATGAGCGGAAAGAATCCAGTAAATATTATGAAGGAAAATATGCTTAAAGTTGTAGAGCATACGGATAAACCTTTTGGTTTTAATATAAGAACATCTCGAAGAGAAACTCATGCACTACAGTTTGTCAAAGATATTCCAAAGTTTATAATGGAAAATCAAAGATTGAAAGAGCAGTGTCTTTATGCGATCACGAGTGCTGGTTCTTCAAGAACATTAGAACAATCAAAATCTTTTCAAAAATTAAAGGAAAGTGGTTCAAATATTAAACACTTTCATGTAGCCCCCGCATTATGGCTTGCAGATAAATGTGTTGCATCTAAGGTTGATGGATTGGTAGTAACTGGTGGAGAAGGTGGAGGACATCAATCTTATGAGAAAATTAGCACTTTAGTTCTACTTCAACAAGTTATGGAAAAATATCCAGATTTTCCCGTAATAGCATGTGGAGGTTTTGCTACGGGTGAAGGACTTGCAGCTGCTTTAGCTATAGGTGCAGGAGCTATTGCAATGGGTTCTAGATTTATTGCATCTAAAGAAAGTGAATTTAGTGAAACGTATAAAGGGGTAGTTCCTTCTGCAAAAGCTCAAGATACAGTATTAGTAACTGGCGCACTAGGACCAATAAGGCTCTGGAAAAATGAATATTCTTTGCATCATGGGCTTGTATCAGATAAAGACGCAAAGATGGCTGAAGAAGCAGCTATGTCTCAGGAAGATATAATAGAAGAAGGAAGAGCCTATGAAGCCGCATACTTAGGAGATATTAATTCAGGAGCGGTTTTATTAGGGCAGAGCATAGGTGTTATTAAAAGTTTAGAATCTGTAAAAGAAATTATAGAAGATATTGTCCAAGAAGCGGAAAAACGCTTAAAAAATGCTCATAGCTACATTAAGTAGACCAAAGTCAAGTTTTTTTTCTTTTCTATTTTATATTTTTTTCAACAAATTTCACATAATTATTATTTCTTTCATTTAAGTTTCTTAAAGTCTTAAGAGCTAGATTTTTAACAGTATATTTGTTCCCATAATTTCTAGTTCGGTATCTATCTTAAAGTTCTAATGAAAAATGTTTTTCTTTGACCAATAATTTAAGACTTTTCAAATATTATAAATAAGTAGTATAATCGTATAGTTAAAAAAAAAAATATAATCTCATTGGTGATAAAGATTAAACCCATTAATAAATTCAAAATTTTTAAATCCGACGCTGCTCCCTTTTTCTTTTATATAGAAATCTTCCCTCCAGATCTTTCAATGTTCAAATCACCACAAATAAGAACTCTATTAGATTCAATACAAACGAATCCTATTATGCCATTACCTATGAGGGTGGATCGTGTATTTAATGGTGAACAATCAGTTTTAATTCGTCCAAGAGAACCAATATCTTTGTTAGTTATGGATGATATTAATGCAATAATCAATCCTGCCGCTTTTCTTCAATTCGGGATAGAAAAATTGCTATATTTTACTGAAGTTCGCGCTTTTGAAAAGCTTTTTCCTTCATTGAACATAGAAAAAGTAAAAAAATGGTGGGATTCAACAAAGTTTCTTTATTCAAAACTCTTACGTCTTGAAGAGGATTTTTCAGCATTCATAAAAGCTTATATTCATACCATGGTGAAAGCTAAACTTAATGAAGAAGATTTAGTTAGTGAAGCAATAAAATATTGTCAAATAGTATCAGATTCGTGTAATAAGAGAATAAAAGAAAATTCAATATTGATAGAAAAACCAAATCATGAAATTAAAGTTAGTATGTATAAAGAAAAAGTAGCAAAATATTATAAAAAATTTAAAAAAGTAGAAGAAGTTCAATATCATCCAGAACTTGTAGATATCGATGTTTTTGACCTTTCTGAGAGAGGTTTTAACACCGATATAAATAATCATAACTCAATTTTAGATGAATTGAGACCAAGCGTAATAAAATATATTCCGCTTCTTTTCTATGACGATTTACTTGAGTGTATGCTCCAAAATTTGAAAAAATTAGATGATGGAGAGGAAAATTTATTAGATCCTTCATTAGTATTAGATACCAACGTAATAATTCTACAAAAATCAGAAGATTTAGAAAATCTGAAAATCCAAAATTATTCTTGGTTTAGTACTTTTGATACTATAAATTTAGAATCAATTGTTCAATCAATAGCAACTACTAAGTATCAATTTTTTAAATCATATGCTGAACATGATAAACGAGTACCCAAATTTCCTAATTCTTAAAGTAGTTTTAGTGCTAATTATTAATATTTAACTAGTTAATAAATAATATTAAAAAATAGGATTAGCTATCTTTATTTTAAGGATATATAAGAAGAACCTTACAAATGAGTCAATGCTTTATAAAAAAGAAAGACCCGCTATTTTAATGCTTAAAGATGGTCGATATTTTCAAGGGATTGGTATTGGGGCGACGAAAATTGTTTCAGGAGAACTTGTTTTTAATACTATGACTGGTGCGGGTTACCTTGAGACTCTAACAGATCCATCGTATTGGGGTCAAATTGTCGTTATGACTCACCCTCTCATAGGAAATTATGGAGTTCCTCCATGGGAAAAGGATAAATTCGGCATTACTAAATATTTTGAATCAGATTCTATAAAAGTAACGGGTTATGTTGTAAATGAGTGTTGTAAACATCCAAGCCATTATCAAAGCGTTAAAAATCTTGATGAATTTTTAACTGAGCATAACATTCCTGGTATTGAATGGATTGATACTCGGGTAGTTACAACAATCATACGTGAGGAAGGTGTCCAAGTAGGAGCGTTAGCAGTATATGATTTAGGAGAGAAGCCAAATATTGAAGAATTAAAACAATTTGCTTCTAAAGCAGAAGACCCGAATTTCCGAAATCTTGCAAGTGAAGTATCAACTAAAGATGTTATAATTCATAAACCATCGAACCCTATTGGTAAAGTAGTTCTATTAGATATGGGAGTTAAACTGAATATTTTGCGTAATCTCGTCAATAGGGGTCTAGAAGTTATTATAGTTCCATATAATTATACTTACGAGCAGATTATGTCTTATAATCCCGATGGTGTTTTCATATCGAATGGTCCCGGTGATCCAGCAATATGTAAAAGCGCAATCGAGGTAAGTAGAAAACTTATTGAAAAGAGCATCCCTACTATGGGAATATGTTTAGGAAATCAGATTTTAGCATTGGGAGCTGGAGGAGCTTCTTATAAACTTAAATATGGACACCGGGGTGGTAATAAGACTGTTTTTAATACTGAATCACAAAAATGTTATATTACTTCTCAGAACCATGGTTTTTGTGTAAAAAACTTTGAGAAAGGTGGATTTAAAGAAATTCTGAGAAATATAGATGATGAATCTAATGAAGGTATTGAACATAAATCTAAACCGATTTTTGCTGTTCAATTTCATCCAGAGGCGTGTCCGGGGCCTCTTGACTCATTATATTTGTTTGATAAATTCGTAGAAAACATGGGGTTGAGTTCCTAATGCCATTAGATAAAACTATCAAAAAAGCTCTTGTTTTAGGGAGTGGAGGCATCAGGATAGGCCAAGCAGGCGAATTTGATTATAGTGGTTCTCAAGTACTCAAGGCACTTAAGGAAGAAGGTATAAAGACAATCTTAATCAACCCTAATATTGCAACTATTCAAACTGATCCTCAATTATCGGATAGGGTTTATTTATTACCGATTAATGTGGATTATGTAGAAGAAATAATCAAAAAAGAGAAACCTGATGGGATTTTGTTAGCGTTCGGAGGTCAAACTGCCTTAAATGTAGGTGTTGAATTGAATGAATTGGGAATTCTTAAGAAGTATAATGTACGGGTTTTAGGAACTCCTATAGAAGCTATCGAAGCTACTGAAGATAGAGACCTTTTTGTACAAGCTATGGATGCTTCAGGGGTTAAAGTATGTAAGAGTAGAGCTGTGTCCTCATATAGCGATGCACTTAAAGCAGCAAAGGAAATAGGGTTTCCTTGTATGATTCGAGTAGCCTATACCTTAGGTGGTCGAGGATCTGGCATATGCAGCAATATGCGAGAATTTGAAAAAATGGCAAAGAAAGGACTTGCTCAATCACGAATAAACCAGATATTAATTGAAGAGAGTATATGGGGTTGGAAGGAGATTGAATATGAAGTAGTAAGGGATGCAGAAGACAATTGTTTTATAAATTGTAACATGGAAAATTTTGACCCCGTTGGAATACATACAGGGGAATCTATTGTAGTTGCCCCCAGTCAAACCTTAACAAATGAAGAATATCAAATGTTACGTTCAGCTTCTATCCGTGTTATAAGAAATCTGGGAATTATTGGCGAGTGCAATATCCAATATGGGTTAGATCCATTTTCAAAAGAATTTAGGGCAATAGAAGTAAATGCACGCCTCTCTCGGTCTTCTGCGTTAGCGTCAAAAGCTACAGGTTATCCATTGGCATATATCGCAGCAAAATTAGCCATTGGTTATACCTTACCCGAGCTTAAAAATAAAATAACAGGCATTACAACAGCATGTTTTGAGCCTGCTCTTGATTATCTCGTATTAAAGATACCTAGATGGGATTTGACTAAATTCCAAAGAGTTGATAGAAAAATTGGCTCTCAAATGAAATCTGTGGGCGAAGTAATGTCTATTGGGCGAACATTTGAGGAAGTTCTTCAAAAAGCATTGAGAATGTTAGATATTGGGGTGAAGGGATTAGTTGGGAATGAAATTGAACCAATTGAAGATATTAATGAATTAAAATTTTCCTTAGCTAATCCGACAGATTTACGAGTCTTTAGAATCGTCGAAGCGATAAAACAGGGAATCTCTATTGATGAAATCTATCAATTATCACGAGTTGATAAATGGTTTCTATATAAAATCAAAAACATTATTGATATTGAAAAAGAATTAGAAACTATAGATTTTTTAGAAACTAGCGATGAAGATAAACATTATTGGTTTGAACGAGCAAAACGATTTGGTTTCTCAGATGGACAAATAGCAAAAATAATGGGATTAGATGTAATCAAAATAAGACAAATATTAAAGAGAAAGTATCAAATAAAACCCTATGTAAAAAGAATTGATACATTAGCAGCAGAATGGCCTGCTATTACAAACTATCTTTATATGACCTACGCCGCATCTGAGCATGACATTGACTTTGAGCAAGAAAATAAACAAAATCTAAAAAAAATTGTAGTATTAGGATCGGGAACTTATCGCATTGGAGCATCTGTAGAATTTGATTGGGGTTCAGTGAATTGTCTCTGGGGTTTAAAGAAGTTAGGGGTTGACCAAGCAATTATGATCAATTATAATCCAGAAACGGTCTCCACTGACTATGATACCTCAGATAAACTTTACTTTGAAGAATTATCCGGAGAACGTGTGCTAGACATCGTTGAACTTGAAAAACCGAATGGAGTAGTTGTGTCTGTTGGAGGTCAAATCGCCCAAAATCTTGCTGCTAAATTCTCAAAGTATTCGGAATTCTTCAGAAAAGTGAATTTAAATATATTGGGAACACATGGAAGCAGGATTGATATGGCAGAAGACCGATCAAAGTTTAGTAGCCTATTAGATCAATTGGAAATAAAACAACCTCAATGGAGCATGTTAATAAATAAGGAAGAAGCACTTAAATTTGCAAAAGAGGTTGGATATCCTGTGTTAGTTCGTCCATCATATGTTTTAAGTGGTGCAGCTATGAGAGTATCTTATGATGAAAAGACATTAAAAGATACTCTTGATCTAGCAGCAGCAGTTTCTCAAGAATTTCCCGTGGTAATCACTAAATTCTTTACGGGAGTAAGAGAAATTGAAGCTGATGGAGTATGTGATGGATCTAAGGTTTTTATAGGAGCAATAGTGGAACATATAGAAAACGCAGGAGTTCATAGTGGCGATGCTACAATGTCAATTCCTCCACAAACGGTTTCTGACAGGGTTATTGAAACAATTGAGAAAAACACCAGAGAAATTGCATTAGCATTAAAAGTTAGAGGTCCTTTTAATGTACAATATCTTGTTAAAGATGAAGAAGTATTTGTAATCGAGTGCAACCTAAGATCTAGTCGTAGTATGCCTTATGTATCAAAAACCAGAGGTATTAATTTAATGAGACTTGCAGCTGAAGTGTTTATGGGGGCTAAGATACCTCAACGAATAATGGAATTACCGTATGGAAAATTTGTATCAATAAAAGCTCCAATGTTTTCATTCATGCGTCTTGATAAAGCTGACCCTGTTTTAGGTGTTGAGATGGCATCTACAGGAGAGGTAGCATGTATCGGTGAAGACTTTTCGGATGCTCTAATAAAATCACTTGAAGCTGCAGAAATGAACATTCCAATCCAAGGAGGTAATGTTTTAATTTCTATAGGTGGTACAGAATTAAAACAACAAGTGATTCCTTTAGCGAAGAAACTTAGAGATTTAGGATTTACTATTTTTGCAACCGAGGATACTGCTATCGCATTAAAAAATAATGGAATTTATGCAGTTAAACTCTATAAAATCCATGAATATGGCTTGGAACCAAATATCATGGGATGTCTACAAAATGGAGCTATTGACTTGGTGATAAACATTCCTCTCCCCACTACTATAGAGGATAAATTCAGAACTATAATGGAAGATGAATATAAGATCAGAAGAATGGCGGTAGATTATAATATTCCTGTAATTATTAACTTACAACTTGCTAAAGCTTTAATAAATGCAATAGAAAAAATTCGGAGAAAGGAAGTTGAGATAAAATCACTTAATGAGTACCATCAAACATTAAAAGAAATATATTGGTAGTTCAACTTATAATTTAAGATATTTCATATTATTGCCTCACCTATACACATGTGAAAAATCCTTATGACTATTCAATCATTAATAGAAATCTTGAAAAATACTAAAAAATAAAATACAATTTATTATAGCATTTGATAAACGGTAAGAAAAGAAAAAGTATACTAATACATAGGTGTTAAATAGATTTACTATCGTGGATATATTTTAATTCGGCTAAAAATCATTGGTACTCAATGGAAAGTCACAGAAAAATTAAAAGGTTTGAAATCTCGAGATCAACGTGAAAATTGGCAGATTACCTATGTAACACCAATATATGGTGGGTGGGATTTGTTGGTTGAGTGTAAATTTATCAATCTTGAGGATTTAGATCAAATAGTTTCATTTTGTAGAACTGACTTAGAACTATCTCAATGGATAGAGGCAACAACTACACTAATTAGCACAAAAAAGAATTATGAATAGTTAGATAATCGTAAAATCGCAAAAAGAAATTAATTTCTTATTTATTTTGTAAGATTTCTTCGCATAAGTAAGTGATATTGCTTAGGTTGGATTTGTAACTCCTCATTTAACCAGATCTGTAACTTTACGTCCTCAAATAATTCCTCTAACCTTACATCATACGCAATTTCTTCATCCGACACAATTATCTAATAAAACTAAAAATATTTAAATTCATGGTTAATAATTCATAACGTTTTACCAATATTATTAATCGGTTAATATACCTCTCTAATTTTTGTGTACAAATAGTTATAACAAAATTATAGAAAGAATTCCATGAAGATTTCATCATCATATTGATTATCGATTTTAACTTGATGAGTCAATATTCCTTTTTGAATAAACCCAAAATTACTGTAAAAAGCTATTGCTCCAGCATTACTTGCCCTTACATATATGACTATCTTTTCATAATTATGTTTTCGTGCAAAATTGAAAGAATATTCGGTTAATTTACTTCCAATCTTTTTCTTTCGCCACATAGGAAGTAGAAACGTACCCATAACTCCAACATGATCAAATTAATCTGAATATTTTGCCCATTTATCTAATGATTGGAATCCAATGATTTGGTCTTCAATTTCCACCACAAAAATACCCTCCCTATCAGAAAGAGAAGAAATATATTCTCGCTCTTGCTCAGTAGTGAAAGGCTTACTAACAGCTGTGTATCTTCTTTCCGAGCAAATAACTCTCCAAATAGCGGATATTTCTTCTGCATCATGAGCAATCGCTTTTCTAATCGAAATTTCCATAGAAAAATTTCACCAATTTGGGTTGTATATTAATTAATTCCAATAATTTATAATTTAAATATATAAAATCTATTAATAATCAATCATATCAAGATTAAGAACACGAGAATTATAATTTTTACTAAAGAACTGTTGATAGAATAATGAAAAAAAGCAAAGTGAATCCTATCAATACCCATTATGTAGAATTTTCACCAGGAAAAGATCCCTTTGAAAATGCACGGCAGAAAGGATCAAGAAGCTGGATATTATCCCATATTTTTCATGGATCTAATAAATTTTTTATGATTATTGTGCTTTTTACTACTATTCTTGCTGCTAATTTATCCTCAACAATTCTAGTTGTTATAGGAAATGCTATAACAGACTTTTTAATCGGTAAACAATCGAGTTTACTATTTTATACAACTATTATATTATTATTAAGTATTGGAACTCCTATATTGCGTTTAGTAAATTATATGCTACGAGAAGTTATAGCGCAAAGGTTAGAAAGAGATTGTCGAAAAGAATTTTATTCTAATCTCCTTGGTAAAAGCCAATCATTTCATGATCAGCAAAAAATTGGAGAATTAATGGCTCGTGCTACAGATGATGTTCGGACAATGAATTTTTTAATCAGTCCTGCAATATCCTTAATTTTTGAGTCATTTACCGCTTTAATAATCCCACTTTTTTATATTATTGCTTTTTATCCTTCACAATTGATTTTAACTCCATTAATTTTTTCAATTTTATTTTATTTTTCTCTAAAATCATATATTAGAAAAATTGGACCAGTAACAGGAAAATTACGTCGTTTTTATGGGATGATGAATGCAACATTAAATGAAGCGCTTACTGGAATTGAAGTTGTTAAAGCAACTGCCCAAGAAACTAGAGAAAGTCAAAAATATTTTGAAAATGCTAACGATTACCGAAAGGCTTATGTTGAACAAGGAGATATTGAAGCAAAATATCTCCCTATCCTGATTTTAGCTTTAACAATTACAGGTGGTCTAATACATGCTATAATCCTTAATTATATGGGTCTGATTAATATTGGCCAAATAATTGGGTATATAGGCTTAATAGCATTATTACGTTTCCCCACATTTATCTCTATTTTTGTTTTTGCAATCATAAGGCTTGCAGTTTCAAGTGCTCAGAGATTACTTGAATTTATGAATAAAAAAACGGAAATTGATGAAAATATTGAGGGTTATATAAAAGAAATTAAAGGATCTATTAAATTCGAAAATGTGACTTTTAGTTATCCAGGAGCTGAAAAACCAGTATTAAAAAATATAAGTTTTGAAGTTAAACCGAGCCAAACTTTAGCAATAGTAGGAACTACAGGATCAGGTAAAACAACGTTAACAAAATTAATTTCACGATTATATGATGTTAATGAGGGGAGAATTCTAATTGATAATGTTGATATCCGTAATTATGCTTTAAAATCATTAAGAAATCAAATTTCCTATGTAGATCAAGATGTATTCTTATTCTCTACAACTATTTTTGAAAATATATCATTTGGTCGTACAGGTTCGATTGAGCAAGTGATCGAAGTAGCAAGAGAAGCTCAAGCACACGATTTTATCACGGATTTACCAAATCAATATTATTCCGAAGTTGGAGAGAGAGGTGTTCAATTAAGCGGAGGTGAAAGACAAAGAATTGCTATTGCTCGTGCCTTTCTTGTAAACCCTAAGGTTTTAATATTAGATGATTCTACTTCAGCAATAGATTCTAATACAGAGGATAAAATTCAGAGAGCAATTCGAAACATCCTTAAAAACAGGACAACAATTCTTATAACACACCGTTTAAGTCAAATAAGATGGGCTGATTTAATAATTGTATTGAAAAAGGGTGAGATAGTCGCAAAAGGGACTCATGAAGAATTATTAAAGACTTCAGAAGAATATCAACGTATTTTTATTAAAAAATTTGATGTTGAAATTGACACACTAATTAAAAAATGCGAGGAGGTTTAAGAGAATGGCATATGGGTGGAATCTGGAAGCGGAGGAATATGATAGAGAATTCTCTGATAGAGCATTATTAAAGCGGATTATTTCCTATTTCCGACCATACAAACGTTCAATGACAATCGTTATTTTATTTATAACAATCTCATCTATTACTTCTGCTTTTGTCCCAGTTTTAACCAGTGTAATTATTAATAATTTAGAAACAAATCGAAACATATTCTACATATTCGCTGTAATAATTCTTATTCTTATTTTTAATCTATTGAATTATGTTTTTAATTATTTTCAGCAACGACATGCTTTTCGAGTTATAGGAGGTGTTGTTTTAGATCTGAGAAAAAATGCAACAGATGCAGTTTTAAATCATGATCTTTCTTTTTTTGATAGAAATCCAACCGGTAAGGTAGTTAGCAGAGTAAATTCAGACAGTGAGACTTTCGGAACAACTGTCGATTTGTCTATTCAATTAATATCATCAGTCTTGATTGTGTTCTTCTTAATTATTATAATGTTCTTTATAAATATTCTACTAACATTAGCAATAATCATTGCAGTTCCAACATTTTTTGTGCTAGCACTATCATTTCGAAAAATAGCTAGAAAAAAAACGTTATTGGGCCAAAGAGCTTTAGCATCTGTTAATGATTTTGTTAAGGAAAGTTTTTCTGGCATTCAAATAGCTAAAACATTTCGTCAAGAAGAAAAATTATATGAAAAGTTCAATAAAGTAAACGATACTTCTTATAAGGTTAATTTAAGAAGAGCCTTTATATTGAATGCCATCTTCCCTTCCTTAGGAATAATACAAGGAATTGTATTAACTTTATTAGTACTTCTTGGTGGTAGTAACGTTTTAGGAGGAACGATAAGTGCTGGAGAACTTAATCTCTTCCTTCAAGGCGTTAATTATTTATTTTTTCCTTTATTAACGATTGCATCTTTTTGGCCCACCTTTCAAGCGGGAATGGCTGCTTCTGAGCGTATTTTTTCTTTAATAGATACAATACCATTGGTAATTCAAAATGATAATATTAAGCCTTCTAGATTAAAGGGGAATATAGAAATTAGAAACTTAATATTCCACTATGAAAAAAATAAAAATGTTTTTGATAATTTTAGTTTATCGATTAAGTCCGGAGAATCCATTGCAATTGTTGGACATACTGGGGCTGGAAAATCTAGTTTAGCTAAATTATTAGCGAGATTCTATGAATTTCAGGGAGGAGATATTTTAGTAGATGGTATAAGCATCAGAAATTATGATCTTAAAGAATATCGCAGACAAATTGGAATTATTCCTCAAACACCATTTCTTTTTGCAGATTCAATCGAAAATAATATAAAATATTGTTGTATAGACGCGAATAAAGATGATGTCTATAATTCATTAAATGTGACCAGTGGGTCTGATTGGATTGAAGATTTATCAAAGGGTTTAGAAACCGATACTGGCGAAAGGGGTAGTCGTCTTTCAATGGGACAACGACAACTAGTAGTTTTTGCTCGCGTTCTATTAGAAGATCCTGCCATTCTTATATTAGATGAGGCTACTGCTTCAGTGGATCCCTTCACAGAGACTCGAATACAAGATGCATTACAAAAGACAATAGAAGGACGTACATCGATTATCATTGCGCATCGTCTTTGGACAGTTCGCCATGTTGATAGGATTATTGTATTCGATCATGGAAAGATTGTAGAAGAAGGAAA
>JAHQWL010000056.1 GCA_029856155.1 Promethearchaeia archaeon
AACCATCAAGCGAACGTGGAGAATCAGGGACGTTAACACCGGAAACATCGCATGGTTTGAAGATAACTTAAGGCAATTAGAGGGCACCTAAATGATTTTGTCGAGTGAGTGGGCTTTATCAATTAAGAAAAAAAGAAACAATAAAAGCATAAATACTCAAGTAATTTTCTTTTAACTTACTTTTTTCTTAATTTTTCCCTTCTAACCAACCGATTTTGGTTTTTTTATTATTGTCAAATTGAGCTACATAAGGTTTTAAATCCAAAATTGGTGTTCCATCTAATATATCAACATTGTCTACATGAATTCTATTTTCTTCAATTTTTAAAATCTATAATATTGAAAGACCTATAGGATTAGGGCGAAAAGGTGTTCGAATAGTAAACACTCCTTTCAATTCATTGTCCAAGAAAGGCTTTGACTGAAGTGGAACGGGTAATTTTACCATATCAAAAAAATATAAACAATAAATATGAGAAAACTCTGACAAATCTTTTAGACCAGATTTATATTCGGGAAATATCTCAATAGTACCTTTTGCATCGGACATTGATGGTTGAATAGGGATACCTTTAAGAGATTTAAATGGTGTATGAATTATGCCTATTGGTTTAAAACAAATTTCTTCTGGAAATTTCCGTTTTTCAATATCAATGATTTCTTTATTTGTGATTTCCATAAGGAATTAGATAATTAATATAAAAAAAGACTTTCTGATATTGGAAAAAAATTAAAAAATACAGTCTAAAATGTTATAAATATATAATGATATTGTATTAAATTTGCTAAAAATTCTTAGCGCAGCGAAATCCTACAGCAAAATCAACCCAATTCGAAGGAAGTGCTTTTCGATAATAGACTTTTTTACACGTTATACCAGAATGCCAACTTCCACCACGAATAACTCGTAGAGACCCCTTTTCTGGACCTTTAGGGTTGTTTTTAGGACTTTCACTATAATATTTTTCATTATATATGTCCTCTACCCACTCCCAAACATTACATGACATATCATATAATCCGTATGCGTTTGAAGCATAATTCTTAACTTCCACTATTAAGTTTTTCCATCCTTTACCTGGATCATTTCTTCTTAATGGGACAACCCAATCATTACCTATTGGAAATTCTTTATCAATAAGCCCTCCTCTGGCAGCATACTCCCATTCTGCTTCAGTTGGTAACCGTTTCCCAGCCCATTCAGCATATTCTTTTGCAAAAGACCAACTTACCCCTACGACGGGATATTTTGGAAAATCCAAACCAGAACGAAAAATTTGTTCTCCCCAATATTCTGGTAATTGATATTGTGTATCTTGACAGAATTTATAATAATCTGCATTTGTAACTTCATGTATATCAAGATAAAATGAATCTACATGAACTCTATGCGCTGGACTATAATCAGCTCCGTGATCACTGTCTTTTCCCATAACAAAATCTCCCTCGGGGATAAGAACCATTCCATAGGGAATTTTTTCCTCATTGTTTTTATTTTGATTTGTGAATTCCATATTTATCAAAGCAAATTGGATCAATATAAGATTTTTCTATTTTAATCTAATTTTTTTAAAAGATTTAACAGAAAATTCCAAGTTCTTTCTACTGATTTGATTTCTAAACGTTCATCCGGGGAGTGAAGTCCCTTGGCATTAGCACCAAAAGCTATAGCATCAATTCCAGGAATTTTATCGATTAATAGGGTAGATTCCAATCCTCCATGAATTATTTTTATTTCTGCTTCTTCTTTATTAACATCTTTATAGGCTTCTTGAGCAATTTTCAAGAGCGTGGAATTAAAATCTGGTTCCCAAGGAGGATAACTTCCACGATATTTGTTTTCCATTTCTAGACCTGAAAGTTCTAATATGTTTAGAACTTGTTCATAGATATCATTATTATAATATTTACTTAAGCTTCGATGGAGCCACCTGATTTTAATATGATCTTCTTTAGTCCTTATTTTACCTAAATTTGTTGAGGTAAACATCAAATCTTTTATTTTTGGATGGAATGCGATTGGACCATTAGGGAATATGTATAAAAGATCAAGTAATTTATTTTGAACTTCTTTTGAGAAGGTTTCATTACTCGGAAAGTCTTTTATTTTGTCGATCGAAATATTCATGTTCCTTTCGATTCCGTCAAAAAGCTTTTTAATTTCTTTGAAAATCTTAATGATATATAATTTGATTTCTTCAAACTGGTCTTCCTTAATAAAAAATGTTGAGGTCGCCTCTCTAGGTATTGCGTTAGCAGCACCTCCTCCATGTATAGAATTAATATGGATTGTATACTTTTTATTCAATTTCCAGAGAATTTGAGATAATAAATTAATTGCGTGGGCTTGGCCTTCATTACATCTTCCAGAATGTCCACCAACTAATCCATAAATAGAAAGATTTATTGGTGAAAGTTTTAACTGGCCTCGATCTATTAAAATAGGTTGTTTTTTAATTCTTGTATGAAATCCAATGCCCCCTGTGCATCCGATTGTAATCGCTTTTTGACCAGAATCAAGATTGATTAGGTAATTTCCGTGAACAAGATTTGGATCAACATTTTTTGCCCCACCCATATCATATTCTTCACGAACAGTGAATAATAAATCTAAACCTATTGTATCAAATTTTAACTCGTTGTTGTGAATTTTTTTCATAAGAGTTAGGAGAAAACATACTCCTACACCGTTGTCTGCACCTAAAGTAGTTCCTTCTGCTGTAATCCATTTTTCACCTTCAATATCGATTATTTTAGGTATTAAAGGATCTTTTGAGAAGTCATGAACAACATCCTCATTCTTCTCACATACCATATCCATATGGCACTGTAAAACACAATTTAGTTTTTGATTAATAGCGGGAATCTTTACAGCAATATTTCCTATTTCATCGATTTTTGAATTAAACCCAAAATTTTCTGCTTCTTCCTTAATAAAATTTCTTATTTTTTCTTCATTTCGGCTACACCTAGGAATTTCTAATATTTGTAAAAAGTATTCCCAGAAATCCTGAGGTTGCCCTAGATCTGCTAAATTTACCATTGATATCGCTTTAAATAATAAAGTATACGAATTGACTTAAATTAATTGTAAAATAACAATAAATATAATAAAACCTTCAAGTATTTAAAATTAGATTTTGAAAAGGTTATAAGTATGCCACGAGTAGGATTTCAAATTATTGGAACTATAAAAGAAGTAAAAGGATTTTGTAATAAAAATCATAAAGCAGGAGATGAAATAGAGTTAGATTGCCATGACTCAGGAGGATTGTGTGGATTTTTTTACCATGATATATTTCCTAATCTTATGATGCTTCAATTTGGAGGAGGTTTTCCTGCTACATGGGTCGAAGATCCTGATGTAATGGAACTTGAATGCCCAGATAGAACTAATGCTGTGAAAATTGAATTGAAAAGGGTAAGAGAATAATATTAAATTAGATTGGGAGGTGAAATATCTAAATGCCTTATTTCAATAATGATGGAGTTAATATATATTATGAAACTGTAGGTGAAGGTCCGCCTATATTAATGATTCATGGTTTTGCTTCAAATATAGAACAGAATTGGAAACATACAAAATGGATAAGCACATTAAAAGATAACTATCGTTTAATTCTTTTAGATTGCCGTGGTCATGGAAAAAGTGATAAACCACATGAAGATTCTTTTTATGGACATGACAAAATGATAAGTGATGTTATTATTCTAATGGAAAATTTATCAATTGGAAAAGCTAATTTCTTTGGGTATTCTATGGGAGCATTAATTACATCCCAGTTATTATTACAAAAACCAGAACTTTTTATATCAGCTATATTAGGAGGTTTTGTATTATATTTACCTCAAAATGAAAAAGAAAGAACTCTTTACAGGGAAAATACACTTCTAAGAATAGAGGCTTTTAAAGCAGAAAGTATTGAACATATTAAAGATCCTATTGCTCGTAGATTTCGTCAATTTGCTGAAATTGGTGGCAATGATCTAAATGCTTTAGCTGCAGTTATGGCGGGAACCTTTCAAGAAACACCTGACTTGGTAGGATCTCCTTCTCAATCAAAAGCTTCTTTTAAAAAAGTAAAAACACCAATTTTAACTGTTTTAGGATCTGATGATTTTATTCCAGGAGATAAAACATTAATAGCTCAATTGGTACCAAATGCTTGTCACTTCCAAATCCAAGGAAAGGACCATCTAACTGTTGTCCCCGATCCAAGATTTAAAATGGTAGTTAAAGCATTTCTGGATTATGTAAATAAAGGATAAATTGAGTTATTCATAAAAAGAATTTTTCTTCTTATTTTATTTCTATTTAAATAATGTATAAAACATGGTAATTATAACTTTCCTATAAACATTGCTAATACAAATAATGAGCCTAAAATAGCTAAAGATAATACATTTATAGTTCGTGCTATTTTTGGTGTCGGTCGAATAATAAACAATAAATTTAATGGAACCCCAATAACAATAATACTAATCATGCAAATCAGGTACCCAATACCAAATAAACCTAGTAAGTAAATTACTATTCCAATAATATAAGCAATAAATTCATTTATTAAAAGAAAGTATCCCCCCCATTGAATTCCATATTTTTTAGGAATTGTATTCGTATCAGTTTTCTGATCATAAGGGAGATCTCTTGTGTCTCCAAGAACTCTTGCTCCAGTCATAGCAAAAAACAGAAATAATGCTAAAAGTATCACACTTAATTCAAATTTATAGGCAAAAAGAGCCCCAATCAGAACATAGAATCCTTGAAGAGTTCCTAAACTGAAGGCACGCAAGAGAGCAGAATCAAATAATCCTTTTACAAGGCCACCAATAACTCCTATTAAACATGCTAAGGGGATAAGTGCCCAAGGATTTATTATAATACATATTACACTACTAATAGTAAAGCATGAGATAATGATTATAAGACCTCCTCTTGGAGATAATTTACCTCTCGCTATAGGATTTTTCAAGTTACCAGATTCACGATCCTTATTATAATCTCCAAGATAATCAAAGAAAAATCCCCCAGCTGATAAAGTTGCTCCCACTAAGCCTGCTAGTAGAATATTTATCAGTGACCCTTCTAACCCAAATGAAACTGAACTTGTTATAAAAAAAAACATGAGAATTCTGCCTAAACGCTAATCTCCAAATATAGTTTTCATTTTAGATGATATAAATGTTAATCCTTATGACAATAATAATTCTAAATTAAAAAACAATAATTAGGCATTGTTTTTATATAATTAGATTTCTGTAATGTATTAATGTCTTAAAGAATTAGGCTAAGGAGACTCTTTATCTCTATTATATTTTTTTACTTCTTCAAACATTTCTTTTTCCCACTTTAATGCATCTCTTTCTTCTTCAAATTTCTGTTTTTCTCTTGCTAATTTATCTTTGTCCTCTTGAAATTTTTCCCAGTTCTTCTCAAAAGTATCTTTCTGTTCTCCAAAATTGAATATTTCTTGTTTGAGTTTCTCTTTTTCTATTCCAAAATTTAATTTTTCCTGTTCAAACTTGTCTTTTTCCTCTTTGAACTTTAGTTTGTCAGCCTTAAATTTTTTTTTTTCTTCTTCTAGGTTTTGTCTTTCTTTTTCAATAAAATCTGTTTCAGCCTCAAGTTCCTCTTTTTCTTCACTTTTAAATTTTTCAATTTCTATTCTAGCATTCTTTTTTTTAATCTCTATGTCTTGATCTCTTTCAAATTTTTTTACTTCTTCAAGCATTTCTTTTTCCCATTTAAAAGCTTCTTTTTCTTCTTCGAATTTTAGTTTCTCTTGTTTAAATTTTTCTTTTTCTTTTTCAAATTTTATTTTATCTTCTATTAATTTTTGTTTTTCTTGATCTTTTGTTAAATCCAATTTCAGATTAACATCTTGTTTAGTAGTTACGTTCTCGATATGTTCTTTCTTGATAACATCTATCACTTTATCTTTTTTCAACATTTCTGTATTAGCAGATGTTTGAATTTTTTTATTTCGTATTAACTCTATAAATTTATTCTCTTCATTTATTAGTGATTTTAATTTGTTTGAGAATGCAATAACAATTATTTTTTCAGAGATTTCAATGGCTTTATCAAATTCTCCTTCAGTAAAGTAGCGATTTTTAAGTTCATTTAATTTTTCTATTTCTTTTCTGATTTTACTAAAATCTAATTTTTCGGCTTCTATTTTCTCTATTTTATCTAAATGCTCACTTTCAATTATACCTTTTCTTAATTTATTCTCTTCCATTTGACCCTTAGCCTTGTCTATATTGTCAAGCCTGTTTAACATAGAAAAAATATTACTTTTTTTTGTTATTTCCTGAACTTCCGTATTGCTATTTATTTCTTGAACTATCAGGTTCTTCTTTTTTTCTTTTTTACTTTTCTTTTTCTGTTTTTCGGACTTATAACTCAAACTTTAGCATCATTCCTTTAATTCTTTAATTTAAATATTTATCGCTCAACAATATATCTAATAAAACAAAATGCATAAAAACATTTGTTAATAAAATTACTCAGTTTACTTCTTACAATCATTTTACAACCTTTAAAATCTATTCTCCTTATTGAATAAATTTTAAAGTTAAAATCTCCCGATCAAAAATAATTTTCTATTTGAATTTGATTTTTTATTGGCAAAAAAAAATAAAATTGTTTACTGCAAAATAAAAATAAAGTAAAATTACTTGAGAATTTAATCATGAAGTAATTCTTTTAAGAGGGGTTCCTTTTTATAGATCCATTGTTTAAAACTTATAAGATCATTTTAAGTTATTTTGTATAAATTGAGTCCTATTAATAAGAAATTAATATTCCAATTTCTAGAAACAAGTAAAAAATTATCCTATAAAATATAAAAAAAGATTATAATTTACCCTTCCTATTTATTAATAACCTTTTTTAAATAAATATTAGAATCATATACGTTTAATATGTATTTATTATTAAGCTTCGTGTAAGATATGAAAGAGATTAGAAAAAATCCAATATTTCTAGCTTTAAGTCTTGTGATAATTTTTATTGCGGGAATATTAATCATTCTTAGCTTGTATGAAATCAATAATACACAGACGATTATAGATAATCAAAGAGAAATTATAGATGAGAATAGACAATGGGCAGAAAAAATTACATTTTGGGAAGTTACAGGGGGGCTAGGAGAGGATATTATCGAAGGCGAAAAAGTCTACTATGAAGCACTCGCTAAGTATTCTGCTGCATTGCAAGCACAAAGCATAGCGAAATTTTTCATAATTATATTAAGTATAATCATTATCCTCACAGTAGGAATCCTAATAGTTAAAATAATTTAGATGTCAGCAAATTATACAAAAATTTTGTAATACGTAGTATAAGGATTTAATTTTTTATTTAAGATATCTTAATTTTGGACAGAATAAACAATGGTTTATTGATTTTAGTATTATTATCTTAAAACAAAAAAATAGCATTTTAGGTAGGGTCAGGTTAACCTCTTTTTGCTTCTCATTTATCTCGAAAGAGATGGCTTTCATCAATTAAAAGATTGAAGTTTCCTCATCAATTAAAAGCATTGGGTTTTCTTGATTTTTATTGATAAAGTTAAAGAGAAAATTCTAGGAAAAAAAGCTGCAACAATCTTTAGTTTATAAATTTTTAATTTATTTTTTTAATATTTCCAAAATATTCTGTTCTTTAATACTAAAAATTATTAATTAAAACTGAGATTTTTAATAAGAACAATCATACTTTTGATAATTTGTTTATAATGGGTAATTTTTTATTGTTTGCTTTGCTAATTAAACAATAGTCTATTTAAATAAATATCAATCATAATCATTTAAGATTAAAAGAGTTCTAGAGTACATGATTATCTCATTTCCAAATATGGGTCCTAATTGGGTAGCATTTAAAACATTATTCGAAGTCTTAGATCCATCAATAAAAGTGATCCTACCTGATCCAACTAATAGAGAAGCCATTAAAGTCGGCGTAAAATACAGTCCTGAGTTTGTTTGCTTTCCATTTAAAGCCACCTTAGGAGATTTTGTTAATGCAATAAAAAAGGGTGCAGATACTTTAGTTATGGCTATAGATTGTGGGCCTTGTAGATTTGGATTTTATCATGCGGTACAAGAACGCATTTTACATGATATGGGTTACAAACATGTGAGAATAATTCCATTAGATCAAGCAGATTTACTAGAATTTCATTGGGTAAAAACTCTCCAAGATATTAGTGGTAAAAGCGGTCTATTTTCGTATCCAAGATTCGTAAAAGCAGTGATTTTTTTCTTGAAGAAAGCAAAATTTTTACAAGACATTCAAACTGCAGAAGGTTTGTTCCGTGCATATGAACGAAATCAAGGAGATACTACAGAAGTGTTGAATAGTATATTAAATAAGCTTGATCAAGCTAATACGCTTAAAGAACTACGAAATTTTAAAAAAGTAATCAAGGAAGATTTTAATAAAATTGATGTTGATAAAACACGAACTCCTTTACGTGCAGCTATATTTGGTGAAATTCATATAAGCTTAGAACCATATGTTAATGTAGACATTAGACGTAAGCTTGGAGAAATGGGTATAGAGATACATCAAAATCTAAGTTTATGGGATTGGGTTTCGCATAAATTCCACTTGAATTTTCATCGAAGATGGTTAGAACACTTATCTCATCCACACCTTCCTATGGATATTGGAGGAGAGTGCCAATGGGTTCTTGGCGAGTATATAGACCGAGCTAATAGTGGTTTTGACGGTGCTGTTCATTGCTATCCTTTTACATGTATGCCAGAGGTGACCGCAAGGACTATTATTACAAATAAACTTAAGCAAATGTATGATCTTCCGATTATATATTTCTCTTTTGATGAGCATTCTGGTACTGAGGGAATGAGGACGAGATTAGAAGCATTTGTAGATTTAATGGAATCAAGACGTAAGCATAAATTAGGACTTGAAAAGATCTCATTTGAAGATAATAAGATGAATTTTTATAAATCAAATGGATCACATTTTTTTCAAGAGTGTATTCAATTAATTCAGGCATAATAAAGGTTTAATTATGGTACAAGTTTCAGATAAAGTAGTTAAAGAAGACGGAAAGCTTGATGCCTTTCTTGGAATCGATATAGGAAGTGTTACGTGTAAATTTGTTTTAATGGGCATGGACGGTAATCTCCTCACAAGTGTATTTTTAAGGAATAGAGGTTCTCCTATCGACTCTGCTAAGGCAGGCATGGAAGATTTAAGAGAAAAAGTCGAAAAAAATGAAGAACTACAAGAATACACAATACGTTGTTGTGGAACTACGGGTTCAGCAAGGTATTTAACGAAAGCTATTGTAGGGGGAGATCTTGCGAAAACAGAAATTATTGCACATGCAGTTGCAACTCAATCATTATATCCTGATGTAAGCACTATCTTAGAAATTGGTGGTCAAGATTCTAAAATCATCATTTTGCGTGATGGAATAATTGTAGATTTTGCAATGAATTCAGTATGCGCTGCTGGTACTGGTTCTTTTCTTGATCATCAAGCTTCTAGATTGGGTATTCCGATTGAGCAATTTGGAGATTATGCTGTGAAATCTAAAAATCCCGTGAGCATCGCTGGAAGATGTACGGTATTTGCTGAGTCTGATATGATCCATAAACAGAATGCAGGGTATTCTAAAGAGGATATTATAGCTGGTTTATGTGATTCATTAGTTAGAAATTATATGAATAATTTATCTAAGGGAAAGGAATTAGACGAACCAATAGTTTTCCAAGGAGGAGTATCATATAATAAAGGTATCATTGAAGCTTTTGAAAGACATTTGGGTTGTGAAGTAATCGTACCGAAATATAATGTTTTAATGGGAGCTTTAGGAATGGCAATCCTCGTAAGAGATTATTATCTAGATAACCATACAGAGACTTTATTCAGAGGACTTGATGTAGGGGATATAGAATTCAAAACATCAACATTCCACTGTGGAGATTGTCCAAATAATTGTGAAATAGTTCAAGTTAAAATGCCTCAAGACGAAAATAAAGTAATTGCCCGTTGGGGTAGTAGATGTGGAAAATGGGAGGTATTTTAGGAATATGACAGAATTTATAAAACAGATGAAAGACTTGGGAGAGGAGTTTCTTGAAACTCTTAAGCATAAAACTAAGTTAAGTACGATTTTTGACCTTTATACAGAAAAGGTCATTCCCACGTTTGTTTCAGAAAAAGATTTAAAAAAATATTATTCAAAAAAAATGGAAGAAGTAAATGATTTTATAGATAAATTATAATAAGAGGTAATAAAAAAATGAGTGAAAGTACAAGTACAGAAATAAAGGATGAAGGAGATAAGTTAAATCCAAAAGTTATTGCTTTTGATATGCTTTATGGTGCTGTAAAAGGACTAAGCGGTTTATTCTTTAAAGCTTTCATGGATTTAAAAATTGAAGGGAAAGAGAACATTCCCTTCAGAGGAAAAGCGATTTTAACCACAATCACTCCAAACGTAATCCGAGATATGTTAATAATAGCTCAGGTATCAGGGCGAAAAATTCATTTTATGCTTGATCCAAAATTAATGAAGCATCAAATTGCCGGTCCGGTTTTAAAAAGTCTTGGAATGATTCGAGGAACTGAAAATAAAGAAGATACTGAACCAATCGAAAAAGTATTTGAAATATTAAACGAGAAAGGTGATCTCGTAGGTATGACACCTGAATCAAGACATGATCGTGAAGTACAGATAAAATCGATGGCGGCAATAATAAAATTTGCAATTGCAGGAGACGCTCCAATTATTCCAATAGCCATTTCTACAGAAAAAACAAAAATATTAAACATGTTTACTGGAGATGGTCTGAAAGTAAAGATTGGTTCTCCTTTACGTGTCGAAAAAAGATTGAATCGGGAGAAGTATCGAGCTGAACGCTATGAGCTCGCGGAAGATATAATAAATATTATTGAATCTTTGAAAGAAGTACCCGAATCTAAAGAACGCAATAATAATTAAATTATATTTTTTCTCTATTTTTTAATACAATTTTGGTTATATTACTATTGTGAAATTAATTGATAGAAATAAAATTAGAAACAATATCAATACTATTCCATCTTTCAGGACTAAGCTTTGCTTTTTTGACATAAAAATAAAATAGATTATTATTATTGCTAATAGGAACCAATTCCAAAACAAAATCCATAAGAATTGGAAATTCGTAATAAAAATAGCGCTAATTCCAAAAGTGAGTGTTAAATTCCAAATTACTTTTCCTATCATCCCTCCCAAGCCTATTTCAATGCTCTTCTTTTTTATAGATTTTATAACTAATGTTAATTCCTCAACATTTGTTATGAAAGCAATTATAATGAGTCCAAAGAAAGTTTCTGGGATATTAGTCCGTATTATAATTTGTTCTGCGGTAAAAATTAATAATTCTCCTCCTAAAAAAATAGATATAAAGCTAGTAATGATTAAAATAATTTTTTTACTTTTTGATTGTGCTTTTAATTCTTGATTGTCATTATTACTCTTCATAAGATTTTCTATTGAACTAAATCTAATAGAACTTCCTTTAGAGAATTGTTTTATATTCCTAATCAAATATACAAAATATATGATAATAGCGATGATTCCAATAAATAGCATTCCAAAATTAACAATAATTCCAAGAAGGATTAAAATAAGGGAAATATACAATAATACAAAGTAAAATTGAGGAATTTTTTTAAAATCTACTTTATAGAAAAAGGCGGGAATAGCAAAACTTATTGTCAGCGCAAATATTGAGTTACCGATAACATTTCCTATTGCGAGGTACGAAAGTCCATTAATAGCAGCGATGATCGAAGCAATTGATTCTTCTGGATCGATGCCAATGAGTAATGCTCCAATAACAAAAGGGGATATTCCATATAGTATACAAACTTCTTTTAAATTATCTAAAAAGACATCTGCAGCAAAATATATTATTAAATAACCAATAATGAATAATATAATTGATAGGCTAATGTCTAACATCCTAGATCACTTATAATTAATCAAAATTTATTATAATATTCAGTGAATAAAAAATTCTCCCACTTAGCACTAATGAAATGGGAAAAACTATACCTAAATGCTTTATAATCTAAAGAGTCTATCAAATATATAAGGAATGGTATTTCAAATGAAGGTTAAAAAAGTTAGTTTAAACATAAAAGAGATAATTATTGACTTTGTTTTATGTCCAAAAACTAATTTATACTTACAGAGTTTATATTGTCATCGATGTGGTTATTATAATTTTGATGATAAGACTTCTATTAATTGTTATTATAAAAAACCCAAAGTTAGTATTGCAGATCCCCAAAAAGATGAGCTAATAAAAATATTTTCAGCCATTAAAAATAAAAAAGAAGCCTCATTCTTCCAATTGGATGATAATGATAAAATTGCCCCCAAAATGGATATTGAGATACTTAGAGCAGAGCTTTTACAAGCCTTAAAGAGGAAAACTGATTCTATTTAATTATAATATTTTTTGCATCGATTTGAACATATTTAAACCATATTAGGATTCTCTAACATGATCATTCTTGATTTCAAAAAATAAAACTCATAATAAATTTAGGTCAGTTGTTCCAATGTACAAAAATCTGGAACTTAAACACTTTACCTTTATACTCCCCGTCACTTATGGCAGAGAATTTAAGAGAAAAAATTATTATCTTTTTTATTCCTATTATTATTACAATATTAAATAAGTATTAAGGAGGATTCAAAATGGTCGATTATATTAAGATAGAGGGCACACCCAAAGAAAGAGGACTGCAACAAGGAGAACAATTGAAAGACAAAATTCATAATATGTTCGATATTGTCTTTCATTCAAAAATGTTTTCCGAAGTCACATCTAAATTAATTCCTCTCTCAATAATTAAACTTGGTTTAGGTATTATGGGTAAAAAGAATATAAAGAAGTCCTTACAAAAATTTGTTCCTAATCAGTATGAAAAAATGATTTCAATAGGTAAAACAGCTTCTATAAAAAAATACATAATTCATGGAGCTCACTTTATCGAAGTGATGTCAGGTGATCCAAAATCTCTTTATAAGAATCCTCCCGTTCAAGCCTGTTCAATGATATTTGCACTTCCTGAAGCTACATCAGATAATTCAATGATTTTTGGGCGTAATTATGATTTTCCTAACGTTCTCCAACCATTTCAAGTAATACGAGAAGAAATACCCGAAGAGGGATATAAAAATATAAATTTTACCCAATATCCTCTTACAGGATGTCATATGGGATTGAATGCAAAAGGGTTAGCTATTGGATATAATTACGGCCGTTCTTGGAAGCAAAATCCCATCGATTTTAGATTAAAGGGCGTCCCTGGCACATTTATAGTACAAGAAATGCTCGAAACTTGTGCATCAACTCAAGAAGCTGCTACATTTATCACTAACTTTACTGGTCGTTCAAATGGATGCCATTATGGGTTCATGGATGCATCAGGAGATACATGTGTTATTGAAACAACAAGCACTCGCCATGCAATCCGTCGCCCTGAAGATGGAATACTTGCTCATACTAATCATTACCAAACTAACGAACTAAGAGACGCTAATTTACCAGACTATGTACGGTTCAAAATGGATGATATGGATATAAATCCTATTGAATCTCCAATAAGACGCTATCAGCGAGAGATCGAATTACTTAAGAAACTCAAAGGGCAAATTAATATAGATACAATTAAAAATATTTTAAGTGATCATGATAACAGAGAACCAGATGATTTCACAGTCTGTACACATGGCTCCGAAGCAGGTACTTTAGGATCAATAATAGTCCTCCCAACTAAAAAGGAATTTTGGGTCACTGATAATCATCCTTGTAGTTCTGAATATGAGAGATTTAGATTATAATAAAGAGTAAATAAAAAGAAAAAAAGTTTTAATATCTCGTTCGTGTAGCTTGAATTCTTAGTTTTGCTTTTGTTTGTTCTTTACTGTCTTGTAATATTACATATTCCGTTTTTGATGGGAGTTTAATTTCAAATTCTTGCTGAGCAACAACTTCATCTTTTTTCAAAGGATCTTTTTCCCTCAGGATTACTTTAACTTTTTGTACAGCAGTATCATTCACGTGAACTGTTTTAAATTGGCTCCAGAGGGACATATCAGCTTTACTAGTAAATTCTTGATTCCTTTGTAACTTTATTGTGCCTTTATTCGGCCATCGGGCTTTGAATGTCTTAGGTCCATCTACCTTAAAATAGAATTCTCCGCGCCATCCAAAAATATCATAATCTTTTAAGGTTTTTAAACTCATTAATTCTATGCTGATTAAGTAACGTTCTTTTTCCTCACCTACTTGATCCTGTTCGAAAGATTGATCTTTTGCATAGGTCTTCTTAGATTTTGCATAATAACGTCTAGGAATTTTATGTTCACCTTTATGTTTTGATTATATTTGAAATTGTGTTTTAATTCTATTAAAATGTTTAAATATATATGTTTTGTTGAGGATGATTATTAAAAATTTAATAGAAATGTCAGTAAAAAAGTAAGAACACATAAATATTAAATAGAAATTTTACTCATTATTATTAACTATTTATCTCAATAATTCTAAATGTGAATATTATGTCGGTTGTTGAGTTGCATTTATCTGGTATTTTTGGTTTTCTTACTGTTATTATCGCTTGGTTATACGGTGGAATTACTCTCTATAAATATATTAAAATGAAAGAAAAAATCTTATTTTATTTCTTTTTGGCAATTATTTTTACAATGTCTCCCTGGTATCCCAGTGGGTTAGGATACATATACTGGATAATTACTGGCCAGGAAATTGCCTATCCGTTCTATGTTTTAATAGGAACTGTAACAGTTCCTATTGCTTTATTATCATGGCTTCAAATTTATATGCCCGCTTTACACGAAAAATATAAAGCTGTTGTTACATGGATTGTTTTTTGCTTCGCAATTGTATTTTATATTTATATATTTTACTTTCTATTCTTTGCCACAGGAGCTCCAGTAGTAAATTTAATTGGGATTAAAGAAAGTGTCATTGATATTGATTATAAAGGATTAGCTTTGGGTTTCCTTGCTTTCTCTCTACTCATTAGTACAATAACTGGTAATGATTTTGCAATAGCTTCATTAAAAGAAAAAGACAACCCATCAATAGTATGGAAGGGGAGATTTCTACTTTTATCATTCAATTTATTTGCAATAGGGGCAATTGGTGATGGATTTATTCCATTATCAACAACAACATTGATAATTTTTAGAACATTAATGATGCTTTCTAGTACATTTTATTATATTGGATTTATACTACCAAGTTGGATGAAACGTTTACTTAAATTAGAATAAATTTATCTAAAACTTTTTTTTTATTTATAATTTATAATAAGAACCGCAATTAAAACTATAATTCCCCCTATAATATTCCATAAAACAATTGATTCACTCCTTTGAAGTAAGATTGAAAAAAGTAATGTAAGAAATGGTTCAATATATAAAAATGAAGCAACTTTTGATGATTTTAAAATTTTTTGAGAATTTTGCCAAATATAATAGCCTAAAACATAACACGCAAGTCCTAAATACAAAGCTGAGAAGAATAAGGAAACATTTAGAAAATTTTTAAGGAAAATAATAAATTCACCATTTAGTAACACAAAAATAAATAGTTCAAATGTGCCAATATAAGCAATATATTTATTCATAATGATGCTTGAACTGGATTTTGAGATTTTTTTTGTTGCCGTAGAATATATTGCCCATAATAAGGGAGTCATTAATGCAAATAAATATCCTAAGAAGTTAAGAGAAGTAGGGTTAAAAATGTTGATATTCCCTCCAGTCACCAATAAAAAACCTCCAATAGTTGCAATTAAAAATCCTATTATCTTAGAAATATTCAATTTTTCTTTGAAAAAAATCAAAGCTAATATTGTAATAATTACAGGGGTTATTAAACAAACAAATAAAGCGGGAAGTGAGGGGCCAATACTTTCAATTGCGGAATATTGAGCAAGGAAAAATATAGATATTCCCGTAAAACTTGCAAGTATCATTAGCACCCAATCATTCTTTGTAAATTTAGTCTTTTCTATTATTTTTTTATTTGAGTTTTTTTCTTTTCTTTTAGTGAATTTAAAATAAAGATCAAGGATTAAAAATGATAATGAAGCAATAACAAATCGATAAAATGCGATAGATAAAGGTGGAATAAATTCTACAGCAATATCTACAACAACAAAAGAAAAACTCCAAATAATAACCATAAAAATTAGTTCAAGATATAACCCCAACATCAAGATCAAAATACTATTAGATTTTAGTTATCACTTAAACAAAAATATTCTACTAAAATGATTTATTAAATTAAATTAATAATAGAAAATTAAGAACAATAATAATTATTTTTGGAAAGAGACTTCTTGAAGAAAATTAGCTATAGCTTGCGGATTGGATTCATCGGTAAGAAAGAATTTATTGAGGAGATTTTTATTGAAAGCCTTAAGAGATCCGCTATAGAATCTAATATTTCTGATGATAAATATGAGTTTTTAATTCTCTTCGACCAAATTCCAATTAAGATGAAGATATTCATAACAAAAACACTTGAAAATTTAATATATAACTTTGAAAAAATTCAAAATCTTGATGTGATTATTTTCCCACTAAATTTATATGAGCCAACCTCACTTAATACTATTACTAAAGGTTTATTGGAAGAATTTAATGAAACATTTTCATTTCAAGGATTATCTATCTTAGTTGGAATGGATATTGGAAATTTATTTAACGGATCTGCTTCCAAAAATTTTAAAATTAGTAGATATCAATTAGAAAAAATTACAAAAGACTTGAAATTAATCTATTGTTTTGAATTAACCAACAAAAATAGTGATATAAATGAGATTTACAATACTATTTTTAATGAATTTAAGATAAGGTTTCAATATTCAAGTCCAGAATTATTCGAAGCCGCGAAAGAATATGGAAATTATTTAATTAAATTAAAATTCATATAAAATTACTATAAAAAAGATAGAAAATCGAAAAGTTATAAAAACAATAAGATACAAATTTAAATATAATTATTAAAAATGCCATTAGATTAAAATAATAAGGATGGAGTTGAATAATGGGAGAAGAATCAAATGGATTATTAACAATTGAAAGGGATGAAGGGACACGTAGAAAATGCCCAAGTTGTGGGGAAGAAAACAAAAATATGATTCATGAATCAACCGACAAGACGAATATTATAAATGACTATCCCAGAGTATTCGGGAAGAAGTACCGTTGCGGACGCTGTGGGCAGGAGTGGCGTGAAAAATAGAATATAGATAGGACTAAAAAAGTTACATTTTTTGCTTTATCTATTTAAATTTGAGATAAAATATTAATTCCATAAATTTTAAAATTATCATAAGGTAAAATTAATTATTTTACTTTAAATAAAGTTAGGGGATATTGAGTAATGGATTTCGCTAGATTCATTCAAATTTATGTAGTACAAGGACTATTTGCTTTGTTTTTTCTTTATATGGCATATTTAGTACTAAAAAGAGGTAAAAAAGCGATTAATCTTTACTTAAGTAGTTTTTACCTTTCTGTCACGATTGGTGGAGTGTTAAATATGATCTATGCGAATATATTTGATCCAACAATCGTTTTTATTATGCATTTCATGACTTATTATCTCTTTTGTTTTTCAATGGTTTTTATTCTGATTTTTGTCCTAATCCTCATAAAACCAGCTAATCAGATTAATTTTAGATTGCAGCTTTTAATACTTATAATTTTTGGTTTATTAATCTTAGGTCTTTTATTTATTCCTAATGGAATTATAATAAATGCAACTACAAATTGGAAACCAAATTGGAGCTGGGTTTTTTTTCTTTACTCTTTTATAATTTGTACTATAATTATAATTTTTCCGACTATTTATTATTCAATTAAGATTTATATCAAGTTTGAAAGTGCGTATTTAAAGAAAAAATGGAAATATTTCTTAATTGGTATATTTGCTTATTTTTTTCTCTATTATGGAACGTCTCTTTCAAACACATTGAATCACGATACATTTAGGGTTATTTGGTCATTGATTTCATTACCTACTCTTATTGCATTATATTTGATATATTATGGTGTAGGACGCCAACTTGAGTGAATTTTGCATAATCTAGGCTTAATCCTAATAGAAGTAATGACTAGGAATTTTTTTAAAGAAGAAAAAAGCAACAATAATAAATATAAAATAATAAATAAATACTATAACAAATATAATAACAAAACAACACAACTACGTTAAAGTGAGTTTATATGGTATTGTATCAACTAGAAAGTCCAATGCGAATAATTACAATTTATGGTGCACAAGGACTCGTTTTTGCTTGGTTTGCTTATTTAGCATACCGAATCCTTAAACGAGATAGAAAAAGATTGAATTTAATTTTCGCCGGATTTTATTTATCTGTAGTAGTAGGAACAATTTTTAACTTTATCTATGGACCAATTGCGAATGAACAAGTTGTAGTTATTTTAAATTATTTTACAAACTTTGGCGCTTTTTATGCTCCAATATTTTTCGTCGTCTTTAACCTAATTTTGCTGAAATCAGAAAAAGTAATCACTCCAACAAAACAGCTTATCATATTTATTGGATATGGAATTTATATGTTTTGTATGATCTTTTTCGTGTTAGCTGGCCCAGGATGGGGGGTTGAACTTAATGCTACTACAAATTGGTCACCCGTATGGCATCTACCTTTCTTTCTATATGTATTCTTAGGTGTAACATTATTTTCAATTATTCCTTTGTTGTATTTATCCTTTCAAGTTTATAAGAAATTTGAAGATGAACAATTAAAAAAGAAATGGAAATTTTTTATACTCGGTGTTATAGCGTTAACTATCTTTATGTATACAATATTCTTTGCAAATTTCCTAAACATCCCAACATTAAGGACTATAATCGGACTAATCGGTATAATCTTAGCACTCATCGGCGGGTACTTAATGTATATTGGTGTGGGAAGACAACTAGAAAAATAATATCTCATTTTATTTTTTTTAATTTACTTATATTTTTATTTTAGTTTTTTCAACTCAAATTTTATTTTGACTAATTACCATTAATATATATAATTAGATTCAAAAATAGCTTTAAAATTATAATCTTCTCAAATAAGAGTTTTTTTTCTTAAATCTTTAAATTGTGCTTCGTTTATGATTGAAGAATTAATTAGAGTAAGAGGAATAGGTCCCACAGCTGCAGAGAGACTAATGAATGCAGGAGTTAAAAGCATTGAGGAAATTGCGCAGTCTAAAGCTGAGGAATTAGCTTGGATTAAAGGTATTGGTATGGTCTCTGCGAAGAATATAATTCAAAATGCTAAAGAATTACTTAATTTAGAAAAAGGAATACAAAAAGTTTTAAATTCAATAAAGGAAAATTTTTCGAAAAGTTGTCCTAAATGCGGAGGGGACATGAACGAAAGATTAATAATTCTTGGCCCTGAGAGGAGATTAAGAGCAAATCAATGTGTATTATGTAAATTTTATTTACCAAAATAATTATTAGTATTTATTAAACCACAAAAATTATTAGTATAGAAAAAAAAAAAAATTTTGAAAATTATTTACCTTAATGAATAAATAAAATCGATCTATTTTGTTAAAAAAAGACGAGATTTATAAAGAGGATATAAAAGGAATAGAATTAATTTGTCCTGTATGTCATACGAAAAAACTAGTGAAAGTACCCAAAAAAGTGGTGGAAAATTCTAAAACTCTTTTAACTATTTCGGTCCCTTCAAATTATATATGTCAACATGGCTTTCAAGCGTATGTAGATAGATGGTTCTGTGTCAGAGGTTATCAAAATGCTGACCTTGAACTAGAAAATCTAGAAATTTATGAAACAGGTAGTAAAATTATTGAGGATATTGTCACTTATGCTGTTTCTTTAGTCATTAAAAAAATTATTAATAATTTAAAGAAGCATGAGGAAGATGGAGTAATTCTGGGGGGTACGTTATTTAATCAAAAAGGAAACGTCTTATATTTTTCTTTACCTGATGAAATATTTCTTAATATGATAGAACAGTTTGAACTTCAAAAAGTAAATCGTGAATTCAAACTAAAAAAAATGATTATTGAATTGGAAAATAATCAGAAAATAATATCCGAATTTCTAAAAGTGGAAAATTCCACTCTAACTCTTGTTATTCTTTTTCCTTCTGTTGTTAGTATCACTGATGCAGAATCCTATCTGAATGTTTTTAAAAAATTTGTTATGGAGTATGAGGATCCTATAGAAGTAAAAAAGAAAGAGCAATTAAGAATGAAAAAAATAGAGGACGCTCAAAAACGGAAAGCTAAAGGGAAAGTACCAACAAATTTTTGGGTTTATTCAAAAATAACCAGTGAAGTGCCTTTGGAAGAATTAACGAGTATTTATATTGATACATTAGGGATCGAAATTGATAAAAAGAATATCTTAAATATAGAAGAAATTATAGAGATTAGTAAAAGTAAAATATTTGAAGGTAAAATTTATTTGTCTAACAAATTTGTAAATTTAATGGAGGGTTTAGCATTAACCATGAAAGATGCATCAATATTGTTAAGTAAATTAAATAAAAAACCATAAGAAACATTATTTCTGTATATCTAATTTAAATTCATATCCAAAATGTAAACAGAAATATATAAGATGTAAAGTAAAGCGATATAAATAGAATTCCTGCTTTTTTATCTATTTTCCTTCTTATAGCAATTGTTATAAAGACGATGAAACTTGCCATTAAAGTATACAAGACTGTAGGAACAGCAAGTGCTGCGGTTATATAATTAGGATTTTGATTAAATACAACGTGTCCTATGCCAATAGAAAGCGTAGAATCTACTATGCAAGAGCCCACTATATCACCCATAGCGATTTGATGATGTCCCAATCTTAAAGCATTGATATCAACAGCCAATTCTGGAAGCGAGGTGCCTATCGCAACTATAAAGAAACTTAAGATGTATTCATGAATGTTTAGATAACTTGAAATAAATAAAACTGATTCTACAATCATAAAAGACGCTATAGTTACACCAACAAATCCTATTGCTGCTATTAAGAGGTGTAACTTTTTACTTTTGGGTGTTTCTATTTTCTCAATCATTTCTACTCTTTGTAGAATACTTTCCTTATTAGCATTGTAAATTAACCAAATATAAATTCCTAAACATCCAACCATCAAAATGGCGTTTAATCTGGTAATATAACCTTTCTCAACAATTGTAAAGATTAATATTAAGGATAAAATTTCACATGCTCCCAAAATAATTATATCCTTTCTATGAATATAGAACATCCCAGAAACTAATGGTAAAATTCCAAAAATTAAAGTAAGTTGTGTCAAATCTGAACCTACAGAATCACCAACATCAATATCTCCATGCCCTAATGAGACAGATATAAGTGAATTAAAGATTTCTGAAATATCCGTTCCTATAGAAACTAGGGATACTCCAATTATTAAAGGTGAGACCCCTAATGCAGCAGCAAGAATAGCAGAATGTTTTACAGCCTTCATACTAGAGTAAATAATAAGAGCGATTCCACCAATAAGAACCAAAAAGGCTAAAATTATTTGAAACATAATCCACTTTTTTAATCTTTTGAATTTTTTTTTCCATCCCTATAAATTATAGAGTAGCTGAATAATTGAAGCCCTCAGTGTTTCAAATGTACAAAATTGTGAAAGAGATATTTTGTATTCAAAGAACTTCTAAGTTATAATCGTCCAGATGTTATAAAGGTAAAGTTATATATATAATTATCCAATTTTTATCCAAAAAGATCCATAGAAAATCCAAAAAAATAGTAAACTTATTATATAAAACTGTTCAAAAAATAACTAATGGAAAACGAAAAACATGAATTCCATATTGCTCTTGAAAAAGAATTATTTGAAAAATTAGAAAATATCAAAGATTATCATGGAATTAAAAATATAACTGAAATTATTAGATTTTTGATTACTAAAGAATATAGAGAAATAAAAAAGTCTGAATGAATTCAAAAATTTCTTTTAAATCCTAAATTTTATTTCAAGAATTTATTATTTTAAGCAATTCAGTAAAAATTTCACCAGCACTACCTTTTAGAAATACATCTGCAAGATCATCCATAATTGTATTTTCTCGATTAATAAAAATCAGCTGAGCACCATATTGCTTGGCAATTGATGGCATAAAATTAGCTGGTGAAACTAATAGTGAACTTCCTACCACGATTAGACAATCTGCATTAGAACATTCATTCATTGCACCTTCTAAAACACCATGAGGGAGTGATTCACCAAACAATACAACTTTCGGTTTAATATAGCCAGAGCACTCGCATACAGGATAATTCACGTCTTTAGTATTGATTTCATCAAAACTAAATTCTTTATTACATTTTACACAATGAAGTTTTCCATACTCTCCATGTAATTGATAAATATTTGCTCCATATTTTCCACTTCCTGCTTTTTGATGCAACATATCGATATTTTGAGTAATAACTGCTTTTACTTTTCCCATTTTTTCTAATTCAGCAATAGCTATATGCGCTTGATTAGGATCTGCTGTACCAACTAAATCTTCAACTTCCTTATGCATTTTCCAGAATAAAGAAGGATCTTCTAAAAAATATTGATAACTCGCATATATACTAGGTTCATATCTTTCCCATAAACCTCCTGGGCTACGAAAGTCATCAATTCCGGATTCTGTAGAAATACCTGCTCCAGAAAATACTACAATATAATTGGAATTTTTGATGATGAGTGCTGCATCAAACAATTGTTCTTGATCAATCATATTAATAAAACTGAATCATTAAAGCAATTAATTATATTAAAAATTATAAAATTTTCCTTTATCTTTCAAATTAAAAACTCCAAATCTTTGCCTGCGTACTTCTTTCATAGCTTCGGTCTGCCATACCATATCCTTAGTATAAAATTGAGATTTATGTATTTTTAATGCTTCATAAACTTTAAATCTTAAGTCTCCTAGTTTGATTTTAATTAAGTGGTCTCCCTGAGCTTTTAATGGATTATAGAGGGTGTAAACGTAGAATTCAAGGTTCTTTAAATTGAGTTCTTCAGCAATTCTAATTGCAATATCATGGGTAGCTTGATGATCTTGGTGTTTATTGTTATCACTTGGAATTACAAATCTATCAGCATTTCTTATAATATATCTAATCAAGTCGACAGCCTTATCGATATTTTTATTTAATTCGGCATCATAAAATTTCAGAAAATGTCTATTTTCTTTTTTTACACCTAAAAACTCACCTGCAGCATCTGCTTCGGCTAATCTAATTTTCGCAAGTTCATCCTCTGTAATTCTTGTTTGTTCACAATCTTCAAGGGTATTCTCCTGTCTTGCTTTTCGGTATCCTGCTCTGCCATCAGTAAACCAAATAATATGAACATCATTGCCTTCTTGAAGCCACTTCATAATTGTTCCCCCTGCACCATAACTTTCATCATCTGGATGTGGGGCAAAAATTATTATTTTCATTTTAAACCATTAATTTAATATTAATCTCTATATTTAAATAAAGAAAAGTAGAGTGATTAAATATTGCTTTCCTTTTTGCCTATATTGACTATTTTATAAAACCCCTCCTAAGGAATTTAATATTGCATTAGATATAGATATAGTAGATTTTTAGAAGTGAGAAAGAATAAATGAATGAAAAATGTGAAATTCTTATTGTAGGTGCAGGAACTGCTGGTACCTATTTAGGATGGCTCCTTGCTAAAAAAGGATTTTCAGTAGTTATTATTGAAAAGGATAAGAGGGAGGAGGTAGGAAAAAGATTGGATGTGATTCATTTTGAATCAGATAGGGTTGAGAAAGCAGGTATTCCACCATTTCAAGTAGGAGCACCAGATTGCATTGAAATTAGAGATGTTTCGACAGTAGTTACTCCAGATTTCAAAAAAGAGTTAAAAATTAGAGCTTTACAAACTATTGTACGTTTAACACCATTTTTAAACCGAATGTATTCAGTATTAGAATCTGACGGGGTTAAATTGGAATTTACATGTAAATTTAAAAGTCTGATTATTGAGAACAATCAAATAGTCGGTTTAGTTGCTGAAAAAGGAGGAAAGAGCATAGAATATCGAACAGAACTTGTTATAGATGCTTCCGGTAAAGCTGCAGTTATAAGAACATCCTTACCTGAAGATTATGGCGTAGAAACATTCAATTTAGGACCTAATGATGTTATGTATGTCCTCTTACAATATATCAAGTGGGAAAAACCAGAAGAGCCTCACCCAACCGCAAACACGGATTATAATTGGTGGTTATTATGGTTTGGTCCATCTTATGATCCAGAAGGAGCAATATTAGGGGTTGGTCAACCCGGATCTTTTGATAATGCTCGGTTAGCGCGTGAAGATTTTCTTAAAAGAGCAGATCTACCTCCTTATGAAATAATCAAAAAAGAACAAGGAAGTACTCCATATAGAAGACCACCACATTCTTTAGTTGCGGATAGATTTTTATGTATTGGAGATGCTGCTGCAATTACCTATCCTTTTTCAGGCCATGGAGTAACAGCAACTTGGGTATTATGTATGATTGCTTCGGATGTTATAGAAGAAAATCTAAAGAATGGAAAGGATTTAACTAGGGATGTACTCTGGGAAATCAATGTGAGATATTATAGAAATCAGGGGGCAAAATTTGCAAGTCTTTTTACTCAATTGTCAGGAGTTTTGAATTTTAATGAAAAGGAATGGGATTATTTTCTAAAGAAAGGATTGATTTATCAAACTGGAGAGGGAGAAGATATACCTGAGCCAAATAAAGAGTATGAAGAAGAGATGAGTATGGGTGAAATGCTGAATTTCTTATTCAAAATTTTGGGAGGTCTATTTCGCAGAAAATTGTCTTTTAAACATATGAAGAGTTTATTACAAGCAAATGGACTTGCTGGAAAAATAAAGAAACATTATGAAAATTATCCAGAAAATATAAAAGAATTTGATGATTGGGTCAAAAAGTCTCAAGAATTGTGGACTCAGAAAAAAACAGCAGTAAAGAAACTTCCCTCAGTAACTATTGAATATCATTAATATAAATATTTACTTGGATTTTTGACATAAGATTCAATTCTGAGCTTTTATAAACAGTTATAAATCTTAACGTTTAAAAGATATCTAATATAAAATTTATTAATTTTTGAAAAATATAGGCTTCTCAAAAACATCAAAATTATAAGTTTTTAAGGAAGTTATATTAAAGAAAGGGAGTCTAGAAATATGTTAGAAAAAACAAATGAAGTAGTTTCTTATAAAAAAAGTATAATGGCTTCATATGGGTCAAGAGAGCTTTTCGGACAATGGATAAGTGCTGCTTTTGGATTTTATGTATTCTTTTTTTATGAAAACGTAATAAAATTACCCGTAACCTTAGCCGCATTAGCATTTACGATTTACTCTATATGGAATGCCGTAAATGACCCCTTTATTGGTTGGTTAATGGAAAAAATTCATATGCCTTGGGAGAAAAAAGGGTATAAACGATTTCCCTGGATGATGATTGGCGCAATTCCTTGGTTAATTACATACTTACTTATCTTTCTAGTACCAGCGGCTTGGCATGCAGACCCTATAGGGAATCAATGGTTGATCTTCTGGTGGTTTTTAGGAACGCTAATTCTTTATGATACAGTATTAACGTTATATGATGTAAATGTGATTTCCGTGTATCCTGATAAATTTCGTGGATTGAAAGAAAGGAGGACTGTTCAAGGGTATGGAACGATACTGGGAATTCTAGGTCTTGTTCTTGCTTTCATAGTACCCTCATTTTTCATAGAGAAATATGTTGCTCAAACTTATGTAAACGCAGCGATTTTTAGTGTAATTTTCGGTTCCATCTTGTTCTTATTTATTATTCCTGGAGTTTATGAAGATAAAAAAGTTAGAAGCTTATATCAACAAAGAAAAGATACTAACCAAATTATTGAAGTAGAACCTTTTATTAAATCAACTGTTAGGGTTTTTAAAGATAGGACATTCATGATGAAAGTCATATTTTTCTTTGGATACCAAGTAGGAGGGGTAATGATTCAAACATCGGCATTATATGTCTCATTTAATCTATTACTAATGGAAGACGAGGCGATTATTTCCTTATTAGGAGCAATGCTCCTTGGAGCACTCATTTCAACACCAATATGGACTAGTATTTCACATAAAGTTAATGATAATAGAAAAATGAGTATAGCAGCAGGTATTTTGTTATTTGTTACATTCTTACCTTTAATTTTTGCGTCAGATGTAATAAGCTGGTCAATATTTTTATTCTTTTTTGGTATGGGTATAGGGGGTCATTGGTATGTTGATCCTCCCACAATGGGAGATATACTTGACGATATTGCAGTTAGAACTGGAAAAAGTCAACAATCAATATATTATGGCTTTCAATCATTTTTCATTAAATTTGGTCAAGCATTCATCGCAATAACAATAGCATTAAGCCATGTGTTTACTGGCTATGTACCTGGTCAAGCAGTGCAGGATGGGTTAGCCCTATTTGGAATTAGGATTCACACAGCGATAGTACCTGCGATTATTGTTCTGATTACATTAATCTTGTTCTGGAAATACTATAAGCTTACACCAGACAAAGTTGCTGAAAATAAGAGAAAGTTAGCGGAGATGGGCTTACGATAAAACTTAATTTTTTTTTTTTATTTTATTTTTTAATTTTGACATAAAATACAAATTATAATACCAAATATAAGAATTCCACCACCTCCACATCAAAAAAAAAGAAAAAAAGTTCTAAAGCACTTCAAATTATTGTACCAGAGATCGATTTTGTATATAAAATTAACAAGTGATAATTTAAAAAAACGAAAATTAATTTCTATATTCAATTTAATCTTGAAAATTTGTATGTTTGTGTTTAAAAATGGATGTATTTGAAAAAATCAAAGAATTTAAAATCATACCTGTTGCTATTATAAATAATGTGAATGACGCGATTCCATTAGGAAAAGCCTTAATTGAAGCAGGACTTCCAGTTATAGAAGTTACGTTTAGAACTGAAGCAGCTGCTGAATCCATTAAAAAACTAACTAAAGAACTACCAAATCTTTTTGTTGGAGCGGGTACAGTTCTAAAAGTTGATCAAGTCAAGAAAGCTGTAGAAGCTGGTGCTCAATTCATAGTAACTCCAGGCTTCAATCCTAAAGTTGTAGATTATTGCGTAGAGCAAAATATCCCCATTATTCCTGGGCTGAATACTCCAACAATGGTAGAATGGGCACTTGACCGGGGTGTAAAAGTAGTAAAATTTTTCCCCGCTAATCTTTCTGGTGGACCAAAAATGCTTAGAAGCTTAGCAGGTCCCTACCCTGATATGAGATTTATGCCTACGGGAGGGATAAACAATGATTCCTTGAATAAATATTTGGAATTACCTAATGTAATTGCATGCGGAGGAAGTTGGATAGTGAGAAAAGAATTAATTTCTGAAGGTAAATTTGAAGAAATCAAGAAATTGATAAAAGAAGCAATTTCAAGAACCGAACATAATATGGTTTAAATGTGCAAATGAAAGGTATAATATTTGACATTCAAAATTATGCGATATATGATGGACCCGGCATAAGAACTCTAATCTTTTTGAAAGGATGCCCTTTAAAGTGTGTTTGGTGTCAAAATCCTGAATCACAAAAACTAACTCCCCAAATATCTTATTTTGAAGAAAAATGTTTAAAATGTGAAAGTTGCATTAACGCTTGTCCTAATAAGGCTCTTCAACTACAAAACGATAAAATTGTGAGAAATGAAGAATTATGTACAACTTGTGGAACTTGTGTCGAAGTATGTCCAAATCAAGTTATGGAAATGGTTGGAAAAGAAATATTAGTTGAAGAATTAGTTGAAATTGCACTTAGAGATAAACCTTTTTATGATAATTCTGGAGGTGGTGTGACAATTTCAGGAGGAGAACCTACAATGCAGATAAAATTTCTTTTAGAAATACTTAAAGCTCTGCAAGAAAAGGGTATCCATACAGCAATAGAAACATGTGGCTATTTTAACGATGATATAATAGAAGAATTAACTAAATTTGTTGATTTGTTTTTATTTGATATTAAGCACATTGATTCTTTAATTCATAAAGAATACACTGGTGTACCGAATGATAAAATTTTAGCTAATTTCTCTAGATTACATTTAAAAATTGGGAGTGAAAGAATTATCCCTCGTATACCCATAATTCCAGGAGTAAATACAGATGAAGATACTATCAAAAGTATAGCATCCTTCTTGAATAAAATAAAATACAATGGACCAGTACATCTTATGCCATATAATAAATTAGCTAAAACTAAATATGAAAAAGTCGGAATGGGGAATTTATATAGAGATATGGGTGAACTTTCAGAAGAGGACCTTCAAAATATTACACATCTATTTCAATCATATTCTTTTCATGTTGTTATTAATCATTAAGCTATAGATTTTTTTAGATCTCTTAAACTGATTCAAAATACCAAATTATAAATATTTCTACTATATAGTTTTTAATTAGTTATCAGAAAGTTTATATTATTTCTAGGAGTTTTATAAAATTCCAAATCTCTAAAAAACCATTTTAGGATGTGGTAAAAAATTATAGAATTTATTGATAATGCGAGTGAGAGAATAAAAAGGATAAGAAGAAGACTCCTTGATGATATTCCTTTGATTTCTATAGAGAGAGCCAAACTCTATACAGAGAAATGGAAGAAAACTCAAAATAAGGGGTTACCTCTTGGTGTAAGAGTTGCACTTTCAATGAAAAATGTTCTTGAAAACATGACTCTATATATAGATCCTGACGATCGAATAGCAGGAAAATGGACAGAAAATTTCATCGGAATACCTGTTGATATTGAACGTGGAATATGGAACAAAGTTTTTGAAATTGAACTTGATGCAAAAACAATGAAAAAGTATATGAAAGAAAGTAACAAGAACTACATGTCATATATGATAAGAAAAATTGGACCTGATGGTCTTCGTGAATTACTTGAAAATACCAAAAAAATAGGAGCGCCTATTACAACTCTTGGAACGGACACATTAGAACAAAGAAAAATAAATCCATATACTATTAAAGAGGATGACAAAAAACTCCTACTTACAGAACTTATTCCTTATTGGAAAGAAAAAACACTCGCTGATATTCTAGAAAAAGAATATGCGAATTCTGAAGTATATACTGGTGAAGCATATGAATTCTTATCTCATTTACCCTTAAAAACAGCTCAAAATGATATAGTAATATCCCCTTGTGCAGTGATTGGTGTATGGCAAGGTCATTTAGTTCTTGATTTTGAGACAATCTTGAGAAAAGGACTTTTAACTATGCAGAAGGAAGTCCAAGATGAAATTGAAAAAAATAAAGATTTACCTGATGAACAAAAAGAATTTTTGCATTCTATCGAAATAACTCTCGAAGCTGTAATAATTTATTCGCGTAGGTTGGCAGAAAAAATAAAAGAAGAATTAAATAAAACTAGTAATGTCGATAGAAGAGATGTATTATCAGATATGTATGAGACATGCAAACGAATCCCAACTTATCAACCTACTACATTTAGAGAAGCAGTGCAATTATTTTGGACTGTTAAAACAACTGTGGATTTAGCGATCCCCTTTAATGTGCATGGACCAGGTCGTTTAGATCAACTTTTTTATCCTTTTTATAGCTCAGATATTAAAAAAGGTCTTATCACTCGAGAAGAAGCGCGAGAATTACTTGAAGAGTTAGTTCTAAATATAATGAGTCATAATATCCGTCCTTATTCTAATGCTGTAAGTGATTTTAGCCAACGGTTTGAAGGTTCAGAACCAGTGACAGTAGGAGGTTTAAGTGAAGATGGAGAAGATGCCACAAACGATCTTACTTATCTTGTATTAGAAGCAGCAGATAGATCAAAAGCTTCTCTTAATTTTGCTGTTCGTTTTCATGATAATACCCCTGAAGAACTATATATGAAGGTTGCTGAAATCCAATACAATGGATATTCAAGCATATCTGTATTAAATGATAACGTATGTATTGAAGCGTTAAAGAAACGAGGTATTACTGAAAAAGATGCGAATGCCTATTCAATCACAGGATGTGTGGATATGTGTAGTCCAGGGAAAACAGGAGGAATTGGTTTTTCAGCTATTTTATTGTGTAGAACTCTGGATATGACACTTCGAAGTGGCAACTGCTTAACAATCGGTGGTCTAGTAAATGATGTGGGATTGAAAACAGGTAATCCTGATAATTTTGATACGTTCGATGAATTTCTCGATGCTTTTTATCAACAAATAAGTTTTGTTATTCAAAAAATAGTAGAAGCAACTACTATACGTGATAGATTATTTGCGAATTATTTTCCTGCACCTTTCATATCTGCATTCATGCGAGGATGCTTTAAGAGTAAAAAAGATGTAACTCAAGGAGGTGCTTATTACGATGCGGAAGGAATTCTTATAATGAATAGTATAGCAAACATGGTTGATTCTTTATATGTGATTAAAAAACTCATCTTTGAGCAAAAAAAATTCACTTTTAAAGAGTTAATTGAAGCAATCGATAATAATTTCACGGGTAAATATAAGAAAATCCATAAACTTATTTTAGACCTGGAAGGAAAATGGGGAAATGGAAACCCTGAATGTGATGAACTTGCTCGGGAAGTTACAACTCAAATATTTGAGGAAACTTATGATTATAAAACTTATAGAGGTGGAGTTTATGCTCCTTTTATTATATCAATGACTTCTCACACATATGATGGACGAATAGGTATTGCAACGCCAGATGGTAGACTTGCTGGGAAACCATTTGCAGCAAGTTGTAATCCATACAATGTCGAGAAGAATGGACCAACAGGAGTCATGCGATCAGTAGCTGCTCTTGATTTTGAGCATGTTTGTGGCTGTGCAGTTAATATACGAATGCATCCATCTGGGATTGGAAAAACAAAAGAAGCTAGAAAAAAGTGGATTTCTCTTCTAAAAACTTACTATAGTTTAGGAGGTCAACAGCTTCAACCTACAGTTGTATCTACAGAAGTACTGAAAGCAGCTCAACAGAACCCAGAACCATATAGAAATATAATTGTAAAAGTTGGAGGCTATTCTGCTTACTTTACTGACTTAGGAAAAGAAATTCAAGATGAGATCATTTCTAGAACAGAACATACTATAATTTAGTTCTTAAATTTCCAAATCATTTTAATTGATTTTTTCAAGCCATGGAATTATTCGAGTTAAAACCTCTTGTATATTTTCTTGAAAAATTAAATGTGAAGCACCATCCAAGATCTCTAAACATTTATTTTCACATGTTAGCCTGTTGTAAATCTCGCTCATATATTCTACTGTAAACAAAACATCTTCGGTTCCATTTATTATCATAACAGGTACTTGTATTTCTTCTATAGGTATTGGTAATGGATCTCTCATCTGAGTTCTAAGGGCTTTAAACGTGTACTTAAGGCTAATTAGTGGATCCTTTAATAACAAGTTTATTCGTTCTAAAACCCTTTCTGTTTTAGCTAGATTATCAAAATCCAAGTATAAGGTGGTACTTAGTTTTAGTTTGGGAACAATCTTAGCGGCCACAGGTACTAGATGTATTAATAGCTTTAAGACACCATGTAAATTAATTATTTTTTTGTAAGCTTTTTCATTGAATATTGCAGTATTATGGCATATGGCACCTTTAAATCTATTATCATAGGCTACAGAATAAAGAGTATTAATACCCCCCAAACTTGAACCCATTAGACAATTTTTCTTATCATAATTTTCAATAACATAAGAATTTACATCATATACAGTCTTTTCAAATTGTTTCATGGTAAAATGCCCTCTAATTCCCTCACTTAAACCATGCCCCATCATATCAGGTGCTATAATTCTATAACCCTTTCTAAAGAGGTTATATAAAAACTCAGAATAAAATCTACTATACACAGATGTACCATGTAGGAACATAATATTCCCTTTAAACGATTTCTCTTCGTCATCATAAATGTCTAAATGGATTTTTAATCCTTGAGAAGATATATACTCTTCTTTAATAAGATCTTTAATCTCTTGTGGATTTATATTAAAACAGTAATTAAACCAATAATCATTATATTCCAATTTAGACATTATATTTCTAAGGCTAGTATTTTTTTTCAGTTTGTTCTATTAAGCCCTATGGTCAATAAAGGAAGTATTTCAGCTTGTTTGGTTAAAATTAAACCTGCTTACCCATTTCACAGCATCTCTTAGAAGCGGCCAATCTGATTCTGGATCATAAGGTCCAAATTCCGGATCAGGATAGTCCACACCATCACGGTCGTTATCTTCCTCTATCTCTGGATGTGTACCTGTAATAAACACACGCCCTTGACCATATTCACATGTAGCTATTGCTATTTTCCCGGTCGCGTTGTAAAGCGCAAGAACAGTCACTGATTTATTGTCAGAGAGTTCAAGAAAGCATCCGCCCTGGTAATACATTGTCATTCTCTCAGGTGCTGAATAAGTAATGGGATGAGTGGTATTGATGATATTGAGTACAGCCATTCCCCATCCAGGCTCAGGACGTTCGGCAAGTTCGAGTATTGGGCCACAAGCTACTCCAGGAAATATGCCTAGATTGTTCTCCGGGCTCCCAGCTTCATCCATCCAAACATTGTATTCACAGGCTATATACGCACCTTGGCATATCCCTACATAACCGCCACCACTTTCTACAAAATCGACAATTTTTGCTCTCCCTAGAGATCCTAATCCCTCTTCATAAGGGATGCCATCACCTCCAGGCATTATAACAACATCTACTTCAAGGAGAGCATCGTTCCTAATGTCCTCATCATCAATCACTTTATATTCAATACCCGACCATTCGGAGAAATGGGATAAGATAATGTCCGCATCTTCAATCACACCAGGCCCATTGTAGATAGCAATCATAATATCGTTTGGACTTTCGTCTGAATCCACTTGGTTTGATAATAGGAAGAAAATAAAACCTGTGATAGGAATAGATACTACTACTATTATCACAATCAACAATATGAGAAGTCTTCTGTGTTGCATTAGTCAATTACCATCTATGATAGAAATGTCAGTAGGAAAATATAATACTCGAAATTTTTTTATCAATTATGGTATACATTATAATTATGTGAATATAAAGATAAGGGACGCTTTTCGATCAAAACATGATATTACAATTTTATTTCATTTATTGTAAATAATTTTTAGATTATTTTTCCTATTAACCGATTACTTGATATAAATCTATAATCTTTCTCTCACCAGCGCCAAAAAATATCTTCCGCATGGCCTAACATGTTTTCAATGTGAATTTTCTCACCACTATCTAATAC
>JAHQWL010000057.1 GCA_029856155.1 Promethearchaeia archaeon
TTTGTTTTATTCATATACGACAATAAGTAAATTTTATAACTTTGGGTTAATCGTAATTATCAATATTAACATCAAACAATTTAAAATAATATAAATAAAAACAAAATAAGTGATATTTGAAATGGTTAATTTTAAAGTAATTGATACTGGCGCTCCTAAAGCTGGACCCTACAATCTTGGGATTAAAGCTGGTAACCTTATTTTCATATCGGGACAAGTAACTACTCCAGAGACTCGAGATATAAAAGGGCAAACATTAGCTGCTTTAGAAAAAATTAAAAAAGTACTTGAAGCTGCGGGAGCACAGGTTTCCAACTTAGTGAAGGTAACAGTGTTTTTAAAAACTATTACTGATTTCAATGAGATGAATAATGCTTATAAAGAATTTTTTGAGCAAAATAGTGTATCTGAAAAATTTCCTACAAGAACTACAATTCAGGCAACATGTCCTCTTCCATACGGATTAGTTGAAATTGATGCAATAGCAATATTATAATCTAAATTCTTATAATTTTCTTTATAATTTATTTTCTTTATAACTTTATAATTTCATCAGAAAATACTTTATATAGATAATAACATTTTTATTTTTATTAAAAATTATAAAATAACTCGTGAAAATAATGGATGATATGGAAAAGGCAATTATAGAAAAAATAGATACTATGAAAGATGAAATAATCCAATTTCTCCAGAATATGGTTAAGATTCCTTCTGAAGTACCACCGGGGAAGTATAAAGAAATATCTAAATTTGTTGAATCTAAAATGAAGGAATTCAAGATAAATACAAAAGTTAAAAAGAAAAATATTGTTGGAGAAATAGGAAATGAAAATAAGCTATCTCTAATATTTAATGCTCATATTGACACAGTTGCCACATATGATGGTTGGACTAAAGATCCACATGGAGGAGAGATTGTTGGGAATAAAGTTTATGGCCGTGGAGCAGCTGATGATAAGGCATGTGTTACAGCAGAAATTTTCGCCGCTAAAGCTTTATTAGATCTTGGAGTAAATTTAAATGGAAAATTAATAATAACTGCTGTAATAAATGAGGAAATTGGTGGTTTATTAGGTGCTGAATATCTTGTAAAGGATGAAGTTATAACTGGAGATGCTTGTATATTAGGTGATGTTTGTTGTGATTATCCAATTGCTTATCTAGGTGGAACAATGCAAATTAGCTTTATTATTAAAGGAATACGTCGCCATGCTCAAACTTATCCAGATTTACCTCCACCTTATCGCAGTAAATACTCAGCAATTAATGCTATTGGGAAGATGTTAAAAATTATGAATTTTTTAATGGAATTACAGGAAGAATTCAAACAAATTGAAACCAAATATCCTTTGCACCCCGATTTTCCATGCAGTATAAGTTCAGTAAATTTTACAATGATAAATGGAGGAAAATCTGTTACCACAATTCCAGATAATTGTATTTTACAATGTTTGATTAGCGTTATTCCAGAAATGGATCTGGATAATTTCAAGGAGAGAATCTTTAATTATGTCGAAACTCTTAAAAAAGAAGACCCCAACTTAAATATTAAAGTTCAAATTGGAGCTTATATGAGACCTCATATAACAGATACAAATTCTATTTTTGCACAAGTAGTGAAAGAAGCATTCAATACTGTTTTCGAAGAAGAAAGAGAATTTAAGGCATTTATACCAACTACAGATGCTCAAATATTTCAAGAAAAAGGTATAGAAACTATTTTAATTGGACCTCTTAGAGGAGAGAATAATCATCATGCTCAAGATGAATTTGTCTATATTGATGATCTCATGAATGTAACGAAAATCTATGCTTTAACCGCTTTGAATTATCTTAAAAAAGTCTGATTCTCTACATATTTGTTCCATATATTTCATTGAAATGATGCTTTATGTGTGATACTTTAATCGCATTAGGGAATTCAACAGAAGATGGAAGTATAATTTTTGGTAAGAATTCGGATCGCCCATTTAATGAGGTACAATTGATCGTCTATTCCCCCAAAATGAGCTTTGAAAAAGGAGATACATTAAAGTGCACATACATAGAAATTCCTCAAGTTTCTGAAACCTATGCTGTTTTGCTCAGCCAACCATACTGGATGTGGGGTGCAGAAATGGGTACTAATGAGTATGGAGTTGTAATTGGAAATGAAGCAGTGCATACACATGAGCCCCTAAGAAGTACCGGACTCTTAGGAATGGATTTATTAAGGTTAGGTCTTGAGAGAGGTGAAACTGCAAAAAAAGCAATGGAGATAATCATTGATTTATTAGAAAAACTTGGACAAGGAGGTGGTTGTGCATTTGACGATCCGAGTTGGATATATCACAATTCGTTTATAATTGCAGATCCCAAAGAAGCTTATGTTTTAGAGACTGCTGATAAATGGTGGATCATAGAAAAGATTAAAGATGTGCGATCAATTTCAAATGGTATTACTATTAGAGGTAAGGGAGACTTCAGAAAAAACGGAATAATTCAATATGCTATTGAAAAACAATATTGCAAAAATGAAGGAGAATTCGATTTTGCTGAAACTTTTTCTGGATCTCCAATTTCTACTATTCCTTCACCCTATTCAAGAGAAGGAAAATCTTCAATTTTGTTGAATGAGAATATAGGAAAAATAACTCCTAAATTAATGATGGAATTTCTGAGGGACCATCAAGCAGGAATTTGCATGCATGGCGGTTTTGAGTCAACTGGTTCTCTAGTCTCCCATTTAAGGAATAAAAATAAATCAATTCACTGGTTTACGGGAACTACTCTTCCATGCATAAGCATCTATAAACCTTATGCTTTTTCTATAGAAGGTCAAAAGTATTATGACCCTGGACCATATTCAAACATTGATTCTGATTGGTTTTGGGTAAAACATGCTAGATCTAAACCTGTAAATAGAAAACTTGAACTTAGAAACATTGAAAATTCAATTATCTCAAGAGTAGATGATCTTATAATTCAAGAAGACAAAATTTCTGAAGAAATTTTCCTTCAAAATGTAAAAATATTAAATTTAGAAGCATGGAATAAATCCTATAAGATGATTAATTAAATTTATCTACTTACTTTTATTTTTTATTTCTTTAAAGAGTTCTAACATCTTCCTTTCTATAAAATACCCACATATAGGACTAAAACTAGCAAGTGGTTCATATCCACCTTCTTCAATATAATCCTTAGCAGGAAATAAATACGATACCCAATCGTTTGAGTTTTGAAATATGAAAGAATTCTCTTTTCCTGTAGGTGATTTTTCAAGAAATAGATCACCATAATCTTCAAAAAGTTCGCCTGGAACGGTCATTATACCAATTGATTTTGAAGTTAATTCATATTCGAAATTAATTTTGATAAATTGTATTACAGTTTTTGCATGAATTTTAAATTTTTTTCGCTTTATAGTAAAAGAAGGAAAATTGGCGTTTTCTAAAATTATTTTTGCAACTTTCAATAAAAGATATTTCTTAAGTGAATAAACTAGTTTGTTCCTAAACCAAGTTTTAGAGAAATATTTAAAATCTTTCAAAGGGATCCAGAAGGAATTTAAATAGAATTGAAATTCTAAACTAGTATTATAATCCTTTTTAGGAATTGACTTTGCTAAATATAATGCCTCTTCAGCAATCATATATCCTATATTTTTTGTGTGATTGTATGTACCCAATTGATCATAAATCAAAGATTTATCGAGTTCTAATTTTTGATAATTTGTACCACAGGTTGTAATAGGGTTTATGTCCCCTGAAGTACCGTTAAAAAAAATTACACCAACCTTGTTATTGGTGAGTTGGGTAATTCTTTCTATAACTTTTCCGGGATAATCTGCAGATAATTTATTGTTTTGGAAAGATAATGTTGTTGGATGGCAAGAGTAATTAATAATAAATCCAATTAAGCCATTATTGTCTACATTAATGAAAGAAATTACCCCTAAGTCTGGAATTGATTGACGAGTTGGATGTCTTCTATTTATAACAATATCAGGATTAAATTTTTTTTTAAACCATGCCAATTTGCATGGTATTAAATTATTAGTTAAAACTTCAACCATTTTGACAATCTGACTTACAAACCATACAATATAATCGTCACTTCGATTACGACCGAACATTATCCCTTTCATTACGTTTAACAGACCACCCGGCCAATGAAACTCACCAGTAAGATCAGGTGCAGAATGAGTATGGGTACAATGAATTAAAATTTGGTCAGCTTCAAGAGAGGGATGGTTCTCTTTAATTTTTTTCTTAATGTAATTACAGAGTGCTATTGGGATCTTCAATAAATCTAACGAGATTAGTAATAGTACATTTTTTTCTTTTTTTTTATTTCTACCTTCAATCAGAACTCCATACGCATATATATCATCTAATATGCCCATACAAGGATGTTTTCGCGCATAACCCGCCATGGGTCTAACATTATAATCTTTAGGTGAAATTATTTTATTACTAAAAGAAACTCTCATTAGTTTATATTTAAAATGAAATAAAACAAAAAGCTTTTTTTATAAGATGAAATTAAAATCTCAGCATGAAATACCATTTAAAAAAACTTAATAGTTTTGGAGTATTTTTCCTATTAATTTTATAAGATTAAAAAGCTTTTTAGTATTCATCTATGTCGTTAAATAAATTAAACCTCTTGGGTATGGAAGGAGTTATTTCAAATTATAGACGTGGGCGTCATACTGTGCATCAAAAACACTGTATCTTAGTTTTCCCTAATATTGAAACAAGAAAAGATGCTAATAAGCTAATTGGGAGAACAGTTGTTTGGATTACTCCTACCGGTAAAGAATTAAAGGGAATTATATCCCGAGCTCATGGTAATAATGGAGCTGTAAGAGCTCATTTTAAGAAAGCAGGAGTTCCAGGCCAAGCGCTTGGTAAAAAAGTAAAAATTATTAAATAGCTTTTTTCGTTCTATACCAATTTTTCTTCCTAGTTTTATCTGGATAATACATGATACACCCATATTATAATCTTTTTTTATATCTCGGAATTTCTTATTCTTCTGATAAAGCGATTTTAAACGAAATTTTTACTTTATTAGGTTGGGTTTAATTTTTAAAAATGTCGGAACAAGTTTGTCGTTTTTGCCATAGTTATGTTAAGTTATCGTATTATTGTGAAGAATGCGGCTCTAGTTGTTGTTCTGATTGTCTCCATGAAAAAAAAGTTAATTTTTATATTTGTCAAGATTGTAAATCCAAAAATATTCGAATCTTAGAATCTGAAAATAAGAAAGTTTGTCTGGATTGTGGTAAAAATAATATCGTTAAATTCAATCAACTTCTAAAATCTTGTCCCAAATGTGATTCACATCAAATTATTAATATTTATGAGAAAAAGGAAGAACTTGAAAAAAGTTTTTTAGAATTGATTAAAAATACACGCTCATTTGTTAATCCTTTAAAAGAAATTATTGAAAAGCTGTATATATTTCAATCAAAAATCAGAGAGGTAAGAGATCCTCCAAATAAGTGTTATCACTATCCTAAAATGGAATCAGATTTATTAGCACTATTTAAACTATTTCTTTATATACAAAATACTTTACAGGAAAAAATTAGTGTTCATTTTCATCAATTAAATCAAAATAAAGAATATTTCTTTGATATCTACACTCAACCTAATTCAAACATAACGATTATTGAAGGAATTTTTGAAAATTTATCTCGAAGTTATAATGCAATTGATGAGTTTATAACTTTAAATATACAGACTTTTAGTGATAGTTTTGAGACCTTTGAAAAGAACCTGCAGTTTATCGCCAAAATTAGTTATTATTTTAACACATACAAGAAACTAATAAGACTCGCAGAAGGCGAAAAACCTGTATATGCTATTTTTGCAAAATTAACTAATGGATTAAATACTCAGGAAAAGTATAAGAAAGATAAAGGAATTTTATTTATCACTAATTATGATCTATCATTTATCCATGAGCATGGAGTAGTTAAAAAGAAACAAGAATTAATTTTAAAAGCTCCTGTTGAAGACTTAACAAGAATAAAGGAAAAAGGTCGAGTTTTCAAAAAACTCTATATTGAATTTGCTTATGGAAAATATGAGTTTACATTACCTCCAAAAGCTGTTTCTAGAGTAATTGAATACATTCTTTTAGCAAGATCTTTTGACGAAACTACAATCTATGATGAAAAAACCGCAAAGAAACTTCAGCAAATAAATATTGATTTAAATGACTTAACCAACTTCATTGAAGAAAGTATTAACTCCTTCTTTAGTATAAAATGCCAATATAATAAGAGTTATGAAAATATACACCTTAATAATAAAGCTTTACCTAACCCTTTTAATGTTTACCCCAACCAAATGAATAATAATGCCTCTCGAGCATCACCTCAATTTAGGTATCCACAAAATATGGCTCAACCGTGGCTCAAGGAGCAATATAGACCATATCCGGATAGCTTTAATTTTCCGGGAAATCCACAAAATATTCATCCTTCCTCATTTCAAACCCCTCAATTTATGCCAAACTATCATCAACCTAACTATGACAAGCATAGATTCTTTTCACAAAATTTATATGAGCAAAATCGTGTTCAAAATTATAATCCGGAAAGAATAAATTCTGATAATGAATTACTTCACAACTTAAATCCATACATTCAGAACCAAGGAGGCAATATAAACAACCAATATAATGAAGATGATTATTTTCTAAACAAAGATACTATGTTCCAAGATTATAATAGAAATCATTTATCAGAATTATTTGATTTAGAACATAATCAACCAAATAAATCTTATCGGTATAAACGGAAATTGTTCAAACTAGATAAGGAAAAAAATGAAAAGATGACTGAACTAAACAAAGAGAGATATAGTTTGAAAGAAACTCTAAAAAAATTGGATGCTAAATTCGATCAAGGATTGATCTCTGAAACGGATTATTTTAAAACCTTTAAGAATTTACAAAAAGAAATTTATTTAATTGAAAAAAAAATACAAAATCTTCAAGAAAATATTGAAGAAGTCGAAGAACTCAAAAGAAGTAGTAGAAGTTTTGATAATAAACGATTTTATACATAAAATAATATTTTTTGTTTTTATGCTAAATCTGCATATTTTATTTATTATAAATTTATATTTTTATCACTATTCTATATCCCATGGATAAAGAGGATGGACTATTTACTACAGTCGTCGGAAGCTGGCCTTTAAGTGATACCGATGAAAATATGTTAAGAGTTTTCACTGATTTAATTCAAATAGGTATCGATTTTCCATGCTACCCTCAACTCCTATCTATGACACACCAATTCTTATCCCCTTTATCAGAAATCACTCCTCAATTAAAAGAAATTGATGAGAAATTTTATTTATATGAGGAATTTGAAGTACCAAAGCAACCGATAGCCCTAGAATATGGAGAATTTATTACTAATTTTTTTAATGAACATCCAAATCTTAAAGAATCAATTAAAGGTACTAAAGCCTGCATAACTGGACCTTTCACTTTAACATTTGAAACAATACTGAAAAATGATATCGCTAAGGGTTTAAAACCAATAATTTTCGAAGAACCACGAGCGGTGATGGTTGATTGGATTGTGGATAAGTTTGCTGAAGTTATAAAGCAAATTGCATCCGCCTATAGTGATATGGGAATAGATATTGTTTCTTGCGATGAACCAATATTAGGATTGTTAGTAGGAAGGAAAATTTTATTCCATTCAGAAGATTTTATTATTGATACTATTAATAAAGCAATATCAGGAATAAAAGGGTTAACATCGATCCACGTATGTGGAAGGATTAGTCCCAATTTACGTGATCTTCTTTTAAAAACAAATGTGAAGATTTTGGATCATGAATTCCGTACAAATGAGCAGAATTTTAAGATTTTTGAAAAAAAACATTTCCAGGAAACTGATAAATTCTTAGCATTGGGAACGGTAGAATCTAAATTTGTTCCTATTCCCGATAAAAATATTAATGATTATGTGGAAACAGTCGAATTTCTTAAAAATTATATTAGAAAAGGAATAGAACAATATGGGAGAGAGAATTTAATAATTAAGCCAGACTGTGGCTTCTATCCATTAAAGGTTTTTGGAGAAAATGATGGTTATGAAATTGCTTTCAAAAAAGTGAAAAATATGGTTCTTGCCTTAAATGAACTAAAATAGATACTACTAGAATAAAAATATATTAAGAATAATGAAAAAGTAAATTATTTCTAAAAAAGCTTAACCTTGCAGTTCCTTACGAAGTTTATCAATCTCATCTTTTAATTGATCTTTTGATTTAACTCCCGCTTCTTCTTCTAATTCATCAAACTCAGGTATATATTGTAAATCATCGGAAGGAATTTCAGGCATTGTTCCTCCTTGATCTAGGAGCATTTCTGTCTCAAGTTTATTTAATTCGTCTGTGACATCAATGGCAAGATCTATCTCTGGATCACCAGCTAAAATTTCTGCTGCTTCCTCGATTTCAGAAACGTATGCTTCAGAATCCTCTGCTATTTCGGCTACTTTAGTAGGTGAAGCTTTAGTAGCAATATATTCAAGTTCATCCCGAATTCCCCCCATTACATCACCTGTTTGAGAGATGAGCATTCCCTCTTCTATTGCTTGAATCTGTCTCTCAATCTTTAATCTTATATTATTAGATCGATCAACTTTCGCTTGATAGGCTTTATATTGTACTAGATAATTCTTCGCACGATCCTTTTCCCCTCGCTTTAAAGCGATTTTTGCGTTTTTTCTACTTATTTCAGCGCGTTTAGTGTAATTCTTATTCATCATATTTAGTTTATGGATGTGTCCTTTACTTTTTGCAATCAAATCATCTTTTTCTTTACCTTTACGAGGAAAGAGTTTCTTTTTTAGACCCATCTTTAGATTACTCCTTTTAGAGGTTAAAATTAATTATATCTAATTTATGAATTATATGATTTTTCTAACTTAAAAATTTAATATTATTTGCTATAATATAATAAAATAATTCTCATCAAAAAAGTTTAGTATAGACCAATATTTAAGCACGATGAAAAAAATTATATTAGATTTCGAATCTAAGAGTGTTAATTTCAAAGAATTGATTCAAGAAGCTTTTAATAAAAATATTTTAAATTTTTTAGTTTCTCAAGAGACAGTTAAAGAATTTGAAAAAATTGAAAGGGTAATACTTTATTCAAAAGATCCTAATATCTCTTCTAAATATATAGTTTATGATGATAAAAAAAAATTTGAAGAAAATTTAGCTGATGAGATGTTTACTAATAAAAATCCTGGATTCTTTATTGAGTTAAAAAGCAAGGAAGATGAAAGGGAAATAATTGAACTATCGAAAACGGGATATTTTGATTTTATTATTATTTCAGCTAAGGATTGGAAGATCATTCCTTTTGAAAACCTTATAGCTGAAATGCATTCAAATGATACAGATCTAATCGCATTAGTGGATTCAATTAAAGAAGCTGAAATAATGTTAAAAATCCTAGAGGTAGGGGTAGATGGAGTCCTTATAAAGCCTAAAGAAATTAGTGATATTTTTGAGTTGAAGAAACTGATCCAAACGGAAATTCATATTGACTTGACTAAAGCTAAAATTACTAATATTCAAAATATTCCTGAGGCTGAGAGAGTCTGCGTTGATTCGACCTCCCTCCTCAACTTCGGAGAGGGATTTTTAGTAGGCTCAACTGCTAAAGGATTCTGTTTAATTCATTCTGAGACATTTGATACTGAGTTTGTTTCATCAAGACCATTTCGAGTCAATGCTGGTGATATTTCGTCTTATATATTAGTACCCGATAAAGATCCCAAAAATATCTACAGAACAAATTATTTAAGCGAATTGAAAGGGGGGAAAAAAGTATTAGCCGTTTCATATAAAGGAGAGACGAGAGTTGTTTCGGTGGGGAGAGTCAAAATTGAGACTCGGCCGATGATTCGATTTGAATTAGAAGTTTTACGGGGAAATAAAAAGACTCCGATGAGTTGTATTTGCCAAAACGCTGAAACAGTTCGTTTAATTGGAGTTGATGGTAAAGCTAAATCTGTTGTAGATGTTAAGGTTGGAGATGAAGTGTTAGTTCATATTGGACCTGGTGCAACTCACTTTGGAACTGCTATTAAAGAGATTATAATTGAAAAGTAATAAAATTTATAGGTTCTTGAATTACTATAAACTTGAATTCTAATAAAAAGTTAACATTTAAAAAATTTAACTTAAATTTATAGGTGCAATTGAAAGATTTTAATGCTATCTATAGTAGGTTGGCTTGAAGGAATAATAACATCAAGCATTTTAATTTTTGGCTTACTTTCCGGTTTATTCTTTGTATATAAATCGAGAAAAACAAAAGCTAAGCTTCTTTTATATATGGGTTTATTAATAATCTTCTCAAGTATAATTTATTTAGGAGTTTTTTTAGATTTTTTAACAATTCTGTTAACAAATGAAAATATAAATAATACTTACGGATTCCACGCGGTAATGATCTACATGTGGGCGCCTCCTGTTGGTTTTATAGCGACATTTGTCGGAGCAGAATTAATAATTATAAGGGGAAAAAAGCTGATACTCATAAGCTTTTTAATATTTGGTTTAATATATGAAATTTTGATATTTATTAATCCATTTTACTCTCTTTATTCTGTACCTCCTGTTAATTCAGGTGAAGATTTAATACATACTAATGTTATTTTTGGAACACCAGTTTCCTTCCTATTGATATTTCTTTTTGGATACGTTTTAACGATAGTGGATATTGGATTTTTTTATAAGGGAGTAAAAGCAAGAGATATCCTTAGGAAAAAGTATATTATATTATTTTTAGGGTTTACTTTGTATCATATTATAATATTTTTTGATGCCTTCACTAATCCTAGAGGTGCTTTAATAATTATGAGAGCGGGTACTTTTGTTTGTTTTTTATTTTGGTATTTAGGTTTAAAAGAGGAAATTATTACTCCGAAATATATCCAACCAGAAAAAGAAGTGAAAATTAAAGATTCACTATTTAGATTATCAGAAATTAAACCAGGGGAGATATCTGAAGAAGACGTAACTTTCTTCCGAGAACAGAAAATATGTTTAGTCTGTAAGGGTGAAGTTAAAGGATATAATTATATTTGCTCCAAATGTGATGCTTTATATTGCGAGAATTGTGCTAAAACATTAACTATTTAGAAAATGCATGCTGGGTATGTAATACTCCTTTTGATAAAACTAAACCTTCAAAACCATTTACTAAAGAGAGTGAATATAAAGAAATTGAAAAATTAAATAATGCTAAAAAGGGAATATAATAAAACTAAAATTCTATCATACTTTTGAAATTTGCTTTATGCCGCTTTGCCCCTATCATGCCAGTTATAATTTTAGGGAAACTAAGCTGGAGCATAGTAGAAAGTTGTTTTAATGAGATTTTTGATACTTCACGGAAAGGTTTTATAAATCCCGTCATAGCAAAATGACCTTCAATATAAAAAACATTAATTTGTTCTTGGTCAATTCGGTTATCAAAGTAATCTTTTAGTTCATCAATAGCGCAGTTTCCGATTATTAAGATTGAACCTTTTAGGTTATCTAATTCAGTAAGATCATGGCCTCTCCCACAAATTCCTACAAGCGGTAGTATTTTTCCTCCGGCTGCGATTAGTTTAAAATATTCCAAAACTCCTCTACATCCTGCTTTGCAACCTTTATGTTCCTTACCGCTTAAAATTCGAAAATTTTCAGGCATCTCGAGTTCAATGTCCTCAAAATTATCATTTAATTTAATTTCCTTCTCATTAATTATGCCCCTATTAGGTAAAATTTCAATTTCTTCGATTTTGCTACATCCTAAATTCTTTTCACTTGCAATTTTGAGAAATCCAATCCTGTTTACAGGAATACCAAGTAATTGTGCCCCTATTCTATCAACAGCAACAGCATCTCGCCCTGCTAATAAGAGATTCATTGGAACATTCCAATCTTTAGAAAATGATACAGCTCCATTATTAAGTACTGTAATTGCATCAACAATGTTCAAATCTGGTTGAAATTTTTCATATATTTCTACAATTTTCTCCTCAATCTGGTGATGTTTATATAATTTCTCATCATCATAAAGAAGGCCATGTTGATTCTTTATACAAACAGTGATACCTGTTTGCAAATGTGTTTTGAGTTTCGGCACATTAATGTAGGTATTATCAGCCTTACGTTTAATTAAATTCTCATATAAAATTTTAGGAATTGGAATTGATTTATCTAATACTTTTCCATTAAATTCCATGAAAATGGGTTCTTGTTCATCTAAATACAACGGAATAGCTCCCAATTTTCTAATTCTTTTAGCTAATTTTTGAATTTTAAAGACCAAGCGAGTAGGCATTCCAAAAGCAGCATTATCAAAAACATAAATGTTCTTATACTTAATATTTGTTTGTTGAATAACTTCAATAATAGCTATTATTACTTCAGGAGTAGTTATTGCATCGACATTGACAGCTGTAGCATTTATTTTAATGAATACATTTCCTTTAACAATATTTTCAACTCCTCCAAATTGATTAAAACATGCCTTTACAGCATCCATCAGATCATTCTTAGTATTGTTTTTAGTAGAAGTTATATAGACTATAGGCTTCATAATAAATATCAAACATTTATGATATCAAAGAAATTATGTAAACCTTTTAATTGTATTTTTTTATATAATAATATTAAAATTTAATTTAGAATTAGAAATACCCAGGGGTAATTGATTTGACAACTTATTGGGCACCATTACTTCACATTTACCAACCTCCCACTCAAGATCTTAATATTTTGAAAAATATCGATAAAGAATGCTATAAACCATTATTCTCCTTATTAGAGGATTATGAAAATGTAAAGTTTTGTTTGAATATCAGTGGAGTTCTTATTGAATTGTTATATGAGTATGACTTATCAGATACTATGGATCAATTGAAAAATCTTGTCTCTGAAAACAAAATTGAAATTGTCGGAACTGCTAAATATCATCCAATTCTTCCCTTAATTCCAAAAAAAGAAGTTAGACATCAAATCCAATTGAATGAAGAATTAAACAGAAGAGAATTCGGTCGGTGGAAAAGAATAGGATTTTTTCCACCAGAAATGGCTATTTCTGAAGCTGTTGCTAAATATATTCGCCAGCTAGGATATAAATGGGTAATCATGAGCGGAATTGCTTGTCCAGTTGACTGGCCTTATGACAAGATCTTTTGCTCTCCAAATGGACTTCAACTATTCTTTAGAGATGACATTCTCAGTAATAAGATCTCTTTTAAGGATGTGTCTGCCAAAGAATTTGTAAAAGCAATTAAGGAAATTTTTCAGCCAAAAGATAGACTAAAAACAAAATCGACAAAAGAAATTGACAGATATATAGTCACAGCAATGGATGGAGAGACTTTTGGTCATCATATAAAAAATTATGAAAAAACATTTCTAAAGAAGGTATTAGATCTCATTTGCAATGAAGAAACAATTAAAATCATATCTATTTCGGAATTAGATCAACATTTTCCGATAAGTAATAAAAAAATCATACCACGTGAATCGAGCTGGAGTACAACTTACGAGGACATTCAAAATGGAATCCCTTATCCATTATGGAAACATCCTAATAATAATATACATAGATATTACTGGAAACTTATGAATAGTCTTAATAATTTAATGAACCTTGCAGATAATTTAGATCTAACTACAGATTGGGAAATCGAGAATTATTATAATACTGCACGATATTTTTATGATCGTGGTATCTATTCATGTCCAGTGTGGTGGTCCAATCCCAAAAATGGAATGTGGAGTCCAAATTTAATTTATAAAGGTATTGAACTTTTAATGAGAGCAGCTCTTAACGCTCAAATGGCATTAGTTCATGCAAGCAAATCAGATCTAGGAGAAGGATATTTTGATTCCATTTCTTATTATCATGGATTAGTACTCATGGAATTAAGTACGATAACAAAAAAAAATTTAAAAAAACGTACTGAAAATAGAGAAAAATGAATCTTATCTATTTTTTAATATTAGCTGTCTAAGGATTTCATTCCACTCATCTACTTTTGTTACATACCAAGCAACTGAGTCAATTTCTCCATTTTCATTTCTAAATGTTATTTTTAAAAGAGGTCTAAAAACTGACCTGTGCATATGTGATTTAGGATTTGTTACCTCAATAATAGATTTCATAGGTATTAATAGATCTTTTTTGGGTTTCCACATCCCAAAAAACAAATCTTCTTGTGTAAGTAATAATACTCCGTTTCCACGAACTTTCCAAACACCAGATGATTCTAACCCAAAAAAGTTTGCCATATCATCAGCTATTAAAATAACTTTTTCTTTATATTTTTCATGAACTTCATTAATTCTTTTTTTAAAAATTTTTTTTAGCATAACATATACATCAATTTAATAATAAATTTCTATATTATTCATGAAAATTCAAATGATATTGATATTCATTTAAGTGAATAAAAAGTAAGCAAAAATTATATAATTTCTAGTTTATATAATTTACAAAATAAGATTATGAAAAAGATATCAATTTGAAACTACTGCTATGTCAAAAGAAAATAAGAAAAAGATAAACTATTGTGTATATTGTGGATCTAATGTAGATGAAAACGAGACATATTGTCCTAAGTGCGGTAAACTAGTCATTAAAATTAAACCGGGTAAAAAAATTCCGCAAACAAAGACTACACAAGAACTAGAAGTCTCAAGAACATGTGCAGGATGTGGTTCTGTAATAACATCTACTATCTTAGATCAGTGTCCAATATGTAATACTAAATTAGAAAAAATAGCTGAAATTAAAAAAGCGGCAATTCAGAAAAAACCAGGATTAATTTTTACAAATAAAAAACTTGAGCTTGAACAAAAATTTATTTTAAAGAAAGAAACTTGGAACTTAAAAGAAGGTATTAATGTTTTTGGAACATGTATTTATATATTAGTGATTGTCTTCTTTTTGTTAATTACACTAATTTCATTTCAGTTAGATACAACTACCCTTACTATTGAAGAAATCGTATTGAATCAAGTACCTGAATTATTATTTGGTATATATCCAATATGGTATATTTATAATAAAAAACATAGTTTTACCAAAATAGGAATTTATTCTAATTCAAAAAAAATTCTATTCGGAATGCTTATTGGGTTATTAGGTGCTATAGTGTTAATAATGCTTAATTATTTTTCAGACTCTCTTATATATTTCTTTTCAGATGTTGGTTGGGATCCTTTTAACGTTAGATCAATTATAGAAGAGCAGAATCAAGTAATTAGAAATTCTGATTTATTGTGGATAATATTGTTAACCATTTCATTATCTATAGGAGCATTTTCTTCAGAAATTGTATTTAGAGGGGTTTTACATAACGCATTAAAACAAAAATTTAAAAATGATTTTTATGTGATCCTTTTAGTAGCACTAGCTTACTCAATTATTATGTTTTTAATCTCTTTTCCAATAGGATTGAGTTTCTTCCTAATAAATTTCCTATCGTTTATTGTATTAGGGATAATCTTTGAACTTACGAATGGAAATCTTAGTACTACGATTTTCACTAATGTTTTTTTTAATATTGTTATGATTATACTCATCATTCTTTATTTTTAACTAATCATTACCCCCCAAATATAAAATTTTAATAATAAGAAAAATCAATAATCTCTAGAATTATTATTTTAAAAGCTTACTTACGTTATTACGATTTGATTTTATTTATTTGGAGTAAAATAAATTGAGCAAAACTATCTATAGGAATAAAGGCTCTAAAGATAACATTGTAGTTTCTATTGCTGGTGCGCACGGTGTAGGAAAAACAACAGTTTTCAATCTTTTCAAATCGAAAGTAAAAGATAATAATAAATTTAAATTTTTTCCCGAGAGATATATAAAAAAACCACCATTTCCTTTCGGTTCTTCTAATAAACAAATCGGATTTAGAAGCGAACTTCATTTTCTTCAACAACTTATTAGACGCAATCAAAATATTGTAAACTTTGATAATAAATACAACGGTAGAATTATAATTTTAGATAGAACGCCATTATGTGTTTTAATTTATTCTAAGAGTCTGAACTTAAAAGAAAAAGATTTTAATCTTATTTTGGACACATTTAATTCTATTCAATGGAAAGAGGATTATATCTTTTATTTGTATGCAGAACCAAATACAATCATGAAGCGTATAATTCAAAGAGGTTCATTAGAAAAAATTAGGAAAGAATGGAATGAAGAAGATAAAGAGTATTTGTTAACAATTCTTTCGTATTACAAGCAATTTCTTTCAAATAAAGAAGGGGTTTTCATGATTAATACAGAAAAATTAACTCCTGAAGATGTAGTAAATGAAATGGTAAATAAAATAACACAATTATCGGATTATACTTTCGAGAAGCTTGAAAAATCTTTTTCAACCCAAATGAATTTAATGAAATTTTTAGAATAAAGTAATGATAAAATATATTAAAATAGTCTTTCTATTTATACATAAATCGATGTTAAAAAAATCATATTCAATCCTATATTATATCAAGGAGAGAAAGTAAATGTCCACTATTGCGGAAGATATCCGTAAAAAAATGATGTTTGTTTTAAAAGATGAAGAAGATAAAACTGATTTAGAAAATCTTGCAGTTTTATCTCGAGTAGGAGTGAAAGTAGCGTGCTCAACATCTTCAGAATTAGATGCTGATGCAACGTCTGCATCAAGTACAGCTTTAATAGATTTAGGATTAAGATTAAATCAAGCAACTGTTCACGGAGCGTTAACAGAAATAATCTTACACAATACTTCGGGTTATAGCATTTTAATGGCTATTGATGACGAGTATATAGTATTTGGGGGTTTAAGAGCGATTTATCGGATTGGATATTATCTAGGCTACTTAAGAGAATTAGCAAAGAAATTAAATAGATTAATTTCTGGGGATCAAGAAACTGAGATGATGCTCTCTCTTGAAGAGTCCGAATTAGAGAAAATTGAGCAACAGAAACTTGAAGAAGAAGCTAAAACTATAGTAAAGCCATCACTTGAAAAAGATAAAGCCGCTTTAGATGATCTGCTAGGATTTTTAGACGATTGGGAGAAGGAAGGAGAAGACTTCGGAGAACTTGAGGCTACAACTGAAAGTAATATTGTATCGATTCCTAAATCGATGGGTTTAGGCATTGAAAAAGAAGTAAAAGAAGCTGTTGAATTTGAAACACCCCATGTAGCTGAAGGTGTTACTACCGGTTCCGAATTTAAAGTTTATGATGATGAAGTTCCACCAATTCCTCTTGATGATTATACACCAATGGAAATGGAAGATGAACCTATTTCAGAAGAGCCAGTACTTGTTTCAGAAGAACCGAAAACGACAAAAGAATTACCCCCTCTTGATGAATTACCCTCCTTTAAAGAGTTAGCTCCTCCAGATTTCGACTCAGAACTCTCTGCCTCTGAATATGATACAGAATTTGTTTTAGAAGAAGAATCAGAAACTTTAGGCTCTGTTTTAAAAGACCTTGGATGGGATCAAGAGAAAGATTAAGTGTTAGATTAATTTTAGTTTAGACTATTAAAATTTCTTCTTGTAATTAAAGTATCTAATTATTTTTTAGTACTCTTAAATTTTCTAATAAAAATTTAATATAATTTTAAATAAAGCCTTGTCCGATCTATACTTAATTATATTTTTAACTACAAAAATTTAATATTAAAAATCTTCGTGAAATAAAATGAGTGAATTAGATGAAATAAAGAGAGAAAAAACAAATACTCGTAGAAAGCTAACTTATGCAATGCCTAGACTTGGAAGTTCACTAGTACTAGGTATTGAAGGTTTCGCTTTTTTTAATCTATATTATTCGGGATATGGTGTCCCTGCCACACTTGTTACCTTTGCTCAAGCTATAGGATTTATTGTCATCGGTTTATCTCAAGTTTTTATTCCTTGGATCAGTGATACGAAATATACTCGATGGGGTCGAAGAAAACCATACATATTCATATTTGCTCCAATTTTAGGAATTTCATTTATTTTTCTATTTTTACCTTCCATTATGGTACCTAATCTTGATGATAAAATGGCTCTTTTTACATATTTTTTCATTTGGGATATTATCTTTAAAATAAGTTATTCAATGACGACAATTTATCAGGCATGGTTAGCCGAACAATTTGAAATTAGTGAACGTCCTGTTGTCTCTCAATTTCAAAACATTTTTAATTGGATAGGCAATGGCACTATGTCAATAGTTTCAATGATAGTGGCAACAGGTTTCGTAAACCGACTTCAAGTTGATATCAATTCTCCAATCCCTATTGACTTCTTAATTAGTATCATCTTGTTTGGAGTAATTGCAATAGTAGTATTCTTTTTAGTAGCATTACTAATGCCAACAGAACAACACTATAAAATTGAATCAAAACCTTGGGAGGCTTTTAAACAGGTTTTTAGAAATAAAAACTATCTTAGAATTGTCCTTATGATTGGATTCGCAAGTTTAGGGTGGTCAATTGTAACTGATGTAATGTTAACTTATTCCACTGATGTGTTAGATTTAGGAGGTACAGATTTTTATATAATTGCCGCCTTTCTTATTATAGGAATAATAGGCTTTTTATATCTTTGGAGAAAACTAATTTCTAAACTAGGTAAAAAGCGAGCTCTTCTATATGTTTTTCTATTTGGAGGTGTTTTCCTTTGGTTTACTTTAATAGGGTTGATTCAAACAGATCTTACTCTAATTTTTGGAATAATCTTTATTATCGGGATAGCAGGAATGCTTGGTGGATGGTTTCTTTTTCCATATATAATTTATGCTGATCTTGCTGAGGATGATGAAAAATCTACTGGAGAATTAAAAGCTGGGACTTATGCAGGGTATCCCGCAATAATTTTAAATATTTTTCAAGCAATTGGAGTATTTGGTCTTGGTGTAGCTATCGATAATTTGCCAAATATTAATGTTGGTACGTTAACTTTTTCTTTAGGCTTAGTTGTATGGGGACCAATATGTTCTATAATTTTGCTTATTACATATTTCTATACAAGAAAGTGTGTTCAATTAGATTTTGAATGGGAAAAATCAAGAAACTAATCATTTTTCTTTTTTTTTTAATATTTAATACAAATATTTTGACTCATTTTGAAATTTCGGAAGGTTTTTCATTTTTGAAGAAAGCTAATAAAATATATTTTTATTATTATTTTTAAGTTAAATATTTACAGGAATTAGGAACTTCAATAAAAAATGACTCTTCAAGATTTAGGAATCTCTTATAAAAAAATTGAAAAAAAATACGTTTGTTACATTAATTTTCGTGGAGAAATAAAAGATATATTTCCTAAAATTGATGAATTATATCAAAATTGTAAAAACCATGTTTTTAGACCCGCTATTGCAGTCATAGATTATGGTGTGTATAGTGAGGGGGGAAAAGATATAGATCTATGCTTCGAACTTAAAAATATAATGAAATTCAATAATTTAAAAACGAAATATCTTGAAAAAATTGAGGTTTTATCTTTAATACATCAAGGTACACTCGACACAATAGGCAAAACTTTCCAGAAAATAACTTATTATTTACAAGAGCATCTAATTTCTGGTACTAGTTGGTTAAGACTTGTTTACCATAAATTCGATGAGAAGAATCCATATGAAAACCAGATAGAAATTCAATTTCAATTACATAAATGGGATACTAGATTAGAAAAAAGCCTTGATAGAATATTTGGTAAAATTATTAGAAATGAAATTATGAAAGATAGAGATAAGTTATTTACATTAGAATCATCTAATGAAGATCGATTACATTGGCTTAAGGATGTCTTAAATCGAATTGATACCCACGCTAATGAAGGAGAGAAGTATGAAATATTATCATGTTGTGCCCATGAATTCTCTAAAAAGCGTATTGAATATTTAAAGGGCATTTACGAGAAAAATGGTGATATTGATGCGGTTATAAAAGAAATGTCTAAAGATTACGCGTGGTACGAAAATCCAGTACGAAAAGGCAATAGAATATATGTAAGTAAGATACCTGTGAATCCAGAAGGCTATGAAAAGGCTAAAACTTCTGAAGAAAAGAAAAAAAATTATTGTCACTGTCGCTTTATCAATGAAAATTTAGATAAAGGTTTATCTCCTACTTTTTGTAATTGCAGTACTGGTTGGTATCGCCAATATTGGGAAGGAATTTTAGGAAAACCAGTTCGAATCAAAATCTTAAAATCCCTTTTAAAAGGTGATGATATTTGTCAATTTGAAATAAATCTTCCTCAAAATTATTAGTTAACTTCTAATAATTCAATTAATAATAAAATAAAACGAGATAGAAAAAGACAACCATTGATCTTTATAAGAAAATTAATATCTTCTGTCTTTTGAAACAATCTTTACTTTTAATGCCTCAGGACCTTTTCCTTCTTTTGATTCTTTTAGTTCAAATTCTACTTCATCGCCCATATCGAGTTTTCTAAATCCATCCATATTAATATTTGAAAAATGAACAAATACATCATCTTGATCAGCGACACTAATGAAACCAAAACCCTTTTTCGCATCAAACCATTTAACGACCCCACTCTTCTTTTCTGGCATGAATAACTCTCTTGTTTTTAATTTTTGTTTTAAAACAAAATATTGTTCAAACGCTCTAGCTATTTTATTTTACTGAAATATTACTTTGAAATTATCTAGAAAAATAAATTTTTATTTTAAACTTTTTTTACTATCCTTTCTTTTCTTGATAAAAGCAATATATAATCATTTACTTAATTTATATAAGCATGATTTTTGACAAAGTACTAGAAATTTACCAGAAATATTACATATGCATTCATTGCCTTGGCAGAATGTTTTCTCTTTTAGGATCATATACAACAAACTATGAAAGAGGAAATTCTTTATTACTATCATTAACAATGGAAAATCATAGTAATTATCTATCTGGAGACAATGTTCTCCAAAAAAAATCAATCACTAATTTGAAATTATTAGCTGAAAATGCTTATTATTATCCCAGTCAAAAAGTGTTATCAAATGAAGGGTTAAATTTTGTAAAGAATGATTCAAATCAAGTCTGCTATTTATGCCATAACATTTTTTCAGATTTTCACAAATATATAAAAAAGTCAACAGAATTACTTAAAGAAATTGAATTCAATAACTTTTTAATTGGTTCAAGTCCCAAAGCTCAGATTATTAATCAAGAAGATAAATTTAAGGCAGAATTTAATCTTTTAGAAGCTGAATCCTTTAAAAGTCATTTCAATCGGGTAATAGGAAAAGAATTAATGAAAATTCTCAATAAACCTCCTGAATTTAACCATCCTGAAGCATTATTAATAATATCTTTTGATTTTGAAAATTTTAATGTTGAATTAATATTAAAATCCATTTATATTTATGGAAGATACAATAAATCGATAAGAGGAATTCCACAGACTCATTGGTTTTGTAAAAAATGTATGGGAGAAGGTTGTGAATTATGTAACTATACTGGAAAACAATACCTTACTACTGTTGAAGATCTAATAAGTCCAGGATTTGTTTTAGCTTCAAAAGCACATGATTCAAAATTCCATGGAGCGGGAAGAGAAGACATAGATGTAAGAATGCTAGGCTCGGGAAGACCTTTTATTCTCGAACTAAGAAATCCTAAAATTAGAAATTTAGATTTAGTTAAAATAGAAAGGCATGTTAACAAAAAAAATAGAAAAAAAATAAGAATTAATAATTTAAGATACAGTAGTAAGAAAGAAGTAATCGAACTAAAATCTAATGCAAAAGATACAAAAAAAGTCTATAAAGCTATTGTAAAGGCTGAAAGCAAGATTGATAAAGAAAAATTTGGTTCTATTGTATTAGAACTAAAGAAATCTTTTGAAAATCAAGAAATTCATCAAAGAACCCCTTATAGAGTTTCTCATCGTCGTGCTGATAAAATAAGAGATAAATTCATTTATCAGATTAATGGTAAATATATTAACCCTAAAATTTTCGAATTTATTATAGAAACTCAAGGGGGAACATATATAAAAGAATTGATTAGTGGTGATGAGGGTAGAACAACTCCTTCCTTCTCAGAGATTTTTAAAACAAAATTAGTTTGTAAAGAACTAGATGTATTAGAAATTTCAATTTAATTCTGAAAGTATCAATATTTCTTTGGTTAAAATCAAAAAATAAATAAATTATCATTCATAAATCTACTAAATTAATTTATTACTTATATAATAATCTAAAAGGTGTATCGCAATAGTAAAGCACCGCGGATTTCGCACGAAAACAAGGCATAAGCATAGAAAAAATGTACGTAAGAGAGGTTTAGGTTCTGTGGAAAAATATCTGATAGATTATAATGTTAATGATAAAGTAGATATTATTACAGATCCTTCCCAACATAAACGTGGGATGCCTCACTCCAGATTTCACGGTAGAACAGGTACAGTTATTGGTCAAAGAGGTCGCTGTTATTTAGTTGAGGTAAAATTGGGAGACTCTAAAAAGACTTTAATAATTGGAAAAGAACATCTAAGATTAAACGCCGTTTCAATTAAAGAAAACTAAAAAATTTAGAGGAAAAAACTATGTCTGGACGAAAAAAGGATGAAAAAACGGTTTCAATACCTGAAGTTAAAGAAATAATGGAAACTGTAAAAGATCAACTATCAGCAATTGATTCTGATGAGGGAATGTCTCATTTTCAAGAAATCACCTATAATTATGTGAATAAATTTGCGAAATATGACGCAAAAATAGCGAAAAAAGTAAAGAAACTATTGATGGAAAAGTATGAGATTGAGGAAATTTATACTATTAATATTCTTAACATCGATCCACAAACAGTTCCAGAATTACGGGTGATCCTAGAAAAAAGTTTCACGGGGAAGACTTTAACAGATGAACAACTCCAAGAGTTATTATATCAAATAGATGATATCAAAACTTCCTAAACCTTTTTATCCTTATTATAAAATTTAGACTCTTGATTTTAAAATTCGAAGAATTTATAAGTCTCAATCTCTATATTTCTAATGAACAATCCCATCTAATTATGTAGTTCATTACAATAAAAATTTTGAAATGGTAATCGGAAAAGTAAAAAAAAAAATAATTAGTAATGATGGAAAGAAGAGAGCGAAAAAGAGGTCCTCCGCGCAGAAGAAATTATCGAAGCGGTTCGAAAAAGAAAAAACAATTTATAAAGAAATTTCGGGAAGTTGTTGTCTTAGATCTATTAATACATGGTCATCCCGAAGAGGATAAGCCAAGTTGGGCCAAAACACCAATCGCACAAGTTCTTACTTTTCCAGATTTTGTTCTTTATGAAGTTAAAGTTAATAAAAGCTCTAATATCCAAGTTCAAGAACAAAAAACCTATGAAGAGTTCGTAAAGGAAGAAAAATTAAATGATGTCTTAAAAAAAATAGATTATAATGATTTAACTAGTACTTCAAAAGCGTTAATTCAACCAATTCTCGAAAAAGAAGTCCTAAAATATGAAGAAGAATTTATTAATTTTTTTAATAATTCTACTTCGATTACACCACGAATGCATGCTTTAAAATTATTACCTGGAATTGGACAAAAGCACATGTGGGAAATACTTAATGCTAGAGAGAGACAAAAATTTGGGACATTTCAAGATATTGCTGATAGAACTAGTATTTCTCATCCCGCTAGATTGATTGCACAGAGAATTATCAAAGAACTTCAACGAGATGTAAAATATTATCTTTTTAGCAAAACTCAAAAATATGAATGAGTTTCATGAACAAAAAAGAAGTACAACTCATTTTAAAGCAACTGGGAATAATTCCCAATAAAATGCTTGGTCAAAATTTTTTAACTGATAAAAATGTTGTAAAAAAGATTATCAAGTTCTCTGAAGTTTCTCAAAATGATATTATTTTGGAAATTGGACCGGGTTTAGGAATTTTAACGGGAGAATTAGCAGATTTAAGTAAAAAAATCTATGGTATTGAGATTGATAATCGTCTCTGTTCATATTTAAAGGATAAATTATCTATTTATGACAATATTGAGATTATCCATGGAGATGTACTTGACATTGAATTACCAAATCATAACAAAGTTATTTCAAATATTCCTTATACTATTACTGGACCGCTTATAGATAAGATTTTTTTTAATATTAATTCACCTAAAGGTATATTACTTTTAGAAAAAAGTATTGCTAATCGAATTTTTCTATCAGGAAATTATAAAGATTATTCGCGGATCAGTATCGGAGTTAATGCGTTTATGAAACCCGTTTTAAGATCAGATATTTCAAGACAAAGTTTTTACCCCATTCCAAAAATCGAGTTATCTCTTATTAAAATTGTACCGCGAGATGATATTCATCCATTTCTCTCAGAAAAAGATTCAATTAACTTTTTTTTAAAATTTGTTGCTGGAATAATGCCATACAAGAATAAAAATATTGTAAATGGAATAGGATATTTTTTAAAAAATCTAAACGCAAATCATCATACAAGAGAAAAAATTCTTGAAATTTTATATAAAAACAACTTTGAGAATAAAAAGGTTTTTAGCTTTAATATTGAAGAGTTAATTGAGATTAGCAAACTTTTTTATTATTAAAGGAAAATTAAGAATAAGTGATACTCATTCCTCTCATACCCGACCCAGTAATTAGCTGTGATTTTGAAAATGTTTATACTCCTTCTGATGATAGTTATCTATTAATTGACTATTTCAAAGGTAATATTAATGAAAATCAGTTTGATGGTATAAATATTAGTGAGATTGAAAATATTTTAGATTTGGGTACGGGAACAGGGATAATTGCTATTCTTTTTCAATTAATTAAAGTACAATACCCAAATTTTAATCCTAAAATCTATGCTTCAGACATTTTAAAAGAAGCAATAGAGTGTGCTAAAATAAATGAAGAAGCAAATAAAATCAATAAGGAAATCACTTTTTTTCACTCTGATTTATTTATATCCTTTCCAGAAAGATTAAAAGATTCTTTTAATATTATCGTTTTTAATCCCCCTTACTTGCCATCCTCACAATTAATAAATCAAAATTATGAGAAAAAAATAATAGATTATAGTTGGGATGGGGGATTAAAAGGATATGAAACTTTAATTAGTTTTCTTGAAAATGCCAAACTTTTCCTAAACTTGAAGAAAGATCATAGTATTTATTTTATTACTTCAAGCAGAACTGACTTGCTAGAATTAAATGAAAAAATTAAAAATTTAAGTTATAAAAATAAATTAGTGGAAAAAAGACATATATTTTTCGAGGATATTTTTTTAAACAAGCTACAATATAAAACTCATTAGAAAGGTCTTCTATCTCTTCTTTTTTCTAATAAAGAAACACCATGGGTATTTAGTGTCCTAGTTAAATTATTAAGTAGTAAATCTACTTCTTTTGGCTTAAATACAGCCCTTCTATGAGCTTCAATTTGAGGGATGGGTAAACCATAATGTTCATTCAAGCTTGAAATTGGCAATAAAATTGATGATATTAAATCAGCTTTCTCAGAAGCTTTTTTAAGTGAATGATTTTCATCCATAAAGAATTCTATTCTACAAGGTGTATCAAATCGAGCAGTTTTTAGGTAAAATGCATAAAATGACAGTGGAAAATAATATGGTATTTCTTTTTTGATTCCAGTATCTCTAATTTTATCAATTTCCCTCTTACAATTAAAAATACAAGATCTCTCAGACTTCTTCAATACACGGTTAAACAAATCTAAATCCGAGAAAAATTCCATTAGTTTTCGATAATTTATTTTTAGAAAATCGGGTAAATTTGAATAGCTTGGTTTCAGTAATTGGATAGACTCTTGTAAAAGATGAGTTAATGCAGAAGTTCTCGTATCTTTAATTGAACCAATTAATAATATTCCATTTTCCTTACAATATGAATACAATTTATGATATTCTTTCAGAAGCTTGTCATATTTTCTCGATATTTCATGATCTTTAGAAAATAATAAATTGATTGGCATAATAACAATCGATCCATCAATTATTATCATATCAATCTCTGGAGATTTTCTGATCATATTATTCAGAAGATTGATCTCCATGAAATTCATATCAATTGAAATTTTAGTTTCTACCGCAATCTCATCCTGATTAAGGAAATTTGCTTGTACATAATAATTATTAAAACCATTTAGATCGGGATAGTATACAATTTTTGCTGTATGATTTTGTTGAAAATAATATTTTGCAGCGATTGCTTTTAAAAATGAAAAATCGACGTTCATAAATTTTTTAGTTACCGAGCTTCCATCAACACTCACTACATTTAAACCCCTTATATTGGCGGAAGATACATTTTTTTTTAAAAAATCTTCTTTAATGTAAAATCTGGGAAAATCTATGAATTTCGAGAAGTCTATATTATCAAGATTTTTTAAAATTATATCAATGAAATTTTGTTTTAATTTTTCAAGTGCTAAGTACTCATTAGCAATAGCTTTAAGATCCTTTAGTAAAAGTTGTTCTTTAGTTAGTCCATGAGTTTCATTAATCTCATTATTATGATTATAGAGATCAGAAGTTTTTAATTCTGGTTTTATGAACTTATCCCTAACTGTCATTAAAAGTATAAAAAATAGAATTAAAAATAATAATAATGAGATATTTAATTTTTTGATTTATGAGGATTATTTAAAAACATCATTATTATAAAAATGACCATAAATTTAGGACAAAATCCTTGGATTTTAATAGGATTATCCTTTTTTGAACTTCTATTTGTAATTATTCCTGCTTTAATTTCTAGCAAATTAGAAAAAAAGAGTATTATAATCACAATAAGAGAGATGGGTTTTCAAAAGAATGAAGACATTTTAATTAAAATAATATCAGGGATAAGTTTTGGTATTTTATTTTTCTTTTTGGGTGGATATATTATAGTATTTTTTAGAGATTATTTTATAAGAAATTTGTTTGGATCTGAATTTGTAGAACTTGGACAAGAAGGAGCTATTAGTACATCCGCAATTCAACCTAATTTTATTCAAGGATTAATCCTTATTATTATACAGTTAAGTATTATAGGACCCTGTGAAGAAGCTTTTTTCAGGGGATTCCTTATAAAAAAAATCGAAATGAAATTGAAATTAACATATTCTATTATTATCTCATCTATATGTTTTACTATTTATCATGTTCCTCCGTTCTTAGTACCTTTAACTACAATCATAACATTTTTTGGTTATTATTTTACGTATGGAGTGATGCTATCTCTTATTTATGTGTATTTTAATTATTCAATAATTCCATGCTCAATTACCCATTCGATTTTCAATATTCTTATTTTATTAATATGATTTTTACCATTTGTTAAAATATTAATTTTAAATTAGACAAAAATTAATTAATATTAGGTATATTACTAGTATAATTTCAACTTTATTTATTGAAATTCGAAAGAACCCCTCAAAATATCCGAATCATCAAAAATTATGACTGATTACGATTATACTTTTAAAATCATGATGTTAGGTGATGCCTCTGTAGGAAAGACATCTCTAACAATGAGATATATTTCGGGTTTTTTTATGGAAGACCTTAAATTAACAATAGGTGTCGATTTCTATTCTAAGACAACCTCCTTTAAGAATAAAAAAGTTAAATTACAAATTTGGGATTTTGGAGGGGAAGAACGTTTTCGATTTCTACTCTCCCAATATAGCAAAGGTGCAAATGGAGCATTTTTTTTATATGATATCACTAATCAAACATCGTTAGATCACTTACCAGATTGGACACAAGTAATTAGAGAGCATGCAGGGGATATACCGATAATGTTAATTGGTTCAAAAGTAGACTTAAATGAATTCCGAGCAGTAACTCGCGATGATGGAATATCAGCAGCAAAAAAATATAATCTTGCTTCTTTCGTGGAATTATCATCTAAAACGGGGGAGAATGTAGAAAAAGCTTTCAATGTTATTACAGAAATTCTTTTTGAAAAGTATTCAAGTTAAAAATAAAAAGTATCATCTAATTTTTGAAGTTGTAAATTTAAGTAAAATTTAAATTTTCCATCCTTAATTATATTTATAAAATTCACTTTAGAATGGTGTGTTTTATAACAGATATTAACAATGAAGAACCTCCAAGGTCAGTAGGGATTCAAATAAATACCAAAGCACCAATGATAAATACTATAGATATCTATGAGAATCCAATAAATCTAAATGATCTGCTTCAAACTTACGATGGAGTTTTAATAGATTTTTTTCGCGGTAATTGGTGAAGTCATTGTAAAAAGCATTTAAAACTATTAACTGAGCATATCTCTGAATTTGAAAATCGAAATATTAAGGTTATCTCTATTGCAAGCGATAGCGTCAGACTTTTGAGAAAATTTAAAGAAGAGAATGGTTTTAAAATAGATCTAATTTCTGATAGAGGTGCTAAAATTGCGAAAGAATATGGCGTTTACTGGTTTGCACCTGGTGGAGGAAAAAATTATAAAATAAAACAAGCAGTGCCAAGTAAATTTCTCATTGATAAGAATGGTGAAATTATCTGGAAATACATAGGGAAAGATAAAACTGATAGACCCTCAATTAAAATGATGGTGGAAATAATTGATAATAATATTATAAATCCCAAATAAGAATGAAATGAACGTAAAAAAATGAGACGTTCAAGAACTACCCTGCGAAGGTTTTGGGATAATCTTTCTTTTTTTGATCAAGATATAAACATTGAAATCTTGTCCACATTTTGTCAATAATTTATTAATTGTCAATTCTCTTTCTAGTTGGATTTTTTGGTTTATAAAATCCACAAGGTTCTCCATGACATTTGCCTGATAAACGTTCTATATGAAAACATTCTCTCTCTTACTTCAAACTCTGCGTTTTAATAAATAAATAACCTAAAATTTATTAATATAAATAACGTAAATATTTATTAATCAACTAAAAATGAGATTTAAATAATTATTTAAAAGATGTATTTAATATATCTGGGTGGATATTTTGGAAGAAAAGGAATATCACTTTAAAAATATTTATATTCTAATTTTCTCGCTGCTTTATTTAATACAAGGAATAACCCAAAGTATGTTTATGGTTATTATACCAATTTATTTACTTGAAATACTAGGTTCGATAGAAGCTTCTACTATTGCCTTCTTAGGATCAATAATTATGATCCCCTTCATAATTAAAATAATTTTTGGTGCTTTAAGTGATAAGTATGGTATTAAAAAACTAGGAAGAAGAAAACCGTGGATTCTTGGAGCATTGTTTTTTAGTGGATTAGTTGTGATGTTTTTACCTATTCTAGTTAGTGCAAATCCTAGCGCAGTTATTGCAATTATTATTTTAGTGGGTTTCTTTTCTATGTTCGGATTGGCTATGTCAGATACTGTGATAGATGGGTTTATTCTCGACATTACTCCTAAAAATCAATTAGGTCGTATTCAAGGGGCAACATGGGGATTTAGATCTGTAGGAATAGTGCTTGGTGGTCCGGCAATTTTACTTTTTATGTATATAATGCCATTAGATTTAATATTTATTATGTTAGGAATCTTAACTATAGTTTTTGCGATATTTATTCTTTATATTAAAGATATTGAAGAACCAAGAAAAGTAAATTTCTTCAGTAATCTTAAATTAATAATCAGCAAAGGTGAAAACTGGAAACTATTCAGTTTTTCTTTTTTTACTGCGATTATTGATGGAGTCATTTTTTCAGTTATTTCTCTTTACATTTTGATCCGTGCAGGTATAATTGCGGCTGAAGGTGCTACTCTTGAAATGGTGGAAACAGAAATTAATTTATATGGACCAATAGCTTTTATATCAGCAATAGTAGGAGGAGGCATAATATTAGGTGCCCTTCTCGGAGGTTACGTTGCAGATTTAAAATCAAGAAGATTTACTTATTATTTGTCACTAGTTCTTATAACAGGTTCTTTACTTTTATTACTAATTCCTGTTTCTGTAGTAATATTATTAATTTTTGTAATCATAGTAGGATCTGCGAGTGGTTGGAGTCACTCGAGTTTTGGTTCTATTGCTAGTGGATATGCAAGAGAATATCATGAGGTTCGGAGTTCTTATTTTGCTCTAAGTGCTTCATTTGTTAATTTTGGGACGATGTTAGGATTAACTCTCACTGGAATAATATTTGAATTAATGTCAGAAATTACTTCAGATACATATCTTATTTATTCTGTTGTTTTTATATTTATGGCAATTCTTTCAAATGTAGGTATAATAGCGTTTTTGACACTCGATCCAAAAATATATGAGCATAAAACTAAGAAACAATAGTAAAATTTAATTATAATATAAAACATATATATTTTTTTTAATTATTTATATTATTGGAAACGCACCTATTAAAAAAAGGGAATAAATTTGTCAAAAAAATATGCTAATTGGATTAATGAAAATCAGCAAGAATTAATTGAAATTAGTGACAAAATTTGGGAATTTGCAGAAGTTGGATTTGAAGAGTATAAATCATCAAATCTATTAGCAGAAACATTAGAGAAGGCTGATTTTTTCGTTGAAAAAAATGTCGCAGGCATACCAACAGCATTTTGTGCCAGTTATGGTAATAATAAACCTGTAATTGCTATATTAGGTGAATATGACGCATTACCAGGTTTAAGTCAAATTAGAGAACCAATAAAAAGACCTCTAAAAGAAGGAGCACCAGGTCATGGCTGTGGACACAATTTATTAGGTACAGGGTCACTAGGAGCTGTTCTTGCGGTCAAAGAAGCTATTCTTTCAGGAGATGCTAATGGTACAATAAGATATTACGGTTGCCCTGCTGAGGAAAAATTCAATAGTAAGGGCTATATGATTAATGCAGGGGCATTTAAAGATGTCGATATTACTTTATCATGGCATCCTGCTTTTATGAATGCAATAAATGATGTTTCATTATTAGCGATTAATTCTGTAAAATTCAGATTTCTTGGTCGTACAGCTCATGCTGCTTTTGATCCACAGAATGGACGAAGTGCATTAGATGCTGTAGAATTAATGAATGTAGGAGTGAATTATTTGAGAGAGCACATTATTCCTGATGCTAGGATCCATTATGTAATTACAAATGGTGGAGAGGCACCTAATGTTGTTCCAGATAAAGCGGAAGTATACTACTTTATTAGAGCTCCTGAACGTTCTTCAGTGGAGGAACTTTATAAACGTGTTATTAAAATAGCTGAAGGGGCAGCATTGATGACAGAAACTAAAATGGTAATAAATTTTTTAGGGGGAATGTATAATCCTTTACATAATGATGTAATTGGGAATGTCCTTCTTTCTAAAATGAGATTGGTGGGGGCACCTAGGTTTAATAAAGAAGATCGGGAATTTGCAGAAAAACTCAAAAAAACTTTGCCACCCGGTTCAATGGAAGCCTTTTCTCGCTTTATTCCTCCTAATTTACGTGATATGGCTAAGCAAATTCTTGATCAACCTTTAAATCGTATGATACTTCCTGGAATTGGAAAAGGAAAAATTGTGCCAGGTTCTTCAGATGTCTCTGATGTATCAAGAGTTACACCTTTAGGTGAAATTGCTACAACTTGTCAAATTATGGGGTCTCCAGGACATTCTTGGCAAAATGTTTGCACCTCTGGTATGAGTATAGGTCATAAAGGAATGATAACTGCAGCGAAAATATTAGCGTTATCCGCTATAGAATTTATGAACAATCCCGAAATAATTAATAAGGCAAAACGCGAATTTGAAGAAAAAATTAAAGATAATCCTTATATCTCACCATTTCCAGAAGGATTCAAACCTCCATTTATCAATCAATAAACCAAAAAAGACGACAAGATTACTTGCATCAATAGAATTACTAGAAGTAATTTTATATCCGAATATTTTTTAGAAGATAAAGGGCAGAAGTCTATAAAACTAATTAGGGTGGTCAGTGGAATATCTAAAAGCCCATATCAGAAAAGAAGAAAGGATTAAAGAAGTATTTAAGAAACTAAATAAGAATGAAAAATCCTAAACCAATTATCGTTATTAATATAACAAGTTTATCCTTAGGAGATTCTTTAAATTTGTCTAAGAACAACTTTATTTTTCACCGTGTTTAAAAAATACCATATAAATTTATTCTGTTAAACTATTATTTAAAACTAACAGCATCTATTCATATAAATAGTAAAAGTAAAGATTTAGGTTTCAAACAATTTAGAAAAAAAAAATAAAAAAATTGCTGGAAATATTAAAATCGCTTAATTCTAAATCGTCATTAATCTACTTATTAAAGTTAGTAAATTCATTTCCTCTCTCCCATTTACTTCTCCTTTCCTTTTTTTTCTCTTCGGCTATGGAACTTAGAAAAACATTAGTTTCTTTTGCTTTAGTGATAAAATAATCTATTTTTTCAAGTTCTTGAAATGAAATTTTACTTGTTTTTGATTTCATCATATCTAAAAAAGCTAATATTTCAAGTAGCGTATTTTTTTGGTTTAAGGAGATAATATTTTTAGATGATAATTCAGAGATACGTTCTTTGACTGTAAGTTCTCCTATTTCAAGATCAAAGTCAAGACGAAACATTAAAATCAATAAATTAATTCTTGACCATTCTTTTTCTAATGTTTTTAATTTTTCAATAAATCTCTCAATTTCAAGTCTTTTGATTAAATTACTTAAATCCACATCATATAATTTTGAAATTAATGATATTGATTCTTTTCCATAGGATTTTACAATTTCTTTATTTATAGATATTCCAATACCCTCATGATATAGATTATTTCGTAAATTATGGTTATGTTCAATACTACTTAATTCTATTTCACTGATTTTATCTGGTATTACTTTTAAAATTAAGTTTAATAGTTTTGAGAAATCTTGTTTTAGATTGTTAAAATCTTTGCGTTTTATATTTAAAACTCTTAAATTTCTAGATATATATGTTTTTATTGCTAATTCTAAAGCGTTATCAATGCATATCATTGCTTCTCTTCTGTCATATTCTGTATCATTTAGAAAATGTTTTATACCATGTTCTAAAAGTTCCATACAACCGCTCAACCATGGATTTACTACCATAAACTTATCTCATTTTAGTGTATATAATAGTTTATTAAGATAAAATTTAATGATGAGAGAAATATTGTTCTTATTAGACTGGATATCATGCTATGAGATCATACCTTCTAACTTTAAAATATATTTCTTTATTAATATCAATATCTCTAATATCGGTTATATCCTTTAATATATTAAAATAACTTTTTTATTATATATTCAATTGTAATCCATAAAAGAAAGTAAGACTATTTAAAATTAAAAAGATGTGTATAACATGGGAAAATGGGAATTTTAAACCTTTATTT
>JAHQWL010000058.1 GCA_029856155.1 Promethearchaeia archaeon
TGACATAGAAGAACTTGGGTTTTTGGGAGAACATGTTTCAAGCCTCGCAGAACAGTTAGACTTTGTGTTGCAAGGAAAAAATTTTAGTGATTAGAAGCGAACTTTAGTTCGCAAGGATTTTTTTTCTTTTTTTTCCTTTTTCTTTTCTTTTCTGAATTTATAGTTTCTTCCTTCTTTGCTCCAATTTTTGCTCTTATATCAGCTGCGAATGGATCTTCCGTCTGAACTACTTGAGGTTTGCTTTGAGCTTCAATTTCACGTAAATATTCAACAACATTCTTCTTTTTCATCTTATTTAATTCAGCAATAGTAGGAATTTTACCAGTTTGCACATCGATAATATAATTTTTATCTAATCTTAATATATTAAAACAATTGTGGCACCGATATACGTGTGGAATTCCAATATTAGAAGTTTCTGCCCACTGTGCCCAACAAACTTCATGAGCGACAGTATGACATGAAGGGCACCTTACAATACTTTCATTACCTTGCTGAAAACAAATAGAACAAGTTGATATTTCACTTACTGCTTCAGGATCATCTGCTAAATTTATATAAAAAGGTTGATTTTCCTCTTGAATCATAGGAATTTCTTGTTTACCAAATGCTGGCTTTGTTATTTTTTTTTTATAAGATAATTCCATCAATATAGAATTTAACTCTTTAATATCGCTTATCTCATAATAATCTCCTTTACTTAAATTCACTAACTTAGCTAAATTATTACGCTCTTCATAATTTGATTGACCTATATATATAACATCGATGAAAAATGGCATATCTTTGACTTTATCAATTAATTCTTCCAAAGCTGGAAGATATTGTGATGGTATTCCATAAGATCCTTCATCTACTATGACTAAAAGGCGAAATATCTTCTCTGATATTTTTTTATAAACTTCTATAACAAATGTAGTTGCCACAAACACACCACCCGCAATATTTGCATTTGAAATATCATTTTCTACAGACTTTAGCATTGATAAAATATGATCTTTTTCAAAAGTAAAATGATCCAAATAATTTGGACCATCAGGTAGAAATAAAATCAAATTAAACCTGTCAGAAGGGTCATTAGCTTGTTTTTTTTCCATAAACTCTGAAATTGAATTATAGACGTTCTTGACTTTAATTAACTCAGGAGTTAAACCATAAAAAATTAAACAATCTTCACTCTTAGTAACTTTGAGATTCATGATTTAAACTGTATAAATTTGATTATTTTTAAGACTAAATCTTTAATATTAATTTCGTGGGAAAATTAATAAGTCTAGGGGAACACTAAATTTTTATATAGATCTTATAGGACTTTTTAAATAATACCTATATACGTTAGAGTCTGAATTTGTGTTATAAAATTCTAGGATATTGCTTTTTATTATAGGAACTTTTCCATTCTTACACGAAATTTTTTATAAAAAAATACTTTCTACAATTTAAGGTAAGTTAAAATATCGAAGGATATTATTAAACGTTTATATATCTACAAATATTTTACGCTGATGTAAACGTCAAAAATCGTTTCATTTAATAATGAGGGAAAAAGATGCAAATATACCGCTTAAAAATAAATAAAAACTCATGTATCGGATGTAATGACTGCGTTGTCAGTTGCCCTTTAAATTTTCAACAATTGAAAGAGAAAGGCTATTTAACTAAAGAAAATGCTGTTGTATTAGTCAAGAATGGTTGTGCATACGATATATATGTTGAGGGGAGAGATGTAAATTGTGATGGATGCGGTGTTTGCTTAAAATATTGCCCCGTTTCTGCTATTGAATTACATTTAGTTGAAGTTAAATGAGGTAAAAAATATGTCATTTCCAAAAATATCAAGATCAATTAGTAAAGAAATCGAACATGTAAAAGTTCAATTCCTTACAGAAAGTTTAGAACTTATTTTAGATAGAACTAAGTGTGTTGGATGCGGAACTTGCGCACGTGTCTGTCCAAAAGAAGCTATTTCGCGAGGTCCAGTTGCAGCTGCCAGACGTTTTCCCAATATGGAGGATATTATTCCAGAAGTATATGATCCAAAGAAATGTGTATTTTGCGGAACTTGTGTGGTAATGTGCCCTTTTAGTGCGCTTACACTGAAGAAAGATGGACAATTAATTGAATTAGCTAATATTCAGATTGTTAAAGAAAATGTAGTTCCTAAGATTGAATTTGAGACCAAAAAGATATCTGATAATACAGGAATTGAAAGAATCGCTAAATTATATGTAGATGGTGAAATTAGTATTGTTGATGAAGAATGCGCTGGAGGTTGTGAAGCATGTGCGGATGTATGCCCCAGTGGTGCAATAACTGTTCCAGAAAAATCAGATAAAGGATGGGAAACTGTACCTAATGTTGTTGTTGATCCTGAAAAATGTATTTATTGTGGATCATGCGATAATGCGTGCCCAACAGGTGCAGTAAAATTGAAAATTATGGATATTAAATCATCTGGAGAATTCAGCAAACTGTTTTGGGAACCCCTTTTAGAGAGAATAAAAACGCTAAGGTGGAGTGAAAAAAAGGAGGAAAAATGAATTGAGTATTAATAATTTAATTTTAATAACGTGCCGAACAATTAATCAAGGAGTTGCACTTGAGGGTGGCAAAAATACAAAAGAAAATGTCAGAGCGGCAGGAATCTGTGCTTTTGATAAAGAAGATTTTAAAAAATTAGATTGTTTGGTTGGGACTCCAGTTAAAGTAATTACTGATCATGGAGAAGTTGTTGTTTATTCAACAATTTCCGAAGAAGGACCCCATCCTGGAATTATTTTCATACCAATGGGTCCTTGGGCAAATCAAGTTGTAAATCCCGATTCCCAAGCATGCGGCACACCTACCTATAAAGGCATGAAAACAAGAGTAGAAGTTGTACAAAGTGGAAAAGTATTAGATGCAGTAAATTTAATTAAATTATTAAGGGAGGCATAAGAATGGTTGATAAAAATATAAGAACCGTCAATGACGTGATCTGTCCATTTTGCGGAAATTAAATGGCGATTCGCTCTTTACCGAAACTTTATGTGACGATCTCGAAATTGACGTGGATTTAAAAGAACAAAAAGTTATAGAAGTAAGAAATGGCTGTCAAATAGGTACAAAGAAATTTTTTGCTTCAAATCCCAGTGAACATAGGTATGATAAACCTCTCATTAAGGATAATGGTTCATATAAGGAAGTATCTTGGGATGAGGCAATCGATAAGTCTGCTGACATTTTAGTGAAGGCTAAAAGACCTTTACTTTACGGATTTTCAAGTACTGAGTGTGAAGCTCAAGGCCAGGGTGTAGAATTAGCAGAATTGTTAGGAGGAGTTTTAGATAATACTGCATCAGTATGTCATGGACCTTCATTACTTGCAATTCAAGATGTTGGTGCCCCTACTTCAACCTTAGGTGAATATAAAAATAGGGCAGATCTTGTTGTATTTTGGGGTAGTAATCCTGTTCAAGCACATCCCCGACACTTGGGAAGATATAGTGACTTCATTCGTGGTTATTTTAGAAAAGATGGTACAAATGACAGATTTATAGTAGTTGTTGATCCCCGTAATACTCTTACTGCTCAATTAGCCGATATGTATATTCAAATAAATCCTAACGAGGATTATGAACTATTAAATGCTATTAGAGCACTATTAAGAGGCGTTGAATTAGATAGTAATGAGATTTCAGGAGTGCCAAAAAAGAAAATTATAGAATTAGTCAATGCATTAAAATCATGTACTTTTGGAGTCATCTTTTTCGGAATGGGACTAACCCACACTTTATCACATCATAGGAACATTGATGCTGCAATTTGTCTTACGCGAGAATTAAATGATCATACTAAATTTTTGTTAACTCCCATGCGTGGACATTATAATGTCGCTGGAGCAAATCAAGTTTTTACGTGGCAAACGGGATATTCTTATTCTATAGATTTTTCTAAAGGATATCCTCGCTATAATCCAGGAGAGTTTTCCTCAGTAGATCTTCTAATGAGGGATGAAATGGATGCCTCTCTAATTGTTGCATCTGATCCCGCAAGTAATTTTCCCGCAGCAGCAGTGAAAAATATGTTTAAACATCCTCTAATTACTATTGAACCTCACCATACTCCAACATCAGTGAATTCAGATATTATTTTACCTCCTGCCATTGCTGGAATAGAATGTGAAGGAACAGCATATCGAATGGATAGCGTACCATTAAGATTAAGAAAGGTCAAAGAAGCGCCCGGAAAATGTTTAACAGATAAGGAGATATTAGAAAGATTAGTAGAAGCCGTAAGAAACAAAAAGGGGGAATAAATTTATGGCGGAAGTTAAATTAAAACTGAAAAAAAAACCGGATTTTCCATTAGAAGCTGAAACTATAACACCAGATAAATTTGCTGGAAAATCAGCAGCAGAAATTAAGAAATTAGTTTTGTATCATGGAAATGAAGAAAAGACAATTGGAGATTTTTTTAACGTCACTGGAACTGGAGGAGAAGTGAGTGATACTAAGATTATACTAGATGGAGATCTCTCCAATGTCAAAAGAATTGGAGAAAAAATGACTGGGGGAGAAATTGTAATAAACAGTAATGTTGGAATGCATGTAGGCAATAATATGTCAGGAGGAAAGATATTAGTAAATGGTAATGCAGATGATTGGGCAGGAGCTATGTTAAAGGGTGGTGAATTAGAGATTACAGGTGACGCGGGACATTACGTTGGTGCTGCATATAGAGGATTTTGGAAAGGAATGGAAAATGGATTGATTAAGGTTCATGGAAAGATTGGTAATGAAGCATTGACATGGGTAAGGGGGTCAAAACCAGCCAAACGATTTCC
>JAHQWL010000059.1 GCA_029856155.1 Promethearchaeia archaeon
GTTTTTAATAATAGTCGCTTTAAATAATCTTTTAATTAAAGCAAATAAATTATTTATTATTTAAATCCATCCACATCTAATAGCTCATTAAATAATGGAGATGCATTTTATGGTGAGTATAAAAAGCTTACAGTACAAAGGCTCAATAATAAAACAGCTATGATTATTATTATCAAAGAGTTATTTCTAATCCTTTTATCAATTTTATCTAATCCTTCCACTATAACTTAAAAATTTTAAATCTTTAAAAAGCATTTAAATAGTTAACAAATTTTGTATTATTAACGGTAAATGATTCTTTATTTTATTTTTTTGGAGGAATTTAATGTTTAGAGATATTGAGAAGGATATTCAACAATACTATGCCGATCGAGCAAATGAATATGAATTGACCTATGAAAGACCTGAACGACAAACTGACTTAAAAACAATTCGCATTCTACTCAAGAATTTACTCAATGAACACCATGTGCTTGAAATAGCATGTGGAACAGGTTATTGGACTAAAATTATTAGCTCCGTTGCTAAATCTATTACTGCTACTGATATAAATAATGAAGTTCTTAAAATTGCAAAAAATAAGCTAATTAAATTGAAAAAAGTAACCTTTATCCAAGATGATTCCTATTCTTTGAAAAAAATTCGAGGTAATTTTACAGCTGGATTTGCGTTTTCGTGGTGGTCTCATATATTAATATCTAAATTGAACGATTTTATCAATGTATTTCATTCTCGGCTTCAACCAGGTGCTCTTGTTATCTTTATAGACAATTTTCATATAGCGGGAAGCAGTATTCCAATATGTCGAATTGATAATGATGGGAACACATATCAGATAAGAAAGTTACAAGATGGACGGGAATACGAAATATTAAAGAATTTTCCAACAAGGCAAACATTTGAGGAAATTCTTGGGAAAAGAGTTAAAAATCTTAAAATTGAGTTTTTAACATATTTTTGGATAATTACTTATAATGTTTTATTATGATCGTTTTGTTAATTAACTTTTCAAAGTCCCAATAATTTATGAATTTTTTACCAGTATCAATGGGATTTATAGGTTTTATTATGTACCACACTCTTCTGATTTTACAAATAGTGCTAAGATTTTTTACTTAATGTATTAGAGATTATATTAATAAATAGAAATCAAATTGATTATTACTTAATACATGAATTTGGTCATGCCTTTTTATCAAAAATTACTCAATATCCTTATTTCATAAAATTTACATCAAAGATAGAAAAAATCAACAAAAGGATTGGAAATTTTTTTAAAAAAAATCCCATGGCTAATATAGAAGACTTACCAAAAGACTTAAGAGAATTCAGGATAATTCACGATTATTCTAATGGAATTCTCGATTGTTTTGTGAATTATAATACATTCATTAAAAAGAATAAATTTTATAATTTTTATATAAATTACATCAAAGAGATCCTAAATTCAGGAAAGATAGGTTTTAGACCGGGTAAACTTAGGATATTACTGCCCTCTTATATAAATTTTTATTTAGAATTTAATTATAATTTTCTTATAAAAGATAGAATTCAAAATCAAAAGAATATAGAATACTTCCTGTATGGCTTGAAAAAGGTTATAATAAATTCAAAAAAATTTAAATTAGCACAATTTGATTCTTTAAATAAAATCTTGGATAATTACATTAAAATTAAAGACTCTACTGATCATGAAATAATTATCAATTTTATTCAGAATATTCTTCTCAAATTATCTCTCTGGAGTGAAAATACTTTAAAGGAAAAATTGGCGATTATTTATCCAATATAAAAATCTAAATGAATTAAAATTTGAGACAGGTATTATTAAATCAAAATAAGAGAGAAAAAAAAAATTTTTCTCTTAGAAAAATACTTAAGTTATAACAATAGCAGGGCGCCCTGGTAATGCCTGAATCGCTTTTTTAGATTCGGATTGGTGTTCTACTAATATCTTAACTTCACAATTATATTTTTTCTGAATAATTAACTCTATTTGCTTAAAGAATTGTAATTCATCAGATTGAGATAGATTATGTCTTGGAAATTTTCCTATATTTTTTAGAATTTTTGATGTTATTTGACTAATGAACTTACTATTAACCTTTAAATTTTCTTTTTTCATCAATTCTTTCATGATCTCTCCTTGATTTTTTGTTTTTTCGATTAACTCCATGAAAATTGAATAAAATTCAAACTTCCACTTATCAGCAATAATAATTTTTACACTTTTAATGGTATTTATATTTGCTGCTAACCTAATGCTATTTATATCATCTAATATATTATTCAATAAATTCCATTTGAATTCATTATCAATATTTAGCAAAGACGGGTCATATTTAGGCCAAGAAGCTAAACTAATATATCCCTCTTTTCCCATTAATTCCCAAATTTCTTCTGTTATATGTGGAGCAATCGGGTGGAAAACCAATAATAATTTTTCTTTTAGTAGGAAGGGTACATACTATTCAGTTAATATTGAATATTTAAAGATTTCTAAAATGGGATTTTTATTTTACTTTTACGATATGTTCTTGTATATAAAAATCTACTAATGAAAAATAAAATAGATGTACTGAGTAAACCTATTAATGGGATGAATACGTCTGATACTCCAAAACTATTTTTCCAATCGAAGAAAATAGATGTTGTTAAAAAAATGCTATAAAAAATTAAAGCAGTTGTTAATGCATTTGTAGTTGCCATCCACTTCTGAATTGGATAATTTATAAATTTTATTGTTAAAAGCGCTTCGTATCCTTGGTTAGTAATTGTATATTTACCTTGTGAGTTTTTTTTAATCAAATTAATGAGTTTATTTAAATGATGAGTTAAATTACCGCTACTTGAAATATTTAAACTATGTTTTAAGTCTGAAAAACCTAAAGGATTCTTTTCTAATAATTTTAAGATTTTTATTCTTGTAGGGTGGGATATAGCTTCAAATAATTCAGTTTTGAAATAATCTCTCTCATTTTCTGAGGACTTTTTCTCATTCAAAATATTTTTCCTCTTATATTAAATATTATAGAATCGTTTATTTTTTTTAAACAATTAATGAGTTTTTTAATGGAATATAAAAAGATTTACCTTAAAAATATGTTTTATTGTTATTCTTTTATAATCTAATAGATATTATTTAATAATCGTAAAAAATTCTAAAAAATTGAAATTAATAAGTTAAAAACTCATAACTAATATAAACTAAAATTCAATAGCGGAAACAATATGTATTGAACAAAATTTAATAATATATGCATAATTAAACATGGGTAAATACTTCCCCTCCAGTTAAAGAGTACCATTGATAGAACAGCATATAAGAACAATAGTATACTGCCTCTTAATCCCCAACCTAGAAAAAAAGATAGAGCAAATATAAAGCATGCTATTAAACCAGCAATCCATTTATTTTTGATATAACTATTGAAAAATGTTATACTATATGCTCTATAGAAAGTATCTTCACAGATAACAGTTGTGATAAGCAATAAGAATACTATTAATAGGATTTGTATAGGATCTCCCATCCAAAATACATCAAGGTCTTGTGTCCAATAAAGTCCAATAATATCGAAAAAAATGCTTGAAAAAGTAAGCACACCTAATGCTGCAATGGAGAATAAAACTCCTATTAATATCGTTAATATATTTATTTTTCCTCGATAGCCGATATCCTTCAAGTTCGAATTTTTTTTCCTAAGTAAAAGCCACATTATCAAGAAAGTTATCCATTGAGAAATACCAAATAAAATAAAATTAAGTGAGCTAATAAAAGTGAATTCTAAATGAAATAAAAAAGAACACAAAATACCTAATAGAAACGATAGATATATAGGAAGCAAATGAACACAAATTAAACCTATAAATCCATATTTACCTTTTAAATTATAAGTCATTATACCTCTTACCTTCCTTTAAAGTCTCGAATTCGGCACCCTTTGATATTTAATTTTGACATTTGATTTAACAATTGGTTTGTTATTCTGTTTCCAATTAATTAATCTGATATTTTTTTATATTGGGAATCCATTTAGGAACCTTTTCTTTATATTTTCTATATTCCTCTCTATAAAGGTCTTCTAAAATTCTTTCTTCGCGATTCGCCATCCAATTATATATAATTATAGCGATTATTAAAATACAGACACTTAAAAGAGAGATCGTTAACCAAATAAATGAAGTATAGGTTAATAGTATTGCAAGATATAATGGATTTCTTACATGTCCCAAAATTCTGTTAGTAATAAGCGTTTTTGAAGGTTCCTTCTCAGAAAATAATTGTTTGTGTGAGGGTACTCCAAAAATTATTGCTAAAATTATAAAAAGAACAAATAGAGAAATTCGAAGATATAGGGGAATAAATTGATTTAAAATTGTTGAAACTTTAAGCCAGATTGAATCTATAAACCAGACAGTAGTAAAGAGGATTAGAATAAGAGTCTGGATAATTTGAGAATAAGGTGCTTCTCTTTCTAATCCTTTTCTATTTTTTCTTTTCATTTTATATCCCTCCTTTTAGAAAAAAGATCTATATATATTTATATGAATAATTATCCGTGTTTGAATAGTAAGTACGTCTATTCTTCATCTTTGAAATTATTTTTTTTTCTATTAACCTCCAGATTCCTGTTAAAAAATTAAACCTTGGTACTTTTTTAATATATTTTTCATATTCCTTCCAGAATTTCTCAATATTTTCTTTTTCTTCTATATAACATATAAAATAAAGACAAACAATGGATATTATTGTATTTAATATTATAATCCAGTTTTGGCTTAAGAAAATATGAGAAAAAAACATTATTATAACACCCAAAAATAAAGGATGCCTAATTATACTATAAACTCCATTACTAATTAGAGATTCTTTATCCTTATTTCTATGGAGTGTAATTGCAGAGAGAATATAAATAAATGCCCCGATGCCCGTTAATATATAACCAAAAATGTGCAATATTTTATAAGTTAAAAAGAATAGATTAAGAAAAATAATATTCAAAAAAAGACAAATGGATATAATGATCTGGAAAATTTTCTTTTTTATTTTTCTCTCCATAATTTATCATTTTTTTAAAAAACTTTCTATAAAAAAATAAAAAATCAATATATTTAATTCCCGAGTTCTTGACCATTAGGTCTAATATTATTGACCTTATTTTCAGTTCCAAAAAAATAATAATTTAAATAAATAAATTCTTTTCAGAAGGATTAAGGGCTTCATATCAATCAATCTAGCCCTTTTTTCGTAGGTGTTTGGGTATCATGAATGGTGTGTAGGATTCATTTCATTACGAAATGAAACTATTGATAAGTGGTTTTAATTATCTATTGCTTTTTACTTACATTTTAAAGATTTTATAATTCAATCTTCGGGAAGATTGAAATCAATTTGGATGGTAGCCAAATTGATCTATAGAATTTCCATTCTATAGAAATATCGTGCAGGAAACCAATTTACCATCTATTATCCCAGTAAAAATCAATTCTAAATTTAAAAAGATATTGAGAAAAGAGTTAGAAGTTATATTTTCAATTAACTCGGAATCCCTAATGTATAAATAAAATTTTTATTAAAAAAAAAATATAATAGAAATTATTTTAGGTACCTTCCAGAAATCCATGAATATAATTATATTGCTCCTCAGTCAATTTATCAATCTCTATACCCATGGATTGAAGTTTTAGGGAGCCTACTTTATCATCAATATCTATAGGAACGTCAACTATACCCGGTTTAAGGGTATCTTTACTTTTGACTATATATTCCGACATTAAGGATTGTAAAGCAAAGGACATATCCATTACTTCACTTGGATGCCCCTCTGACAAAACTAGATTAGCTAATCTTCCTTTTGCTAATAGATATACTTTCTTACCATTAGGAAATATCAATTCTTCCACGTTTTGTCTAATTGGTTTAATTTCTTTTGCATATTCATAGAGTTCTTTTGTAGGGATCTCAATATCGAAGTGTCCAAGATTTCCAAGAATGACTCCCTCCTTTAATTTTTCAAATGCTTCTGTATTGGGAGGGATAACATGTTTGCAACCAGTTGCGGTTAAAATTATATCAGCATTAGGGAGCGTATCTTCGATTTTTTGAACCCTAAATCCCGCAAATACTGCTTGTAATGCCTTTATTGGGTCAACTTCTGTAACAGTTACAATCGCACCTAATCCCCGCGCTCTGAGTGCCATACCTGAACTACAATGCCCATATCCACCGATAACTACGTTTTTGCCTGCAAAAAGAACATGCATTCCATAAATTGCAGATACTATACCTTGCCCCGTTCCTAGTTCATTGTCAAATTGGTTTTTACATCGGGCATCATTAACAGGAAAAAGTGGCACTTTCAGAACTCTTTTTTTATCCATAGCTTTAAATCTCTTAACACCTGTGGTAGTTTCTTCTTGGCATGCGATAATAGTGCCTGATTTTATAAGATCTTCATATTCTTGATGAGCGGTAACTATCATATCACCACCATCATCAATTAAGATGTTTGGTTTAGCATCTAAACATTGTCTTATACACCAATAGAATTCCTCATCAGTATTGCCATGCCATGCAAAAACATTAATTCCTTCCTGTATCAATGCTGCTGTTACATCATCTTGAGTTGATAATGGATTACTCCCACAGAGATATACTTCAGCCCCTCCAGCTTTCAAAGTTCGAGCGAGAATCCCTGTTTCTTTTGTTACGTGCAAACAACCGGCGATCGTTATATCTTTTAACGGTTTCTCTTTTTCAAATCTTTTACGAATAACTTTAGCAGTTACAGGCATTTTATTTTCAGCTATATATAGGGCTTCTTTACCTTTTTCTGCTAAACTTTCATCAGCTACTTTATAATTTACCATAGAAAATTTCACAATTGTTTATAATAATATTAATTTTAGTAATAATTAATTTATTAATCTTTTTTTCATTAAATATATAAATATTTAAATCTTTATTTAACAATTAATTTATTATATTTATTAACAAATAATAAATTGTAATGAAATGATTAATTCTAATGATAGAGCAGCAGCTCTTCAATTAATTAGAATGTTTAGTGGAAGATCGAAATTTTATGTTTCAAAAAATGTAAAAGCTTTAGGACTTACACGACAAACAGTCCATAATAAGATTAAGCTCTTAAGAAAACAAGAGATAATTAATAATATTACAATTAATATTCATCCTTACATCCAGCCAGATAATCTAAAATATGTTATTCTAGAAATTAAAACCAATCCTAGAGAACCTCAAATACTGGAAAAACTGTTAAAAATTCCACATTTAAAAATGCTTGATGGAATCTTAGGGGAATTCTCTTTAATAGCTCTATTCGTTTTTAGATCAACTAAAGACTATCATGAAGGCCTGGAAAAAATTGATAATATCATGGCTAAATCTTATTTTAAGAAGTATCAGATACTTGAGACAATAAGACTTTTTAAGACTAATGGCATCAAAATAGATGAGGTGGATTTAAATTCTGATTTTACAATGGACAGAAATGATTCCTTGATATTAAAAATATTGCAAGAAGAACAAGAAGAGAAACCAATATCTACATATGAGATTCGGGATAACATGAAAAATCATTATAATATTGAATTATCTCAATCAACAATATATAATAGAATAAAAAAACTTGAGGTAAATGGTATAATACTCAATTATTCTATTAATTTTTCTCCTAAAAAAGTAGGATATAAAGGAAAATATCTTGTTCGTATTAAACCTAAAGATCCTTCAAAATATAATGAAATTGCATTGAATTTAGAAAAAAACCAGTTTATCACAGATTTATTTAGGATAGGAGAACAATATGGATTATTTGCAATTGTTAGAGTAAAGAGGATTGAAGATTATGCTATTTTTATTAGGGATCTATACACCTCTGAAGAGATAGAAGATACATATACTAATTTTGTTTTAGATGAGTTAAAACCTTATACTAATTTCTATATTTTCTAGTTGAGATGATTTGCAATTGGTAAATTAACCCTAAAAAATAAAATAACTCATGAATAATATTGACTTTAATTGTCTAAATTCTTAATAATTTTGAGAAATATCTTAATTTATAGTGAAATAATTTATACAAAAAAATAATACCTTTTATTGAAAATAATGAAAAATTTCTTTGAAGTATTATCCAGTAAGATTGGTTATTCTAGAATTGGGCGAATCATCTTTTCTAAAGAACGCAAATTATTTATTACTACTCCTAACATAATTATACCTATAAAAAGCTCCTTAATGAAACAATTTAGTTTTATTCAAGAATTTGAGAATCATAATTTATTTACAATTTCTAAAGAATTTTTCTTGAAAATTGGTTTTATACGGGAGAAATTCAGAAATACTGGATTTATTTTTACATATCCAGGTACTCTACAAAAATTTCAAGAAATATTAGTAGATAATAGCAAGGTATTCTCCAAAGATAATATAATATCACTTATTCCATTCAATATTCCCACTACTAGTATTTCTAAAGAATTTGCAATAAGGGAAGTAAAAAATTATCTTTTTAATATAGAAGAAATATTGATTAATAACCCAGATCTAAATTTTGGTTTAACTATAAAACTATTTGATTATGTTGATTTATTAGATCTTTATATTCCAATTGTAAAGCAATTTAAAAATATAAAAATTATTAATTTAGCTGATGCTTTTGATAATATCAGCAATTATCGAAATATTTTGAAAATAATTGTCAAAATAAAACTAGAATTGGATAATAATATTATTATTATGGCTTCTGGACGAATAATTCCGAAGTCTTATCCGTTATTAATTTACCTAGGAATAGATCTAATTGATTCTTCATATTTATTATTTCTATCTGCTGAGAATTTCTATGATACGATAGAATATCTATTACCGATATATAAGATAAAATATTTACCATGTTCATGCATAGCGTGTAAAGGTAATTTGATTAACATATTACAGAATAAACATTCTTCTGAAAAGATTGATTTATTGAGCTTACATAATCTAATTACGGCAAATAATTATATGAATAAAATCAAACAATACTTGAAGTACGAAGATTTTCGAGCATTTGTGGAAAAGTCTTCTTTTGATGATACTAACTTAATTTCGATGTTAAAGATTTTAGATAAAGAATATTTTGATGTTATTAAATATGAAACTCCGATAAGGCAAAAAAGTAAAAAAATAAGATCCTTAGGGCCTTTATCATATAATAGACCTGATTTCCAGCAGTTTAGGGAACGGACAATTAACAATTTTGAACCTGAACCTTGGACAACGTTAATTATTTTACTACCATGTTCAGCTAAGAAACCATATTCAGAATCTAAATCTCATAAAAAGTTTTACAATATTATTAGAAAATTTCCAGAATTTCCTACTTTTCAAGAATTTATTTTAACTTCACCTTTGGGTTGTATTCCTAGACAATTAGAAAATGTTTATCCTGTTAATTCATATGATATTTCTGTTACTGGTGAGTGGGATAACGAAGAAATAAATATTACTACTGAAATGCTTATTAAATTAATAGAAAAATATGATCCAAATATACCTATTATTTGCCATTTAAATGGTGAATATCTCGAAATCGTAAAAAGAGCTTCTTCCAAATTACCTCATAATTTTCTTTTCTCAGAAATTTCTGAAAAAACCACCTCTATAAAATCACTACAATCTTTAGAGAGCTTAATTATGAATTTCAAGGATAAATATCAACCAAAAAAAAGCTATTTGGAAAGCGAGAGATATTCAAAAACATGGATTAGGAAATTTGTAAAAATCTTAGATTATCAATTTGGGATTAATACTGGCATTAATATTATTACTAACGGTCTAAAACCGATTCGAATTAGATTTAATGATCAAATTGATATAAAAGACCTAAAAACTGATGAAAAGTTAGGAGTGTTTAAACACTCAACAGGGCAGATAGAATTAACACTTGTTGGATTTAAAAGGCTATTTACATCTTATGGTTCTATAAATTCAAACTATATTATCTTTGACGGAGAAAAATTTCAAGGAAATACATTATTTCGAGTAGGAGTGTTAGATTATAGTCAAGATCTCATTCCTAATAATCAAGTAGTCATATTAGATAAAGGAAAGAAAAAAGTTTTAGGAAGTGGAGTGTTAATTGTTGGCTCCAATTTTATAAAAAATTCTAAAAGTGGGAGAATTGTAAAAATAAATGAATGGAAATAATACTCTTTTTAAGGATAATAAAGCAATTGTTGAGAAGATTAACTTTATTCGACGGGAAGCTTTAAAAAGGAGAATTAAATATGGATTAGAGGTAATCGAACGTCCAATTAGTTTTTGGATAAAAGAAGATAGACTTAGAGAGGAAATTGGAAAAGAATTTACGATTATTTTACGATCAAAGGGATGCAGTTGGGGTGCAAGTAAACATGGAGGATGCTCCATGTGTGGATATTATTTAGATGCTATAAATGAAGAGGTTTCAACTACCCACCTTATTAATCAATTTGATTATGCTTATAATAATAAGATAAATGAAATTAAGCAAGACCCTCATAACTACGTTTTTAAAATCTACAATTCTGGAAGCTTCTTGGATGAAAGTGAAATACCTCAAGAAGTTAGAGCCTACATCTATGAAAAAATCTCAAAAGTAGAAAAGCTTAAGGAGTTTGTTATAGAATCACGGTTAGAATACATAACGGCAGAAAAATTAGAAGAAATTAAAGAATTTTTTGATAAAAAATACTTAGAGATTGCTATTGGGCTTGAAACTGTAGATGATTACATTAGAAACAATTATATAAATAAAGGAGTTGTATTCAAGGATTTTAAAAGTACGTTACAACGATTAAAAGAGTATAATATTGGAGTAAGAGTGTATCTATTACTGAAACCTCCATTCATGAATGAACAAGCCGCGATTGATGATTGTTCCCAATCTATAAAAAAGTTAGTAGAACTAAACGTGAATTCAATATCAATTAACCCATTAAATATACAAAAAGGAACACTTGCAGAATATTTATGGTTTCAAAATCGCTATAGACCTCCTTGGTTTTATTCATTATTTAAATGCTTAAAAAAGTCTTTAACACAAGAAGATTTAAACAGTGTTCGTATATTATCTGATCCTTCTGGAGCGGGAACAAAAAGGGGGATCCATAATTGCTTAAAAAGAGAATGTGAAATTTCAGCAAAAGAAAGACTAAAACATTTTGTTCTCTCTCAGGATTTGAGCGCGTTAGATCAAAATGGATATGAATGTACCTGTAAAAAAAAGTATAGCTTGAAGAAAGATTTTTCCTGAAAAATTACACTTGAGAAATGAAAATCTCAAAAGTATATGGGATTTATTATATTGATTCTTATTATTCAATAATGAATAACTTTGGAAGAATTCGAACCTCCGACCAAAGCAATGCTCTAGTAACTATGCAACAAATATTTTGATTAAAAATTGAATTGATATAATATTTATATTAAAAAATTGATCAGATTTAGTAAATTGAGCATTTTAAATTAAATCCTGAAAAATGAAATCTAAAATTACTCTATGCTAAGAGAACCGATAAATCAGGGAAGGTAATCAAAGTAAACCTAGAATAAAGAGTCTAGATCTTGAGTTAAATCATCCTAAGGATTACCACAAGATAAGCAACATATAGGATAACGATGATAATTGAATAAAATCTTATATAATTTTATCTTGAGGCTTTTTTAGCTTCCTAGTAAGAATCATTGAGATTAAGCAGATAATACTTATTAAAATGAATAGATTATATCCGAAAACAGTAGGACTTTCTATGTCGATCTTTACACAATTTGAAATACTATTTCCATAATTATTACGAGCAACGACTATAAAATAATAAGTACCTATCGGATAATCCATTAATGCAAGCGAAAGATCTATGGTTTCATTTAATAGTAAAGTTAGGCTACCATTTATTTCAGTTATTATCCCAGAGTGTTGATAAACAGAATAATTTGAAGCCCTATCAGCAATGGTCCAATTTAAAGTAAAATTTCCATCTATATCAGGATTTCCTGCATTAGATGATAACAAAAAAGCATCAGGAGGTTGAGTCTTTACAGAAAGTTCATAATTATGAATACGAACAATTAACGGATAATAGTCAAGATAAATCCATTCAGATGAGGGTAGATGTTGATCTATGATCTGTGGACTATCTCCAATCCCATCATTATCATTATCAAATCCATTGTAACCATTATAATAGTTACCCAGGTAATTCGTAAATGTATTGTTGCTATAAATATATTCTATTTCTACTGGTGAAGTCCATATTGTATTAGTACAACCACGAATTTCAAGTGTAATCATATTGCCAATAAAATCGTTGAAATATATAATATTGTTATCGGAGAATCGAACCGAGATGCCACGGTAACCTTTAAAGATGTTATTCACAACGATAGTATTGTTACTCTCATACATAGCAAGTCCAAAAGAATCAAGATTTAAAGCACGGTTGTTGGTTAAATTGCCATTATTTGCTGAATTTAATTTAATACCAGAATCGTAAAAATTGTTTCCACAATTGGTTAAGGTACAATTTTCAATTATGAAGTAGTCTTCTGAGTTTTCAATAAGGATACAACTTCCTACACCTCCGCCATCTATAACTAAATCTTCTATAACATAAGGATCGGAAGAATTACCAGAACCAGTACAGATCCCTGCGATCTTTGCATCAGACCAATTATTGTCAATATAAATTCTTCCAGATATTAATGATGGTTTTAAGATATCTATTTTTACTTCATTTCTGTAATTTACAGTGTTGAGATTAAGATCTATGCTAGATATTGATGTTAAAACGAGAACAATTCCTAATATAATCAAAAATAGATTTTTTCTTTTATCCATTGATTACACTTTTAATAACTAAAAATATATTATGATATAATTTTATAAAGATTATAACAGAAAATATTTAAATTTGATTTTAAATGAGAAATAAAATCTTAATATCAGATCAGATCCCTTTTTTATTTCATTTCTAATTTTCTACTTATTCATCCAATTATATTTTCAAGAAATAATCTCAACTGTCAGATAATCGTATTAAAAGATGTCGATCATCTTCTTAAAAATCCCAATTACATAAAAATTACTCATAATCTTTTTTTAGGGAATTTTTCTATAAAATTCATTTTAGATTATTAATCACTTAATTTACCTTTTTATATCGGTGGGAAATAAAAACCATTATATTTAAATATTAACAACCATCATTTATTTTAAATTTCATCCACTTCGTTAGGGGATCTCTTGAAAAACTGGGTTAAATTAAACTTAATCTATGTTGGACAATCAACTAAGAACCACCACATCTTTAGAGCAAAACAGTGGAATAATAAATTAGAGCAAATTATTAAGAAGTCGATCTACAATGAGAAATATGTGAAGGTTGCTTATGTTAGAGATGTCTTTGGTCCCATAAAGCTCCCTTTCATCTCAATTAAAGCATTACCGAATCAACTATTTAACCCTAATGATAAATTTTTCACTAGGATAACCTAGAATTTTAAAGGATCTTTTAAGATAAAAGAATATTTTAAAAAAGGTGTGTCATATTTCAAATTGGAAAGAAGTGAGAGCTGAATCAGAAGATTTTTCTCATACAGAAAATGATATATGCACAGAATGCGGGGAAAACATATTTTTTGATGAAAATAGAGGATTAGTAGTTTGTGAAGAATGTGGTTTAGTTCAATCCGAAAAACATATTGATCGCGGACCAGAATGGAGGGCTTTCGACGCGGATCAGAAAAAGAAGAGAACAAGGACAGGAGCACCTATGACTTATATGATACATGATAAAGGACTTAGCACTATGATTGATTGGAAAAATAGAGATATTTTTGGGAAAGAGATACCCGCTAAATTGAGGGGGCAAATCTATAGACTTCGCAAATGGCAAAGTCGTATAAGAGTATCTGATGCTACTGAACGAAATCTTACGTTTGCATTAAGTGAACTCGACCGAATGGCTTCAAATTTGGATCTTCAAAAGAATTTACGAGAATGTTCAGCTAAAATATATCGAGATGCCGTTGAAGCACATTTAATAAGAGGTAGAAGTATTGAGGGGGTGGCTGCTGCAAGTCTGTATGCCGCTTGTAGAATGTATAAGGTTCCACGCACCTTAAATGAGATAGCTGAAGTAGCGAGAGTAGATAAGAAAGAAATTGGTCGCTCTTTCAGATTTATATCAAAAGAATTGATATTAAATCTAAATCCAACTAAACCCATAGATTTTCTTACTAGGTTTATTTCAGAATTAGAATTGACTCCAAAATGCCAGAAAATGGCAAAAATAATAATTAGGATTGCGGAAGAACGTGGTCTAACCTCTGGGAGAGGTCCAACGGGTGTTTGTGCAGCAGCAATTTATGCTGCATGTATTTTAACAAATGAACGCAGAACTCAAAGAAAAATAGCTCGTGTTAGTTGTGTAACGGAAGTTACCGTGCGAAATCGCTTTAGTGAACTTGTAGAGAATCTTAACCTTGGAATATCATTAAAGAAAAGCCATAAATAGACATATCCTCCTTTTTGTAAGCGCTAGGGAGATAGAAATTAAATTTATTATTGAAATGATAATGATATGTTTGATGGAAAAATGATATTATCTTCATATTATAGCATTTAATGAAATTATTCTATCAATAAGATCATATTGATAGAATAGGTGTTCTAATATTGAATAATCTTATTAACGAAAGTGAGGTTAAGTATTTCTTATATAGAATAGAAAAAAACTTTCCAAATTTTGTTGCTGGAATAATTACAGATAAGCATGGATTTCCTGTGGCATCAAAAATTTCAAAGAAATTATGGATACTTGAAAATACATTAGCCTTATCTGCGATTGCTAAAAATAGAGAATTCATAGAAGATTCTAAGCTAGTACAAATAAAAAAAGATTTAGATAGGTCAAAAAACTACAAATTATTGATACTACTAGAAAAGTCAAAAGATTATAAAAGTCGAATGAAGCCATTAAAAAATTTAATTAAAGGTCAGGATCTTTTCTAAGAATTAAATGTACTGAAAAGAATACAGAATTATTTTTTATTGTGAACCGTAGAAAAAACACTGAGTTTACTTAAATTTTTATATTTAAAATTTATTCATTAAATAAAGTAGGTGTAAGGTAAAAATATAAAGATAAGTTTAAATAAGTATTTTTTAACCTTAAAGAAACTGAAATATAAGTTGAAACAAATAATAGGTTGATAAATATTTGAGTTATTCCGAGGATGAGCTTAGATTAAAAAAAATTTTAACTTCAATTATCAATAGTGCGCCGGGATTAAAATATGCGCTTCTTACCGATGATACAGGAATAACTATTTTGAGTCAAGCTAAATTTAAATTCTCAAGTCACAATGGGATTTCTGTAGAAAAAATTGGCGCTATTGGAGGCGCTGTTTTTGTAGCTGGTGAGGAACAAGGACACATTTTAGGATATGGTTCTATTAACCTTCAAATAACTGAATATCTTGAGGGTATGATTTTTTCGATGAAAGTTGGGAAAGGAGTATTATGTATAGTTGCTGATAAAAATGCTCAAATTGGATTTATTAGAGCCACTATGAAAAAATGGTCTCCACACATATCGTTAATACTAAATAGATATTTAAAAGCTGATCAAGCAGAATTTACTAAAGAAGTGAAGGAACTCTTTAGATCTGATACTTTTGGTATGCTTTAATTCCTCTAAAAATTATTTCCTTGATAGAATTTTATTTTCAAACCGTTTTCAGAGTCTTTTATCAGAGGAAACATTATAATAAAACTTTTATTTTCAATACTCTATTATATTACTGGGAAAATGATGATGGAACACTGAGCATTATCGAGGGCTCATACGACTAAAAAATGAATATGGTGCGCAAAAAAATGCTTATATCCTGAATTTAATAATCAGAAAATGCAAAAACTAATACGGGCTCTTTACAGAGCAATGGTACAAACCACCGCAATGAAAGTAGAGTCAGCAACCCAGATTTGCGACATGATTATGTCCCAACTTTACAAAAGCCTGACATGAGAGAACATCTTAGATTTAAAGGGAAGGATTCCTTAAAATGAATAAGACTGTGTTAGTGTTTCAGGCGACAAAAAATTTAAGAAAAACAAAATCATTATTACAACACCTCATTATAAATTCATCAACTTTTCCTTAAATTTTGTTATACTTTAAAACATAAGCTACATAATAAAAGAACATTTTTTATTAAGTTAATTTTAAATTTGCTAATTTTATGTTTTAATAGAACTTGGAACAATGGGATATTTTATATAATTAATTAAAATTCTAGTGATTCTATCAATGCACCTAGTTTTAACATATTTTCACCAAATTCAAGGACCAAACGTGTTAATATCATATCCAGATGAAAAATTAGAGGAACATATCATAAATAAACTCAAAAAGTTTTTTGACTTAGAAATCGATGAAAACTTTTTTGAAATCATTCTTATAACAAAAAAGAAGAAGATCGTCAATTTTCATTTTGAAGTTCCTTCTGAATGGGCACGCGGCAAAAAAGAATTTGCTATGCTCTCACTGATAATGAAAATAGATTACAAAAGCGAAGATTTTTATGCATTTATTGTTGACAGCAGCTATAAAATCCTAAAAACAGAGAATGTTTATAAAGCTTTTTATAAAGGGGATGATTTTCATAATGGCACTGATATAGAAATTGATGTTGCTTATGAACAGATTAGAAAGATACTTTTTAACTGTTTGACAAGTCTAATAGCTAGAATTGAGGATAAGATTAAAGGTGTAAATAAAAAAGATCCTTTCCCGTTTTCTTAAAATTTAAATTTAGAACGAGTATTTAATTTGAAAATATTTAGAATTGGATTTATAGATTTCTGAAGTATTTGCATATATAGTTTTTAGACTCAGATTTCTGTATTTGATTATTTTAAGAAATTTTAAAAAAAAACTTTTTTTTTTTATTTATTTCCAAATTTTTTGAATAATATTATACCTAATATAACAATTATAATGCTTACTATCGAAACAAAAGCAAAATCGATTAATAAATTGCTACTTAACAAAGAAGCTCCGCTATATATCGAAGATATTGCATCTGTTGCATAATAACTAGGAAGTACCATAGCAATGGGTCTTGTGGTATTAGTAATCGGTATAAATGTACCAAAAAACATTTGAGGTAAAATAAATATAAACGACAATCCTGTTGCAGTTCCAGAGCTTTTCGAAATTGTTGCTGTTATAAGGCCTAATCCTACAGAGCTAAGAGAGAAAATAGCCATTAATAGAAATGCTAACAATATTCCTCCTATATTCGTGCTAGGACTGAAGCCAAAAGGTAATGCAAGTATAAATACTAAAAGTACTTGTAACATTGCTATAATCATATTCGAAATAATTTGGCTTCCCATGAAATCTCCAGAAGTCATAGGTGTTGCATTCAATCTTCTTAACAAACCTTGTTCTCTTATATCACTGAAAGATTGAGCGACTGTCATGATTATAAATATGCAGGCATATGCAAATAATCCTGGTGCCATTGCATTAAAACTCATCCCGAGTTCGGGATCACTAAAAGCGACACCAAAAACTAAAGTAAGCACCGCGGGAAATAAAAGCATTAGAAATAAAAATGCTGGTTCTCGAATTACTTTTTTTAATTCCATTTTTAATAATGCTATAATTCTTTGAATTTTCATTCACATCCCCTCCATAATCCTTCTACCTGTAATTTTCATAAACACACCCTCTAGATTATCTGATTGGTATTTTTCCATTAATTCTTTAGGTGAACCAATATCCAATAATTCGCCATAATCTATAATAGCAACTCTATCGCATAATGCTTCTGCTTCCTCAATATAATGAGTGGTTAAAAATATTGTTTTGTTTACTTTTTTCAGGCTACCTATAAATTCCCATGTTTTTCTTCGAACTCGTGGATCCATTCCAACTGTGGGTTCATCTAAAAATAAAATCATTGGATCATGAATTAATGCAATTATCATGTTTAATTGACGAAGCATTCCACCACTATAGCCTTTAGACTTTCTCTTACTAGCTTTTGCAAGATCTAAAGTTTTTAAAAGAGTTTCTGTTCGTCTTTTTATCTCATCTTTTGGCATTAAATGAAGATTCCCAAAAAGTTCAATATTTTCTTTTCCAGAAAGTTGTTTAAAAACTGCAGCTTCTTGAGGACAAACTCCAATTAACTCTTTTATATTCGGTAAATCTTCATGAATATCATAACCGTTTATTAAAGCGGTCCCATCAGTAGGTTTAAGTAATCCAATCAACATTTGAATAGTAGTAGTTTTTCCCGCACCATTTGGCCCCAAAAAACCAAATAATTCTCCAGATTTAACTTGAAATGAAATACCATCAACAGCTTTCACATCATCTAAACCTTTTTTCCCTCTAAAATGCTTCTTAAGATCTCTAACATCAATTGATATTTCACTATTTGGATAGCGTATATTTTCAGGTTTTTCATATGGTTTTGTTCTATTTTTTATTTCTGCCATTTTTTTACACTTTAATTTTTTTGTTATTTAGCTTAACTTTTAAAATATTATAAAACATTCTTAGTCCAATATTTGATATTGAATTATGAAAAATCGTATATAATATTAATGCAAACTTAGTCTATCTAAAAGGGAAAAAAAGTATAAGAAAATTGGGACTTTCTTAACCCATCTGGGTGATAAAGTATACAAAAAAAATATTTTTTTTATATTAATTTTTAAATTGGTTCTTTTTGGACTTTCTTCAAATATTTAGAAATCTGTATATAAATCAATTCTTCAACATTGGTTCCCATTATTTAAACTAGTAATTGAAAAAAAAGAATATCTGTCACTATTATTTAATTTGATTTAGAATTAATTTCGTTTACCTTATCCTCTAAAAATGTATCAATCCAAGTTGGAAACATTTTTCCCTCAATTAATACTGTTAGATCAATCTGGTCGTAGTTTTCTGATAAAAGTAAAGCCTGTAATTCTTGAAGTTCTTTCATGGATTGAGTCCATATAGAAATAAATTTTAGGTTAGGAAGATTACTAAACGACCAGATAAAGAGAATTTTTGAACCGAGTTTTTGTTTTAATTTTACTTCAAGTTCATTATCATCAATAATTTTATTGGGATCTAATTTTAAGTTTATCATTGAAGGTATTATTCCTGTTTTATCAGGATACCAGTCTATTTGAAATTGAATAAGAAAATTTTCACTTAAGCGATCTAATCTTCTTCTTATTGTTTTAGTTGAAGCCCCAACTTCAAGGGCAATGTCAGAGATTGATTTCCTAGAATTATTTTTTAATGAATTAATAATAAGATAATCTAAATCAGTAGGTGGTTTAAAATTCAATTCTTCTAAAGGAATGGGTGGCATTCTTTTATCAATGCCAATAATCAGATCTTTTAAATTTCCTATTTTACGAATAAATGACACTAAGGTGTCTAATTCTCCAATATTCCTAAGATATGCATGTATATAAAAAGTATTCCCACTCCCTTGTGTAACATTATATATATATTCATTTTCTCCTAATTTGTTTATCAATTGCTTTTTTTGTCTTAAATCTGAAAGACCATATATAATAATATTAGTTATTCCTGGAAAATTCGCAAATCCTAATTTTGCTTTAAATCCTTGTATTACTTCGAGGTCAACTAAAGATTTTACTCTTTTATGAATAGAATTTACACTCATATTATATTTTTCAGCTAATTCTTTGTACGGTATCCTTGAATTAGCCATTAACATTAATGAGAGTGAAATATCTATTTCATCCATGTTCTCATCTAAGCTTTTTCGAATTTTAATAGTCTGATTATTTTATTATCAATTCTTATTATAATACATTTAATTAAAAAACGGTTTCTTATATATATTAAATAAATTACTAATGTCATGACTATTATCTTCTTTATAAAATCTAAAACAGCAAATGTTGATAAGTATACTATAAAAGATATTCCTGGATCCTCAGGAAGATTAGACGTCATTTCAAGATGTATTCTGTCAGCAATACTAAGTAATGATGATTTTGAAAGAATTGTTCAGATATGGGTTTTTTTGGATCGTTATGGCACCTTTATTTTCAACCCCGCATTTTTCAATTATGAAATTTTTCCTAAAAATGAATTACTCTTTACGGATTATTTCGCTAGATTCCTTCAAAAAAACAAGAATACAAAAGATCATTCATTAAATCTATTGAGTTCTTCGATTAAGGACTCAGAAATGAACATAATAGAAGCTATAATTCATTTTAAGCAGTTAAATTATAAGCTTTATATTTTAAATGAACAAGGTCAAGATTTTTTTAAATTAATAAGTAAGATCCGAGAAGAAGAGAACACTATTTTTATAATTGGAAGTCAAGAAGACGAATTTATCTACTCAAAGGAATTATCAGCGTTAAAGCTTCCAATGATTAGCATTGGAAATCGATCGTATTTAGCTTCCTCAGTTATTCGATTATTGAAATTACACTTGTTAGCATTATAATAAATTTTTTATTGTAATAAAATTTTAAAAATTATAATCTAAATTATTGGATATTAGGAATTATTAATCAATTGAATGAGATAAAAGAAAATAAAAAAAGAGCTCGACAGAAGGAAATTTCAAGTAGATATATAGATCGCCCAGTAGAATTTTTAATTAAACACAATTTTACACCTAATAAGATTTCTTATATAGGATTTATATTTACACTAATCGGCTCATTATTAATGGCAATATACGGGTTGTATTTTTCTATATGGCTTTCTTGGATAATTCCATGTGTTTTAGGATTGGCAGGTGCTTTTGATTTATTTGATGGTGAAGTAGCGAGAAGAACAGGTAATGAAACTCAGGCTGGTGCATTTCTAGATTCAAATTTAGATAGACTTTCTGATGCTATACTTATTTTAGGTTTAATCTATGGAGGTTTGGTAAATTATATTTTAGGATATATCATATTGTTTTTAGTTATTATGATCTCTTATATACGTTCAAGAGCTGAAAGCGAAGGTGTTAATATGAAAGGTATTGGATTTATGGAACGAGCCGAACGGATTTTATTTTTACTTTTTGCTATAATTATAGAACTAATATTCTATTTTATTACAATACTATTATATAATGATCCTATAACAGTTTTTATACCATATATTACCAGAATACCAGTCACTCCAATTTTTCTTATTAGTATTATAATTTTTACTTTTGCATTGATTTATACTGTTGTACAAAGATTAAGTTTTTCTTTTAAAATATTAAAGACCTTAAATACGAATATAGAGGATAATTAGTTAGATTCGTTCAATAATTTGTTTGTTACTCATTTTTATAGTTTTTTATGGTTAAAGATAAATTTTTTAAGTTTTAGACAATTTAAATTGTGTATAAATGTGAAGATTAACAAGAAAAAATAAAAAATAGCTGATTTTTATTCCAAAAAAGAGAAAAAGTGGCGGTAGAAGCGGATCTAGTAAAGGACAGTATGCAAAAGTTCAGTGTGCTAAGTGTGGTCGAACTGTTGCTCGTAGCAAAGCTAAAGCTGTAACAAGAAGAGTTTCTCTAGTTGATTCTCGGATGTATACTGAATTAAAGAAATCAGGAACGATAATTCAAACTCCAAGTAAGACAAAGTACTACTGTATTTCATGTGCCATCCACAGCCATCAAATTTCACAACGAGATAAAAGTTTGAGGAAAGAATAGCCATTCTTTTACTGTATTGTATTACAGATTTAATTGTTTAAAGAAAGATGGAAGAGTATAATTAATTTGAACTTTATCTATTGTTGTTATCTCGATAATTGCGCGGATTAAAAACATATTTTTTAAGTCTTCATCTGGTTCATATATTTTAACTTTCGCATTTGGTTTTATCTTAAGATTATAATTTTCAGCAATTCCAGTCACATTTTCACTTGTTTTCAATTTAATACCTAATAATCCCAGTTCATAATGAGAAACAATAAAAAGAATTTGGTCTTGAGTATCTTTTACTTTTTCGAAATATACTACTTCTAAGTAATCATCTTTAAGTTCTTTCGGTAATGCTGAGTAGGGGATAATTTTTTTTTTTCCTGTAATATACGGGAATGGAGTATAAAATAAGAGATTAAAGCTTGATATTTTTTTAATTTGTTCATTGTATTTTTCAACATCTTTGATAGAGTACGCCTTATCTAATAAGACATCTAGTTTATCAACAGCATCTTCTGCTGAATAACCAGCTAATACGGTTGCGATGTACGATCTTTTTAATTTCTCTATTAAAATTTCACTTTTGAAATTTAATTTATAGTCAATCGAGATTTCTAAGGCTTGATTGTAAAGATTTGTAGCTATTTGAGAATGCCCTAGAGCTAAGAAATAGTCTCCTAGTTCACTAAATACTATTATTGCATCAAGAAAATTCTTTTCTAAATCCATAACCGAGATTTCCTCCATGATATTAAATGCCGTATTCCTATCCTCCCCTTGGATATAAAGAGCTATAGCTTTACCTATTAGACATTTTAATCTTAGCTTATCATCACCATAAATATCAGCTAATTCTTCAGTAAAATTGTATTGTCTAATTGCTTCTACATATAACCCATGGAATAAATAAATTAAAGCCTTTACATAATTTAAAGTTAAACATGTTTTGTAATTCTGAATTATTATTGAAAATAATGCGGCTCTTTCAAGAGAATCTACTGCAGAATTAATACGACCAAGAGAAACTAATAAAAATGCTCGCAAAAATTCCATTTTACTAATTTCAGAACAGATTAACTGCTCAACAATCTCATAATCCTTCACATTTGTTAATTGTCCTGAAGCTACTTGAAGTAGAGAAACTAAAAATCCATTACCTGTTTTTAAAAACTTAACTGCATCTTTCGGAATACTTTTTATTATCGCCTCTCTAGCGCGGATCAAATACTCTCTTGATATTTTTAAATTTTCTAGGAATTTTGTAATCCCAAATATTTTTTCCTCTTCAGTTTGGGAAATTTTTTGATTTTCAATATATTTTTCAGAAATATTTATTTCATCTGCATATTTCGAAGCTCCAATTTCAAATTTTACACCAGCATCTGGGTTTTCTAACTCAAGATCCTGTGATAAAATTGAGGTTTCTGTGACAGCTATTGCCTTTTCAATCAACCAAGTAATTTTTTGTTCAGCAGGATAGATTTTAGAGCGTTCAATCATATAGGATAAAGTATAATTCAAACTTCTTTTCCATAGTTCTTTAAAATATTTTCTCATCTGAGCATCAACAATTGTTCTCTGAATCTTTAGAAGAAAACTTGAAAGAGATAATATATTGATTTTATTTTTATAGAGTAAGTTTGTATTCTTTGCTAACTTAAAATCATCAGTTACAAGATGAACGGGAATAGCCTGATTTTCATTCAATAATCTATTTCCTATGCAAACAAGTGTGAGATCAGGATCTTGAGCAGGAAATCTTATGTTAAATTGACTTAGTTTGTCTTTAATGGCAGCAATTTGATTTGGTAATACTTCTACTACATTTACGAAACTTTTTAATTTATCTTTATAAGTATGAGGTGCTTTTATTTCATCAAATACTACTTGAGAAATATAATAATCATAGCCTAAATCCTCAGCAACTTTGTTTAAATTTCCTAAAATATTACGTGCTTTAATTTGCAGCATACAAATGAAGAAATTAGCGTCGAATATGATTCTTTCTTTTTTAGCAGGCATTGATTTTCAAAGTTATTGTGAATTCTAGAGAAAAATCTTATTTAAATAAATATTAATTAGTAAAATAATATATTTTTTTTTCATTAAAATAAATGAAAATAGAAAAAGAATCGAAAATAAATTATAGTATGAATTATAGAATTATTTCTGTCATTGGATATTCTGGCTCCGGGAAAACAAATTTTATTACAACCGCTACAGAATTATTAAAGAAAAAAATGAATTATAATGTCGCGGTTATAAAAAATATAAAAGAACATCCAATTGATAAAAAAGGAAAAGACTCTTATAAATTCACAGAAATTGGAGCTATTTATTCTGTGATTCAAAATGATAATAATGAATCAGCAATTTTTTTAAAAAAGGAAGAGATTAAACTGGAGTCGCTTTTAAAATGGTTATATAATGGCCCTTATAAATTTAACATCGTATTTACGGAAGGATTTAGGAATTTAAATAGCCCTACAGTATTATGCATATCTAATTTAAATGAAGTTGAAGAACAATTAACTAAAGACGTTAAAATGGTTTCTGGAGTAATATGTTTCAAGGATTTAAATAATAAAAATATCTCAGATTTGCCAATAGTAGATATAAAATCTCAATTTTCGAGATTTCTAGAAATATTTAATATTGTGTAAAAAATGATATTAAAATTACTCAACATTTTTCCAAAAGGGGGCAAATTGTTGACATAAAAATTTAAAATCCTTTGTAATTTGTTCATCTTTTATATTTAATAGGAAAAATTCACTTAATTTTTCATATACTTCAATTTCCTTTGCTGGATCTCCTACTGTATTTCGGATTTTTTGAATTAAATCATTAAGTGGAATGGTAATCTCATGTATTAACCATTCTTCGAAATAAGGTTGATCAGAAAAAGATTGAATATTATAGGTTACCATAATTTGTATCAATTCCTCAACGGAGTAGAAATGTTTATCAGGAATTTCTACGTTAAACTTATTCAACTCTTTCTTAATTAGTTCTCTGTTTAGACTGATAATATAATCCGGCCACACATCATCAGAATAGTTTATATCTTGAAATACAAATAATTCTAACACTCTTAACGCAATATTTTTACCAATATATCTACTCCGGGGATCAATAAAATTCTTTGAAGCATCTTCGGGATTAGATCTCATAAAAATTTTATCAATCAACACGTAGAGAATTCTACATATATGATCAACAATAATATTAAATGTAAATGGTGTATTCTGTGGATCTTCACCAAGAATTTCATTTTCTTTAGTTATATTCTGAGAAAAATTTGAATTTAAACTTTTTAAAAATGTCTTAAAAAAGCCATAATTTAATTGGGAAATGTTTTTTTTAAAGATCTTTTGAAAAAAGAGATCGATATTTTTAATATTAGATAAAGCTGACAAGAAATTTATGAATTCTTTAATATTGTTAATAGAATTTGCTCCAATAACATCCTCTACTTTTTTATTGTATTGATTTAAAGTTGTTTTAAAAACTTCAGGTAAAAATAATAACCCCCCTACTTCTAAAGCCTCGAGACCACTACCAAAGTAATATTTCATATATAGTAAAAAAAGATTTAGTTGCGATTTTGGAGAGGGGAGATTATTTGCTTGAAAGGTTGAATAAAGGGTTGATGTTTTATCAAGATAATCAAAGAATTTGACAATAGCATTTTTCTTTTCTGTAGAATAATCTAGGTTAGCTAGGAATTCTTTCTTAATAATATCCAGTTTAGAAAAAACCGAATCCTCTACTCTGGCTCCTACAAAATTAAAAAAGTCTAATAACGGGGAGAAACTCTGTAATAAATTACATTTTTTATAAAAATAATACAATAAATCAACTAATTTTTCTTTTGATTGATAATATTCGTTTAAAGCTACCTGGTATAATTTTTCTCTTCCTTCTAATAATTTCTCATAAAATTCTTCAGGAATCCCTTTAATTTGTCTTAAAAAATAATATAAAACCATATTATAATAATAATTAAAAATTTCATCCTTACTATCTTTAATAATTATCATAAAATTCAAATTCTTATTTGACTCTTCATCTTTAACTACGACGGCATCAAGTAAAATAAAGATTTTTTCCTGAATTGTATTTCTAATAACAATTCCCAATAGGCGAACAATAAAATAAAGATAACCCGTATTAAGAGAAAAACCATACAATAAATCTACTTGAAATTCAGCTGAATTTTTAAAAATTATATCCTCTTCATTTGGATTTAGAATATAGTTATAATCAAAAAATATTATTTTTTCAGATATTTTTTCTTTACTAAATAACTTTAAGGAATCTCTATCAAAACCAAAAAACGTGTTTAAAAAGTAACTAAAGAGCTCATGAAAATTTTTATAGAAAAAAGTAGTAAATGTTTTTTTAATTACTCGATTTCTATTTTTTTTTTCAAATTCTTCCCATTTTAATCGGATATCATTTTTAAATTCTTCAAATTTAGCGTTATTCTTCTCTAAAATTTCAAATAACAAGCGGTTCACAGACTTTATACTAAAATCTTGCTTATTGACTCTTTCTTGAAGATTTTTAAAAATATATTTTAATTCTTTATAAGCCACCTTTGATCAAATATTTAATAAGTCTATTGTTTTTTAGGTTTTAAACAACCCTAAGAAATTGATACTATATATATTATAAAATAAAATTTTGAAAATAAAAATCTTAGTTAAATAGAGAATAATATGTTTGACTTTATAAAAAATCAAAATTAATTTGCTATTTTTGAGGAGTATCAGAAAATTTTGGTTATTTCGTCTGTTTCTGAGTATCTAAGTGGTTCCTTTTTTCCATCTTCTTTTTTAACCAATAATCCTTTATCTTTAGGGGTAAATTTACCAATGGATTCGGCATATATTTTATTTCTTCTTAATAGATCGATTAATCCAAAAGAATCTTCTTGATTCACAGCAATTAATAAGGATCCAGATGATATAGTATTATATGGATTAAGATTAAATATTTCGCTTAATATTTTTGACTCTGGTAAGATTTTTATTTTTCTTTCTTCAATTTCCACACCTGTATTTGAAGCAATAGTCATTTCAGCTACACCTGTATAAATTCCCCCTTCAGTTGGATCGTGCATGGATTTTATTTCAAAATGGTTATTTGCCAAAAGAGCTTCTTTAAAAATACAAATCCCAGGATTGAAAAGATAATCCTGACATCTTTTTATAAATTCATGACCCAACTCATGATTTAATAGCTCCTTTTCTTTCTCTCGCCCTATAATCGACGTACCTTCTATAAATATGCCTTTTGTTAATATAAGTGCGTCCCCTGGTTTTGCTCCGGAAGTGAGTACGAGTTGATCCTTGGGAACTTCTCCTATCAAAGACCCAATTACAATTGGCCTCTCAAGCCTGGGAGTAATTTCGGTATGCCCTCCAACAACAGTTATATCCATCGATTTGCATGTATCATGAATATTTTTAAATATCTTATCAATCATAATACTTGTGGTAAGTTTTTCGGGTAATAATATTGTGGATTGAAACCATTTAGGCTTAGCTCCAGTGCATACAAGATCATTAACATTCACGATTACTGAATAATATCCAATCTCATCCGTTGCAAATGTTATTGGGTCTGTTTTAGCTACTAAATAATTAGGTCCTGGTATATCTATAACTGCTGCATCTTCACCTATTTTAGATCCCATAATTACCCTATTATCATTAATTTCAATATTTGAGAGCAACTGAGCTAAAAAATTGTGTTTAAGCTTTCCAAGTTTAAATTTTTCATTATCTCTATTCATTGTTATAGTCTTTTTAGGATTTCATGATTTATTAAAATTTTCAGCAAATCTTCTCTTAAATCAATCTTTACAATATTTTAATTGATTGAAAGTAAAATTATCATTTAATTTAGCAGAATTTAAGGATGATACTAAATTCTACCTATTATTATCTAAGAGGAAAGTAAAAAGATTTAAAATCCAATTAAAATTTATCCTAAAATTTAAAATTAATCTCTTCCTTGAAGATAATAAGATATAATAGTTCAAATACAAAAAAAAGTCTGAAAGAAATGGCATTTGGTAAAGCATTTTTATTAAGTTTAGTAGCATTTGTAGGGTTAAATTTTATCTTTTCAATTATATCTTTAGCATTAGGTCCCGGAATTGGTGTTTTACTTGATATATTCAATCCTGGTTCACTAAATTATGCTCCTTTAATGCTAGTATTTTATCTATTCGGTTCAATTGTTAGTACGCCGTCTTTAATTTTTAATTATATAATATTTCAACCATTTTTAGGAAGTTTTGTTTTGGAAATCTTTATAATTTGGCTAGGGTATTTAATTACTCTAATTATAGCAGCGATTCTTGCTGGAAAGTTTGGTGAAAGTAAAATTCAATGTTTTGGGGCCTGGGCTTTAACAGCAGTTATAAGTACAGTGTCAGTTATAATCGCAAGTGTGATAAGTCCTTTTACTCAAAATGAATTATTGACTAAGTATCTTTTGTCGTCTTTTAATGAGCTTCTTATTTTTGCTATTATAAGTTGTTTAATAAATATCCTATTTTACGGGTTCTTCGCTTTACTTCTTTCAAAAATAGAATATTATTAAATAAAGATTGAAGTTTTAAGATTTCAATTTTTTTCATATTATATAAAAAAGACAAGGTGTACATAATTCCTAAATTTCTATTTTTAATTTATTAAAATTTTGTTTCATTTTTATAGTTTAAATCAAACTGTTAATTAGGAAGGGAAACAAAATTTTCAATCTTACATTGGATTTCGCCTTTAATAATCTCTTTTTATATTAAATTTGAATTTTGTTATCCTTATCCTCTCTCTTTTATGATAAATTCGGGAGCTTTTGATTTTAATGATTATTTTAATATATCAATGGGTTAATAGTACCCCTACTCTGAAATTAATATAAGTAAAATAATAGTATTAGTAAAATTTATGGTAAACGGAATGAGTTCAGGAAAATTAGAAGGAAACTATCTTAAAAATATTGATAATAGTCTTAGATTTGATGAATCTGCTATTTTAACTAATTATAATTTACAAAAAAGTAATTACTCTGAACGCAAATTATACAAAAATAACTTAATAAAAAAGAATGAAAGTATCCTTAAACAGATAAATGAGACTATTATAGATAATCATTTTGAAATGATTAAAGAAATACATAATATTTTAAAGAATTCTAAAGATCTTAGGCAAAAACAGAAATTTGCTTATTGTAATAGTCAAAGATTTTTTATGAAATTATATTTAGAAAGAATTTCTAAAAAAATATAGATAAAAAACTGATTTATTTATTATTTTATTGTCAATTTGAGATTTTATGAGATTTTAGAAAATCTATATAGTCACATAAAAATGAGATGCTTTTTGCTGTGTCTCTCAAAGATAAGAAATAGAGAACTCGTTTCTTATGTAATAGATTTTTAGCAGTATTAAATCTTTTTGCGAGAGTAATATCATCGGCAATATTTGGTAAACAAAACGCAAAAGGTTTTGAGGTAGATTCAAAACGTTTAATCATTCTATTAAAAACGTGCCGATAAATATGGTCAGGCCAAAGTGGTATTATAATTATATCAATGTTTGGATCATTAACCACAATATCTATACAATCTACAAAGGTGTTTAAAATAAATCCTGATGCTCCTAAATCAACAGGATTTTTAATATTTACATTGACATTTGGCAGGACTTTAGCAATTTTAGACTGTGATTCAATAGTTAAATCTGGTATCTTAAGATTTTGAGATGCGAATAAATCAGTCATATTAACAGAAGAACCTCCTCCTGGAGTTATTATTCCCACATTTCGTCCTTTAGGGCGATATTGTGGATATAATAGTTCAAATGTTTTTATTGCATTCCAAAATTCATCATTATCTTTAACAAGTGTAGTACCTGTTTGTTTAGCCATTGATTTCCATAATGTATCATTTGACGCTATTGCGCCAGTGTGAGAAAAAGCAGCACGAGATCCATCTTTAGTATATCCCCCCTTCCATAAAATTACGGGTTTAATTTTAGTTGCTTTTTTAAGTTCTAAAAATAATTCATACCCTGAAGCAGAACCAGAAGATTCTAAATAAGCAGCAATAAGATTTGTTTGTGAATTTTGACGATAATATCTTATAAAATCTATACAATTTAAATCAATTTGATTACCAAAACTAACACCATAACGGAATCTAATATCCCGTTTATATCCAATGTTAACTAATTGAGTTAGATGACCTCCAGATTGGGACATAAAAGATACACCTCCATATTTTCCTTGAGAAGCAAATGAGAACGCCATTCCATTTTCTGCGTTTAATGGACCTAAACAATTTGGTCCAATTATCCTTGTATTGGAACCTTTAATAATTTTTAAGAGTTCTACTTCTAATTGTTTTCCTTCAGAATCTCCAGTTTCAGAAAACCCTGAAGCAAAAATAATCACCCATTTAATTCCTTTTTCAACGCATTCTTTCAGAGCTCCTGAGATAAATTTAGTCTTCAATGAGATGTAAGCTGTATCGATATGATACGGAACATTCAAAACAGAAGGATAGCATTTCCAACCCATTATTTCACTATATTTTGGATTTATTGGATAAAAAGTCTTGGACCAAATAGAATCCTTGAATGCTGGTAAATACAACATCGACCCTAATCTAGAGTTTTCTGATGCTCCAATAAATGCAATATGTTTAGGATAAAACAAAGAATTAAGATCTTCAAAATATTTTTGATCTTTTACCATTAACTTAGTAAATTTAAAAATTTTTTAATAATTTTCTAATATCTTATTTTAGAAATTAAATCAAGATAAAAGGAGTTAGAGTTATAATTGTTCTAAAAAAACCAAATTTTTAATTCAATTTACAATTAAAATACCCATACTTAGTGAATGTTTACTATACATTAAAAAAGAATTTGGAGAAAATGAAATGGCTAGAGCAAGTCCGTTAGAGATTTATGCCCTTTTGGATAAATCGAATTGTAAAGATTGCGGATATGAGACGTGTATGGCTTTTGCAACAGACACATTAGAAAGGAAGGTAAAACCTCAAGATTGTACCCATTTGATGCAAGATCCAAAACAAGCTAAAAATAGAGAGAAGCTTATTACACTTTTAACTCCTCCTCAAAAACCTGTCACAATTGGAATAGGAGATAGAGCAGTTATTGTAGGTGGAGAAGAAGTTTTGATGAGGCATCAATTAACATATTATAATCAAACAGCTCTCTTTGTTGAAATAGCAGATGATGATATAGAATTGGAAGAATTTGTCAAATACCTTTCAGACCTTAAAATTGAAAGGATTGGAGATGTTCTAACTCTTGATGGTATTGCCTTAAGAAATGTTTCTGGAGATAAAGATCAATTTAAATTAGCAGCTAAAAAGGTAACCGAACTCTCAAATCTACCTATTATGTTGTGTAGTTTTAATACTGAAATATTATTAGCTGCTGCTGAAGAAATCAAGGATAAAAAACCTTTACTCTATGCTGTTACAAAAGATACTTGGGAGGAAATCGGTAAATTTGCAGTACAAAATAACTTACCCATTGTAATTACTTCTAGTAATTTAGATGAGTTAGTATCTTTGAGTGCTACCCTACAGAAATTAGGAGTGAAAGAGATTATATTAGATCCAGGAACTTATTTTGGACCAGGTAATCTTTCTGTAACTTATGATAGGATTATGCAATTAAGGACAGGGGCAATAAATAAAGGAGATAAAAATGCTTGTTGGCCAGTTATGGGTGTACCCGCAGCTTATTGGAGCCAAGTAAAGATTGGAAATGATAAAGAATTATGGGAACATCAATATCAAGAAGTGATAATGGGTGCTATAATGGAGTCTATAGATGCAAATATGTTAGTATTACACACCGGTCAGAAGAAAGAAGAAATCTGGGCTCTATTAGCTTTGATGACATTAAGACAAAGTGTTTTTTCAGATCCTAGAATTTACCCTTCAGTAGATCCTGGTCTTTATAAAATTGGAGAACCTGAAGATATGGCTCCAATATTTGTCACTAGTAATTATAGAATGACTAAAATCCCAGTTGAACAAGATTTGAAGGGTGCAAATATGAATTGCTGGCTCTTAGTCGTTGATAGTGAGGGGATCGGAATTGAAAGTGCTGTTGCCGGGGGTCAATTTAATGCGGGCTCAATAGCTGAAGCTGTGAAAGAATTTGGAGCTTTTGACAAAGTTAAACATAGAATTCTCATTCTTCCTGGTATGGCTGCTCGTTTAAGTGGAGCCTTAGAAGATGAAGCAGATGCTTATGTAGTTGTAGGACCGAGAGACAGTTCTGGAATCCTAAAGTATATGAATACTCAATGGAAGCCAGAAGAATTTATGAAAGAATATGAATCTTGGTCAAAAGAATAAAGTTTTGTTATAAATAATTACTTTTTATTTTTTTTTCCATTATACTTTTTTTAAACCGAAAATTTCTTTGGAAATGCTTCATTACTAGACCTAGTTATTGCAAGACACTCAAGTCATCCTAACTTTTTGGTTCTCACATAAGCGGATG
>JAHQWL010000060.1 GCA_029856155.1 Promethearchaeia archaeon
ATCTAATACAACATCTCCAGTATATAATCCATGAAGCAGGGACGAATTTAGATAAATCAATCCAAAATTGATTTTCTCTCTATGCGGAATAAGGGGTGTTAAAACCATATTGAATCTATCATCATTACTGGTAAACTTCCATAGTTTCGTAGGATCGCGATTTTCATGATGAAAATAGACCTCATCGATTTTATGAGCCTTGCCGTCATAAAAGATTATGTTTTCAGTATGAGTTGCGCCTTCTTTACTGCCTACTAAACCGAAACCGTCACCAATATTAAAAGCAACTGGTACTCCATTTACTATTCCACATGCAGAGCCCCATAACCAATGGGTATGATAAGGCCAAATTCCACGCCCCCAATCCATTAAACCAAAAGAAGTTTCAGGTTCAAAGTTGAATTTTTTTTCGCCAATCTGAATTGATCCTTCAGCGGGCATCATGTTAATTTTATGATTATAATAAAACTGTTTAGGATCATCTTTATAACCAGTTACTACTACAGTATTATCCCATTCTGGTTTATCATCAAGAATAATAGTTCCCTTAATCCCCCTCTCTATGAACATTGGATCATCAATAGTTATTATTCTCTGTTTTCCTTTTTTTTCAATTATTGCGCTAAATTTCTTGGAAGGTAATTTAATTGTACTCTCTTCTAAGGAACTAAGTGGTAAAAGCTTAGATTTAGTAAAAAACTTAAATTGTCCTTTCCCTTCTCTTTCTTTCTTCTTAAAATCCAACCACACATAGCTCATCTGAGTAAGATATCCAATATCTCCAATTGTAAGTTGAAATCCAAATTGTTTGTTTAATACAGAAAAATGGTCCCATTCTTTGATACGGGACCAACCTTTTCCTATATCTTCCTTGTTATATCTTAATATTGGTTTTTTTGCCCATCCTCTCTGAACAAGGGAGCCATCTTTATTAAATATGTCTGAAGGATCTGTAATTTCGTTTTGTTTTCCCATTTTATTTTCCATTTACCAATTGTAATAAAAAGATAATTTTAAAAAAGATTTGAGATAAAATAAAATATTTGATAATTCCTAAAAATTAGAGGTCAATCCGTTGATTTCAGAATTTGAATTAAATTTAGAAAAGTATGCCGAAATAATCTTGCGAGTTGGTCTTAATTTACAGTCTGGACAACGCTTACTGATAGGAACTGCACCTCTTAATTACGGGGCCCCTCTAGAATTAGCACCTCTCATAAGGTTAATTACTAAAAAAGCTTATCAAATGGGAGCTAGATTTGTTGAAGTATTATGGGATGATGATCAAATAAAACTACTTCGATTTCAACATGCTCCAAGAGATTCTTTTGAAGAATTTCCCACATGGCGAACTGATGCAGAATATGAATTTGCTCAAAGTGGTGATGCAGTGTTATTTATCGTCGCATTTAATCCAGATCTCCTTAAGGAACAAGATTCTAGCTTATTTATGACCACTCTTCAAACTTATATAAAGCACAGTGTACCCTTCTCAGATTTACGTCATCAAGATGCAATGAATAACTTAGTTGTTGCTGCTCCAGTTGAAGGTTGGGCTGATAAACTTTTTCCCAATTTACCCAAAGAAAGTAGAAAAACTAAACTATGGGATATTATATTTAACATCTGTAGAATAAAAAACCAAGATCCTATTTCCGCTTGGGAAGAACACATCAAGAATCTCGAAGCTAGATGCAATTTCTTAAATAAAAAACAATACAAATATTTGAAATTAATTGCTCCAGGAACAGATTTAACGATTGGGTTACCAAGGAATCATAATTGGCAAGCTGCTCGATCGATAAGTAAAAATGGAATTAACTTTGTTGGTAATATCCCAACAGAGGAGTTTTTTACTCTCCCACATAAAGATAAGACAGAAGGATTTGTTAGTCTTACGAAACCATTCTCTCGAACCGTTTTAGTTGAGGATTTGAAATTGTACTTTTCAGAAGGAAAAATTGTTAAGGCAACTGCAAAGAGCGGAGAGGAGTTTATACATGGTATTCTTGATACAGATGAGGGTTCTAGAAGATTAGGTGAAATAGCTCTTGTTCCACATAGTTCACCAATTTCTCAAACTGGAATACTTTTTTATAATCTTTTAATAGATGAGAATTCTTCATGTCATATTGCTTTAGGTAATGCCTGGAGATCATGTTTGGAGAATGGTAATATAATGTCTGATGATAAATTTTCAGCTGCAGGTGGTAATATTAGTAAATTACACTATGATTTTATGATTGGTTCAGAAGAGATGGATATTGATGGGGTATTAGAGAGTGGAAAAGTTGAGCTCATTATGCGAAATGGTGAATGGGCTTTTTAATTATAGATTTTCCTATAACCACAAGTTATTAAAAGATTAAGAACAAAGTAGAATTCAAGGTAAAAATTAACAAAAATATTGTGATTTTAATGTCTTCAGAATTTGAAAAGAATTTGGAAAAGTTTGCTGAAGTAATAGTAAAAATCGGTCTGAATGTGCAACCTGGGCAACGTCTCTTGATCGGTGGACCCACTTCATATAGTTATGGGACTCCAATTGAATTAGCACCCTTAGTTCGGTTAATTACGAAGAAAGCCTATCAGATTGGAGCTAAGTTAGTTGAGGTGATGTGGGATGATAATCAATTGAGATTGATTAGATTTCAACATGCTCCACGAGATTCATTTGAAGAATATCCTACATGGCGAACTGATTGTCAATATAAATTTGGTAAAGAGGGTGATTCTGTCCTTCTTTTTGCTGCCTGGAATCCTGATTTACTCAAAGGACATGATATGGATTTGATGTCAACTGCACGTAATATGTATCTTAAACATCGAAAAACTTTTGGTGATTTAATTTCTCAAAGTGCAGTGAATTGGTCAGGAATAACAGCTCCAGTTGATGGTTGGACAGAAAAAGTATTTCCTGACGTTGCTCCGGAAGAACAAAAAGCGAAATTTTGGGATATAATTTTTGAAATATGTCGGGTGAAAAATGAAGATCCCATCGCTGCTTGGGAGGATCACATCAAACAACTCACAGCTAGGAGTAAATATTTGAATAAAAAGCAATATGAATCACTAAAATTGGTTGCTCCTGGGACAGATCTCATAGTTGGGTTACCTAAAGGTCACATTTGGGGAAGTGCTCGATTTAGAACTCAAAGTGGTATTGATTTTGTAGGAAATATACCCACTGAGGAAGTTTTCACAACAACCCATAAGGATAAAACAGAAGGTATTGTAACTGCTACAAAACCTCTACCCACTGATGTTATGATTGAAGATTTTAGTTTAACTTTTTCAAAGGGACAGGTCGTAGAAGCGACTGCGAAAAAAGGAGAGGGTTATCTAAATAAAATTCTTGAAACTGATGAAGGTGCTAGACGATTAGGTGAGGTAGCGCTCGTGCCGTATAGTTCCCCCATCTCACAATCAGGATTGCTTTTTTATAATGTTCTAATTGATGAAAATGCTTCCTCGCACATTGCTATAGGTCGAGGTTTTAAATTTGCTTTGGAAAATAGCAGAGAAATGTCTGATGAGGAGTTTTCTGCTGCTGGTGGGAATATTAGCAAAACACACATTGATTTCATGATTGGATCAGATAAAATGGATGTAGACGGAATTTTAAAAAATGGAAAAATTGAACCAATTATGCGTAAAGGAGAATGGGCTTTTAAAGATTAAAGCTCACTCTATTTTTTGACATATATTATCGATTTTTTGAATTGTTTCATCAATAATTTCATCTGTATGGAGTATACATGTGTAGAATCTACTCCCTGCTACTGATATAATCTCTTGATCAACCAAAGCAGCCCCCATTTCACCCATAAAGTCTTTCCTTTGTGGAAGTTCTCCTGCTTGTTTTGGATCACCCAAATCAAGTCCAAATAAGCAACTGGTATGAAAATGAACAGTTCCTCCGTAATTATAAGAAAACCAGGGTAGATCATAATTTTCAAAAACTTTATTTAAACCCGCAGATAACCTTGTAGCAGCTTTGATAGCTTTTTCTGTAGCGTTCGTTTCTTCGACTAATTTAATAGCATGGTACGCAGCTGCACATGTTAATGGATTAGCTGCAATAGTTCCACCAGAATAAGCTTTTTTACCTCCACTGACACCCCCAGCACATACACTCATCACATCAGCTCTCCCGCCAATAGCAGCAGCAGAAGGAAATCCATGTCCAACAATTTTTCCAAATACAGAAATATCAGGAGTATATCCAAAATAAGCTTGTCCTCCACCCATATTTAACCTAAAAGCGCATACTACTTCATCTGAAATCATCAATGTTCTATTTTCATGACATAATTCTTCCACTTCTTTATTAAAACCGGGTCTTACAGGGATACTCCCAGATTCTCCACCCATAGGTTCAACTATAACAGCAGCAATTTTACGTTTCTCTTTAAACATCTGTTTTAAAGTGTCAATATCATTAGGTGGGCATGAATCAATCCATTTGAATACTGATTTTGGTATTCCATGAGATTCTAATAATTTTGTTCCAGGAACATGCATATCATATACGAGTTGATCAGACCAACCATGATAAGAACCACCGATCTTTATTACCCATTTACGATTCGTAAAAGTTCTTGCGATTCTTATAGCAAGCATATCTGCTTCAGTTCCTGATTGTAACCATCTAATAATTTCACATGAAGGAAAATGCTTTTGCAGCTGTTCAGCGG
>JAHQWL010000061.1 GCA_029856155.1 Promethearchaeia archaeon
ATAAATCATCAATAATTTTATTCAAATTCGAAATTGAATTTTGGATATCGGAGTTCTTTTTAAGCGAATCCTTCCTTAAACTGATCTCTCTACTGATTGTCTTCAACTCTTTTGACATCTCTTCTAAAGATTCAAATATATATCGGTCATTTAATAACAAAGTTATTTTCTCTTCTTCTGATTTTCTTCTTGTATCTCCCATTACTTCCCAATATAAATCCTGTACCCAATCTTTGATTAAGGAATCGTTTTTTATTATACTCTGTTTATCAATATCATCATAATTGTCTAAATCATTTATATGGAATCCAGTAAAAATCTCTTCATTCGATTGCAACTTTTTTGAAAATTTTTTACATAATATAGAAATGGTCTCTTCAATTTCAGGTGAAATTTGCTGATTAATAATTATTGAGACCATTACCATTTCCGTCTTACCACGAGCCCAATCAGAGGCGATTTGAAAATAATAGTTCAATAACTTTAAATTTTCGAAAGATTGACTCAAAAATTCTTCCTTGTTCGGTTGATCCATTATATCATATATTCTATCTAATACTTCTCTATCCAACTGAGTTTTTGGAAAAGAATAAAAGATTAAAGGTCCGATTTTAGTATGAAAATATGATAATATAACGATCATTCCTATCTACCCCCAATATTCTTCTTTTCTAAGATGTAATAAGAAATTCCCACCATATAAATTTCACATTTTTAGATTATACATCTAATATTAATTAGAAAATTAACTATAAATCTATTTAGCTTATCAGTTAATTATAAAAATTCTAAGATTATGTTATAAAAGGCACCCTCCTCTAAATCCCTGGGTTTTTTTAATCCATTTCTCATAAAATGATTTTGTCTATTTCCTTTAGTACTATTTTCTTTTTAAAGAGTTAGGTATAATTTTACCCAATAATGAATTTAGAAAAGTAAAATGCCTCTATAACCAAAATAGATGAGTGGTAAGTGGATTGCTTAAGATAAGTACTTAAACAATTTTTTCCACTCACTCCATCCTGTTGTTAAGATGATATAAAAATGAGACTACAGGATATTTAGATTTGTTTTCTTTTTAAAGAGATAGGTATAATTTTCCCCAAATCTAGCATGAAATATAGATATTATTTTCCTTTCTTCTGTAACTTGGTATTAATCAATAGACTTACAAAAAAGTTCAAAATAAAAAAGACATAAATAAAATACTAAACAGATTATTACTTAACTTCTAAAGAATATAATATAAAAAGAGTTGAAATCTAATGAATTTAAGAAAAAAATATATAAGAACAGAATTTGCTATAATTTTCTTCACTTTTTTCATTTTAACTAGCACTAGTGTTCTAAACAATAATACTGTTAATATCATAGTTAATAATGGTGGTAGGAACTTGCATCAAGCTACATTTTGGGATCTAACAGAAACACCAATCTATATTTTAGGAAATGGAGAATGGGCAGCAACCGCATTAGCAGAACCATGGTGTAGAGGCTCAGGTACATGGAATGATCCTTATATTATTGAGAATGTAACAATAAATGGATTAAATTCCAGCAGCTGTATAGAAATCTCTAGTAGTAATGTATTTTTCATTATAAGGAATTGTACTGTTTTTAACTCTAGTGACACCACTAATGCGGCGGGAATAAGCTTAAATTTTGTAAATAATGGGATCTTAAGCCAGAATAATTGCTCTTTTAACAATAGGAATGGCATTACACTTCTAAGTAGTGATAATAACACAATCATTCAAAATACTGCAAATAATAATGGTGATTTTGGAATTAGGCTTTATCTAGCAGATAACAATTTTATTATCGATAATGAGATTAAATATAATTTGAATAATGGAATTACTCTTGATTCAAGTGATGATAATGTGATTTCCCAAAATAAAGCATTTAATAATGTAAATGGCATAAGACTTTCTTTTAGCAATTATAATAATATGACATTAAACCACTGCGATAAAAACAGTCAAGCTGGAATAAATCTTTATTCATATTCCATGTTTAATAATATATTTGAGAATTCTCTAGCTAATAACACTGAAAATGGAGTTTACTTATTTTTTAATAGTAATTTGAATTCAATTTTCGAGAATAATATTACTGAGAACAAAGACAATGGTATATATCTCTATAATAGTGGCAATACTACAATTACGAAAAATTTGATTATGAATAATAAAGATGGGATGCATTTTATCAATTCTAATTATACTGAAATAAGAGAAAACAAAATAATCAATAATTCTGATCACGGAGTGCAGTGTACAGGATGTTATAATAATGAATTTAGTGAAAATTTTCTAGATGGTAATTTAAGGGGAATCGAAATAAGTATTGGTCAGGGTAACGAGTTATCAGGAAATTCTTTTATCAATATAATTGAAGATGCTATAAGAATATCAAATTCCGCTCATAACAACTTTATGAAAGAAAATAATTTTGAAAATTGCGATACAGGTATAGCTATTGTTAACAGCAATATGAATGAGGTCATTGAAAATATCTTAATTAATAATATGGATGGAATATGGTTAGCCGTTGCAGATAATAGTAAGATTTTTAGTAATACAATTTACAATAATAGTCAGGATGGACTTTATCTCGGTGATGATTGCGATAGTAATATTATTTCTGATAATCTTATCCAAAATAATAGTGGCAACGGAATAATTATATTTCAGCCAAAGTGTGATGAGAACCTATTTTATAAGAATTATCTGATAAATAATAGCATAAATGCATTTGATGGAGGCACGAATAACTACTGGAATAATTCCCTCATAGGAAATTACTGGGATAATTATACTGGATCTGATTCTAATAATGACGGAATAGGAGATACTGCCCATGATGTTCTCCCTCTTGGAGGAAGTCAAGATTTTCTTCCTATATTCGGTGATCCATTACATGACGGGAGTCCAATTATCATTGATGATTCAGGAGTAGAAGGAATTACTTGGCAGCAAGCCTCAACAAAAGCATGGTGTAATGGCTCTGGTACTCTTAATCATCCTTACATTATAGAAGATCTTATAATAAACGGTGAAAATTCAACTTCTTGTATTGAAATCAAAAATTCAAACGCATATTTCATTATTGAAGATTGTCTTTTCATAAATGCTAGTGACGCCTATTCTGAAGCAGGTATAAAGTTAAGCCATGTTAATTATGGGCAGATTCTAAGAAATAACTGTTCACTCAACAATTTTGCCGGTATAGTCTTAGACTATAGTAACAATAATACAATTATTGGAAATACTGCCTTTAATAATTTAATATATGGTATTGTTGTAATACGTTCAGAGAATAATACTTTAATAGAGAATACAGCAAAATTTAATGAAGAAGGGATTGAGTTATGGGTTAGTCCATTTAATGAAATCAAGAAAAACATTGGAAATAATAATACTAATTATGGTATAAGCTTAGGAGCTAGTAGCAATGAAAATAAAATTATAAATAATGTCTTTGAAAGTAATAATCTTGGAATTGCAATACAATCGAGTCATAAAATTAACATTTTCTCCAATAATGTATCATTTAATTCTGGTTCTGGAATATTTTTACGCGATGGTTCCAATAGCACGATTCTCGATAATATCTTAAGAAAAAGTGGAACTGGTATTTACATGGATTCTTTCAGTAATAACAACAATATTACTAATAATCTTGTCGTAGAAAATGCTGACGGTATTAAAATTTTAGACGGTATTGGAAATTCAATCATTACAAATTTGATCTTATCTCAGGGTTCTGCGGGGATAAGATTATATAACGCAAATGAAACTGATATAATGCATTCAAGCATTGATGGGAATTATTATGGTATCTTTTGCTCATCAACTTCCCATAATACAACAATTAGAAACAATACTATTACAAATAATGCCCGGGGAATCTTTATTGATGTAGAAAGTTCATTCAATGATATATTTAATAACACTTTTGAATCTAATACTTTATATAATGCTAGAGATGATGGATCTAACAATAATTGGAATAGCACTTCAATGGGTAATTATTGGGATGATTACACCGGTTCTGATTTGAATGATGATGGATTTGGAGATGATCCCTATCATATTACTGGTTCAGCAGGAAGTCAAGATTATTTGCCTATTTGGGATGATGGGGAAAGTATCATGCCTAATATAACAATAATTTCGCCAAAAAACAATGAAATATTTGAGGAAGATGCCCCCTCATTTAACGTTATTATCCGAGATCCTAATTTGGATATGATGTGGTATACCCTTGATGGTGGATTGACAAATACTACTTTTTTTGACAATGGAACTATAGATCAAGGATTATGGGATGATTTTGGAATTGGTGAAATTATTATTAGATTCTATGCCAATGACACCATTGGTAATATTGGATTTGCAGAAGTGATCATTATTAAAGACATAGAAGCACCAAATATTATAATACATAATCCTACTGATAATCAAGAGTTTGGAGCTACAGCACCACAGTTTAACAAATCTATTACTGAGCAAAACTTAGATACAATATGGTATACGATTAATGGAACAACGAAATATATTATAACATCAACCTCAGGGACCATTGATCAGGTCGTTTGGGATTCATTTGAAAATGGAATAATAATAATCACATTCTATGCAAATGATACTCTTGGAAATGTTTCGTCTGAAGAAGTATCAGTAATCAAGGAAGTTACACAAGGTCCTACTGGTCCTGATATGGTTTTAATAATAGTAATTGTTTCAATCGTGAGCGGAGTTGGCATTGCATTAGTCATTTTATTTCTAATAATGAAAAAACGAAAATTATCTGCAGAAGGATTGGATTCACAATAATTAAAAAACATTACTATCTTTTTTTCTTTTTAAAAACTAAACACCACTTGAAATTTTATAGTATGATCGTGTTATAATTCTTTTAATTTGAAATGAAATAGGGATAGTTCCTTGAAATGATATATAATTATATTATAAAAAAAGATCTTTTATTATATATAATGCAATATATGCGTGATCCATATGAATCATTTAGAGGGAACTTTTAAAGGAGTAAAAGGTTTAAAAATTTACTACAAATGTTGGATTCCAGAATCTCCTAAAGCGGTAATCCAACTTGTACATGGGGGATTTGAACATTCTGGAAGGTATCGAAATGTTGTAAATAAATTAATTCCAGAATCTTATGCAATTTATGCTAACGATCATCGTGGACATGGAAAATCTGAAGGAATAAGGAATTATGTGGATTCTTTTGACCAGTTTATTGACGATGAAAAAATATTCTACGATATAATAAGAGAACAACATCCCAATTTACCTATATTCATGTTAGGCCATTCTTTAGGTTCATTTATTGCTATTTATTTTACTAAAAAATACGAGCATCTTTTAAAAGGTCTCATTCTTTCGGGAGTAGGTACAAACCCTGGTAAAGAAACTGTCGGATTTTTAAAATTCTTAGCTCGAATTTTCTCAAAAATTGCACCTAAAATGAAATTTAACCCTAGAATTGATGCAAAATTTTTATCCCATGATCCAGAAGTAGTGAAAAATTACAAAAACGACCCATTCGTTAATGCTGAAAAAATCTCTGCAAGGTTAGCTTATGAGATGGTAAAGAATTTTAATAATCTTAAAAGAGTTATTGGTGATTTTAAAATTAGTTTGTTAGTTCAGTGTGGCTCAGATGATAAACTAATGAAAGGAGCTGAAGAACTTAATAATTGGCTTACCATGGATGACAAAACCATTAAAATCTATGATGGATTATATCATGAGGTATATAATGAAACTGAAAAAGATAGAAGAATAGTATTAAATGATCTTAATGATTGGTTACATAATCACGTTTAAATTATTACCATTCTCGTTTAAAAACAAAAATTAAGTTATTATAAGAAATTACTGTTAACTCCTAAGTGCTAATGTTTATATAAATGGAAAGTTGATCATTTGGATGTAGAAAATAGATTAATTTAATCGATTTCTATAAAAAGTGATCAAATCTGAGTCAAATTATTGTTTTTTTCATTTTAGGAGGTATTATTTTTGTTATATGTTTTGGAATCATTTATTGGATTATTTTAAAAGTTCTGAATTTTTATAAACGAAGATTTCTCCCTCAAAGAGCAACTAATTTTAAATGCCTTGACGGACACATTGTAAAATCAAAAGGAGAATTAGTAATTGATAATCATCTATACCGCCTTGGACTTGAACATGAATATGAAAATACAATAAGAATCCGAGGTAATTCAATCAAGTACGATTGGTATCTGCCAGAATATGATGTTTATATAGAATATTGGGGTTATTTTGGAAAAAATTATATGAAAAGGAAAGAGGAAAAGCTTAAATTATATCAGAAAGGAAAGCTAAAGTTATTATCAATTGAAGATATAATGCTTAAAGATATTTATTCTAATCTAGAAAACAATTTAGCCAAATATACTAACTATGATAAAAATTTTAACACTAAAAGGCATTGTCCTAGCTGTGGAATGGAATTGGATGATCGATTTTTATAAATTTTTAAATAGAATCAATATTGAAGTGTAATAAAAAATATAACAGTTCCTAATATTTATTTAGTAATATGCCTTTAACACCATATCACTTTGGACCTGGTTTATTTATAGGGCTATTATTTCTTAGCTTTATCGATTTCCCCACTTTTCTTATAGCAAGTGTAATAGTTGACATTGAACCTTTTCTTGTTTTACTTTTTAATTTAAATTATCCTCTCCATGGTTTTTTCCATAGCTTTTTGGGGGGTACAATAATTGCTCTTATCCTTACAGTGATAATGACTAAAATCAGAGAATTTTTCACTCCTCTTATGAGATTTTTCAAAATTGAACAAGAAATCTCTTTTAAAAAAATTTTATTCGCCTCTCTCCTTGGAATTAATATTCATATTTTACTCGATTCTCCTATATACACGGATATTAGACCATTTTTTCCCCTTGATTTTAATCCTTTCTACAGGATTACTAGTTTAGCTGGATCATTAGAAACAATGATCTGTGTTTGGTGTTTCTTAGCAGCTCTAATTATCTATATAATACGATTAATAATATATACGATAACGAATCGAAGAAAAAATCATAGTTCTGATGAAAATAATAACCTCCTCCAGAACCAACTTTCTCTCAAGTGTAAGTCGCCTTTTTCACCTAAAACATTTATAAATGGCTTTTTCAATCTTCTCTGCAGCGTTGCGTGGATTTTCAGCATGTGTAATCCCTCCTCCTACAATAATAATATCCAACGGAAAAGCCGATAATTTAGGAATATCAGTGACTCTTATACCACCCGCTATTGCTAATCGTGGATGGTCTCGTAGCCGTGCTACGGATTCTAACTCAAACAAAGGCGCTCGTCGTGAAGCTTGGCGATCTAAGCCGCTATGCACGAGTGCATAATGTAATCTTATGTTTTTATATTTAAGGTCTATAAGGCCGGCTAATGTGATAGCAGGTGATCGAGACATGATAAAATCTGCCATAATTTCTACGTGAAAATCATATGCGGCACGTAAAGCCTCTTTAATGGTAACATCATAAGCATCTGCTAGTATTGTGACAATATCAGCTTTCGCTTTAGCTGCCATTTGTACTTCAAGGTATCCAGCATCTGCAGTCTTTAAATCCGCACATACCAGTTTGTCTGGGTGAGCATCCTTTAACACTTGGATAGCACGTATTCCTTCGGATTTTATTAAAGGAGTTCCAACTTCCAAAATATCTACAAATGGAGCCACTTGTTCCGATATCACCAATGCATCATCCAGTTTTTCAAAATCCAAGGCTACTTGTAATCGCGGATTTTGTTTTTCTTTCTTACTTTTCTTTGACACATCCATCACTACTTATAATCACTATACACTTATTTTTTATATTTCAAATTAAAAAACATTATCCTAAATATTGATTAGTATTTGACGAAAGATTTTGAATTTATCCGCTTTTATAAGATCAGTATTAATATTCAACATTATACCGTTATCTCTTCAAAGCAGAATTGATAGCGTAGCCTAAAATTCTACCTTTTATCGAAAAAAATTCATTGTAAAGTTTAAAAAGTTCTGAATCAAACGAGGGATTGGCATTTAAATCAAGTAAGAAAAAATTAGAATCATCATCGAGCAACCAGTCAAATCTTACATAATCCATGCAATTGGTAATTATTTTTAAATTACATAGTTTATCCTCGATTTTTTTTAATAAACTTGAATTTTGAACATCAGGTCTCTTATAGAACTCATCAACAGAAAGTGGGCTGTAATTTTTTTGATCGAAGTCATAGAAATTTTTTGGAGTTACTTGTATCGTAAATGCTTTAACATCATTACACACATCATTCCCGATAATTAATGTTGTATATTCCCGTGCATTTTTAACAAACTCTTGAATAAGGATAACCTCTTTTTGGCCTAAAATCTTCTCTATGTATTCAATTCTATCTATAACTTCTTTAAAGGAATTACAAATACTATTTTCATCAAGGAGTAAAGAATCTCCCGAAATACCCATTTTCACAATAACTGGGAATCTTAATGTATTAACCTTTTCTTCTAAAAATCTTAAATCAATCCCCTGATAATACATCACTGTATTTGGATAATTGATTCCCAAATAATCGAATACATATAACATGAGATCTTTTCGTTCGAAAAATTCAACATTATTAGCTTGTCGACCTGTGTATTTTATCCCCAAAAAATTGAATATTTCAATAAAAAACGCATTTTTAGAGAAATCATTTTCATATCCATTATCTGCTAAATTAACGACTAAGTCGATTTGGTCCTTATTCTGGAAAAAGTAATCGATGCTTTTGTTGTGACCATCTAACATTAAAATATTATATCTATCCTTTAACAAATCTAATTCTTTTTGAAAATCCTTAAAATCAGTATAGCCATCTATAGGTAATTTAAAATCATAAATTTTAACATCATTTATCTTGTCATAAAAAAGAACTACAATATTTTTCATTTATTTAATTCAACTTACTTCTCTAAGCAAAATAAATTTTAACTTTATTTATTCTTAAATTCTTATTTGATTTAAAATATCTTTTAATCATAGACTGATAAGAACTATATTAAATTCAACTAATTTTAAAGCATGAATAATAAGCGTCGTTTCAGACCCTTATTTAAAGGTTAAGAGAAAAATCTCCAAAATTTTAAATATCTTTAGTCTTATAATTGGATTAAATTTAATAATTAAGTAGTTGAGATTTTATGGGAAAAGAAAAGGAAAAGGATAAGGACAAAAAAGATAAAGACAAAAAGGATAAAGATAAAAAGGACAAGGATAAAGATAAGGATAAAGACAAGGATAAAAAAGATAAAATATCTGTTGACCAGGAATGGAAATTATCTATAAGTAAGGATCTTGATTCTCTAACGCATGCCTACGATAAAATTACTAATAAATTTAGAGATATTGATAATTATATATTAAAGGAGGCTATATCAAAAGAAGATTTCATGGAAAAAGTACTTAAATACGTAGAAGATTTACCTGATGTGTCCAAACAAATATTTATAGCGTTCTTAGATTCAATAAAATAATTTTTTTTTTAACTTTTTTTTATTTAAACAATCTTCCGAAAGATGAGTAGAATTATTTTTCTATATTCAATACATATTAAAGCTTAAATAAAACGTTGCCCCTTTAATTATATAGAAAAATGAGTCCAACAATAGAATTAAATGATGTTGTTAAAAAGAAGTTAGACGAATTTAAAGAAAAGTGTGGAGCAGAAACATATTCTGATGCGATTAATATCAATCTAATACAACTAAAATTACTTGAGGATAATCAAAGAATATTATCTGAAATTCGAGATACTTTGAAGAATTTAACTCTTATACCTCAACAAGATACCCAAATGATTGATGCTCTGAGAAATTATGTAAATTCTGAGGATAAGGGAGATATATTGGGAATGTTTGTCAGACTTGTGGATTCAAAAGCCAATTTACACAAACTTTTGGTATCACAAGGCAAAATTAGGGAAGCTGAAAACGTTCATTCCGAATGGAAAGCATTAGTCGAAGTTGCGAATTTACTTGGGATCGAATCTGAACTTGAAATGATAAAAAAAGAAGAATAGCTCTTTTCTTAAATTCAAGAATTTAAAATTTAGGTTTAGAGATTTCTTTCCTTAAACGATGAACTCTAATGCTCAGTAGCACTATGAATTTTAAGTTTAAAGAAAGAATGTAAATCCATGAGATAGTTGTTTCTAGATTAGATAATTCCTGTATTTTAAAGCAAAAATCCTTTATTAATAAAAGTATTTTCCAATTTAACGAAAAATATTATAAAAGAAAATTAGTGGTCTCTGATAACGAAGCCGATTGTACATGTTTTATTAAAAACTGAGGAAGATACATATTGTGCTAAGTGTTGTAAAACGAGAAACATTATTGAGCGAATTTTTACAGATATACCAGAATTTAAACAAAAAATTGATATAAGTTTTGAAGATATTGACTCTGCTGATACTATAAAAAAATATGGGATGGTAGTTCCCCCAGCAATTATCATTGAAGAACGTATTTTATTTGAAGGTCATGTTCCGATTATGAAAAAATTAGCTCGAGATTTATTTGAATTGATTGAGCCAACTAAATAATCTTAATACTTTTACCTAAAAAAGTAAGTTAAAATAATAAAGGATCTAAAAAATAATATATAATCACCTAAATTGATTGATTATACTTTTACATTTTTATTTCACTTAAAATATTATCAAGATAATAGATATTTTCTTGTTCAACTTCTTCCAATAAAGCATTCGCTAATGAATATTTAAAGGCCCATACTTCCACGTTTCTTTCCAGTTCTTTTAATTTCTTAATAACTGGAACAAAATCACCATCTCCTGATACCAACACCGCTGTATCATATGCATCCTCGTAAGCATATGAGATGATATCGATTGCTATTTTAATGTCAATCTTCTTTTCAATAGCACCACTTGATGCAATCTTATTAAAGCTTGCTTTAATCACGTAACCACTTCGATTACTTAACTCCTCATACCACTTCTTCTTCTCTGGATTCATAGGATATACGACACCTTCATATAAGAAAATATTCTTTAAATCTCGACCACGAGCTATGAAATTTTTTAGTGCTTCATAATCTACCTTGATGTTGTATTTCCTAAATCCCTTGAAAATATTACTATTATCTACAAAAACTATAATTCGTTCCAATTCTAAACTCTTTTTGCTCTTACGAAACTAAATTACATATCTATTATTAAAAAAAGTTCTTTGAAGTAATAATCTTAATTATTACAATATTAAAAAAAAAAAATAAAGTTTGTATAATTTATTGACTCTTAGAGGAATTTTTACTTACAGAAATAGGTTTCTCAAACATAAGGTTATATATCATATTTGCCCTTCGCTTGATTTGTTCTCTTTTAAGAATCTTAGCTCTATTAGAATTCTGGTATCTCTTCAAAGCAATTTTCTGCCATTTTTTCTTCCAAGAAGGAAAGCCTGTTTTAACAAAACGTTCACGATTTGGAAAATCTCGACATACCCAATTGAATAAGATAAAATACCTTTCTATACCAGATTCTTTTGTAAGATTATGAGATTTAACTCCGAGTCTTCTAAGGTGTTGAATAAATCTACCTTCCACGGCATCTTGGAGCTCCCCTTCGATAATTGCAGGTTCATAGTAAATATCATTCTCATTAAAATACTCTCTAACAAGATCGAAACAATTACCCCTACATAGAAGAATTCTATCTCCCTTACCGTGGTTAAGCTCTCTAAGAGCTTTGATTACAATCTTTACTATATGTTTATTAGGGCGATCATCATCCTTATTGTCTTCATTATAGAGACCAACGGGGACTGATTTAAATATAATCTTTCCGTTTTCTACATCTCGAAAACCAATGAAAGCATTTCCGACAAGATCTCCTGTCCCAGCGTCATCAATTTCTATTGTTCTTCCCTTCCACTCGCTAGGATTATTAGTGGATTGGCACGACTCATTGTCGTTTTTGTCTTTTTTTGTCTTCATTAATTATTCAAATGTTTGGGGTCATAAATAACTTGGGATTTCATTTTTTAGATAATTTTGTTTACCTATAGATTAGTACAAGTACTAGCCATACCCCTGAACATCAACAAAATAAAATCAAACATTATCAAAAATCCATTTCAATTTACATTGACGAGAACAAAAAAATCGTTTTATTGGTTTTTGACATATATTAATATGATGATATTGTTTATTCCACTTAGTACCTACGATCTCTTTACCACAGAATTCGCAATTAGGCATTAGTGCCATTCTCTTTTTATTTAGCCAACTTAAATTCCTCTCTCTTATCCGATGCTACGTTTAATTATTCTATAGAAACATAAAATAATGATCTCAAATAGAAAGAGTTTGTTAATGATAATGTTAGAAACCTTTTATAGATAAGGCTAAAAACTGAAAGAAATTTTCTCACTCCTATTGAAAATTTTTAATTTAATATAATGATTCAGTCAGAACTATGAAAAGATGGGGATTAGAAAATAAAATTCGCTTTTTATATCATTAGAAAAAATTCAAGATAAAGTGCGCTCTTACCAAAACTTGCTTTATTCACACAACTAATTTTATTAATGAACCAATTAAACTGCCTCTCTTTCTTTAAACTAATGACACGCATGACAGCTTCATATAAAAATATAACCTTTAATTCACAGCTACGGATTATAACGGCTTTCAACTTTTCTCATTTTCTTTCGGGGTTATACTTCTGATACGCTTTGAAAATAAATGGAGCAAGACCTTTGAATTATTAATAATAAATTTAATAGTGATAATCTCATAAAAAATCTATGACCAATTATTTATAGAAAAGAAATTTTTAGGATTAAGAAAAAATCATGATAATTGAAGAAATTAATAAAATTCCTAATTCTTTCATAATGAGAGATGATTTCGAATTTAAGTATTATGTATCTGGTACTTGGAAAAAGTCGTCTTCTGGAAAAACAATAGTTATTAAAAACCCTTATAATGATGAGATAGTAGGAGCTGTGCAAGCATGTACTACTGAGGAAGTTAATCAGGTTATAAATGCTGCAAAAGAAAGTTTAGAATGTTGGGGAGAAAAGACTCAAAGAGAACGAGCAGATATATTAAGAAAAGCAGCTACTTTAATGAGGGAATGGGCTAATCCTTTAGGGTATATAATGATGAAAGAAATTGGTAAACCCCTAAAAAGTGCAATATCGGAAATAAACCGAACTGCCGAGTTATTTGAAGCCACAAGTGAAGCGGGATTGCAGCAAGAAGGAGAAGCTATTTTTGGAGATGCATTTAAAGGTTTTGGTAAAGATAAGATGTCAATGACATATAGAGTTCCTTTAGGTGTGATCCTATGTATTGGTCCCTTTAATTATCCGTTTAATCTTACGGGATCTAAAATCGCTCCCGCGCTAATGGCAGGAAATACAGTTGTAGTTAAACCTCCTTCCCAAGGAGCTATCAGTCCTTTATTCTTCGGATTAATTTTAGAAAAAGCGGGAGTTCCTCCAGGAGTCTTGAATATAATCACCGGAAAGGGATCTGAAATTGGTGATTATTTAGTACAACACCCCTTAGTTAGTATGGTAAGCTTCACTGGATCTTCAGAAACGGGAAAACAAATTGCAAGTGTTGCCGGAATGAAGCCATTATTGCTAGAATTAGGGGGAAAAGATGCTGCGATCGTATTAGATGATGCTAATCTAGAATTAACTGCTGATGCAATCGTCTCAGGAGCTTTCTCATATAGTGGTCAAAGATGTACCGCTGTAAAAAGAGTTCTTCCAATGCCTGGAATTGCTGATCAATTAATAGAATTAGTGAAAACAAAAGTATTGAATTTAACTATAGGAAATCCCGAAGAAAATGCTACTATCGGACCTCTTATAAGTTCAAAACAATGTGATTATGTTCAAGGTCTGATAGATGATGCTTTAGAAAAAGGAACTACTTTAATATGTGGAAATAAAAGAGAAAAAAACATTATGTGGCCAACCTTGTTGGATAATGTTACTACTGAAATGAGAATAGCTTGGGAAGAACCCTTTGGCCCTGTATTACCATTTATACGAGTTCGTAGCGCTGAAGAAGCCATAGCTATATCAAATAAATCAGAATATGGCCTACAGGGTATGATTTTCACAGAAAATATTGACTTAGCATTTAACATTGCACAAGAATTAGAAGTGGGGACTGTTCAAATAAATGGAAAAAGCGAAAGAGGTCCGGATCATTTTCCCTTTTTAGGGACTAAATCATCAGGCTTGGGAACACAAGGAATAAAATATTCAATTGAAGCAATGACTAGACCAAAAGTCATTGTTATGAATTTATCTGAGAAAGGAAAATTGGTAAAAGAATGCAAATATGATTAGTTCTATTAAAAATTATAAAATCTCTTTAAAATAGATTTTAACATAGTAAAAAATATTTTTATTCACTAAAACGAAGGATTAACTCAAAGTATCTTTAATTAACTTGAAATCTCTCTGTCAGATCAGTTGTTTGTCCTTTTACTTAATTTTCGTTCAATATTCATAGTGTCTAGGTCAACCACTACACAATTTAAAAAATTTTCGTGCTGGTGAGATTGCCCTGGTTGAATACATATCGTTTTACCTATTTGAGAATGCCATTTACCTGAAATATCGGGAGACTCGTGAATATGACCATGAAGTGAGAGTCTTGGTTGATTTTCTTTAAAAAAAATATATTCTGCTTTCGAACCTACCTTTCGATCGTCATGAGTTACATCAAGATCGATATTAGCCGGGGGATTATGGAAAATGTAGATTGAATTATCCATATCGGAAGGATTTACGAGATTTCTAAGCTCATCTTCAATTGTGGGGAGTGTATCCACATACGAGGCCCAATCTTCAATTTTTTTGAATCCATTTGGAGTGGAGAGATATTGCCTGCCAATTTGTTTTGGAAGCTCAAAATCTTTGGTATCTTTCCGTGCCCTATCTTTTAGACCAAACGGGAGGTCTGAAACCCAGTTCATTCCTATAAATTCATATTTGCTTTCTTCAATCTGGAATTTGGTTTGAGCAATATTAACTACATAAGAATATTTTTCGCATGTTTTTTGAAATAAATCATCAAATATTCCCAAATCGTCATTTCCTAATAAACCTAAATAATATATCCCCATTGATTCAAATCTCGAAAAATACTCATCAAGAAATCCAGTTATAAATCTATCTTGATGCAATAAATTCCCTCTAAATATAAGCATATCTCCTCCATTTATCACGGCATCAACTTTTAATGAACTTGCCATTTCGAAGATTTTATTATGTTTCCATTCAATTCCGTGGATATCAGTAACATATAATAATTTCATAATTCTTTCTTTGGTGAGTATTTACAATTAAAACTTATAATCAATTTTTAATTTTAGGATTTATAAAAATCGATTAGATATTTTTTCTCAAAAAATACGAGTTAATATAACAAATGTCCTTACAATCTCAAAACTATGATATCATCATAATTGGAGCTGGTCCTGGAGGTTCTACTGCGGCTTATTTATTAGCGAGAAATAACTTTAAAGTTTTATTAGTTGATAAAGAATTTTTTCCTCGATACAAACTTTGTGGTGGCTTACTATCCTTGAAAACACTTCAATTAATAAAAAAAATTTATAATGAAAGCCCTGAAGATTTGATTAAAAATAAGATTATTGACTATTATACACCATTTTATGAAATTACATATAAAAATAAAAGAGTAATATCAAAAAATAAAGGAACTCTTAACCTTTTTCTCGTCGATAGAACTATTTATGATAATTATCTTTTAAGTAAAGCTAAAAATCTAGGAGTTGAGGTGCTGGAGGGCATAAAGATTGAAAAGATTGACATAGACAACTGTAAAATAGAGTTGCATCATGGAAAAGTGATCGAATCAAGACTTTTAATTGGAGCAGATGGAGCTAATAGTATTGTTAGAAGAGAATTTATCAGAAAAAAAATCATAAGAAATAAAGATTGGCAATTTAATCTTGGTACAGGCTTAGAATGTTTTGTAAATCGACGAGATTTGAAAAAAGATCAATATGAAAAACTAATACTAACACTGGGATTTGCTAATTATGGATATAACTGGTTATTCCCAAATAAAGACAAAATCATTCTGGGGGTTGGGGCTCTTAATAGAAAAAATAAGGGTAAATTTGTGAGGGCACTTAAAAATTTCATCTCAAGTTTAAATATAAATACAGAAAAAATCTCTCCAATAATAGCGCACCCTGTCCCTTATGGAAACTTTTCAATTAAATGTGTTTATAAAAATAAAACAATTCTCATTGGAGACGCTGCTGGAATTGTAGATCCTTTATGGGGGGAAGGAATTTATTATGCCCAGAAAACAGCTGAATTCGCTGTTCTGACAATTATTAAGCATTTCGAAGATGAATCTGTTCCTTTAACTCATTATGAAACTCTGCTACGTAAATCGATTTATTCAGAATTTAAATCTACTTTAAAAAAAAGATGGCTATTATATAATAAGTTGAATGTACTCTTAAAGTATTATCCTGTGCAAATATTTTTATTAATATACAGAAAAATATTGAGTTTTTTAATACATAGAAGCGGATCACTTAGAGAGTTATTGAAAAAGCAGCATTTATTGGTCAGCATAAGCCCAAATGACTACGCTTCCTAAATCCTAATTTAAATCAACACATGAATAATATTCGAAATGATAGAAAAGCAATTAAACTCACAATTAAAATAACACAAGCTTTTACTTTTCCAATTCTTGATAATTCTTGAATAAAATAGAAAAGGAATATACAAACCATATATAACAAATGATGTAATAGAACATAATAGAAAACCGAAAATATTTAATAGTGGAAGATTTTGAAAATATTTAATTCCTAAAACTGTTACTATTGGATCCATAATAAGTTGAAAAAGAATTTCATAAAAAGTCGAACTTTTTTATATTACTATTCATTATACTGATTTGTCAATGGAATGAAATTCCATTTCAATTAAGGCTTTTTACAGGCCTTTTATAATATAGAGGTGTGAAAAATTTCTCCAAAAAAAATTAAGGGTAAACTAATGGGAAAAGTAATGGGTTTATTTATGCAAGGATTTTCTGATGAAGAAATAATGCAACAAACGGGGATTGATGAAGAAACTTTATCAATAATAAAGGAAAGACAAGGGAGAATGATGGACAGAGCACGAGAAATGAGTGCAATGTATGGTGGCTCTCTCCCGCAACAATTTGCTACTCCTGGGGCTCCACCAGCAGCGATAGCACCAGAGATGACAACACCGGCAGTGACAACGCCAGGAATTCCAATGCCCCCAAGCCCTGTAATGGTTAAAAAAAAAAGTAAAGTGCGTGTTTTTTTTAGAAAAAAGCAAGTTGTAATATTTCTCATAGGACTTGCTTTTGCCGCTGTAGCCGCTACGATAATGGGAATTCTTTGCATGCCATATACTGCTTTCTGGTGGTTAATAATTTTAGAAATGATAGGAGTTAATATTCTTTTCCAAATTGTTCTTGGTATTGTTGCTTTTAGAGCAACATTTAGTTCTAGGACTTATAAGGCAGCAGCTTACGCTGATTATGATGGAGATGGTAAATATGACGAAGCTGCTTTCGCATCAAAGACTGTATCAGGTACTAGCGTTAAGCTAAGAGCATTAGCAATAACATTTTTGATCTTTTTAGGTCTTTCAGTATCAGTTATATTCCAATTTGGAATTAGTGTTCAAGGCATTTTTGAACAGACTGATATTTCTTTAGGTGGTGATGTAATTGCTGCATTCTTTGTTATTCATAGTTTAGGAGCATTAATTGGTGGATGGGGTTTAACTAGAGGATAGAATTTTATATTTTTTCCTTTTTTTTTCTTGTTTTATTTTTATAAATGAAAATCTTTTATAATGGCCTTGAAATTTCCTTGAAAAGCTTTTTGATAAATCCTTCAAAATTATCCTTAGTATATTTTACATTGAGTAAATGCCAGAGAACGCGAGGTATATTTTCTTCTTTTTCATATACAGGAATAATTTTTAAGATCTGTTTTTTCCTCATTTGAAAAGCTGCTTGCCATTCATCATTCACAGCTTGTGATTGTAAAGAGTTTTCTGAACAATATAAAATAAACACATTGCATTTTCTGAGTGCTTTTTCCATATATTCCACTATATTTTCTCCACTATCTCTTTCCCAAAATAGAACATCGTCTATCTCTTCATATTTTTTTAAATGTTCCGCGATTTTTGGAATTTCGAAATAATCTGAATCCTGCGTAGAATAACTTAGAAATATTTTATAATTCCCTTTTTTTACTTTCTTAGGTGAAATTAGCGGGAAATTAATCTTATCTTGGGAATCGGGTATTAAGGATCTTCCTTCCCATCTCTCATATGATTGTAATAGATCATTGATTTTTTCATCAATAGGTTTCAATTTTTCCATTTTTTCCATTAAATCGGTGCTTGTAATTTCTTCTCCAAATGCTTCTGCTGTTTTACGACGCTGTTCTTCTAATTTTCGTTCAGCTTCTTGCTTCTCAAGTAATTCAGCCAAATCTTTGCGTATAGAGACACTATCATCATAACATTTATCAAATAAAAGTCCTTCTTGATAGAGGCTTAATTTATATCCTAAAGAATCTAAGGCATTATAGAATAATGAAATTCTTTTTTTCAGACTATTCTTGAAGAATTCGTCAACTTGAGAGGGTGGTATTTTTGGTAATCGTTTCTCAACGTTTCTAAATTGTTGATATATGAATTGTTTTGAAAATCTTTCTAAATGTGGAATTGAATTTAATTGCTCCTCTTCCTCCTCTCTTTTAGTTTCTTCTTCTTCAATTTTCATGGAAAGAACTCTTTCTTTTTCCCTTTCTCTTTTCTTTTTCGCTGTAAACCTTGCTGCTTTTTTAACAACTATAATTGAAACTGCTAAAAATGATACTATAATACTTAAGATTATAATTAACCTAATAATCGGACCGAGATCTAAAGGTTTCTTAACTGCTTCAACCGTTGCATTCCAATATACTATCATATTTCCTTCGCAAAATTCTTGTATTATATTTTCTCCGTTTTCCTTAATAAAATCTTTAATAATGAGATTATTATGACTCTTGTATAATTTTACGCCAATATTATTGTTATAAATAGAATTATTTATAAGATAATTGTTACTACTCAAATTTAATTTAATCCCGTTCTCACAATTAAATATTTTATTTTTAGAAATTGTATTATTGTTGCTATTATCAGAAGAATTATCTAAAAATGGAGGAGTCTCATGAAAGGCTAATATATATTTGGATATAAAAAACTCAGAACCCAATGAGATAAAATGATTATCAATATGATCATGAGCAGTCCAAGGGGGTGTATTATGATCAAGTCTCTCTATAAAATAATGGTTATTTCCTGATGAAAAATGTTGATCATTCCAAGTAATTAGATAGTTATCACCATGTGCCATGTGAACTTCACTAGCCCATTCTTGAATATTATCTCGAAATATTAAAATATCATTCCAATCGGCAATTCTATATGCCGGTCCAAACTCATCCTTTACGGCATCATCCAAATCCTCAGTATTTGTATGGAGATAATTAGTTACTCGAAATAACTCAGAAATTGAATAAGATCCTATTAAATTAATTCCATTCTTACAATTGGAAATAATATTATTCGAGATATTGTTATAGTTGCTATAATGGGTATAAATTCCAGTATAAGTGCAATTCTTTATAAAATTATAATCTATATGTGTATCATCAGTCTCATATAAAAATATTCCATGATTATTGGTTGACTTGTTGTTGGTAAGTTTATTATTAGATATTGTTAAATAATCACAATATTCAGAGCTAACAGAACGATCTTTAGAGTCCACTACTTTATTTTCAATTACATAATTATAATTACTCTTATATAATTTTACTCCGATATCACAGGTATAAATAGAATTATTTAAAATAGAGTTGTTTTTACCAAATTCCAAATTTACCCCATTCTCACAATTAGATATCTTATTATGTGAAATATTATTAAAGCTGCTATAATATGAATAAATTCCATTAGAAACACAATTATTTATTGTATTATTTTCTATTATGGTTTTATTGCTATAAAATAAAGTAATTCCATCATATAGATAATTAAAAATCCTATTTCCTAAAATATTAGTATTGTAACTATACCAACTATTTATTGCTGAATCAATAGAATCGATTGCAAAATTGTTTTTAATATCTGTATTATTACAAGAATTAATAATAATAAAATAATTACTACCAGATGCATTATTTTGAGAAATAATGTTATAATTACAGTAATTTAATGAAATAGAATTGAATATATCGATATTTTGAGTAATGTTAACAAAGTTACAACTATATATATACATACTGTAGGATCCTCCACTTATATTATTTAGCGAGATAGTGATAAAAGAACTATTGAACAAATGGATCCCGCGTGATATACCGGTTTGTTGTATTATATTTTCTTGAATTGCAAATGAACTACTTGATCTAACATTAATACCTCTCGATTCACCCCAAGTAGGACCATTCAATGATATGGAATTATTTTTTATTTTTCCATTCGTAATATTATTTAAAAAAATTCCACCCTCTAAACTTGAAGAACCATTATTAGCTAACGTGCAGTTTTTTATCTCAAAATATTCTTGAGAATTCTCAATTGTAATGCAAAAGTCTGTCCCACCGGCATCAATTTCTAAATTTTGAATTATATAAGGATCAGAACTAGTTCCTGAACCTATACAAATTCCTGCAGCCTTTACATCTGTCCAGTTATTGTTTATGTAAATTTTTGGTGAAATTTTAGAAATTTTAGGTTTAGTTTTTTCAAAACTTTTTATTTGGTCAAAATTTAATACATTATTACTAAATCTGTGGACATTTCCAATATAATTAAAGCAGATAATAATAAAAGTTAAAATAAAAATTTTCAAAATTAAGAATTTCCTATTTCTTTCTTTTCTTGTTAAAATCATTGGTTTTCACTTTCTTTATTAATTTAAAATTTTAATGGGAAATCAATTTGAAATTTCAGATTTGTCATCCCAGAAGGGGAAATCTATAAAATCTTTTACAATAGTTAGCAATAGGATTGGGAAAAACTTCAAATTATCTTATAAATCTAATAACATCAACTCTATTTTTGTGTCTTCTTTAAATTTTTCAATTTTTTCAATGTCCTACGAACGTCTTTATCCTGTGGATTAAGTTTTTTTAGTTGTTTATAACAATAAATTGCGTTTTGATATCCTCCTAACTTTTGATAAAGTACCCCCATATCTTTCCAAACTTCCCTATACCCCGAATTGATTTGCACTGCTTTCTCATATGATTCTATAGCCTTTCTATAATTCTCCATCTTCTCATACACATTTCCCATACATTTCCACGCTTTAGAATGATTCGGATGAAGTTCAATTGCTTTTCTAAAATTTTCAATAGCCTTATTATAAACATTTGACTCTTTAAAGCAAATACCCATACCAATATATGCTGAAGAATAGTTCGGTTTAATTTTAAGTGCTTCCTGGAATTTTTTTATAGCTTCATTGTATTTTCCCTCTTCCTGCAATTTCTGACCTTCTGAATTGCAAGCTTTTGAAGCCCAATCCTCATAGGGGATATGACCCGTAGTTGATGGTCTATATGTGGTATAGCTGGGTTTATATGATGGTGTATAACTTGGAGTTGATGGATAAGTTGGCTGAATCTTGGGTTGTTGGGATTGAAGGATCATATCTGCCTGCTTCTCAAACATTTTATTATATTTCATGGGAGATGATGAATATTCTAATCCTCCTAATCCTCCATGTGCTTTTTTAAAATCATTCTTAAGTTGATCTATTATCCTTTTCTTCTCACTCAATTTTAATCATTTTTTTTTGAATTTCGTCAACGATATATATGAATTAAAATGATATTTTTGTTTTTAAACTTTTATGTGATAATCGGAATCAAAAATATTAGTAATTTCATGTAAAAAAAACCTTGTTGAACTCTTTATAATTGATTTCTAGATCATATATGATAATCGATATGCAAAAGATCTAGATCTTATTCTGATATAGTTAATTATCATCATTCATTCAATTTTGGGTGTATTAGCTGCAATTACAATTTGGATTCTGTCTCAAAAATCAAAAAAGGGTAAATTAACCCCCGAGTTCCTTAAAGCTTTAGAGCACAATATTTTTAATTCTCAATTTATATGGGTTTTTATGAATAATTTTTACTAGTAATCTTTTTATTTCTTCCTTTTCTATGATATTGTATTAAAAAAATAGAAAGTTAAGAGTCTTGATTCAGTTGGAAGCTTTGTTAGGTTTTATTATGATTTTAGCTATTAGCCTTTTGAGTTTAATAGGTGTATTTATGATTTCACTTAAAGAAAAGACTTTAGATAAGCTACTATTTATTCTTGTGGCATTTGCTACCGGTACAATTCTTGCTACAGCGCTATTTGATTTAATTCCTGAATCTCTCCACCATCTCGAAGAATTAAATGCAGGGGGGGCGGGGATTGTTGAAAGTCTTCTATTCGCAATAGTAATTATAGGGTTTGTAATATTCTTTGTACTGGAACGTTTTATTTATTGGTTTCATGGACATGCTCATGAAAAGGATGACCAGTTAGTCTGTTATGATACTCTTACAGAAGGTTTAGATAATATTGTAGATAAAGGGCAAAAGATTAAAAATTTCGCACTTCTAAATTTAATTGGTGATGGTTTACACAATTTTTTAGACGGTATTATTATAATGGTCGCATTCTTAAGTGGAATTGGGAATGGGATTATTATAACTCTTGCTGTATTATTCCATGAATTACCACAGGAAATTGGAGATTTTGGAATCCTTATATATGGAGGATTTACAAAAAAGAAAGCTCTTTTGTTTAACTTTTTAAGTGCTTTGGTTGCATTGCTTGGAGGATTATTAGCTTTTTTCTTATCTGCTCAGATAGACATATTTAATTTCTTCTTTTTAGCGTTTTCTGGTGGTGGTTTTTTGTACATAGCTAGCACAGAACTCATGCCGGAACTGTTAAAGGAAAAGAACTTGAAGAGATCAATTATCCAATCATTATTATTCTTGAGTGGTGTTATTCTTATAATGATCTTAATTATCGTTTTACCACATGAATAAAATTAATAAATACTTGTCAGATCATGGCAATAATATCTAAATCAAGGGGACTAAAATGAATAATGAAGAATTACCACGCCCTGGATCAGTAATGTTTGATTTTCATTATCAAGATGAAGAATCTAAGAAAAAGACTTTAAATAAATGGAAAAAATTAAATAAGTATTTAATGGTACCATTGTATAGAGCAAAATTGTTACCATTATTAGGGTTCGGAAAAATTTTTCTGATTTTAAAGACTAAAGGATGGAAAACAGGAAAAATGAGGAGAACTCCGTTAGAATATAGAAGATATGAGGGAACCATTATTATCTTTGCAGCAAGAGGTGAAAGTGCGACGTGGGTTAAAAATATGCGCTCAAATCCAAATGATGTTTCAGTAATGTATGGATTTCATCATTTCAAACCTCGGATAGATTTTGTGTCTGATGTAGATCAAAAAAGTGCAATTATGAAATGGTATGTAACGAAATTTGGTAAGGCAGCAAAAGTATTGTTTGGTTGGGATTCTACAAAAGATGATCCAGATACTACTAATTTCTCAAAATTGATAAGTTTGCTGTCTATTGTCTTACTTCATAAGAACGATAATTGACCTATTTATTGCCCTCTAGAATAAAAATCATAGTGATGTGATTTATTTTTATGACTTAATTATTGGTTTATTTTCACAAAATCCAACAATTAATAGAATAAGAATTACACTACACGCCAGAAGTTCAAATGCGCCAAAAGGTAGAAACACAATTGCAAGTATCATTGTAATGAATAGACTTACAAAACCAATCCAAAAACCCCACAATAAATTTTTAAAAAGTCCTACTGTGGAAATAACTCGCATTAAGCTGAATGCCCAGAAAATGGGTGCTAAAGATAAAGGTTGAGATTCTAAGAGCTGTTGAATAAGAGGAACATAAAATTGAAAAAATAATGAAATATTAGGAATCAGATTTAATACCATAAGGACAATCACAATGCTATCTAGTATTTCAAGAATAGAATATATCAGCATTGAAATTGATGCTACAAATAAAAACTTATTATTCTTAATATTAAGGTGATCTTTGGAAGCTTTCATAGATGAGCTTATATTATAATGCTATTCTTTTTTAATTTCAATTATTAATATTTATGATTTCTTTTTTAATTTTGGGAATAACGCTTCAGTTTTTTTTATATTCAATTTGTTTTACACCAAAAATAATGAAATTCGAGAATTTATTCTCTTCCTAAGATGAACTTAAGAAATAAACCCCAGTCTTTCATATGTACAAAAAATGCAGGGATTTTTTTTCTATATTCCTTGTATGAATCTCCAAATCGATTAATTAATTCTTTTTCTTCCACAAAATAAATATGAATATACATCCCAATGTATAATATCAGAAAGAATGTAATTGAATAAAGAGTTAATTGAATAATCATTCCTCCAAAGCAAAGCAATATAAGACCACTATATGTTGGATGCCGTAATACTGAGTAAATTTTATGATCCTGTAATTCACTCTCTTCTGGGAAATAAAGGTAAGTCACTGTCATATAATCAAAACCAAAAGTTTCAATGGCTCGAAACATCATCATCATACCTAATAAGCAAAAAAATCCTCCTAATATGAAACGTATATATCCAAGGAGTAGAGAAATTGGGGTAAGATATGATGTTAAAGGAGTTATAAATATTGAGAAGGGAAACTGGGACCAGAAATTAAGATCCCATTGATGAAAAGGAATTAAATTATGCACTACAATAGAAAAGATAATAACCACACCTCCAAATCCAAAAAGAAATACTTTTTGATATGATAACTGACCATACTTCGCTTTTAAACGGTCTCGTTGGTACCACATTTGATATACTAAGAATATTGCTATGAACCCCATTAGAGTCACTCCTAAAACTGGAAAAATGAGAATGAAATAAATTAATGCCCCCTCAACAGTAATTATAGTTGGTAATAAATCAAAATAGATTTGGATCATTAGACTAAGAATAAAAACGAAAAGACAATATATCGGTAGAATAAATATCTTTTTGCCTGAAAATTTTGGTAATTTTTCTCGAAATTTATCTATTCCTTTTAACTTCAATCTTTTCACTGGTTTAGTTAGGTTTTATTTTCTTAATTTTTGAAAAATCCAACACAATTTATGTAAAAGATTGGTTTATTATTAATTTATGAGCGAAGTCTTTTTCTGAGTTTTTGAAAGAATGTTCCTGTATTTTTCTGATATTTACGATATTTATCGTAAATTTAAGTGTTTTAAGGAATTAAATCAATTAATATAATAAAAATTAAAAGTGATTAATATGGAATTTGAAACTATAATTTATGAGAAAATTAAAAAAATTGGGTATATAACGTTAAATAGACCCGAAAAGCACAATGCATTGAATTTTCAAATGCTCGATGATTTAGATGCGGTACTTGATTATGCTGAAGCAGAATCAAGTTTTTCAACAAATTCGACCAGAATTTTAACATAACTAAAACAAGCTAATCGAGTTTTTTACAAAAGAAAATAAATCCTTACCATATCTATGCTTAATTAATAGTAGAAATTATTATAATATCAATTTGCAGTTAATAATCTAAGATAATATGTAATAAAATAAAAAAATTTGAATTAAAATATTAATTAACTCCAAGTATATATACTTAGATTTTTAATTATTGAGTCGTAGGCCTTAAATGCATAATCATTTTTATTTGACCCAAAAACATTAATTGTATATGAATACGAATTGTGAAACGAAACTCTACTTGATTGAAAAGCTAAGATAACATAAATAGTGGAATTTGTCACAGATACAAAAGAATTTCCCATTGTATATATATAAAATATAAAATCAATTTGAATTATTTCTAAAATAGAATCCTCTAAAAGGTAAACCTCCCAAATTCCATAACATTTATCTACATTTATTTTTGCCGAGTCTCTAGCTACAATATGATTTACAGATGCATTTTTGAGAATTAGCTCTGAATCATTAATACAAAAAATTTCACGCACATAATAATCTTTTATAGTTAATCTAGCAGTTCCGTTTATCTCTATCAATCTCAAAACTCTCTGTGAAAAAATAATATTTACGAGAGTTGTAAAGTTCACATAACTCCCAGTACCAGTAAAGCCTCCCGAACCCAAATTTAATGAACCATCATATATAATTACGCCTTCATTTAAATACCGAATAGTACAGTTTTCAACATATGCTACATCTCTCCCACCCAAAGATAAATCATTTATAAATGAATTAGCAATGTATATATTATCTCTAGCCAAGTTTGTGAAAAGGTAATAAGTCGAAATGCTATATATATCACAATTATTAATCGTTATTGAATTTGTAGTATCGCAGTCTAAATCAGAGATTTTAGTATTTATCATAATTAGTTCACTATTATCAAAGCATCTTAATTTTGCGTGAGAAAAGTCATTATTCTCTAATGTTAAAAAAGAAGAATCCCTCAGTGTTCCGCAAAATACTGAGAAATGTGTAAATGTTAAGGACGAATCAGTAAGGTTAGCTATGGTTGCTCTGGAATTGTCATGAAGATAAACCGAACAAGAAAAATTGTTCATATTTACAACCGCAGAACTATTTGTTGCAACTGATACTAATAAAGGAGTGGTCACAACCGAATTGATTAATCGTGTGTTGTTAATATAATTTGTACCTGTAATTTTACCTCCATCTATATTTGTGGTTCCTGAGTATGCTACAATTCCATAATAATAATGACTTGTAACAGTACATTGATCCAAAATAACTCGTGTCATATCATAAACATCCAAATTCTCGAGAATAGATCCGTAAAAACTCAAATTTGCATACCCTTTTACAGTTACACTTTGTAAAGTAGAGTTTTCTATAGTTCCAGTAATCTTTATGAGAGGTGAAGTTGTTTCAATAAAAATTGACTCAATCCCAGGTAATTTACAATCCTTTATGAATAAGTCACATCCTTCCGTTATTTCAATATGATGAATAGTAGAATTATTTATTATTGAAAGCGAAGTTTGGTAATAGAACACTCCTGGAACTATGTAGGGTGGACTTACTGCTATATAATTTATAGAAGAATTCTTGATTATGGCTGAGCTATAATCAAAAAGCCTAAGTTCTTCAAAAGTACAGTTTTCAACTATTAGAGAACTCTCATCATGTAAATAAATGATAAGTCCCGTATAATTGATGCTTTTAAGAGATAATTTCACATCATTATGCAAAGAAATTGATAATAGTCGAGTAGCATTATTAATTGTACAATTTATACAATCAGTTGAGTTAACAATAGGATAACCATTAACTTTTCCACTAGTGATATTTAAAAAATTACTAATTACAACATCTCCGTATGTAAACTTTACAGCGTATTCAAGAAAATCTATAGATGAATTCTCCACATAAGTATTAGATTGTGGACCTGGAATGCTTGGTGATGGTCTAAAGAATAATATATAAATGAAACTAAAAGATATTAATACAATGGGGATTATCAAAATTGTAGCAAATATTTTATAACCTTTTTTCATCTTTCCCCTCTATTTTGATTTTATTCCTATTTTTTCATAGTAATTAAGAGTTAAATGTATTTAATAGATATTTAAATTTATTTATCATAAGAAAGTGGGGATTTAGTTTAATTGAATTCTTCTAAGCTTAATTAAATAAATTAAAACTATTCAAATATATAGCTTCTTCTCCTGTTATTAGTTTTTCTAATTTAATCTGCTAGAACTAAAAAATTAAGATTACAGATTAAATAATCCCTCTTTCACTCCTAAAGCTCGCGAAAAAATTCTATTTATTGCCAATTTTTTTCTTTTTAATTCTTTTATATTTACTTTATGTGAGATTTCTGCTAAATATCGAATAATTTCGAGTAAGAGTTCAATAGTGTCTTGTGGATACTCAACATTTAATATTCCAGCTTTGTTCCCCTCCTTTATAATTGAAGTTAAAATTGGTATATAGATTTTCCTCCCAACAGCACCAAAAGTTCTTAACACAATGGCGGAAGTATCGCGACTTAAAAAATTTATAACCTGAATTGGTGGAATCTTATATATTTCATCATTTTCTTCTTCATCACTGCTTCCTAACATAAAGTGGATTATTTTTTGGATTTTTTCTACAGCATTTAAGTCTGGATTCTTTATGATTTTATTAAAAAAATCGGCTATATAACGTTAAATAGACCCGAGAAACATAACGCATTGAATTTTCAATTACTGGATGATCTAGATGCTGTACTTGATTATGCTGAAGCGGATGATAAAGCAAAAGTTATTGTACTAAAAGCTAATGGGAAAAGCTTCTGTTCTGGTTTTGATCTTAAGGAGTCATATTATATGACAGTACCAGAAGGTGGATGGAAATATAAAAATTCTTACGAAATTCTAAATAAAAAGATTTATGCAAAATATCCACGCATATTTAATTTTCCAAAACCTACTATTGCACAAATTCACGGTTATTGTACCGATGCGGGATGTTACCTTCAACTTTTGTGTGATATCTCTGTGGCCGCAGACGACGCTATCTTCGGACACCCCGCCCAGAAATGGGGTGGAGCTCAGAGTATGCCTCTGTGGCAATTTTATTTAGGCGTTAAAAAAGCACGATATCTGTTAATGACTGGTAGAACAATAACGGGAAATGAAGCAGAACAAATAGGTCTAGTTAGTTTAAGTGTCCCACGAGAAAAATTAGAAGAAGAAGTTAATAAAATTGCTAATGAAATTGCTCAAATACGCCCTGATGGAGTTTTGCATAATAAAATCTGCATGAATACAGATTTACGAATGAGAGGAATTGATGCGTTATTTGATTATTATGGTCAGATGAATCGCTTTAGTCGATTTGTGCTATAAATACAATTTTAAAAAGAATGCAGAATTTGTGAAAAAAATATCCTCACATTTAATAATAATTTGAAAGTTCTTTAAGCTATTGAAAATTTTACTACTATCTATAAAAACTAGACTTTTTTTATTTAGGAAAACCTTTAGTATCCCCTTCTAACTGAATACCTATAGTATTTAGGGCCATACTTACTAGATTATACTGACCGACGGTAAAAATCAAATCTAAAAGTTGGTGTATACTATAACTCTCGGTAAGAGTCTTCCAAGTAAGATCACTAATAAAAGAGTCATAATAAAGCTCGTCTACCGCTCTTAACAAAGTTGCATCAAAATTATTCCACACATTTGAATCTGGACCTTTTATGATCCCTTGAATTTCATCATCTGATAGCCCAATTTCTTTTCCTATTTTGACATGTTGAGCCCATTCGTATTCTGATTGGCAAAGCCAACCAATACGAAGTATGAGAATCTCTCGTTCTCTTGCAGGAAGAGATGATTTGACCAAAATATGGCTAGCAAATACAAGCCATCGTTTAAGTAGTTTTTCATGTCTAGCTAATGTTTTAAAAATATTGATAACATGACCGGTTTTTTCATCAACCAATGGTTTTAAGATGTTTTTAATTTCTTCATTCCACTCTGATTCTTTTAATGGATAAATTCTGGGTTGTTTAAGCCTTACCCTTTCTCGAGCAATATTATTTCCTTGTTTTTGAAATTCTTCTACTTTTTTTGTAATTGTTTTTACACCTCAATCTCATTACTATAATTAATTTTAAAAAATGATGCTTATATCTTATATATCTTTAGTTTATCCTATTCTTGAACTTTGACCTCCGTCAACTGGGAGTATAGCGGAAGTAATAAATTTTGCTTCATCTGAAGCCAAGAAAAGCGCGGCATAAGCAGTGTCCCAAGCATCTCCCATTCCCCCTTTTAAGGGGACCATACTATCCCTCTCTTTTATTAAATCTTCTTTACTTATCCCTCTTGCTCTTGATATTCCTTCAATAGCCATGGGGGTATTTAAGTATCCAGGCATGATAGCGTTGATGCGGATTCCTTTCTTAGCATATTTCATGGCTAATTGATGAGTTAAAGAATTGACTCCTGATTTTGATATTTTATAAGCGACTAAAGGAGTAGCACAGACAGCTGCAATAGAAGATATATTGATAATAGAACCATTTCCCTGTTTTTCCATTACAGGTAATATATATTTGCATGTGAAAAACATTCCTTTCAGGTTTGCATTAAAAATTTTATCCCATATATCTTCACTCAAATTTACCAAACTCTTATCTCCCTCTCCAATCCCAACATTATTGACAAGGATATCGATTCCTCCATATAAATCGACACATCTCTCCGCTATTTGAAGACAATCCTCCTCTTTTATAATATTGGCTTTAAAAGTGAACGATTCTTTACCTTCCTTATCTATCATCAACTTTGTTTCTTGAGCAGAATCAATATTTTGGTCAACAAGCATTACCTTGGCGCCCTCACGGGCAAAAAGAATTGAAATCGCTCTTCCGTTGCCTATTGTATCTCCCGATTGTTGTCCTGCTCCAATAACTATCGCAACTTTATCCTTCAAACGATCTCCCATTCTATTCCACTCTTATATTCATCTTAGTTTAGGTACAATTCTTATTACTTTTAATT
>JAHQWL010000062.1 GCA_029856155.1 Promethearchaeia archaeon
TTATAGATCCCTGAGGTACTCCAAGAATGGACGGGATTTTGAACTCGTGAATATGTACCATCCCCGAAAGACCATTCCAATCGGTAATCATTCTCATCTAATTCTTCATTACCAAAAATTATAATGTCTGAAATCAGTTGGATTTGCTGGTCTTCAATAATCCCATCTGGTAAATCACCTATTGCTGCGAATGGTGCCACTAAATCGATTGAAATCATATCACCTGTTATTGTTTGGAATTCTCCATCATTGGCGATCATCTTGATCAAATAGTCACCCTCTTTATCAAAATTTAATATTCCTTCAAAAATATTGATAGATTGATCGCTTAAATCCTCCCTTATGGTTAAAACTTGTTCATTTATATTATTGCTGGTTCCATTATTATAAACTATTGTGCAATTCGGGATAATTTCATGTCCTATACTAGCTATTGGCTCAAAATTTGAGCACTTGCGGACAGCTAACCAATCAATTTTAATTTCACTTGATCCGGTTAAATTAGTCCATACCTTAAGCCTTAGAGCTCTATTTAGTGAACCAATTGAAGTATTAACAGAGGAAATCATGCATCCATAGTCATCTCCAGAACCACTCTGGGTTATATAGGTTAATAATCTTATAGGGTTCATGTTATCTGTAATATCTGTATCGTTTGAAATTAATACATCATTCTCATAATATTCTGCCAACGATGTATTTACCCATCTAAAATCTCCAGTTACCCAAATATCTTCTGAAGGAGTAAAGTTCGCTCCTGCTTGATTATCTTCAAAAACATGAAGTTCCTCATTAAAATAAGCAGAATGAAACCCTAAAAGAGCGTGTGTTGCCAATGGATTTGTGTCGTAACTATTCAATTGTAAAAAACCATCCCCCCATGAAATACTACAATATAGATCAACTTGAAATATCCATTTGTTAAAATCGAAGTTATTAAAATCATCAAAAAATATAAAAACCTTTGAACCATTACTCTCGGATTGTACAAGTTGATTACCATATACCATATTTATAATTGATGTATTAGATGTAGGAATTTTTACCCATATAGTAGATGTACCTGTTGTATTCCAATTTTCTATCCAGTAATTTAACTTTGGTCCGTTTATTTCATAAAATCGAATATCACTTCCATCAGATTTCACTTTTAAGTAATTAAAATTAGTAGGGTTTAATTCAATTTTAACTTGATAATTGGATTGTGGAGTAGCCGGATTTAATGTGATATTTCTTGAGTATTTCATTGCTTCTGGAAGTGTTTGTATTTGATGATAATCGAAAACTTCGGCATAGATGGTTAAATTATAAATTTCTGAGGACTCTTGAGGAAGCATTGGTAAAACGAAAGGTGAAAGGTTGTAAAATTCAAAACCTTTACTCGAGTTAAAAGCAATTTTTAAATGATTAGTTCCACCATCATCATCAGTAACATTGGCGTAAATATTATGAATTACTTCTAAACAATCTAATATTAAAAGATCCTCTCCTAGATCACTTTCTAATAGATTCAAAAGACTATTTAGATCATATAATGGATCTATAGAAAAGTCCAAATCTAATTTTACGGGAAAAGTATTATCATCGTAAAATTCTGAAGCAATTATCTTACTAAAAGAAATATTGGCATAAACTTTTTCATCTTGATCAAAGACATCAATAAAGTAATCGATTCCATTTAAATTATAAATATAGGAAGCAGTAGTGGGTGAACAGTTTAAATATAACAACGAATTTGATTTATATAGCGAATCTACATTAATCTCATCATTGGATGGATCCCATACATGACCAGATAAAGTAATTGGATACATGAAGTTATAATTAGCATTATCATAGAAATATGGATTGAGATCTACCTCCCACGAAGCGTTAGAACCCCCGAAAAACTTACCAGATGAGATAACAAGCTCTTCTCCGTTAGAAAAATCTAACAAGAAATCATACTTAATCCAAGTTAGGGCGGGAATTGGCACTGTAGAATTTACAACGAGTTTCCAATCCTTTAAAAGGGACATCGAGACCTCTTCCTTATTAGTGTATATAAAATTACTTTCAGCATCAATAAAATCAATCAGAAATTCTCTTTCTGAAATATCATTAGCAAATAATGAAATAGTGAAATTTAAGTCAAGTTCCACTTCAGATCTAGTAATAATTACTGAAGTATTTGCTACAAGTCCGACATCCCAAATACTTATAGAAGGATCAGAATTTAATACATTTATACTAAGAGTATCATATCCACCTAAGCCTTCTTGATCTTTTGCGATTATACAAACATTACCATTATAGTCGTCCGTATATATATGAGTTGATTTCCATCCTCCTAACTCAAATCCTGTTAAATCTTCAATATTTACTTCAGATCCATCAAATTCATAATTCCACCAATATTCAAGACTAGGCATATCATTTGTATCATCTAATATATCTATGTTAAATCCTATTGTTTCTCCTTCGTATATCGAAATGAATCCAGCAGGCATAGTAAAATTAACATCAGCAGCTCTGTTATTTATAGATATAAATCGAGTGGTTGAACCCACTTCGCCATTATTATCTTTAACTGTTAAGGTTACTCGATAAAGTCCCGATTCTGTATATTGATGATGTATATATTTTCCGTAGGCACTTGTTCCATCTCCAAACTGCCAATAATATCTTAAAGAATCTATATCACTTACACTATCTGTACTATTTACTCCATTTAAAAAGAACACTGATTTATCAGGATAATTTGTTACAGGCCATCTATTGTCTCCAACATGATAATAGGGGTCCCAAGAGTATCCAATAGCATCTATGTAACTAACACCTACAGCGCTGATACTAGATTGTATTAGAATTTTATTGATCCCAACAACATCTTGATTATCAATTTCATATACCTCTGATTGGATATCATTTATTAATATTCTAAACTGCTGACTTTCAAGATTGTAATAATTTCCACTAGAATTATCAATACAGAAATCTATTCTGATATGAAACCATGTATTATTATTAGGGTTGTCAAATTCTGAACCAGAATAAAAAGGTTGAATAATATTATATTTATTAGTAGTAGTGTACTTCCAATTATTCTGATCCATCAAAAATTGAAATGCTATATCAGAATCGTCCCATAAGGATATAGACCATGTCTTTAAATAAGTATTATTACTTTTAACCCAAAACTCAACCGAACCAAATTCTTGTTCTGCGAAAACGTCTTCCATTGTAATAGCATTTGTATCTAAATTATCTTGAAGTTTCACGACATTTTCATGAATTCCAACTTCTTCAACAACTTCTATAACCGTTGGATTAGATTCGAACCATTGATAAGGATCATTATATGACACTTCCCATCCATCGGGAGGAGCTTCAATATCACAATCTCGCCAATCATAAGTTGCAATATACTCCGTCTGTGTAAGAGTAAGGTCAGTTTGTACCTCAAAACCTATTCTTGCTAGAGGAGGGGTATTTATTATTGTAATAGGTTTAGTAAATTGATTTAAAGCACCTTGATCATCAATAGCAGTCACAGTTACAGGATAAACTCCGTCATTACTCCAAGAATGAGTTACTGAATTCTCATTTGTCGAGATTTTATTCTCAATACCATCTGCAAAATCATAAATGTATGTTATGACTCCAGGCACCATATCTACTTCAGAATCCATTAAATTAACAATAGAAATATTCACAATTTCATCCTCGCTAGCGATGTTATCTGGATTACTAAATGAAAATTCGAATTCAGGTGCATCGTTTTCGACAATAATATTTATCGATTGGTTAGTAAACTCACCTAAAGGGTCAATTGCAATAAGCAATACTTGATAGGATCCTTCTGTGGTATATTCATGTAAAATTTGATCAATACCAGTAACAACTGTGGTGTTTCCATCACCAAAATTAATATAACATTCTTGAATAGTTCCAGAAATACTCCAATTAAATTCTACGGGTTCTCCTACATCTACAGGATTTGGATTAGCTACAAAGGTATTAATTACAGGAGCACCCATCACCTCTGGAATATTTATAATTGAAGCAGAAAAAATAATAAATATCATAGAAAATGCTATAATAAAATGTTTTTTCCTAGCATTGCTCAAATCCTTAATTCTCATTTATTTTCCACCCTTCTCTCTTTTTTTTTTGTTCTTATATCTTCTATAAAAGTAAAATGAAACTGCAAGCCCTGCAATTACTCCAGAAATAATAAATATTAAAATTAATATGAACCAAAGATCCGGTCCTCCAGGAGGATGGACTCCCCCCCTTATTGCTACCTGAACTTCAATAAAATTC
>JAHQWL010000063.1 GCA_029856155.1 Promethearchaeia archaeon
TCATAGGAATTTTCATTGAAATCAGAATCTGAATTTACATTTTGAGAATTTTATAATGAGAGCTTTTTATTATGAAGAATCATATAGTTATCATCATTCTAGAAATTATAAATTTTTTCTCTTTTTACAGTCCTATATTCTTATAAAGATTATTAGTTAATAGATTAAAAATATCTCTTATAAATAGTAAAAATAAGGATATAAAGGAAAAATTCATTTCTTCTATAGTTATATTATATCTATCTTTAAATTTATTAACAATGTTATCTTTGAGCGTGAAAATATTTGAATAGAAAATATTACGAAGCAAACAAAGAACTCTGGGATGAGTTTGCTAGGTTGCACTACGAAACAGAAAGTGAGGCTTATAGTGTAAAATCATTTTTAAAAGGAAAAACTACTTTAAAATCTTATGATTTGAAAGAAATGGGGGATGTAAACGGTAAATCATTGCTACATCTCCAATGCCACTTTGGTCTTGATACACTTTCTTGGGCAAGGGAAGGAGCTATAGTTACAGGAATTGATATCTCCAGTGAAGGAATTCGATTAGCTAAATTATTAGCAAAGCAAACAATGCTTGAAGCTAATTTCATTGAATCGAATCTCTATGATTTGCCTAAGTTTCTATCTGATAAATTTGATATTGTATATACTTCAATTGGAGTACTTTGTTGGCTAGATGATCTGAAGGAATGGGGAAGAATTATTAGTTCTTTCCTAAAATCAGGGGGATTCTTTTATATGGCTGAAAATCATCCATTTTCAATGATTTTTGACAATGAAACCAAGGATATCAAAGATCTTCAAGTTTATTACAACTATTTCCACGATCCTAAACCAATGGAATTTATTGCAGATGGATCGTATGCTTTAGATGTTAAAATCGAACCAAAAAAAGAATATGAATGGGTTCACAGTATGTCAGATATAATTAATTCACTAATTGAAGCGGGTTTGAGAATTGAATACCTAAATGAATATCCATTTGCTGTTTGGAAAGATTTTCCGTTTGTAGAACGTGGATCCGATGGATTTTTTCATTTAAAAAATCAAAAAGCCGAAATTCCTCTTTTGTTCACATTAAAGGCTGTAAAGTAGCTTTAATGGAAATGATATTTATAAATTTTTTCACTAAATTTTCATTGAAATCAGACGCTGAATTTACCTTTTAAGAATTTATAAGAAGATTTTTTCAATAGTTAAGAATCATATATGTTGCATTATTCTATAAAATATATCCTCTCTTGAAAGATATTCAAATGAGTAGAATTAAGTTTAAATTTAGTGAATTGGAACTAAGAACTACAACTTTAATCCAGGTTACAATAGCAATAATAATTTCTCTACTTTTCCAGTTTGTAATTCCTTTTTCTTGGCAACCATTAGACACTTTTCTTTATGGTGTAAAACAACATGGAGATCCAGGAATAAATTTAGTTATTTTTACAATAAGTCAGTGGTATTTCTCATTTTCATTAGCATGGTTTATTTACCGTGATAATCCATATATAAATAATTTTTTAATTTATTCGATTGTTCCACTGGGAATAATTTTCTTGTATGAATTTTTATTTTTATACTTCTATTATGATTATATCCATGTAACCCCTTTCATACTTGATATTTATTTGATCTGGAAGAAAAGGGAAACACTTTCTCAAAAATTTGGTATATATATTATTGTATTGAATATTAGTTGGTTAATTATAGTATATTTCTTAAAATTGGCATACTATAATGAAGATTTATTAGTCTTCATAAGAAATATCTTAATATATTCAGTTTTATGGATTTTATTATCATTTCTGTTTAGAGCTGAAAAAATGGATGAAAATAACATTATTTAATAGGTGTATTACAATATGGACAAATATCTATATTACCATTGATTTTTTCTCCACAAGCAAAACAGACTAAATTATCAACTCCATATAATATCTTTTCTTCATCTTTCTCAGGAATGTTGTCTTTCGATTCACTTAAATTTTTATTAGACATTGTTTTAATTTGAAATAGGATTGAAATTAAATATAGTATTAACTAGAATGTTTAATAAAAAAGTGGAGTCCGATCTTTAAGACATGATAAAGATAACAAAATTTAAGAGTTTGAAATTATTTATTTATTCATAATAAAATTATAAAATCGAGAAGATTAAAAGAAAATGCCCGGTTCTCATGGTTCTTTAACAAAAGCAGGAAAAGTTAAAATGCAAACTCCTAAAATTGATCGGACTGGAGTAAATGCTAAAAAGAAAAAACCTCCAAGAATGCGATTCCGAGAATTATATGTGACGAGAATTGTAAAAGGTCGTTTTGGAGGTCAAAAAGACAGTCTTGGGGCTAAAAGGTCTCAATTTTCCAGAAAGTAAAAAAAATCTTATTCTAAGCATTTATTCCTAGCATTTGAAGTTGATTTCTTAATTTTTTGCTCTGTTTTAAATGAAAATCAGATTTTTCACGATTTTCTTCAAATGTATTATAGAAATCAACCATTAATAAATTCCAGCGTATTCCCCTTTTCATATTGCTTATTTCTTTTAGAAATATTTGATTTTCAAGATTTATGAGCAGATAATATGCCCTTCGCGCATCCTTCTTATGATGAATATAAAATTCCGCCAATTCAAGCATTAAATCTGTCAAAACTTTAAGTATTTTCTTATTTTCAAAATTTAAACCAACTGTATCAAACGCTGCTTTCAAAAATTTCTGTGTTAGTGTAAGATTACCTCGTTTTTTATAGAAAATTGCACGCTGCAGAAAATATTTTAATTTCACTTTTAGACTATTATCTCCAATTAGGAACGAATTCTTAAAATTTATTTTAGCCCCATCAATATCATCTTGTTCTAAATGAATTAACCCAATGTAGAGATAAGCTGATCCCAAAAACTCTTCTTTTTTAAGTGAAATTTCTTCTTTTTCTAAAAAAGTTATTATAATTCCAAAATGATTTAAGGCATCTTGAAAATCCTTCCTTTTATAATAGGTAACTCCTAGTTTATAATGAATTTTTAGAATATAATCTATTGGAATATCTCCAGATTTTGCTACACCTAATGCATTTTGTAAATAATTAAGAGCTGTATCATCATGATTTAAGAGTTTTGCGATTTTTCTTAATTTTAATAAGATCGCTACAACAATTTTGCGTTGTTGATTTTTGTTAAATACTATTAAAGCATCATTTAGAATATTAGCTGCTTCTTCAAATCTATAGTTTTTTATTAATTCTTCAGCTTCAGTATATTGATTTATTGATTCAATTACTTCAAAATTAGTTGGTGGTTTATTGAATAAGTCATTATGAATATTGAATAATTCTTTTGTTATTACACTTTCATAACTTAATGCGGAGAAAGGGAAATTATTGTGATCTTCTATGAAATTCTGATTACCATAGATGAGCTCTTTAACTGGTCGAAAATTAATAAATTCAGTTTGGTTTAAATTTCCTTTTTGAATGATTTCTACTAGAGAATTTAAAATGATGCGTGTAAATTGAATCCAATTTTCAACAAATGATTCTAATCTAAACTCGGGATTATCTTTAAATAATTGATTTAAAATATATGGTGAATAACTATCAAATAATCCTCTAAGATGAATTTTATTATATTCTAAATCTTTGAAATACGTGAAGTAGCCTTTTTCTAAAATAAAAAACTCGTTTAAAGTGCTTTCATTTGAAAAGAGTAAAGTTTCAGAGGTTCTAAGCTTAGGAATTCCATATTTTAGCTCCCAAGGTATTTTAAAGCTAGGCACTAATCCTTTATTTTGAAGGGATTCTACAATTTTATTTAAATCTATATCAGAAAAGTCTTTAATTCTGTCTCTTTTATTCATCAGAGAAATTCGTATACGATTTAACCATGAATTTTCTTTTTCATTGCTAATAAGTTCTGGAATAACCAAATTTAATAGATCACTAATCTGCTGCTTTTTATCTTGTAAATGGAAATCATGTTCAAGAGTTAAAGATATTGCCAAATTTCTCAATGCTTTCATAAGATAAAGAATTACACTATAAGTATCCTTTTCTAAATTCCAAAATTGAAATGCCAATGAGACGCGAAAACTGACAACTTCAAATGGGATATTAATTCTTATTGGTAGAGTTATAGGAAATCTAATGGTAAATAGGATTAGTTTCTTCTTTTTTAAGCTATAACGAAAATAATTTTCAATAGTGCCTTCTATCTTCCATCCATTTTTTTCTATGAATTCTCTTAAATTTTTTATCTCATTTAATGAAAGAGGATTAATTGACATAAACCAATTGCTCTTAAGTAGTTATTGTTCTCAGAGATATAATATAGTCTTATATAACTAGTAGTGATTTTAAATATTAAATTTTGTATCACATTCGAATAAAGATTTTATATTAGAATTTATTTGTAAACATTGTATCTCAAGGAAGAAAAAAAAGATTCTCTCATGGACATTACACAATTTAATAAAGAGCTTGGAATTAAAATCGCAATAGCCAAAAGATTTGAAAAAAAAGGTGATATTAAAGCTGCAATCCAAGAATGGATAGACATATCTGAGATGGCACTGAATTTTTCAAAATCTCCGAAAATAGACGCTTCATTTAAGAATATGATTATAAATCGAACTAAAGGGATTTTTATACATATCAAAGAGTTAAAAGCGGGGCAAATTAAAGAACAAATAACAAGGGAGGAATTAGAATATATAGAAGAAGAACCTAGTCCAGAAATATCACAAGAAAAGGTTCTAGGCATGGACACAATTATGCAAGAGAAACAAGTAAATCAAAATTCCATTTTAAATTCAACGGTTAACAGTGAATCGAAGATAATTGAAGATTCTGAATTTAAAGATATACCAAAAGGATTTAAAGAAATTCAACCATCAGAAGACTTTAGAATAATAACTCCTCATGATAAAGATTTTGTTGAAAAACAACGCGGCAAAGCAGAAGAAAGTGTTATGTTCGGACCAAAAAAACAAGCACCTTCAGAAAAAGTTACTAAACCAGCTGATAGGATAGATCTTGAGCAACCTAAAGATGGTAAAAGTCTTATTTGTTTTGCATGTGGTTATGATAAAAATGAGCTAAATGATAAAGTCTGCAAGAATTGTGGAACAGAACTGAATTAGAAATTCTCAAATTTATTCATGTCTACAAATTTGAAAACTCCAAACCGTTCTGATCTCCTTCTTTTCAATGCGTATTCCCAACCCATTCTGGTATCTTTTAAACATAGTTGGGTTCTATATCCTTTCATTAATTCATAAAGCTTATTTCGGTATTGTTCCACTTTTATTTTGATTTGGTTTTCTTTTGGAGCCTTTAAAACATTATACAAGGCATAAACATAGAATTCAGCATTTTTTAAATTAATTTCTTTAGCTGCTCTTTTAGCTATAGTATGAGTAGCTTGATGATCTACATGATTATTGTTATCACTTGAGAGAACAATCCTGTCTGCATCTTTTATTATTTCTTTTGCTAAAGTCACTCCATATTCAATATGATTCATAGCTCCTTGGTCATGAAATTTAAATAAATACACATTCTTCTTTGAAAATCCAAAATCTCTTGATACTTGTTCCGCTTCTTTTAAAGCAATTTTTGCAATTTCTTCTTCACTAAGATTCATAAATTCTTTTGCTTCTTCTTGGAGGAGTTGATCTTCTTTTAAGCCCCATTTGATTAAAACCCGATTATCAGTAACATATACAATATGAATTTCATGTCCTTCATCCATCCATTTTAAGATGCTACCACCGCATCCAAAAATTTCATCATCGGGATGGGGTGCAAAAACAACAATTTTCATGGTTTTTTATTTCTATATGAACTTTTAAGCTTATTATATTTTTCAATAGCCAGATCTCGCCAAACAGTATTCCATTTTTTAAATCCTGATTTCACATACTTTTCTCTTCTAAAAATATCATAGCAAACCCAATTAAACAATACAAAGAATCGTTTGGCTCCACTTTTCTTAGTTAAACTTTTTGATCTCACTCCTAAATCATTTCGAAGGTGCTCAATTAGTCTCCCTTCAACAGCATCCTGCAATCTCCCTTCGACTATAGTATCATCATAATTAATCCCTTCGTCTAAAAAGTAAGTCCTTACTTGATCAAAAATGTTACCTCTACAAATTTCTACTTTTTCAGTATGATTTTGAAAATTTAATTCTTTTAATCCCTCTTGTACAAGTTCAACAACAACCTCGAATGGCTTTTTGTTTTTCCAGTTTTCGCCTTGAAAAAGTTGAACGGGTAATGTTTTAAAAACTAATTCTCCAGTATCTTTTCTTAATAATCCTATAAATGCATCTCCTACTAAATCTCCTGTTCCTGCATCATCAATTTCAATTGTCATTATTTATTGTGGTTTAATATTCTTATTTATAGAACAATATAAAATTAATAGTACCTAATTTTATTAAATTAGACTTTAAAGAAAGATTTAATGAAATTAGTTAATTAATTCAATATAAATATTTTTTAATTTTTTTAAGGATTTACTTTGAAAGTTGAACTCTTGATTATTGGAAATGAAATCCTTATTGGAAAGACTCAAGACACAAATTCTAATTGGATGGCAAAAAGAATTACGAAGTATGGACATCATGTCAAAAGGATTACCACTATCGGAGATGAATTAGAGACAATCTCGAATACAATTCAAAAAATATTAGACCGCAAACCTGATATAATTATAACTTCTGGCGGTCTTGGGCCTACTTTTGATGATATGACATTAGTAGCTATCGCTTCTGGTTTAAAGCGGAAACTCGAGTTAAATAAACGTGCCTATAATTCTATTAAAAAAGTGTATGACCGCGCTTATAAAAAAGGATTGTTACAACTCGAAGGTATGACTAAAGAACGAGAAAAGATGGCCTATCTTCCTCAAGACTCTACTCCTTTACCCAATACAGTAGGTACGGCTCCAGGAGTTAAGATTAATGAAAGAAATTCAACGATTTTCATACTTCCTGGCGTCCCAGCTGAATTGAAAGCAATGTTTAGAAATATAATCGTACCCATTTTAAAAGAAAAGAAAGGAAATTTCATTGAAAAAGGATTTCTTTTTTCAGGTATTGGGGAAAGTCAGATTGCAGCATATACAAATAAGTTAGAAAAAAAATACCCTCAGTTGTGGATCAAAACTCACCCGAAGATCGGACTATCGGTTCAAGTTGAGGTTTCAATTACCGCTTTTAATGTTGAAGATGGAGAAGAGTTAGTTGATAAAGCTTTAAATGAAATTAGAGAAATAGTTACAAAACTTAATGGTAAAATAAAGGAAAGAGAATAACGCTAATTTTGATGCCACTTCGCAGGTGGATCTTTCAATAAGCAACCATATGAAATGTTTAAGCTTATATCATCAACATCTTTAAATATTCGTAATTTCAAGATTTTGGACATTTTTTGAGACTCTGACTAGTCCTGGCTGAACTTTATCTATTTTTCCAATAATCCAGTTAGAAATTTTATTACTTGTAAGTGCATTAGTAAAGTCTTCTACTTTAGCATTATCAATAGCAATAAGCATGCCACCAGCAGTCTCATGACAATAACAATCATCAAAAGCATATCCTAACTCATGAGATAATTGTTCAGACAATTTTATTGATGGAATAGTCTCAATTATTGCAGAGAGATCAGAATTCTGAAGCATTTCAGCAGTATGGCCCGCCAAACCAAATCCAGTAATATCACTTAACGCATGGATAAATGAAAAATCTTCATAAGAGTGTATCGTTTTTACAACATTTTGATTTGGAGTAGTCATTATTTTTATAGCAAGATCGATGGAGTTTTGGAGTTCCTCTTTAGAATAATGTTCAAGCATTTCTGGAAAATCCTTAAGAAGCCTATATGAGGCCATGATTGCTTGTAATCCTATCGGTTTGGTTAAAATTAATTTATCTCCTCTCTTTACTCCTTGTTTTCGAATAATTGAATCTTTATGTACATATCCAGAAGCTTCACCGCCCATTAATGGCCATTCGCTATAAATCGTGTGCCCCCCGACCACTTTAGAATTTATCTTCTCTTCCACAAAATATTTTATACCTTTTAGAATCCCTTCAGCAATTTCTATTGGAGTTCTAGTACTTATGGCTAAGAATATAAGCATTCCTGAGATCTCAGGCACATTCATCGCAAATATGTCGTTTGTTACATTACATGCAGCAATTTTACCCTGAATTTCGGGTTCATCTATAATAGGTGTAAATATATCGATATTTTTAACAAGAACCAAGTCACTATGAGGTATTGGAATAATAGCAGCATCCTCACTGGCTCTAGCGAGTCCTACATTAGTTAATAAAGTATTTAGATCTTTTTGTCCAAGTTTACAGCTTCATCCGTGTATCTTTACATCTTTGGTAAGTCTATAATCTGACCTTTCCATTTTCACCTCACAACTATTCTCTTTTTTATTTAGATATTTCCCAATAAGAAGGCAATTGAAGAAATTTAAATTACTTATTAATTTTTTCGAAACAATCTATTAAAAAGATCGATAGATAAAAAAATTTTAATTGATTTTGCTAGAACTAAAAAGAAGAGATGAATATATTAATTTTTTCCAAATATTTTATTTAAATTTTCAATAAGTGAATCTAATTAAAAATAAATGTCCAAAATAACTTTATGAGATAATTTAAAGGTTTCAAATATAATTCGAAATATTAGCGTATAAAGAGATCAATATGCTTCGTTGATTTTCTATAAATATTGAATTGATCTCTATAATAAAGATCAAGTTTAATTTCATCTGCTGTTGGGTCAAACAGATTTTTTTTCAGCTCTTTTCTTTTATCTACTTTTAGAACATAATTAAATTTAAAAATATTTCCTGGTTTAAGTTCATTTACTTGGAGAAACTTAGGAAAGCTTTCTTTTCTTTGAAAATTAAGATAAGAGGGTACCTTTAGTGATATTTGTAAATCTTTAAAATCAAAGTTTGAAGGATTTGTCAATTTAAAGTTTAGGTAAATCTCATTTCCAATTGTTTTAATATTTTTAAAGAAGAGAATTTCTTTTGAGTCAGGCAATTCCGATTCTATCTGCTGGAAATAGAGTTTGTCATTAATAATTTTTGCATTGAGTTTATTCTTATTTATAAACTTAAGAATAAGATCCTTTAATCGCTCAATATCTAAGTGAATATAGGAAGATAAAAGGTCTAGTTTAATTGGATTCAATATTTTCGAGTAGTATTTCAACTGGTTTAGATAAAGTTTATTATTCGATTTTCGGTTAAAAGTTTTTAATCGATTTATTAGGAGTTCTTTCGAAGAATTAAACTTGGTGATATAAGGTCTAATATATAAATTAAAGACATTATTATCTTCAAAGGATTTTTCATTACCGATGATTGTACTAATTTGTTTTTCTGTATCTTCAATAAAGTTTTGAACTTGTGTTGAATTCATTTCTAATAATTTCCTAGCATCTGAAAATTCGTCTTTTTTAAATAAAAATTCCAGTTTAGAACTGAGGTTATTAAAATCATTATTAAATTTTTTCATTCCGTCAATTCTTTCTGTAATAATAGATTGGATATGTCCTTGAAGGAGTTGAATACTTAGTTCATTACTAATCCCATTAATCATTTTAGATTTAACACGTGCACTGCTTATAGGTTCTGCTTCTTCATATTCAATTAATTTGTCTTTCATTAATTTAATTTGACGATCTAAATCATTTAGATATTCTTGAATTTCAATTTTAGTTGCAACCCATTTTTGTAAAAGATTTTTAAATATCTCGTTGAATTCTACATTTGTGATTAATATTTCTCTAATTTCCCCATCCAATTTAAATAGCTTTTTCCTAATTTGGGTGATATTTACCAATTTTTCTTCTTCAATATAAGCAAACCCAACTTGAGGTAGATTTTCATCTAATTTAACTTCAAACTTGGTTTCTTTCACATACTCAAATTCCGCTTTTAGAATATTAATACGTTTAATTATTGTATTAATATTTTCTTTCAAATTAGACACAAATTCAGCTTTTTTCTCTTCACAAATTTCAGAGATAAAACCTTTAATAATGCTTAATTCTTCAATTATTTGTACTCTAGTTTCTTCCCATTCTTCGATTAAATCAAAAGCTAATCTTTTATACTCAAATCTATTAATTAGGTGGGAAAACTTTTTAATTTTTTTTAAAATTTTATTGTATTTTTCATTTAACTGGATCTCTGTATCGTTAAATTTAAAATTTTCAATATATGAATTTAATTTCTCTCTAAATTGGGCAGGTATTTTCTGGAATTCGATAATTGTCTTATGAAAAATTGATAATTCATTATTAATTCTTTTAATAGCTTCATCTATATCTGGAAAGCTCACTCTAATATTTTTTAATGTATAAATGATTTCAGTTTTGACTTCTGGATCTTTTTCAATATTTAAAGCATTACTCAATTCAATTGTAATCCAGACTGCGATCTTTTTGTTTTCTAAAATGAAACAAATTTGTTGCAGTAGATTAATAGTTTTTTTTCTTTCTCTCCAAAACCGTGATTCTAATTGATATAGAATTTTAGTAATTTCATTTTCTAATTCAATCTGATATTCTTCGAATAACCGTTGAAAAACGAGTGCAATACCTTCTCTTATATTTTCAGACGGATTCTCCAATTCTTCAAATAAATAAGGGAATATTTCAGTTATATTCTTACGACTTAGATGGAAGATTGCATTAATTAATGAATTTCTATAATTAGAGCTGCTTGCTTCTAACATAGAATGTAAAAGATTCGCCCAAATCTGATCGAAATTATTTTCAGCAATGGTTACTAGCGCTTCGATAACTTTCAATTGAATACGATAATCTTTTTCTTTTAATAAGTTAATCAATTTTGGAATTATTGAGATTATTTCTGATGATTTTTCCTTCCCAATTTCTCCAAATAGCCAAATAATTAGCTCTTTAACTCTATTTTCTTCATTATAAAGGAGATTCAATAAAATATAGAAAATTTTTTCTTTCGAAAGAAAATAAGTTCCATGAATTTTTAAAAGTTCTGCCGCAGCTCTAGCCACATCATCGTCTTCATCCCTTAGATTAATGATTACCATAGATAATAAAGGTTCTAAATTCTGAATTTTTGTATAATCTTGATTTAAAATTTTTTGGATAGTCTTAATTACATATAATTTTACTTTCCAATCATTATCCATTAATTTTTCAGTGTATTCTTCAATTATCTCTAACAATTTGTTTGTATCAATATGTAAAGATAATATTAGATTACCAATGATCTTTACTGTTAATCTTCTTACAGATGGATCTTGATCGTATAATCTCCCTCTAATTTTCTCTATTGATTCAATTAGTAAATTTGGTCTAAATAAACATATTTGATATGATATTTCTAATGAGACTAATCTAATCCAAGAATCTGAATCATTAATAAAATGAGAAATATTTTTTATTACTCTCTCTGAAATGACGGGTGACTTATCACAGACTAAATTTAATAAGCTGAGGCTTCGATAAATTAACTCTTTATCAGAATGATTTTGATAAGTTTCTATTAAACTAAATATTTCTTCAGCTGCTTTCTCGTTATACCCATTTAATATTAAACTCTCTATTTTTTCAGTATCCAATGGTTCTTGATGATCAATTGGTTCTCGAGTTGTCAAAACGGCAGTTAAAATTATGTTTTTATAAATTAATCCTTCAAATATTTTTTCTATTAAACTAGTATAAAAATCTTTTAAAATAATTATGTGAAGAACAAAAAAAAATTTATTTGTGAGTTATGGACCTCATAGAACCTATAAATTCCAAATATAGTTCAAAGAATAAATCTATACATAAAAGTTTCCTCTTAATCTATTCAAAATTTAGTAATCTAAAAAATAAAATTTAATACAAAATTATGTTTGGTTTTTATTTTTCTTATATTCTTTATTAAGTTGTCTTTCTTTACAGATGCGTCCATAGTCCCATCCTTTCTTAAGCATAAGAGGAATTGAGGCAATAATCATATAGATAGCGATTCCGATCATAAAGAGATGCAAAGTAGCAAGATAAGCGAGTTCATATGAATGATAGAAATGCGAAAGATAGAATAATAGATACAAGAGAAAGATTATAATAAGATAACTACAAATCATATCGCAAGAAAAGCTGATGTTAGTATAGGCACGCTTTATTATCATTTTCAAAATGGAAAGCCAGATATAATTAAGGAAATAGTTAAGCAAGGATATGCTGAATTTATAGATGAATTAATTCTTTATAAAGATTCGAAATATATACACTTCAAATTAATAACAAACTCAATGAAATCATGAGTTTCACATCCAAAGGATCAAAAAATCTAACAGGATCTCCTATTTATATTGATGATAATGATCCATTAAATAATTGGACTACTAGGTTTGATTTGACTTAGGATTTTTCAGCAATAATAAAAACATGATGTTCTGGTACAGCTGGTTCATCTATACCAACATATTTGGTTTCAATTACGATAAAACCATATGATTTGAGAAGATTCTCCCATGCTTTAATTTTAAGAAAATTAAGAGGAACATTTATGTCTTCATCACCAATTACTCGATTATAAAACCAATCAACAAAACTGTTAGTTATCTTAATATTCTCTTCCTCAATATAACTTTCTTTGATCACTAAGCGTCTTTTAGTAACTCTCGTTGCTTCATGCAATAGATGTTCAGGATCACTCGCATGATGTAAAACATTGTAAAGAATAGTAGTATCTACTTCCTCGTTAGCTATAGGTAGGTTATCTTCAGGATTATATACAATTACAGGAAGATCTGTATAGTTATAATCTACAACATCAACCAGTAAAACCTCTTTTTCAAGTTGTTTCTTAATTTCTAATGCTAAAAGACCATTCCCCGCACCCAGATCAAGTATTTTATCTCCCACGATGTAGTTTTTAATATTTTCAAACCGCATTTTAGCAAATTTAAATTCTTGAGACTTAATATCTTTTTCTCTATCCACATACTTTCTGATAAACTTTCGTAAACTCTCTTCAACTTTTATTAATGGCTCTCCCTTTTTCAAACCGTTAGTGATAGTTTTATTTACATAAAACCAAAAAGCTTTTCTTTTAAAAGAATTAGTTCCCACATTTTTCATAGCATCCAATAATGAAGTCTTTATTTTTTCGCGAAAGTGCTTTTCTTCTTTACTTTTTCGTGAAAAAATAGGAGAAATAATACTTTCTACTTTAGAAAGATCGTTTTGATCATTGGATTTATTAAATTTTATTACAGTTTCTTGAATCATATTTAAATATTAGTTTTAATTATATTATAATAAGTGAGTATTTACTCACTTATAAACTTTATGAGTAATTGCTCATTTATTATTACTATTATGTCTCATAAAAAATTTTCTCGAAATAAACAAGAAAAAATAGATTTGATTTATAAAACATTTTTCACACTAATTTTAAAAAGAGGATATCATAAAACAAGCACAAATCATGTAGCAAAATCAGCTAAGATTAGTATAGGTACGATATATAAATATTTTCCTAAAGGGAAAGAAGATATAATAAGAAAATATTTTGAAGAATCAATGAAAAATTTTTTCGAAAGAATAGACTTAATAAGCATTAACAATGAGAACATTAGAGAATTTCTTAATCATTTTATTTTAGAATTATATAAGAATCATCTTGAAAACAAAGGATACATAATAGCTTTTAGATCTGCTATACAATCTGATAAAAATCTGCTTAAGTCACAAAAAGAGGAAGTTTTTACTTTTTTCAAAGATATGGCACAGAAATTAAGGAAAACAAATGAAAGCTTTAAACAAGTACCTGAGGATAAATTGGTTGAAATGTTTATTATTATTTATAATCTTATCAATGCGATTTTATATCATCATTTATCTATAATGGAATTTTTTGATACCAATGAAAAATTAGTTAATTTTCTTTCAAACTTAGTAATTTTTTGTTTGAATTATTTACGTAAAAATTAAATTTATGTTAAAAAAAATTCTTGGTTTTCAAGAATTTTTAGATTTCTTTAGAACTCAGCCAGACGAGTCTCTTAGCTTTTATTATAAATGTTTTCCCTATAAACCTCCTTCTACTATAAGATCATGGGTTTATAAATCCAGAAATTTATTATAAATAAAGTAAAAACAAACATTCGTAAATTCTAAAAAAAAAGATAATTTATTTATAGAAATCAACTATAGCTGTTCCTTCGTTAGCGGTTCTTTCTCGAAAGGTTAAGATTCCTTCTTTTACTTCTTTTTCATGAATCAAATTTCTCTTAATATCCTTTTCAGATATGTAACCTCGTTCTCCTGCTTCAAATTTTTTTATAACCTTACCATCTTTATCTTTGATATCAACTTTAGTTATGGTTATTTGCTTTACATCAAAATAAACTCGGTTTCCTTCGATCCTATTGACTGTTGCCTCAGTTATTAGAAGATCACCGCATCTGACCATCCCAACCATTTTAAAATATAGCTCTATTAGATTTCCTTGAACCCCTTGCTCTAAATAATCCTCAAACATCTTTAATGCAAGACCATACCCAAAAAGTCCATGGCCGATAACTCCTTTAAGTCCTGCTCTCTCTGCTATAGCATCATTAGTATGGATAGGGTTAGTATCTCCAGAAGCTTTAGCATATTGCTTTAGTAAATCTCTTGTGATTCCCTCAAATTCATTTTTTAATACTTGTCCAACTCTTAAATCTGAGATTTTAACCATTTTAATACCCTCCTTTACCAAGTCCAGCTGAAATTGTAATATTACAAACTGGCTCGTCATTTTGATTTTTAACATGTACTAAAAAATCAGCAAATAACATCATATTTTTTTCTATTAACTTTACATCAGTGCATTTTCCTGTAACAGTAAGTTTATCTCCAGGCTTAACATCAACACATCCTTCCCAATTATAACGATTACCGGCATGCAAAAGTTTACCGGGATCAAGCATAATTCCGCGTTCTTTACCATCTTGATTTAATTTAAATCCAAGTAATAATTTATAAATCGCTTTAATTGTAAAGTAATTTGCAAAGGCATGGCATGCAACAACTCCTTCTTCTTCTAGCCCAACATATTTAGGATCTGTTATTCCGTAAACTTTAGCAAAATTAACCATATTTCTATATCTAATATTTACAGTTGTAGAACCAGGAATGTCCATCCCTTTCATGTTGTTTATAAGAAAGTCTGCATTCTTTTTCATTTCTTCAATATCCATTTTGATTTGACTCTTGATTTATATTGACTTTAAAAATTATATTAATTATAATTTAGGTTCAATTTAATTAAAACTTTAATTTTAATAACATCTCATAATAAAAATGTCATCATACCCCATTTAATTTACTTGTAAAGCTTTTTATTTAATTCTAGTATAAATTTCTTCTTCTGGTTTGACCGCTTGAAAATATTTAAAGATTCGAGTTTTATTTTTTGATCCATTTAGAATAATACATGCAATTTTATATCTCTCTATTAGAATCATTAAATATGAGTCTATTGGTTTAGATCTTTCCTTTAATTCTTCACTATCAGATTTTAATTCAGCTAATTTTCCCAATTCTTTCATTTTCTTAAATTCCAAAGTTGAGATTTCTTTAATTACTTGATTATTGTTATTTAATATCCCATCTACATCTTTAATTAAAAAGCATTCATTCAATCCCAGTTCTTTTGCTAAAAATAGAGCTATTGAATCAGAAGTGGCATCCCAACTATGTGGTAACTTATCATTATTTTTTAGAAACTGAAAGGGTAAAAATAAAAAGAACGAGTTTTTTAAATTCTTCAACCGATTAAAATCTTCAGTAACTTCTAAATTAGGAAATTTTTTAATTAATTCTAATCCATTATAATTCATAGAAATAATTCCCATCCAATGAGCAAGCTCTTCAGTGAACCTCAATTCACTATATGCATTCCTAATAAAATTAGCGAATGAGCCGCCTCCAGGTATTAAAATTACATTCGAGATTAATTTTTTCTTATATAATTGCCTTAATTGGGAAATTGTTGAATTTAGGTTATCAAAATCCTCTAATATTTTTCCTCCAATTTTAAATATGACAGTTTTGTGCTTCATATTATTATATGTGTATCATAATTGATAATAAAATGCTCCCGCAACTGCAAACGCTGATGAGCTGATATGATTAGGAATAGAAGTTATTTCCTCATAACTTAAAATATTTCTAAATCCTAAATTTTGAAGGGTATTTCTGATAAGAAAATCAGCAGACAAGCCAGTTATTACAAATTTAGGTTTACCTTTAAATTCTTTGAATCTTATAATAAGATTATTCATAAAAGCTCTAATTTCTTTTTTGATAATATCTAATTGCTTCTGGTAAATATAATTAGCTATAAGGTTTAAATCTTGCTTTGAAATTGTTTCAATATCCATGCAGATTACTCTAGAAAGGCGAGCATAACAGTCGTATAATGATTTGGAGCGATTATCAGCAGTGTCATTAATGTAATCTTTTTCTGAAATATGGTTTAGAATTCTATGAACATCAGAGATTAGTGCAAATTTTTCAAATGAAACGCGTATATCTTTGCCTTTATAAGGAACATGGTGAGTTATAGAAGGTATTGTTGCTCTCAGACCTCCGGTATAGATTAACTCATGATTTATTAGACGAGAAATATCATCTTTTCCTTGTGGAACGGGAACTGATTTAAGAATAGGAATAATATCAATAGTTGTAGATCCTGCATCGATTAAAATACAATCTGATATAAATTTTCCAAGGAATAAAGCGGTTGAGACCCAATTAGTGGCTGAAATTGAGGAGTAATCAGACTTAGCGGTTTCATAATCTACAAATTTAATTCTATTAGTAATAAATTTCAATCTTTCCCTATCAAAAACAGCTTCGAGCGCATTTAAAATGGTAAAAATACCTTCTTTTTTTGTTTGGAATGCATCAGATAGTTCTGCTGTAATTGTTATTATGATGTTAAGGACATTATTTAAAGTATAACCATTTTTATCAATAAGATTCGAGATGATTCTTTTTAGCATTTTAGGTATATCATTTAAGTTCTTTTCCCAAAAAGGAAAATATTCGACATATGAATCAGATTTAATAATCTCTAAATTCCTGAATAAAATAAGACTTGCTTTGGTATTTGCACCTCCTATATCGAGTCCTAAGATAAGGAAATCATTTTTTTTCTGCATATCTTTCTTTTAAATCACTAATTAGTTTATCTAAATTTTCCCCGGAGAGTGCATTTGTTAAATAAAATTGACCATCAATAAGATTTAATTTTTCTTTTAAATATGCAATTTCTGACTCTTTAGCCAAATCTATTTTATTAAATATAATAATAATTTCAATTTTTCTTTCTTTTGAAAAATTTTCTTTAATTTCATTAAATAATTCAATTTGAGAATCAACATCATATCCAGAAGCAGGAGTTGGATCAAATACAAATAGAATTAAATCAGATATCAATCTTAGTGCTAAAATTGCCTGTAATTCTATTTTGTTTCTTTTTGCCATGGGTCGATCTAAAATGCCAGGAGTATCTAAACATTGTATTTTGGTTTTGTGAAATCGTCTTTCAATTTCTAAATGGCCCATATTCAACTTTTTAGTTGTAAATGGATATTCTTTAATTTCAATCTTTTTATTAGTGGAGATATTTTTTACAATACTACTTTTTCCCACATTTGGATAACCAGCAACAACTATGCATGGCAACGTGTAATCAATTGCAGGTATTTCTTTTAAATTTCCTCTTATTTGATTTAAATATTCAAGATTTTTGTTTTGCTTATTTATGATGGAAGAGACCCTCCCAAAAGCAGATCTTCTTAATTGATCACCCTCTTTTGGAGCTTCGATTCTATTTAATCTACTAAGGTGTTCCCTTTCAATTTTACTAAGAACGGGTAAAATACCATTTAATTTGCCTAAGGTCAATTTCAATTCATCAATATCAACTAAAATACTTGCTAATTCTCTATAAAAATCTGGAAGATCATCAATAATCGGTACCATTTTTATTATTTTTAGAATTCTATCTATTAGTTCTTCTATAGCTACTTGTATTCGCTTAGATTCTTTCTTCTTTGCCTTAATAAGAATTGGAGCATTTTTAGAGACTTGAGCGGAGCTCTTCATACTCTTTTTAAAGGCAATATCTAATAATTCTTTTGAATTTGGTACGTGATAAAATTCACTAAAAGGATTTTTCATAGAAATTTAGTTACTATTTTAATAAATAAAAGTAAGTTTAACATCTATATTTTTGTTCTAATAAACGATATTTTTTTTTCTAACTCATGAATCTCGTTTCTTGTATCCATTATATCTCTTGGAATCGATTTATATAATTCTAATATATATTCATATCTTCCTAAGACTCTTGAATATTTGTTTAGTTTCTCTTCTTTTTCAGCTTTTTCTCTTAATAATTTTATTTTTTCAAGTTTTTGTTTCATTTCTGGAGTTAGTGCTTTTTGATTTTCTACTTGTTTTTCTTCATATCTTTGCTTTTCACTTATAACTTTTTGAACACGTTTCTGGAAATCTTGCTCACTTTTAGTGTGTTCTAGAGTATCTTGTTTTTCAAATTTGACTAAATTTTTTAATCTCGCTATACGCTGTTTAAGCATTTCAATTTTTCCTTGAAATCCTAGTTTCGAGTAAAATTCTTTAGCTTCTTCTAAAAGTGAAATTGCTATTATAAAATTTTTTCTATTAAATTCTTCTTTAGATTGATTTTCAAGACGTTCAGCTTCTTTTTCAAGCACATCAAAGGGTCCTGGCATAGATATCACATATTAATTATAAAAAATATTTGGTTAATGGAGTAATTACTGTTTATTTAGAATTCATTTTTATTTTTTCAAATAATTTATCAATATTAATTATTACTGTATTATTTTTTTTTTTTAATTAATAAAATTATAATTGTTAAGAACAAAAACTTTTAAATTGACATAGATTATTATCTAAAAATTAATCAATATTTTCAAAACTAAAAATTAAATTAATAATTCAAGGTTTTTGGATGAAGAAATTAAACGTTGGGATATTAGGAGCAACTGGCATTGTGGGACAGAATTATATTAGATTATTACAAAATCATCCTTGGTTTCAAATTATTGATGTAGCAGCATCTCCTAGATCAGCAAATAAAACATATAAAGAAGCAGTTGAACAAAAATGGCAAATGGCAATTTCAATTCCTCACAATTTAAAAGATCTGATTGTTAGAGATGTTCAAGATATTAATTCAATGAGTAATGAGGTAGATTTTGTGTTTTCAGCGATAAGTCTTCCTAATAAAGAAGATATAAAAAATTTAGAGTTTAATTATGCTGAAAAAGGTATCCCTGTTATATCGAATAACTCAGCACATAGGTGGACTCCAGACGTTCCGATGATAATTGGAGAAATTAACTATGAACATATAAACGTAATTCCAATCCAGCAAAAAAAAAGAGGATTTAAAAAAGGATTCGTAGTCGTTAAACCTAATTGTTCATTACAGAGCTATCTTACTCCAATTTATGCATTAGAAAAAGCAGGATATAAATTAGACAAATTAATAATCACAACACTTCAAGCCGTTTCTGGAGCAGGATACTCTGGTGTGTCATTTATGGATATGGTCGATAACATTATTCCTTATATTGATGGAGAAGAAGAAAAAACTGAAAGAGAGCCTTTAAAAATTCTTGGAACTGTTGGAGAAGATGGTATAATAAATTATGATTCAATAGAAATCAGTGCTACTTGCACTAGAGTTCCTGTTATTGATGGTCATACAGCTTCGGTTAATGTAAAATTCACAGATAAAATACCTGAAAAAAATAAAATAATTAAAATATGGAAGAATTTTAAATCGATACCTCAAGAGTTAGATTTGCCTTTTGCCCCCGCCCAACCAATAATTTATTTAGAAAATATAGATAGACCCCAACCGAAGAAGGATAGAGATAACGATAAAGGAATGGCGGTCACAGTGGGTAGACTTAGAGAAGATAATGTCTTTGATTATAAATTCGTATCTTTAAGTCATAATACTATAAGAGGAGCAGCGGGTGGTGCTATTTTGAATGCAGAATTATTAGTTTCTAAAGGTTTTATAAAATAAGATAAAAAAATCATTTAAATGTGTTAATCATCATCCTAAATCTTTTAAAATTCAAATTTATCAATTATGATTGGAAGTGAGAGTTTCAATAAGGATATCGATCTCTTCTTTTTTATTAATTTATAGAACGGAAACTCTGGATACATTTTAAAATATTTTTCATTCTTCAATAACTTTAACGTCTTAAACCTAGGGATAAAAGAAAATTTGGAGTGATTAAATATAAAATTCTTGACTATATTCTGAAGTATTAATTTATCGAGAATAATAATAACTGAGGGAGAACCAAATTTTTCTATTGAGGCTCTTCTAATTGAAGATAATGAATTAGAATTAATATCTGAAAAGAGTTTTTCTTTATTAATTACTCTTATATTTTCCAATCTACTATCTTCAAATTCTAATAAGATTGTGTATACACAGGAATTCTTTAAAATATTATCTTGAGAACCTTTAATTTTTTTAGTTCTGTTGAGATCTGAGATAAAAAGTAGGATTTTAGAATTCAATCCAAAATATAAATCAATATAATTGAAAATCACTTCTGGAATTGCCCAATGAGAAATTTTTTTAAGATTTAAATTGAATCCAATAAGTCTAATTAAAAATCTTACTAGATTATTGTAGATAGTAGGTCTTGGTACCATATCCCAATGTTTTTCAAAACTACGGTATCCAAATAGTGCTTTTTGAAATAAGAATTTTAGATTTTCTTTTGTTATAGGAATTAAAAGTTCGAAAAGGTCTGAAATGAAGGATATAATATCATTCTGATTTAGATAATAGACCTTCTCAGTTTTTAATTTTTCTAGTATAATATTTAAATTATTTTTTATTTCTGAATCATTTAGAATAATTCCTAATTCTTCAGGAGAAAAGAATTTTAATGTTAAATCTGATTTTCCAGATTTTAAAACTTTTTTTTGTAAAAGAGTAATTAATTTTGTTATATTTCCGTCTATTAGTAGAGATATATTGAACTCAGGTAAAATTTCTTCAATGAATTTAAAGAGGTTACTGAGTTGTATTTTATTTAATAATTTTACAACGCTTTTAAGAAAATAAAAGATAATTGGTTCGGGGTAGATTAAAAGTAAATCTTTTTCTAAGATTTTATGAATTAAATTCATAGTTCGATTTAGAAACTCATAAAGGGATATTTCCTCAATCTTTTCACAATGTTTATTTATTAAATCAATAGCTTCTTTCTTGAATATACGAATTGATGAAATTTGAATATTTTTTTCCTTCAATAGAGCACTTTGTACTTTGCTAAATATGTCATCTAACTTTTCAATTTCTAAACTTTTAATCTTAAATAGTTTATCCGGTAAAATTTCTACAGTTTCGTGAATTCCCGCCTTTTTAGTCTTATATAAAAATAAACCTAATATTCTATTTTTTTTATCAACTACATCTACAATTATATCAAGAATGTTCTGTTGGTCATTAATAAATTTCGGATACAAAATTTCAAAAAAATGATATAAGATATTTGGATTTATAGTTATGGGACTTAATGGTATTCTTACAACTTCCTTTACTTTTTCGGGTTCGTCCAATATATCTCTTTTCTTATTGAAACTTAGTATTTTTGACCAGTTATCTTTAAATCTTTTGTTAATCAATTAATTAAAGCGCCTCCCAGTTCTTTAATTCATCATTTAATTTCCCCTTGAACCAAAATTCATTCATTTTTGTAAGCAAGTTTAAGTTAGGAACATTTTCCTTTCCATAATAATTCATTATTAATTCTAAACAGTTGAAAATATCGGGGGGACACCCGGGTAATTCCAAAATATTTTTGTTTGGTTTTTCCTTGATTTTAGGTTTCTTTTTCGCCTTAGGTTTTTTAAAAAGCTTATTTTTTGCTTCCCCTATGAGATTTTTTTTAGCTTCAATTATTAATTTTCTAAAATTATAGCTTTTTGTGCTATTTATTGCACAATCTCCAAATAGAATAAAATTTCCCATTTTTTCTGGTTCAATTGGATTTTCACCGATTAAAAAAGTGTTCGTCGGATTATATTTTAAATCTTTTACCATATATGTTTTCATGAAATTTAGCAAATGGTAAACTTGATTGAAACATCCAGAGCAATATTTACCCGAACATATGGATATATTTTTTATTTTAATATCTTCAATTTTTGAAACGCAGAAATCAACATTTATTATATTTTCTTCAATTTTTTCTCCAAGAACTTTAATATTTGAAATTTTTGGTACATTGAAATTTTTGCTTTGTGCTTGTTGTATTATTTCACAATCATTAATTTCAAGCATTAATGTTTTTAAAGTAATAAGATCAACCGAAATCGCATCTTCTCCTATAATCATTAAATTAGTCTTTTTAATTTTAGAATCTTTATAGATAAACGGACCAGCACCTTCTAATAAGTAAAATAAATCATTAATTACTAAATCAGGTTGCTTAATTGTAAATATATTTAAAATATTTGATATAGTATCTTTTTTATATTGATCAGCAGAATTATATTCAACAATATTATACTGCTTTTTTCCAATTTTACGAAATTTTGCTGGAATAATAGAATATGAATTTAATAAGGATAAATTGAATTTGAATAAGGGATTTACGTTTATCTGATTAACAGATATAAATTTATTTGAATTAAGAAATATATTAGGGATAGGATAATCATTATTATTTATTTTAACATTTGTAAAGGAATCTCTTTTTATTTTTTTCAATTGTTCTATGCTTAAATCTTTCTTATCATAATAGTTGCTATTGTCTAGAAATGCCAACTCTGCGCCAATAGTTTTAAAATAATCTTTCAAGTTTAGTATATCTGAAAGGACTTTGATTGGAATTCCTTTCACAGGAAAACTACCCAAAGAGATTTTACTAGCCCCTCCTTCCTTGCAAGATTTGATAAGTTCTTCCAAAACCTCAAAATTGGTATTTGTAGGAAAACCTCCCGGCAAATTTAAATTAAATTTTATAAAAACTTGGTCACCTTTATCAATAAATCTAGAAATTCCTCCAAGTGTTTCAATCCCTTTTAGTAAACTTTCTTTTGGGGAATTAGCCTTACTGATAGCGACTTCAAGTTTCTTCGATTTTGAATGGGTAAGCATGAAAAAATATTACAAAATTCATATATTAAATTAATAATATAAAATAATGAAAGTATTGAATTTTAAGTTAAGTGATAACTAGGATGTCAAAAATTATTATTAGCGAGAATACTATTCAAATTCCATTAGATAGAATTGGAATCGATATGGGACAAAGTCTTTCGAAAATAGTTTATTTAGAAGGTAAAGAATTAACTTTCTTTTCTTTTCCAACTCAAACTAGTATTCTAAGGATTAAAGATTTTTTAAATTCTAAAAGAGGTCAAGCAAATATTCTTAGCTTTACTGGGGGAAAGAGCTTTAATTTGCATAAAGAATATTCAAAAAATTTTGAAACAAAGATAATAAATGAATTCGAAGCAAATGTTAAGGGGATCGAATTCCTCTATAAAGTGGAAAAAAGGAAAGAACTCCCGCGAGCATTAATAGTAACTATAGGTACCGGAACATCAATGGTTTTAAATGATGATACATGTAAACATTTAGGTGGTTCTGCGCTTGGAGGCGGTTTTTTTATGGGTTTAATTAAAGTTCTATTTAATCTGAATGATTATGAAGAAGCTTTAAACCTTGCGAAGAAAGGAAACAGATATAATGTGGATTTAAAGGTTTCTGACATATACTCACCCGATGACGATAGAGTCGATTTATTATTTAGAGAATTCACTGCTGCTTCATTAGGTAAGATTAATGAGTTTTTTAATATCAAATCTTTAAATAAGGAGGACTTTATTAATTCTATAATCTGCCTTATCGGCGAGAATTTAGGTACAATTGCTACAATTATGGCTAAGAATAATAATGTGACAGATATCGTCTTTTGTGGAGGGTTTTTAAAAGAAAATAAGATTTTGAAGAAAATCCTATCCTTGATATGTAAAGTTAATAAAAAAAAAGCGATATTCATAAAAAATTCTGAATTTTGTGCAGCAATTGGGGCATTGCTTATGTAAAGTGTGCGCCGATTTGGAGATTTTTATTCATCGAAGTAAAATTCTTGTAAAAACACTATAAATCGGCGCATAATTATATAAAAAAATATAACTAAAAAATAAAGTTATAAATTGATTTAAGTATTTTGTGAATGTTTTTCTAGTAAATCTTTATTTGTTTTACCCATTTTTATTGCTAATTCTGCTATTATAGCATCTAAATAACAGAAAGCGGCAATTTCAAACATCGTGCCTTCAGGTGCAAGAACTGCTGTATCTCCGACTGCCTTATCTCTTTTACTTCTTCCTTTTAATTTAATAGTTATATCACCTATCCTCCCAATTACCGTTTCGGGATGGCTCGTTATAGTAACTATTCCATAAGGTTTAACTGTATTTACATAGTTGTTTAATAAGCTAACAACAATTCCTGTAGTTCCAGATCCAGAAAGTACAATCAAGATATCTTGTTTTCGTAATGCTGGCATGCTTGCTAAGTTTGTAACGATATACACTTCAGCCCCCAGATGCACTAAACGGGTCGCAAAACACTCTAAAATAAAGGCACTTCTACCAGAAGCTAACAAGAAAAATCTACGATTATTTATTAAACCATCATGGACTAAATCAATAAATTTACTGGTATATTTGAAATTCTTGTCTAAATGATCAATGTTAGCTTTAATATTGTTCATTATTAATTCCATAGATTGAAACAAAATTCTTTTTGTTTCTCCATTAACAGCTAATTCATTAGTTTCAGTCATTTGAAGTTTTTACTCAATAATTGATAATTTATCAATTTCCAATATTTATAGTTTGAGACTTAAAATAATCTTTTTGGTTAATACTTATTTTCTATTAAAGTTTTTAAACTCCATTATCAAACCATTATTTCTGCTGAAAATTGATGAGATCATGAATATTGTTGAAAAAATACAATTCAAAAACTGAATATCGGTTTAAAGTTCATTCTAAGTTCAATAAATTCATCTATTTATGTTATCAAATCCTATAATATGCATAGATCTTAAAAGAGTGATATAATGAATAAAAGTAAAATACCTCCCAGAGCATATTTATTTCCTATGCCAATCGCTCTTATCGGGGCAAATGTGAAGGGAAAACCGAATTTTGAGACCCTTGCTTATGTCGGTATTGTTGAAAGTCAGCCACCATTAATTTCAATAGCTTCTTATGAGACTCATTATACAAATATTGGAATTAAGGAAAATGGAACATTTAGCGTTAACACCCCCTCGGAAGATTTGGCAGAAATTATTGATTATTGTGGTATAGTTTCAGGGAAAGAAATTGATAAATCAGAAGTTTTTGATATTTTTTACGGGGATCTAAAAACAGCACCGATGGCAAGTCTCTCGCCACTAAATCTAGAATGTGAGGTAATTAAAACCATTAAGATAAAAGATTTAGTGGAAGTTGAGGAAGGCCACGAAATTTTTATCGGAAAAGTAGTAAATGCTTATGCTGGTGAGAATATTTTAACAGAAGGAATACCAGATATTGCTAAATTTAAAACATATACATATTCTCTAAATAATTATTGGAGAGTCGGAGAAAAGCTTGCACCGGCATTTGAGATAGGAAAAAATTATAAAAAATAATAATATTAATACAACTTTTTTTTGATTCAAATGAATAAAGAAATCTTAAATAAACAAATTATTGATGGGAATCTTTTAAGTCCATTACCCGTAATTTTGGTTGGAGCAAATGTAAATAATAAGCCAAATTATCTAGTAATTGGATATAGTTGTCCGTTTGTTTTTGGAAAATATATTTTCTTCAGTTTATATCCAAAACGCTATACTGCAATCGGAATTCATGAGAATATGACCTTTAGTGTAAATATCCCTTCAGACGATTTAGTGGAAAAAACCAAAATTTGTGGAAGTAAATCTGGACGAGATATTGATAAAAGTTCTCTCTTTGATAATTTTTACGGAGAATTAAAAACAGCTCCAATGATTCGTGAATGTCCAGTAAATATAGAATGTAAAGTATATGAAATCCTCGACTATGGCGATGGTGAAGGAATTATTGGCAAAGTAATTAAATCTTATGTAAATCAACAATATACAATTGAAGAAGAAGGTGATATTAAACTCGATTGGAGGAATATTCATCCAATTATTTGGACTACAGGGGGTGACTTCAACTATTATAAACTTGGTGAAAGGATTAAATCCTAAGAATTAGAATGAGGAAAATTAATCTCAACTTGATAAGTCCCCAACTAATTTTTTAAAGGATGTAATTGATTTAAATATATGAATACTGAACTAGCTCAAATGGTTACCCTAACTTCTTATGGTAATGCGTATTTAACTAACCAATCCATAAGTTTAGATCTTAATCATTCTACTACTGATTCATGTAAAAAAATTAGTTTTATAGAATTGATTTCTAATGGAGAGACATCAGAAGAGATTCTTTTAGCAAATACTCCTAATGAATGGTTTGAGTACTTAAGAAAAAGTGGTGTTAAACATCTAAAGATCCATTTTCAACCTACTGGGGGTGATAGAATGTCTGCTTCGTTTATAGGAGGAGGGGGGAGATGGATAATTGAAGCATTCAAAAAACCACTTTCTGATATTTGGGATGTTAGGTGGAATGTAAACCCTTTTGAAGGTAAAGAGAGAATTTGGACCGTCACTTATGGTTTAACCTCGAAAAATTTAAATCTCCCCAAAATAGTTTATCCACCATTAGAATACTGGCATAAAGAATTGATAATTGCGATTACAAAGATAAAAAAGTTTGCTGAAAAACAATCTTTAGTTCAATATATTGAAATTTTTCAGGATGCTCTTGATTGTATAGTATCTGATGATCCGCTCAGTTTAATTACCCATAATGATTTAGTCCCTCCAGAGAAGTATGATCTTAAAGCAAAACAAATTTTTGCGGCTTGTAATAACGCTTGGATTGTCGCAATGGTAGATTGGAATGAGCTAAATTTTAAGGGTAAAATACAAAAAGAATATAATCAATTATCTGATGATTTATATCTTAAAATATGCAGAGCTATAATGGTAGCGACAAATTCATTTCTTTAGAGATAAAAAATAACATTTTTTTTTTAATTGGAACTTAAAGGGGATCTATTATGAGTGATTTATTTCTTGGATTAGATTGCTCAACTCAAAGTTTGACGGGTATTATAGTTGATTTTAATTTAAAAAAAGTAGTATATAGGAATAGTATCAACTTTGATGAAGAATTATCCCATTATAATACACATAATGGAGCGATAATCTTAGATAATGAAAAAGTCGTTCATTCATATCCCCTTATGTGGGTAGAGGCTCTAGAATTACTGTTTGAAAAAATGCAGAATAATAAGAGAGCTCTTTTTGAAATTAAAGCCATTTCTGGTTCAGGACAACAACATGGAACAGTATATTTAAATAGTGATTTTATAAAAACCCTTAAGCGATTAGATGCTGATAAAACATTAGTATCTCAATTAAAGAACTCATTTTCTCGTCCAACAAGTCCTATATGGATGGATTCGAGTACTACTAAACAATGTGAAGAAATTCGCAAAAAATTAGGGGGATTAAAATCTACGATAAATTTATTGGGTTCGAATACCATTGAACGCTTTTCTGGGCCTCAAATTCGAAAATTTTTTCAACAGTATCCTTTATTATACGAGAAAACCTTAATTATTCACCTAGTCAGCTCTTTTATGGCTTCAATATTGTTAGGAAAAAATGCTCCCATCGATCATGGTGATGGTGCTGGAATGAATTTAATGAATATAAAAACTAAACAATGGGATGAGCGAGCTTTAGAAGCAACCGCACCTAATTTAAGAGAAAAATTACCTCCACTTTCACAGCCATATACTGTAATTGGAAACATCTCTTCATTTTTTGTAAAGAAATTTGGATTTAATCCAAATACTAATCTGATAGCTTGGTCAGGAGATAATCCGAATAGTCTTATTGGTGTTGGCCTAATTAAAAAAGGAAAAGTTGCCATAAGTCTTGGAACAAGCGATACATATTTTAGCTATTTACAAGATCTATATCTTGATCTTAAAGGAGAAGGTCATGTATTTGGGGCTCCGACAGGAGATTATATGAGTTTAATTTGCTATAAAAATGGTTCTTTGGCAAGAGAGAAAATTAAAGACAAATTTCATCTTAACTGGGAGCAGTTTTCTCAGATTTTGAAAAATTCACCTCCAGGGAATAACGGAAAGTTGATGTTACCTTACTTTTTTCCTGAAATAGTCCCACAAGTATTACAACCAAAAGTATATTGCTTTGGTTTTGATGAAGATGATTTAGAAGGGAATGTAAGAGGCATTATTGAAGCCCAATTCTTGTCTATGAGACTTCATTCAAAATGGATTGGAGAAAAACCCAAAGAAATCTACGCAACAGGGGGTGCTTCTGCAAATAAAGATATTCTTCAAGTTTTAGCTAATATTTTCAAAACTAAAGTACGTGCTTTTGAATTTGCTGATTCAGCTGCATTAGGTGCAGCTTTAAGGGCTACAAAATCTTATTATGATTCTAAAAATATGATAAAAGGTTGGGAAGATATTATAAACAAATTTATAGATTTCCAACGAAGTATTGTTATTGTTCCAAATGAGAAATATTTCCAATTATACGATGATATGCTTGAGCTTTATAAAAAATATGAACAATACATTTTGAATAATAGACAAGATCCTGAAATTGCTCGTTTAGATTTTGTTAAAAATTATTTTTAACTTAATAATTTGAACTTATAATGAATAATTAATAACGAAAATTTTATGGTATAAGAAATTAATTCAAAGAGGAAAATAATTGAAAATAATAAATAATGGAATAATTAAAGATTCTTATGACGTAGTGGTTGTAGGTGCGGGTATCGGCGGTATTACCGCTGGAGCATTACTCGCTAATAGAGGATTAAACGTCCTAGTGGTAGAACAACATTATATTCCCGGAGGGGTTTGTTCATCCGTAAAACGCAAGGGATTTGCAATGGATGCTGGCGCAGCAATGTTATTTGGATGGGGTAAAGGGCCATCTCCACATCGTTTCGTTATGAATGAGATAGAAGAAGAAATTGACATGATCCCCCATGATTGCTACTATAGAATGCATTTTGGGGATACTTCTGTTACGTTTTGGAAGGATTTCGATCGATTTTTTAAGGAATTATGTGCCGCTTTTCCAGGAAAAGAAGAACAATTAAAAGGATTCTATGATCATACTCGTAAAATTTACGATGACTTGATGAAATCACCAATGCCGATGTCTCCTGACACAATGCCACTTAAATTGGCATTAAAAATGT